>NZ_AKJK01000056.1 GCF_000282375.1 Pseudomonas sp. GM50
AGCAACGGATATGTACTCAATCCGCAAGAGCTTGGTCGGCTAGAAGGCCGCCAAGCCAACAACCAGCTTGAATATGCCGAGATAGAGGGGTCTCCCTTACAAACGGATATTTCCGTCAATCTCACCAACAACGCTACCCTCAGGAAAACACCGCCGCCAAACCCACGGGGACTCCATGGAAAGAACCACCGTCAAACCACTTCTGCTTGCTCTCGCCCTCGCTACAACCGCATCACTCGCACAAGCCGCCCAAGCCGCCACCACCCTGGTCTACTGCTCCGAAGCCAGCCCCGCCGGTTTCGACCCCAGCCAATACACCAGCGGCACCGACTTCGACGCCTCAGCCGAAACCGTCTTCAACCGCCTCACCCAATTCAAACGCGGTGGCACCGAAGTCGAACCCGGATTAGCGACAAGTTGGGATGTAAGCAAGGACGGTCTCAGCTACACCTTCCACCTGCGCGACGGCGTGAAATTCCACACCACCGACTACTTCACCCCGACCCGCGACTTCAACGCCGACGACGTCCTGTTCACCTTCCAGCGCCTGCTTGACCCGCAAAACGCGTTCCGCAAAGCCTACCCCGCCGAGTCGCCGTACTTCACCGACATGGGCCTGAACACCACGATCAAAAGCATCGACAAGATCGACGACCACACCGTGCGCTTCAGCCTGAACAACATCGACGCCGCATTCGTGCAGAACCTCGCCATGAGCTTCGCCTCGGTACAGTCCGCCGAATACGCCGTCCAGCTGTTAAAGGAAGGTAAAGCCGCCGACCTCAACCAGAAACCGGTCGGCACCGGCCCGTTCGTGTTCAAGCGCTATCAAAAGGACTCGCAGATCCGCTACGCCGCCAACAAGGCCTACTGGAAACCCGAGGACGTGAAACTCGATAACCTGATTTTCTCGATCACACCCGATGCCGCCGTGCGCTTGCAGAAGCTCAAGGCTGGCGAGTGTCAGGTCAGCGGCTACCCGCGCCCGGCAGACATCGACGTCATGGAGAAAGACCCGAACCTGACCGTGCTCAAACAGGCCGGTTTCAACCTCGGCTTCCTCGCCTACAACGTAACCCATCCACCGCTGGACCAGCTCAAGGTCCGTCAGGCCCTGGACATGGCCATCGACAAGCCGGCGATCATCAAGGCGGTCTACCAGAGTGCCGGGCAGCTCGCGCAGAACGCCCTGCCCCCTGCGCAATGGTCCTATGACCCGACCATCAAGGATGCACCGCACGACCCGACCAAAGCCCGCGCGCTACTAAAAGAAGCAGGGGTTGCGCCCGGTACCACCATTAATTTGTGGGCCATGACCGTGCAGCGCGCCTCCAACCCTAACGCGCGGATGTCGGCACAGATGATCCAGCAGGATTGGGAGAAAGTCGGGATCAAGGCCAACATCGTCAGCTATGAGTGGGGCGAGTACATCAAGCGCGCCAAGAACGGCGAGCACGACGCGATGATCTATGGCTGGACCGGCGACAACGGGGACCCGGACAACTGGCTCGGCGTGCTCTACAGCTGCGCTGCGGTGAAAGGTAGCAATTACGCCAAATGGTGCGACCCGGCCTACGACAAGCTGGTGCAGCAAGCGAAGGTGTCCACGGACAAACAGCAGCGGGTCAAACTGTACCAGCAGGCACAGCAAATCCTTAAGCAACAAGTACCTATCACACCGGTTGCCAACTCGACCGTGTTCCAGCCACTGCGCAAGGAAGTCACCGACTTCAAGATCAGCCCGTTCGGCCTTACACCCTTCTATGGCGTGAGTATAAATAAGTAACACCAGGCCCCAACCGGGTGCACCAGACGCCCCGGTTGCCCCTTGTCGGTGCGCGATTTGCACCGTAAAAAACCTGCGCAAACGGTCAAATGTGCGCAAATTTATACATATGCGACATTAAGGTACGTTCGTTCCACTGTTTAAGGTTTGTAGCCATTCGGGATCTTGCATTGGGTATGGCCCCTGCATAAGTATCCGCAGGTCGACTCACGAGGTCGTCCTCTAATTCCAAAAATGACAACAAATCATGAGGCCACCATGCTTAAACACGCGGTCATTCCGTTTTTAGTCGGCGCAAGCTTGTTAGCCAGCGCACCTTTCGCCCAAGCGGCGACTAACCTGGTGTTTTGCTCCGAAGGGAGCCCGGCCGGTTTCGATCCTGGTCAGTACACCACCGGAACCGACTTCGACGCCTCTGCAGAAACCATGTTCAACCGCCTGACCCAGTTCGAGCGCGGCGGCACCGCCGTTGTTCCTGGCCTGGCGACCAAGTGGGACATTTCCGATGATGGCCTGACTTACACCTTCCACCTGCGTGAAGGCGTCAAGTTCCACACCACCCCGTATTTCAAGCCGACTCGTGAGTTCAACGCCGACGACGTGCTGTTCACCTTCAATCGCATGATTAACAAGGATGACCCGTTCCGTAAGGCGTACCCGACCGAATTCCCGTACTTCACCGACATGGGGATGGACACCAACATCACCAAGATCGATAAAGTCGACGACCACACCGTCAAGTTCATCCTGAAAGAAGTTGATGCCGCGTTCATCCAGAACATGGCCATGAGCTTCGCCTCGATCCAGTCCGCCGAGTACGCTGCCCAGTTGCTCAAGGAAGGCAAGGCTGCCGATATCAACCAGAAACCGGTCGGCACCGGCCCGTTCGTGTTCAAGAGCTACCAGAAAGACTCCAACATCCGTTACACCGGGAACAAGGACTACTGGAAGCCTGACGACGTGAAGATCGACAACCTGATCTTCGCCATCACCACCGACCCGTCGGTACGTATCCAGAAACTTAAGAAGAACGAGTGCCAGATCACTCTGTTCCCGCGTCCGGCTGACCTGCAGGCACTCAAAGCAGACCCGGCACTGAAGATGCCTGACCAGGCTGGTTTCAACCTGGGCTACATCGCCTACAACGTGATGGACAAGGTCAAGGGCAGCAACGAGCCGAACCCGCTGGCCGACCTGCGCGTGCGTCAGGCGCTGGACATGGCAGTCAACAAGCCGCAGATCATCGACTCGGTTTATCAGGGCGCGGGCCAACTGGCCGTCAACGCCATGCCGCCGACCCAATGGTCCTACGACACCACCATCAAGGATGCCAAGTACGATCCTGAGAAAGCCAAGGCGCTGCTCAAGGAAGCCGGCGTCAAGGAAGGCACCGAAATCGTTCTGTGGGCGATGCCGGTACAGCGTCCGTACAACCCGAACGCCAAGCTGATGGCTGAAATGCTGCAGTCCGACTGGAAGAAGATCGGCCTGAACGTCAAGATCACCAGCTACGAATGGGGCGAGTACATCAAACGCTCCAAAGGCGGCGAGAACCAGGCGATGATCATCGGCTGGAGCGGCGACAACGGTGACCCGGACAACTGGCTCAACGTGCTGTTCGGTTGCGACTCGCTGAGCGGCAACAACTTCTCCAAATGGTGCGACAAGAAGTTTGACGGCATCGTCAAGGAAGCCAAGCGCACCACCGATCAGGCCAAGCGCACCGAACTGTACAAACAGGCGCAACACGTCCTCAAAGACGCCGTTCCAATGACACCTATCGCTCACTCGACGGTGTTCCAACCCATGCGCGCCAACGTGCAGGACTTCAAGATCAGCCCATTCGGCTTGAACTCCTTCTACGGCGTCAGCGTCAGCAAATAAGGTTTGCAACGGCGACGTTATTAACGTCGCCGTTGCTTTATCTGCCGAGAAAGTAGGAATTCACTGACAGCCAAATCCACTGCGCACCACAGCAGAGGCTTAGGACGCGTCGCCTTTTCCTACGAGTCTTTCAGGCATTTACGCATTTACTGCCAGACCCACGGCTCATACCGTCGGGATCTGACCAGTTTGTGCGTGGGCTCTCGGTAATCGCTGCACGCGATGGTTTGAGATCAATGAAGCCCCACGTCCCCGGACGGGACGGAGGCTCATTGTTAAACACTAAAATGAGGGAGCGTCATGCGCCATACCTTGGTTTTATCCGCATTGCTGGGCACCGGCCTGCTGGCCGTCACTTCCATCAGCCAGGCCGCCAATAACAGCCTGGTGTTCTGCTCTGAAGGCAGCCCGGCGGGCTTCGACACCGCGCAGTACACCACGGCGACCGATAACGATGCCGCCGAGCCGCTGTACAACCGATTGGCAGAGTTTGAAAAAGGTGCCACCAACGTCGTACCGGGCCTGGCAACGAGCTGGGATATTTCCGAGGATGGCCTCAAGTACACCTTTCACCTGCGCGAAGGGGTGAAATTTCACACCACCAAATACTTCACCCCCACCCGCGATTTCAACGCCGATGACGTGCTGTTTACCTTCAATCGCATGCTCGATCCGCAGCAACCCTTCCGAAAGGCTTATCCAACCGAGTTCCCGTATTTCAACGGGATGAGCCTGAACAAGAACATCGCCAAAGTCGAAAAGACCGGGCCGCTGACCGTGGTCATGACGCTGAACAGCGTCGATGCCGCGTTCATCCAGAACATCGCCATGAGCTTCGCCGCCATCCTGTCCGCCGAATACGCCGACAAACTGCTGGCCGAAGGCAAGCCGAGCGACATTAACCAGAAGCCGATCGGCACCGGGCCGTTCGTGTTCAAGAGCTACCAGAAAGATTCCAACATCCGTTACAGCGGCAACAAGCAGTACTGGGACCCGAGCCGGGTCAAGCTCGAGAACCTGATTTTCGCCATCAACACCGACGCCTCGGTGCGCGTGCAGAAACTCAAGGCCAACGAATGCCAGATCACCCTGCACCCGCGCCCCGCCGACGTGACCGCGCTGAAAAACGACCCGACGCTCAAGCTCATCGAGAAGCCCGGTTTCAACCTCGGTTACATCGCCTACAACGTGCGGCACAAACCGTTCGACCAACTCGAAGTGCGCCAGGCGCTGGACATGGCGGTGAACAAGCAAGGCATTCTCAACGCCGTCTATCAAGGCGCCGGTCAACTGGCGGTCAATGCCATGCCACCGACCCAATGGTCCTACGACGAGACGATTAAAGACGCCGCCTACAACCCGGAAAAAGCCAAGGAGCTGCTCAAGGCTGCCGGCGTCAAGGAAGGCACCGAAATCACCCTCTGGGCCATGCCGGTCCAGCGTCCGTACAACCCCAACGCCAAGTTGATGGCCGAAATGCTCCAGGCGGATTGGGCGAAGATCGGCCTCAAGGTCAAGATCGTCAGCTACGAATGGGGCGAATACATCAAGCGCACCAAGAACGGCGAGCACGACATCAGCCTGATCGGCTGGACCGGTGATAATGGTGACCCGGACAACTGGCTCGGCACGCTTTACAGCTGCGATGCCATTGGCGGCAACAACTACTCCATGTGGTGTGATCCGGCTTACGACAAGCTGATCAAGCAAGCCAAGGTCGTGACCGATCGCGATCAGCGAACCGTGCTCTACAAACAGGCGCAACAGTACCTCAAGCAGCAGGTGCCGATCACGCCGGTCGCCCACTCGACGGTCAACCAGCCGTTGAGCGCCAAAATCGAAGGATTCAAGGTGAGTCCTTTCGGTCGTAACGTGTTCTCGGGCGTCAGTATCGACCAATAACCGATTAGTCAGAACGCTGGGGGCGAATTGCGCCCTCACGCAAGCGTATTGCCGTAATTCGCCAATCAGGCCTATAGCAAACGTTTGCGATGCCTGCATGAGTTCTAAACCAAATAGCCGGATCACCGAAAAAGACCGGCATTAAAAAAAAAGAAAGTAAGGAGCTTCACCCATGAAACTGAGCAGCACCGCGTTATTGGCCTTGGCCATCAGCAGCGTGACCGCCACGGCGTACGCAGAATCCCAGAGCCAGGCGTTCACGCCGGTTACCGTTAACGAAAAAAGTGCCCAGAGCGAAGCCACTGGTTTTGTCGAAGGTCAATCGATCACCGGCAGCACGCGTAACTGGTATGCCAACGAGCATTTCAAGCGGGGTGCGACACTCAATTACCGTCAGAATGGTGAAACTCGCCAGACTGACCGTCGTATCAACTGGGTTCAGGGCACCATCCTCAAGTACAACTCCGGTTTTACTGAAGGCACCGTAGGTTTCAGCACCGAAGTGGCGGCCTACAACGCTATCGCTCTGGATCGTGATCGCAAGGATCTGGCATCCAACAACGGCGGCGCACCAGGTACCCGTGCTGGCGCGGGCAACAACCGTACCCTGACCGAAGAAGGTGGCGACGCCGTCGGCCAGTGGAGCAAACTGGGCTTGGCCAACGTCAAGGCCCGTGTGTCCAACACCACCCTGACCGCTGGCCGCCAGAACTTCAGTAGCCCGATGGTCGATGTCATCGGTAACCGTGCGCTGCCTTCGAGCTTCCAGGGTGTGGCCATCCACAGCGAAGAGCTGAATAACCTGGCTTTCGACCTGGCCACCTTCGATCGCAACTCTCCGCGTACCGAAGAAAGCCAGCGTAAATTCCGTACCGAATACGCCAACGGAATTGTTGAAACCGATCACGTCTACACCGGCGGTATTACCTACACCCCATTCGCCAGCCTGACCACCAGCCTCTGGGCGACCCAGGCCGAAGACATCTGGAACCAGTACTACTTCGGCGCCAGCCATGTGCTGGGCGACAGCCAGGTCCTGAGCCTGACCACCGGCCTGAACTACTACAAAACCCAGGAAGAAGGTAAAGCCCTTATCGGCAAGATCGACAACGACACCTACTCCCTGTCGTTCGGTCTGACCCACCAGGCTCATACCCTGACCTTCTCGTATCAGGAAGTGAACGGTAACGAGTACTTCGACTACCTGCACGAAACCAACGGCATCTACCTTGCCAACTCCCTGCTGTCGGACTTCAACGGCCCGAACGAGAAATCCTTCCAGATCGCCTACGGCCTGAACATGGCCGAATACGGCGTCCCGGGCCTGAAGTTCAACATCTACCAGGCTCGCGGCTGGGGTATCGACGGCACTCAGTACACCGGCAACGGCGGTGTGGCGGGCAAGGGTTATGACGGCATCCAGTCCCAGGATGGCGAACACCATTACGAATACGGTATCGGTGCTACCTACGCCCTACAGAGCGGCCCGCTGAAGGCCACCACTGTTCGCGCAACCTACACCGCTCACCGCGCCAGCGAAAACCAGGCCGATGGCAGCCTCAACGAGTTCCGTCTCGTGACCACCATCCCGTTCAACATCTTGTAAAGCGCATGCCGGCGGCTGACTCATGACGAGTCGGCCGTTCGGTTTTTTCCTGTTCAACCGATTGCAGAGGGCTCTAGATGAAAATGCTTCCCCTACGAGCGGCCATCGCTGCCGCGTTGCTGAGTGTCGCCGTCGGCGTCTCGGCCAAACCCTTGGTGGTCTGTACCGAAGCCAGCCCGGAAGGCTTCGATATGGTCCAGTACACGACTGCAGTCACAGCCGATGCGGTGGCCGAAACCATCTTCAATCGTCTGGCAGACTTCAAGCCCGGCACCACTGAAGTGATCCCGGCACTGGCCGAGTCGTGGGACATCAGCGACGACGGTCTGACCTACACGTTCCACCTGCGCAAAGGCGTCAAGTTTCACACCACCGACTACTTCAAGCCGACCCGCGACATGAATGCCGATGACGTGGTCTGGAGCTTCCAGCGTCAGCTGGACCCGAAACACCCATGGCACAAACTGTCGAGCGTGGGCTTCCCGTACTTTGAAAGCATGGGCTTCAAAGAACTGCTCAAAAGCGTCGAGAAAGTCGACGACAACACGGTCAAATTCACCCTGACCCGCCGTGAAGCGCCGTTCCTGGCCGACATCGCCATGGCCTTCTCCTCGATCTACTCCGCCGAGTACGCCGATCAGTTGCTCAAGGCCAACAAGGCCGGCGACCTGAACAACAAGCCGATCGGCACCGGCCCTTTCGTCTTCCAGCGTTACGCCAAGGATGCTCAGGTTCGCTTCAAGGCCAACCCGGACTACTTCCGTGGCAAGCCACCGGCTGAAGCGCTGGTCCTGGCGATTGCCACCGACAACAACGTGCGCCTGCAAAAGCTCAAGGCCAACGAGTGCCAGATCGCGCTGTATCCGAAACCGGATGACATCCCGAGCATCAAGAAAGACACCAACCTGAAGGTTGATGAGCTGAACGCGATGACCGTGTCCTATGTCGCCATGAACACCGCCCGCCCGTACATGAGCGACGTGCGCGTGCGTAAAGCCATCGACATCGCCTTCGACAAGGCTGCGTACGTCAACGCGTTGTTTGGCAAAGGCAATGCGACCGTGGCGGTCAACCCGTACCCGGACACCCTGCTGGGCTACAACCACACACTGACCAACCCGCCGCGTGATCTGGACAAGGCTCGCGCCCTGCTCAAGGAAGCCGGCGTACCGGAAGGCACCACGTTTACCCTGTTCACCCGTAACGGCGGCGGCCCGACCAACCCGAACCCGATGCTCGGCGCGCAGATGATGCAGGCCGACCTGGCCAAGGTCGGGATCAAGGTCGATATTCGGGTCATGGAATGGGGCGAAATGCTCAAGCGCGCGAAAAACGGCGAGCACGACATGGTGTCCGCCGGTTGGGCTGGCGATAACGGCGATCCGGATAATTTCCTGACGCCTATGCTCAGTTGCGAGGCCGCCAAAAACGGCGAAAACTACGCTCGCTGGTGCAATGAAAAGTTCCAGACGCTGATCGACGAAGCACGGGCTAAAGTGAACCCGGACGAACGCACGGCGCTCTACGAACAGGCCCAGGCTGTTTTCAATCAGGACCAGCCGTGGATCAGCATGGCGCACACCCGAATGTTCACCGCAATGCGCACCAACGTAGAGGGCTATCACATTAGCCCCCTCACCACGAATAACTTCGCCACCACCCAGGTGAAGTAGATAAGAAACGCCCGGCATCGCTGACCCCAGCGGTGCCGGGCACGCCTAACCGGCTGATGAGGTACCACACAAGATGTTTAGTTTTATTGCCCGCCGATTGGGGTTATTGATCCCCACGTTCTTCGGCATCACCTTGCTGACTTTCGCGTTGATTCGCATGATTCCAGGCGACCCCGTGGAAGTAATGATGGGCGAACGTAGAGTCGACCCCGAAATGCATGCTCAGGCAATGGAACGCCTAGGTCTGAACAAACCCCTGTATGCCCAATACCTGGATTACATCGGCAAGTTGGCCCACGGCGATCTCGGCGAATCCCTGCGTACCCGTGAAAGCGTCTGGACCGAGTTCAGCTCTCTATTCCCCGCGACCCTGGAACTGTCCATGGCCGCCCTGTTGTTCGCCGGCATCCTGGGCCTTCTGGCCGGGGTGATTGCGGCACTCAAGCGAGGATCCCTCTTCGACCATGGGGTGATGGGCATCTCCCTGGCGGGATACTCGATGCCGATCTTCTGGTGGGGCCTGATCCTGATCATGTTCTTCTCGGTGAGCCTGGGCTGGACCCCGGTGTCCGGGCGGATCGACCTGCTCTACGACATTGAGCCGCGCACCGGTTTCATGCTGATCGATACGCTGCTGGCCGATGACGTCGGGGCGTTCTTCGATGCCCTGCATCACCTGATCCTGCCAGCCATCGTGCTCGGTACCATCCCGCTGGCGGTGATCGCGCGGATGACCCGCTCGTCGATGCTCGAAGTGCTGCGTGAAGACTACATCCGTACCGCCCGCGCCAAAGGCCTGTCGCCATCGCGCGTGGTGTTCGTTCACGGCCTGCGTAACGCACTGATTCCGGTACTGACCGTGGTCGGCCTGCAAGTCGGCACGCTGCTGGCCGGTGCGGTCCTGACCGAAACCATTTTCTCCTGGCCCGGCATCGGCAAATGGCTGATCGAAGCCATTGGCGCACGGGACTATCCCGTGGTGCAGAACGGCATCCTGTTAATCGCCTGCCTGGTGATTCTGGTCAACTTCGTAGTGGACATCCTCTACGGCTTTGCCAACCCACGCATTCGTCACCAGCGCTGAGATCAAGACCATGACCACTCTCACTACACCGGTAGCAGTCGATCAAAGCCTGCTGTATCCGTCCCCGTACAAAGAATTCTGGCAAGCATTCTCGAAAAACAAAGGTGCCGTCGCCGGCCTGATGTTCATGCTGCTGGTGATTTTCTGCGCGATCTTCGCCCCATGGGTCGCACCGCATAACCCAAGCGAGCAGTACCGCGACTTCCTGCTGACCCCGCCGTCCTGGCTGGAAAGCGGGCAAATCCAATTCCTGCTGGGTACCGATGAACTCGGTCGCGACCTGCTGTCGCGTTTGATTCACGGCTCGCGCCTGTCGCTGCTGATCGGCCTTTCGTCGGTGGTTATGTCGCTGATCCCGGGCATTCTGCTGGGTCTGTTCGCCGGCTTCTTCCCGCGCGTGCTCGGCCCGACCATCATGCGTCTGATGGACATCATGCTGGCCCTACCGTCCTTGCTGCTGGCTGTGGCGATTGTCGCCATCCTCGGCCCTGGCCTGATCAACACCATTATCGCCATCGCCGTGGTTTCGTTGCCGTCCTATGTTCGTCTGACTCGCGCCGCGGTGATGGGCGAACTGAACCGCGACTACGTGACCGCCGCGCGCCTGGCCGGTGCCGGTCTGCCACGCCTGATGTTCATCACCGTGCTGCCTAATTGCATGGCACCGCTGATCGTTCAGGCCACTTTGAGTTTCTCCTCGGCGATTCTCGATGCCGCGGCACTGGGCTTCCTCGGCCTTGGCGTACAACCGCCAACGCCTGAGTGGGGCACCATGCTGGCTTCGGCTCGCGACTACATCGAACGCGCCTGGTGGGTGGTAAGTCTGCCTGGTTTGACCATTTTGCTCAGCGTGCTGGCAATCAACTTGATGGGCGACGGCCTGCGCGATGCGCTGGACCCGAAACTCAAGAACGCCGCCTGAGGAGATTCAAATGTCACTGTTAGAAATCAAGAATCTCAACGTTCGCTTCGGCGACGCCAACGCTGTTCCGGTGGTCGACGGTCTCGACATTTCCGTGGACAAGGGCGAAGTGCTGGCCATCGTCGGCGAATCGGGTTCCGGTAAATCCGTGACCATGATGGCGCTGATGGGCCTGATCGAGCATCCGGGGATCGTCACCGCCGACGCGCTGAATTTCGACGGTCAGAACATGCTCAAGCTCAGCAACCGTCAACGTCGCAAAATCGTCGGCAAAGACCTTGCCATGGTGTTCCAGGACCCGATGACCGCGCTGAACCCAAGCTACACCGTCGGTTTCCAGATCGAGGAAGTGCTGCGCCTGCACCTGAAAATGTCCCGCAAGGACGCCCGCAAACGTGCCATCGAACTGCTGGAAAAAGTGGAAATCCCGGGCGCCGCCAGCCGCATGGACGCCTATCCGCATCAACTGTCCGGCGGTATGAGCCAGCGCGTGGCGATTGCCATGGCGATTGCCGGCGAACCGAAACTGCTGATCGCCGACGAACCGACCACTGCGCTCGACGTAACGATTCAGGCGCAGATCATGGACCTGCTGCTGGCCCTGCAAAAAGAGCAGAACATGGGCCTGGTGCTGATCACCCACGACCTCGCGGTCGTGGCCGAAACCGCTCAGCGCGTGTGCGTGATGTACGCCGGCCAGGCGGTTGAAGTCGGTCAGGTGCCACAACTGTTCGACATCCCGGCGCACCCGTACAGCGAAGCGCTGCTCAAGGCCATTCCGGAACACAGCCTGGGTGCCGCGCGCCTGTCGACGCTGCCGGGCATCGTTCCCGGTCGCTACGACCGCCCGCAAGGCTGCCTGCTGTCGCCGCGCTGCCCCTACGTGCAGGACAACTGCCGCACCCAGCGTCCGGCCCTTGACCCGAAAAGCAACAGCCTCGCCCGCTGCTTCTACCCGCTGAATCAGGAGGTGGCGTAATGGCCGTCGTACTTACCGCCCGCAACCTGACCCGTCACTACGAAGTGTCCCGTGGCCTGTTCAAGGGTCATGCGACCGTGCGCGCCCTTAACGGTGTGTCGTTCGAACTGGAAGCCGGCAAGACCCTCGCCGTTGTGGGCGAATCGGGCTGCGGCAAATCCACCCTGGCCCGTGCCCTGACGCTGATCGAAGAACCGTCCTCCGGTTCCTTGAAAATCGCCGGGCAGGAAGTCGCCGGCGCCGACAAGGCTCAGCGCAAGCAGCTGCGCAAAGACGTGCAGATGGTGTTCCAGAGCCCATACGCATCGCTGAACCCACGGCAGAAGATCGGTGATCAGCTTGCAGAGCCTTTATTGATCAACACCAACCTGAGCGCCTCGGAACGTCGCGAGAAAGTCCAGGCGATGATGAAACAGGTGGGCTTGCGTCCCGAGCATTACCAGCGCTACCCGCACATGTTCTCCGGCGGTCAGCGCCAGCGGATTGCCCTGGCCCGCGCGATGATGCTGCAACCCAAAGTGCTGGTCGCGGACGAACCGACTTCGGCGCTGGACGTATCGATTCAGGCGCAGGTACTCAACCTGTTCATGGATTTGCAGCAAGAGTTCAACACCGCCTACGTGTTCATCTCCCACAACCTGGCCGTGGTGCGTCACGTTGCCGATCACGTGATGGTGATGTACCTCGGTCGCCCGGTGGAAATGGGCCCGAAAGAAGACATCTACACTCGCCCTCTGCACCCGTACACCCAGGCGCTGTTGTCGGCCACACCGACCATTCACCCGGATCCGGACAAGCCGAAAATCAAGATCGTCGGCGAACTGCCGAACCCGCTGAACCCGCCGTCCGGCTGCGCCTTCCACAAGCGCTGCCCGTACGCGACCGAGCGCTGCACCACAGAAGAACCGCTTCTGCGCCTGGTCGACACCCGTCAGGTGGCTTGTCACTACGCCGAGCAATTCCTCGACGGCGCGGCATAAAAAAACGCGCCTCGGATATCGGGGCGCGCTTTTACCGAGTTGACCAGACCCCTTCCGCCAGACTGCGCATCAGTCTGGCAGGAGGGGTTTTCTTTGGTCCCTCAATTACGTTTGCTTGTCTTCCTCATCCTCATCGGCGTCTGGGTCGTCATCGTCTGATTCGGTCGCGGCGATCATCTGCTCACTGTGCACGCCTTGCCCGTTCAAGGCCTGTTTTTCATGGTCCTCACACTCTGCCCACGCCACCGCCGACGTGCCGAGGGACAGCATCACCAAAACCTTAAGCAACAACACAATGCGTTGAAAAATACTCATAGCCGATTCCATCCTTTCTTGAGTGACGCGTGGATGCCTGAAAGGTACTGAGTGAAATTTAGTTCCGATTGACCGGGTTCTCCAGAGAGGACGCTACCGGGTAGCAGAAAATGCCGTTGGCGAAGAGATTGGTTTCGAATAAGGGTTATATCCAAACCCACTAACAACAATGCCCCTGTGGGAGCGAGCCTGCTCGCGATGGCGGACAGCCAGTCGACACATACCTGAATGCCAGACCGCTATCGCGAGCAGGCTCGCTCCCACAGGGGAACAGTGGTCTATAAAAAAGCCCCGACGCTTACACATCGGGGCTTTGGGGGTTACGGCTCAGCGCTTAGTGATGCTCACGCGTCGCACGGAATTTCACATCCGGCCAGCGCTCTTCCATCAGCGCCAGGTTGACTCGGGTCGGGGCCAGGTAGGTCAGGTGACCACCACCATCGACCGCAAGGTTTTCCACGGCCTTGACCCGGAATTCCTCAAGCTTCTTCTTATCGTCGCAATCAATCCAGCGCGCGGAATAAACAGTGATCGGCTCATACGAACACTCGACCTTGTATTCCTCTTTCAAACGGCTGGCGACCACGTCGAACTGCAGCACACCGACGGCGCCGAGGATGATGTCGTTGCTGCGCTCGGGGAAGAACACCTGAGTGGCGCCTTCTTCGGCCAATTGCTGCAGGCCCTGACGCAGTTGCTTGGATTTCAGCGGATCACGCAGACGCACGCGACGGAACAGTTCCGGGGCGAAGTGCGGGATGCCGGTGAAGCCCAGGACTTCGCCTTCGGTGAAGGTATCACCGATCTGGATGGTGCCGTGGTTGTGCAAACCGATGATGTCGCCAGCGAAGGCTTCTTCCAGCTGCTCACGCTCGGAAGAGAAGAAGGTCAGCGCATCGCCGATCCGCACGTCTTTACCGGTGCGCACGTGGCGCATTTTCATGCCTTTCTCGTACTTGCCGGAGCAGATCCGCATGAAGGCGATACGGTCGCGGTGTTTTGGGTCCATGTTCGCTTGAATCTTGAACACGAAGCCGGCGAATTTCTCTTCAACCGGTTCCACGGTGCGCTCGTTGGCGACACGGGCCAGCGGTTTCGGCGCCCAGTTGACCACGGCGTCGAGCACGTGATCGACACCGAAGTTGCCCAGTGCGGTACCGAAGAACACCGGCGTCAGTTGGCCGTCGAGGAATTCCTGTTGATTGAATTCGTGGCAGGCGCCCTGCACCAGTTCCAGCTGATCGACGAAGCGATCGTACTCATCGCCCAAGTGCGCGCGGGCTTCATCGGAGTCGAGCTTCTCGATGATTTTCACATCGGTGCGCTCGTGGCCGTGACCAGCGGTGTAGACGATGATGTAGTCGTCGGCAAGGTGATAAACACCCTTGAAATCGCGGTAGCAACCGATCGGCCAGGTGATCGGCGCGGCCTTGATTTTCAGGACCGCTTCGATTTCGTCGAGCAGTTCGATCGGGTCGCGGATGTCACGGTCGAGTTTGTTGATGAAGCTGACGATCGGCGTGTCACGCAGACGGCAGACGTCCATCAGCGCGATGGTCCGTGGCTCTACACCCTTACCGCCGTCGAGGACCATCAATGCCGAGTCCACCGCTGTCAGGGTGCGGTAGGTATCTTCGGAGAAGTCTTCGTGGCCCGGGGTGTCGAGCAGGTTGATCATGTGATCGCGATACGGGAACTGCATGACCGACGTGGTAATCGAGATACCACGCTGCTTTTCCATTTCCATCCAGTCGGAGGTGGCATGGCGGTCGGATTTACGCGACTTCACCGTGCCAGCAATCGCAATCGCCTTGCCCATCAGCAAGAGCTTCTCGGTGATGGTGGTCTTACCGGCATCGGGGTGGGAAATAATGGCGAAAGTGCGGCGTTTCGCGACTTCGGCGGCCTGTTTGGTCATGGGAAATCGCCTGGCAGGTGATTCAAAAAAGGGCGGCGAGTATAGCTTAAAACGACATCTACGGACCACCGTCCGTAGGGCTTCCCGAACACCGCATCCCCTAATGTAGGAGCTGCCGAAGGCTGCTCCTGCGGTGGCTAAATGCTGTTAATTATGGAACCTTTTAAAAGGTGGAGGCGTCCACTCCCCTGTTACGACCCATCGTCAGGGGCTGAAAAATCAGCAAGTTAGTCTGACGAGGCTGCGCTTATGGCTCGATTTCATGCCGTTTACCGGCACTGATAGAGCTGCTTCTCGCGAACGTTGATTTCCCGGCAGCCAGGAATGGCATGCCACTCGGGACTGCGTCCGCCGACTGAAAAAAGGAGTCCGCCTGTGGCTATTCGCTATGGCAAGGGGCTGATAGGAGGTGCGGTTGTCGTCGCCCTTCTGGCCCTGCTGGTCCACTGGATTGGCATCAACACGATCGAACAGTACCGCGACGATTTGTTGTTTTACCTGCAAGCTCATCTGATTCTCGTCCTCGTTTCCATGCTGGCCGCCCTTGTAGTGGGCATACCCGCCGGTATCTTCCTCAGCCGCCCGACCATGGTTGGACGCGCCGAACGCTTCATGCAGATATTCAATATCGGCAACACCGTGCCGCCACTCGCCGTACTGGCCATCGCCCTGGGGATCCTCGGCATCGGCAGTGGCCCGGCGATCTTCGCCTTGTTCCTCGCCTCGCTGTTACCGATCGTGCGCAATACCTATGAAGGCCTGAAAAATGTTCAGGGTTCGCTGAAGGAAGCGGCCGTCGGCATCGGCATGACGCCGACTCAGGTGCTATGGCGGGTCGAACTGCCGAACGCCGTGCCTATCATCATTGGCGGCGTGCGCGTGGCACTGGCGATCAACGTCGGTACCGCACCGCTGGCATTCCTGATCGGCGCCAACAGCCTGGGCAGCCTGATTTTCCCCGGCATTGCCCTGAACAATCAGCCGCAACTGCTGCTCGGCGCGGCGTGCACCGCCCTGCTGGCCTTGCTGCTCGACGGCCTGGTGACACTCGCCAGCCGCCTCTGGCTCGAACGCGGCTTGCGCCCGTCTTAAGCCTCGGCAAAGGAATTTTTATGAAGAAAGTATGCTTATTTTTAGGCTGCGCCCTGCTGCTTGCAGGATTTGCCCAAGCCGCTGAAAAACCCGTTATCCGCATTGGCGCCCGGGTGTTCACCGAACAAACCCTGCTGGCGGAAATCACTTCCCAATACCTGCGCGCCAAGGGTTACGACACCCAGGTGACCGGCGGTCTGGGCAGCAACCTGGCCCGCAGCGCCCACGAAAGTGGCCAGCTCGATTTGATGTGGGAATACACCGGCGTGTCGCTGGTGGCTTACAACCACATCACTGACAAGCTCGACAGCGCTCAGTCCTACGCCCGAGTGAAAGAACTCGACGCGAAAAAAGGCCTGATCTGGCTTACCCCGTCGAAATTCAGCAACACCTACGCCCTGGCCCTGCCGGAAAACACCGCGAAGGCTTACCCGCAGATCAACACCATCAGCGAGCTGAACACGGTGATGCAGGCTGAGGCGAAGCAGCATCACCTCGTCGCCCTGGACACCGAGTTCGCCAACCGCTCCGACGGTCTCGATGGCATGGTTGATCTCTACGGCATGAACCTGACGCGTAAAAACATCCGGCAGATGGATGCTGGTTTGGTCTACACCGCCCTGCGCAATGGCCAGGTGTTTGCCGGTCTGGTCTACACCACCGACGGTCGCTTGAACGCCTTCAAGCTCAAATTGCTGGAAGACGACAAACATTACTTCCCGGACTACACCGCCGCGCCGGTGGTGCGTCAGGTTTACCTCGACGCCCACCCGAAACTCGCCGAAGAGCTCAAGCCGCTGGCCGAACTGTTCGACGACGCCACCATGCGTCAGCTCAATGCGCGGGTCGATGTCGATCACGAAAGCCCTTCATCCGTTGCTGCAGATTTCCTGCGCCAGCACCCCATCCACTGAGGAGGAAAAGCCATGGAATTCTTGAACGCCTTTTCCCATCTCGATTGGCCGCAGGTTTTGCACCTGACCTGGCAGCACATCACCCTGGTTGGTATCGCCGTGACGCTGGCGATTCTGGTCGGCGTGCCGTTGGGCATCCTGATGACCCGCTTCCCGACGCTGGCCGGCCCGTTGCAAGCCAGCGCTACGGTGTTGCTGACCGTGCCATCGATTGCACTGTTCGGCCTGCTGCTGCCGTTCTATTCGAAATTCGGCCAGGGCCTCGGCCCGATGCCGGCGATCACCGCAGTGTTTCTGTACTCGTTGCTGCCGATCATGCGTAACACCTACCTGGCGCTGACCGGTGTGGAACCTGGCATTCGTGAAGCGGCGCGTGGCATCGGCATGACCTTTGGCCAACGCCTGCGCATGGTCGAACTGCCGATTGCCGTGCCGGTGATCCTCGCCGGCGTGCGCACCGCCGTGGTCATGAACATCGGCGTGATGACCATCGCCGCGACCATCGGCGCCGGTGGCCTCGGTGTACTCATTCTCGCTTCCATCAGCCGCAGTGACATGTCGATGCTGATCGTCGGTGCCGTGCTGGTCAGTCTTCTGGCCATCTTCGCCGACCTGCTTCTGCAATGGCTGCAACGCACGCTGACGAGTAGGGGGTGTTCGCCGCAAATGGCGGGCGCGCCGTCGCCCCACAAAGCGCAAGACTAGGCGCGAGGAGAGTGATTTGGTTTCTTCAAATGAACGACGAGCAACGACGGATTGCGCTTTGTGGGGCACGGCCCTACGGGTTGGAGCTGTGATCCCGCCGGGCTGCGTTGTGGGACTTGAAAAGGAAACGACATTTCCTGCGTCCCACGCCTTGCCCGGCGGGATCACAGCTCCAACGCGCTCCGCCATTTGCGGCGAACACCCCCTACCTGGACTGCTCAAATGATCGAACTTCAAAACCTCAGCAAGACCTTCCAAAGCAACGGCAAAGATGTGAAAGCCGTGGACTCGGTAAGCCTGACCGTCAATGAAGGCGAGATCTGCGTGTTCCTCGGGCCATCGGGCTGCGGCAAAAGCACCACGCTGAAGATGATCAACCGCCTGATCAAACCGACCTCCGGCAAGATCCTGATCAACGGCGAAGACACCACCGACCTCGACGAAGTGACCCTGCGTCGCAACATCGGTTATGTGATCCAGCAGATCGGTCTGTTCCCGAACATGACCATCGAAGAAAACATCACCATCGTTCCGCGCTTGCTCGGCTGGGACAAACAGAAATGCCACGACCGCGCCCGCGAGTTGATGAGCATGATCAAGCTCGAACCCAAGCAGTACCTGACTCGCTACCCCCGCGAGTTGTCCGGTGGCCAGCAGCAGCGGATCGGCGTGATTCGCGCGCTGGCAGCGGATGCGCCGCTGTTGTTGATGGACGAACCGTTCGGCGCGGTCGACCCGATCAACCGCGAGATGATCCAGAACGAGTTCTTCGAGATGCAACGGGCGCTGAACAAGACCGTGATCATGGTCAGCCACGACATCGATGAAGCGATCAAGCTCGGCGACAAGATCGCGATTTTCCGCGCGGGCAAACTGCTGCAAATCGATCACCCGGATACGCTGCTGGCGCACCCGGCGGACGACTTTGTCAGCAACTTCGTCGGCCAGGACAGCACCCTAAAGCGTCTGTTGCTGGTGAAAGCCGAAGACGCGGCGGACAACGCACCCTCGGTGAGCCCGGAAACGCCAGTGGCCGAAGCGCTGGAGTTGATGGACGAACTGGACCGTCGCTACGTGGTGGTGACCTGTGCCGAGAACAAGGCCTTGGGCTACGTGCGCCGTCGCGATCTGCACCGTCAGACCGGCACCTGCGCGCAATACCTGCGCGAGTTCAACGCCACCGCGGTCTACGACGAGCATTTGCGCATCCTGCTGTCGCGCATGTACGAGTTCAACCGTTCGTGGCTACCGGTAATGGATGCCGAGCGGGTGTTCCTCGGCGAGGTGACTCAGGAATCGATTGCCGAGTATCTGAGCTCCGGTAAGTCCCGTGGGGGCAAGACCAGTATTGTTTCGCCGGCAGAGACTGCTGTCGCCTGATCTGACGTCTTCGCGGGCAAGCCTCGCTCCTACAGGTTTTACACAGTACCTGTGGGAGCGAGGCCCGGTTGTTCAATCAGGAGGAAATCGCCTGATCGGCGGGAATGAACTGGAAGATCACATCAGCAGTGGTCGTTTGCGGAAGCGTGATACGGATTACAGGGATCCAGATACCGGTTTGCGTCTTGAAATCCCGTTGATCGTATTGCGCACCCGCCTTACCAGCTTCGTTGACGTAGAAAACCGCCTCGACCGGCAGGGTTTTACCAAGATTCTGGCCCCACTTGGCCAGGCGGAATTCGTTCTGCGTATTAAAGGCAAACGTGCCGCCCATGCCCTGCGCCTTGATCGCCTCATTAAAAGCAGTGGTTGCCCCTTGGTTCAAACTGTCGCGCACGTTAAACCCACACAAATATCCGTACTTGCTCGGGTAGCTGTTGTAATGGGCGATGTATTGAGCCGCGCTGTTAATACCTTGGGACTGACACTCACGCCCCGAAGGCAGGCCAGCCACCTGTCCACAACCTTGTTGATCACGACCGCCCGTTGCACCGTCCACCGGGAAGAAACACAGTATTTCTGGATCTATCTTATCGACGGGGGCATAAAAGACCGGATAAAAAATAAATCCATTATTATAGCCAAACACCAACTTGCTGAACTTGGCATCTGCCCGCAGATAAGAAAACGAAACCCCGGTAGAAGAAGGGTTCGGGTTCCAGAAGTGGAATTGTGTGGAGTGCTCGGTCGCACGCAACAACACGCCTGAGCACAGGAAGGCCGGCGCAGAGGGGTTACTCCGGCACATATTGATCTTGTTGTTGTAGCGCTCTGTGAGGTATTGCGCAGTGACCGGGCCGGAAGCCGCCCCCAAGGCTCCGACCGAGCGGGATTCGACTACTTGCCCGTCAGAGCCCGACACGTTGACCGGTGTAACGTCTTGTGTTGCACAACCCGCTATCACCAACGCCAACAGCAAGGTAATTATTCTGTACATTTTTATGCACTCCCGTGAATGATATTAATGGACAACAAGACGCACACTTTCTCCATCAGACTTAATGAACGTCAGGCAGCGCCACCGCACAACTTCGGTTCAAATCGATTACGTCTTTAGAAAAGCCCGCAAAAATACCAATAAGCGCTCTTACCTTAATAAGATTCCGCCCATCCAACACCTGTCAGAAATAACAGTATTGAGGGCATTTCAATACTTTATCGAAATTAAAAACATCGGCGCTATTGCCATCCGTTCATCCAGACCTTCAGCGAAAAAATGCGACCAAGTGGAACATCAACCTGTCATGTGGGTCGGTTACATCAGAGACAGAGGGGCACCGCACGACGGATGCGTGCAAAAACGCGACATTTTTTGTTGATCTCAAGCGCCTCACGCCCTAAAGTTCGCGCCGAACGTCCATGCTGGAAACGATCCATCCGGCTCAAGTACTGACGACGAGACAGCAAGGCCAAGGGAAAGCACCGCCTCCCATGGCCTTTTTGCTTTCGGCGACATGCCTTGGGAAGTAGGCGAACCAAAGTGGGGATACGGAGGGCGTTCATTTGCACCCATTGATAATTTCAGTTTGCCAGTAGGAGTTCCCAGCATGTCGATCAACGTCGAAGACTATTTCGCGCGCGATACCTTCCAGAAAATGAAGGCGTTCGCCGACAAACAAGAAACCCCGTTCGTGGTGATCGACACCGCGATGATCAGCCAGGCCTACGACGACCTGCGCGCCGGTTTCGAATTCGCCAAGGTCTACTACGCAGTCAAGGCCAACCCGGCCGTTGAAATCATCGACCTGCTCAAAGAGAAAGGCTCGAACTTCGACATCGCCTCGATCTACGAGCTCGACAAAGTGATGAACCAGGGCGTCGGCCCGGATCGCATCAGCTACGGCAACACCATCAAGAAATCCAAAGACATTCGCTACTTCTACGACAAGGGCGTGCGTCTGTATGCCACCGACTCCGAAGCCGACCTGCGCAACATCGCCAAGGCTGCACCGGGTTCGAAAGTCTACGTGCGTATCCTGACCGAAGGCTCGACCACCGCCGACTGGCCTTTGTCGCGCAAATTCGGCTGCCAGACCGACATGGCCATGGACCTGCTGATCCTCGCTCGTGACTTGGGCCTGGTGCCTTACGGCATCTCGTTCCACGTCGGTTCGCAGCAGCGCGACATCAGCGTCTGGGACGCCGCGATCGCCAAGGTCAAAGTGATCTTCGAACGCCTGAAAGAAGAAGACGGCATCCACCTGAAGCTGATCAACATGGGTGGCGGCTTCCCGGCCAACTACATCACCCGCACCAACAGCCTGGAAACCTACGCTGAGGAAATCATCCGTTTCCTCAAGGAAGACTTCGGCGACGACCTGCCGGAAATCATCCTGGAACCAGGCCGTTCGTTGATCGCCAACGCCGGCATCCTGGTCAGCGAAGTAGTGCTGGTTGCCCGTAAATCCCGTACCGCGGTAGAGCGATGGGTGTACACGGATGTGGGCAAGTTCTCTGGCCTGATCGAAACCATGGACGAAGCCATCAAGTTCCCGATCTGGACCGAGAAGAAAGGTGAAGTGGAAGAAGTGGTCATCGCCGGCCCGACCTGCGACAGCGCCGACATCATGTACGAAAACTACAAGTACGGTCTGCCGTTGAACCTGGCGATCGGTGACCGTTTGTACTGGCTGTCGACCGGTGCTTACACCACCAGCTACAGCGCCGTTGAATTCAATGGCTTCCCGCCGCTGAAATCTTTCTACGTGTAAGCGCTACACGCAGAAATCAAAAAGCCCGTGACGTGTCATGGGCTTTTTTGTGTGTGAAATATGCCTAGGGAAACCCGCATTTCCCCTGAGCTGCCGAAGGCTGCGATCTTTTGATCTTGATTTTTGGCAGAACTGAAATCGCTAAAGACCAAAAGACCAAAAGATCGCAGCCTTCGCCAGCTCCTACCTTGGCATTAGGCCAAAGCCCCGTTCATCGAAGTGAACGGGGCTTTTGTGTGTAAAAAAGAATGCTTCTCGACAACTCACGGCATAATGCGCGCCGTGATGATGACTTTTGAACGAACAAGGCGAGCGACGTGTTGAAGAAATCCCTGTTCCAGTTGCACTGGTTTTTCGGCATCAGCGCCGGACTGGTCCTGGCCCTGATGGGCATTACCGGGGCGGCGGTATCGTTCCAGGATGAAATCCTGCGGGCGTTGAACCCCTCTGTGCTGCACGTCGAAAAGCAGATTGCCGGCGTTCTTCCACCTGCCGAGCTGGTAGAAAAAATCGAAGGCGCTTCGGGCAAGAAAGTCTCGATGCTCTGGGTCGAGACCGACAGCGGCAACGCCGCGCGGGTGATCTTCACGGCGCCACCCGGTGAACGTCGCGGGCCGATGCGTTACTTCGACCCGTACACCGGCGAGTTCATGGGCGACGTCACGGGCCAGGATTTCTTTGGCCTGATGCTGCAACTGCACCGGGTCCTGGCCATGGGCGATATCGGCCGGCAGATCACCGGCGCCTGTACGCTGATTCTGGTGTTCTTCTGCCTGTCCGGCCTGTACCTGCGTTGGCCACGCCAGTGGAAAAGCTGGCGCGCCTGGCTGACCCTGGACTGGAATAAAAAGGGTCGCAGCTTCAACTGGGATTTGCACTCAGTGGCTGGCACCTGGTGCCTGGTGTTCTATCTTTTGGCAGCGCTGACCGGGCTATCCTGGTCGTACGAGTGGTACAACAAAGGCCTGACCCGGCTGCTTTCCGATTCGCCGCAGAACGAACGGGTCCGCAGTGGTCGCGGTCCTGCGCCAAGCGGCCCGGCCCCGACTGCCGATTACGCTGCGATATGGAGCAGCATCTACAGCGCCGCCGGCCCTGGGCTTGCGTCCTACAACGTGCGTATGCCGCCCGTGGCCGGACAACCGGCAACGGTGTTCTACCTGCTGAGGAATTCCCCCCACGACCAGGCACGGAACCAGCTCACCCTCGATCCGGCGACCGGCATCGTCAGCCGTCATGACCGTTACAGCGACAAGAGCCTCAAGGCGCAGCTGCTGACCAGTATCTATGCGCTGCACGTTGGCAGTTATTTCGGGATGATCGGGCGGATTATCCTGACCATCGCCGCGCTGACCATGCCGCTGTTTTTCATCACTGGCTGGTTGCTGTACCTGGATCGTCGACGCAAGAAACGTCAGATCAAGGATGCCCGCAAAGGCCTCGCGCAACCGGGTAGTGATACGCCGGCATGGCTGATCGGCTTCGCCAGCCAAAGCGGATTCGCCGAACAGCTCGCTTGGCAGACCGCCGGACAATTGCAGGCCGCCGGGTTGCCGGTGAAGGTCCAACCGTTGGCCAATGTCAGCGAACAGGACCTGCAGGATTCCAGCAACGCGCTGTTTGTGGTCAGCACCTTCGGCGACGGTGAAGCACCGGACAGCGCCCGAGGATTCGAACGTAAAGTGCTGGGGCGTGCTCTGAGCTTCGACAGCCTTAACTATGCCGTGCTCGGCCTCGGTGACCGTCAGTATCAACACTTCTGCGGCTTCGCCCGACGCTTGCACACTTGGTTGGGCGAGCACGGCGGCAAGACCTTGTTCGCCCCGGTGGAAGTCGACAGCGGTGACCCCTACGCCCTGCGCCACTGGCAACAGCAACTCGGCCTGCTGACGGGTCAGGCACCGGTCGACACCTGGCAAGCGCCAAGCTACGACAACTGGACCCTGACCCGCCGCGAATTGATGAACCCGGACAGCAGCGGTTCGCCCGTGTATTTGCTCGGTCTCAGCGCCCCCACCACCAGCAGTTGGCTGGCCGGGGATCTGGTGGAAGTGCTGCCGCGCAATTGTCCGTGGGCCATCGAGCATTTCCTCGACGGCCTGGGGATCGACGGTCGGGCCACGGTTGAGTTCGATGGCCTGTCACAAACGCTGGAACAAGCCCTGGCCAGCCGCCAACTGCCCGAGAACCGCGCGCATCTGGTCGGCCTGCACGCGCAAGCGCTGGCGGACGCCCTGGTGCCGTTGGCCATGCGCGAATACTCCATCGCCTCGATCGCCGCCGACGGCGTGCTGGAGTTGATCGTGCGTCAGGAATTGCATGCCGACGGCAGCCTGGGCGTCGGTTCCGGCTGGTTGACCGAACACGCTCCCGTGGGCAGCAGCATCAGCCTGCGGGTACGACGCAACAGTGGTTTCCATCTACCGAACGAACCCGTGCCAATGATTCTGCTGGGCAACGGCACCGGGCTGGCCGGGTTGCGCAGTTTGCTCAAGGCGCGGATTGCCGACGGGCAGCAGCGTCACTGGCTGCTGTTCGGTGAGCGTCATCGCGAGCACGACTACCTGTGCCGCGCGGAACTGGAAGAGTGGTTGATCAACGGTGATCTGACGCGACTGGATCTGGCATTCTCGCGAGATCAGGCCGAGAAGATCTATGTGCAGGATCGGCTGCGCGAGTCTGCCGATGAGTTGAAAAAATGGCTGGCCGATGGCGCCGTGATTTACATCTGCGGCAGTTTGCAGGGGATGGCTTCAGGGGTGGATCACGTGCTCAACGAATTGCTGGGCATTGAAGAGGTCGACCGCCTGATCGAACAAGGCCGCTACCGCCGCGACGTCTACTGACACCCTTGATCCCCTGTGGGAGAGACCTGTGGCGAGGGGGCTTGCCCCCGTTGGGCTGCGAAGCGGCCCCAAAATCTCTGATATACCAAAGATTGTAACAGTTGATCGTTCCCACGCAGAGCATGGGAACGATCGTGTGTAGTCCTCAAACCGGCTGCAACGTGCGCTCAAACACCCCCACCCCATCAAGATCCCGCAACACCACACTCAACTCCCCCGTCTGCCCATCGATGTTCACCTCGCCAAAAAACTGAAACCCGGCAAACGGCGAGGTGTTCTGCGCAGGTGGTGCTTTCTCGAACACCACTTCGGGACCGAAGGTTTTATCCAGCGCATTCGGCCCGAAGCTCCCCGCATTCAACGGCCCCGCGACAAATTCCCAGAACGGTTCGAAGTCCTGAAACGCCGCGCGGTCCGGGTGGTAATGATGCGCCGCGCAGTAATGCACATCCGCCGTGAGGAATACGAAATTGCGCACCTGCTGCGCCCGCAGAAAACCGAGTAACTCAGCGATCTCCACTTCACGACCCTGCGCCGGGCCTGGATCACCATTGGCCACCGCTTCCCACCGCGCCACACCGGGGCTGACTTCACCGTCGGGGACGCCGAGGCCGATGGGCATGTCGGCGGCAATGACTTTCCATTGGGCCTGGGAGCCTTTCAATTCACGCTTGAGCCAGTCCAATTGTTCTCGACCGAGAAACGGCTTGGCGGCACCCAGGTTATCGTCGTTAGCACCGCGATAACTACGCATGTCGAGCACGAACACATCCAGCATCGGCCCATAACTCAGCTTGCGATAAATCCGCCCGCCGTCATCGGCACTCTGCAAGCGCATCGGCGCGTATTCCAGCCAAGCCTGGCGTGCGCGGCCCACCAGGCTGTGGATATCTTTGCTTTTGTAACGCTCATCCAGTTGTTTGCCCGGCGACCAGTTGTTCACCACTTCGTGGTCGTCCCACTGCCAGATTTGCGGGACCTCGGCATTGAAGCGGCGGATGTTTTCGTCCATCAGGTTGTAACGGTAATTGCCGCGATAGTCGTCGAGGGTTTCGGCGACTTTGCTCTTGGCTTCGCTGGTGATGTTGCGCCACACCCGACCACTTTCGGTGGTCAGTTGCGCCGGCACCGGGCCATCGGCGTAGATGGTGTCGCCGCTGTGGATAAAAAAGTCCGGCAGGCGCAAGCGCATGGCTTCGTAGATGCGCATGCCGCCGATGTCCGGGTTGATGCCAAAGCCCTGACCGACCGTGTCGCCGCTCCAGACAAACCGAATATCCCGCCGGGCGGCTGGCACACTGCGCAGATGACCGAACCAGGGTTCACTGGCGACACCGCTTTGGGCGTCTTCGAACGTCACGCGGTAGAAAATCGCCTGATCGGCGGGCAGGCCCGTGAGTTCGACCCGGGCGGTGAAGTCGGTGCGGGCATCGGCCAATGGCGAGACGAATCGACGAGGATTACTGAACAGGCTGCGCGTGTCCCATTCCACCACCATCCGCGCCGCACGGTCGCTACGGCTCCAGACCATCGCCCGGTCGCCCAACAGGTCGCCGGACTGCACGCCATCGGTGAGTTGCGGCCGATCCTTGACCGAAGCAATCACCGCCGGGGCCAGGCCGGGCAGCAACAGCCCGGCGCCAACGGCTTGCATGACACGACGACGGCCGAGGTCGAATTCGCTCATGGTGTTCTCCCTGAAAAAGGAAAACTTAAGCATGGCTGTATGACTGCGGCGTGACACAAAAGTCTGCCAATGCTGCAGGTCCCTGTGGGAGCGGGCTTGCTCGCGAAGACGGTTTAACATTCAACATTATTGCTGGCTGTCAGACCGCTTTCGCGAGCAAGCCCGCTCCCACATGGGATTGGGGTCAGGCGCTGACCGGCTCTACTGCCAACTCCACCGTCTCAGGCCGTTTGAGCACCGAGTACGTCACCGCCGTCAGCAAACTCCCGGCCACGATCGCCAGCAGATACAACAGCGCATGGTTGATCGCATTCGGGATCAGCATCACGAACAAACCGCCGTGGGGTGCCATGAGTTTGCAGCCGAAATACATCGACAACGCGCCGGTCAGCGCGCCGCCAGCGATGCTCGCCGGAATCACCCGCAACGGGTCTTTCGCCGCAAACGGAATCGCGCCCTCGGAGATAAAGCACAGCCCCAACACCAGCGCCGCTTTACCGGCCTCGCGCTCAGTCTGGGCGAACTTGCGCCGGGCAATGAATGTGGCGATGCCCAGGCCAATCGGCGGCACCATGCCGGCGGCCATGGTCGCTGCCATCGGTGCATAACTTTGCGACGCCAGAAGCCCTACCGAAAACGCGTAAGCGGCTTTGTTGATCGGCCCGCCGAGGTCGACGCACATCATGCCGCCCAGCAGCACACCCAGCAGAATGGCGTTGGTGGTGCCCATGCTGTCGAGGAAGTGCGTGAGCCCTGCAAGCATCCCGGCCACCGGTTTGCCGACCACGTAGATCATCACCAGACCGGTGAACAGGCTCGCCAGCAACGGGATGATCAGGATCGGTTTCAGCGCCTCAAGACTTTGCGGCAAGCGCGCATAACGGTTGATCGCCTGGGCTGCATAACCGGCGATGAAACCGGCAATGATCCCGCCGATGAAACCGGCACCCAGGGTGCTCGCCAGCAAACCACCGATCATCCCCGGCGCCAGGCCCGGGCGGTCGGCGATCGAGTAGGCGATGTACCCCGCCAGCAGCGGCACCATCAGCTTGAACGCGGTCTCGCCGCCGATCTGCATCAAGGCGGCTGCGAGCGTGCCTTCCTCTTTGAACGCGGTGATACCGAACACGAAGGACAAAGCGATCATCAAACCGCCCGCCACCACCATCGGCAACATGTACGACACGCCAGTCAACAGGTGTTTGTAGATACCGGTCTTCTCTTGCTTGGCCGGGCCTTTGGCGCCGGTCGAAGCGCTTTCCTGTTTGCCTTCGGTCAGGGCTTTGTTCAACGTCGCTTCGGCCTGTTTCAGCGCAATGCCGGTGCCGCAGCGGTAGATTTTCTTGCCAGCGAAACGCTCGGTGGCGACTTCGATGTCTGCCGCCAGCAGCACCACGTCGGCATCGGCAATCGCTTCTGCGCTGAGTGGATTGCGCGCGCCGACCGAACCTTGGGTTTCCACTTGCAGGTCGTAGCCCAGACGCTTGGCCGCTTGCTGCAAGGCTTCGGCGGCCATGAAGGTGTGGGCGACGCCGGTCGGGCACGCGGTGACAGCCACCAGGCGTGGCGCATTTTTAACCACGGCAGCTGGCTCGGCGGTAGCTTCGGGTGCGACGTAAACCTGAGCCTCTTCCACCCCGCGACGCAGCACCGCTTCGACATCTTGCAGGGCCTGGGCCGGGGTGCTCTGAAACACCCGTTTGCCGACGAACCGTGACATATCCACCGGCGCGCTGGTGACCAGCAACACCCACTCGGCGGCCTCGATGGTCGCGGCCGACAGTTGACGTTCCGGATGGGCCGCATCAACGACTTCGACACTGGTGCTCCAGCCCTGACGCTGGGCTGCGGCATCGAGCAAACGAGCGCACAGCACACTGGTGACCATGCCGTTCGGGCAGGCCGTAACAATGGCTAACTTCATTGCAAACCCTCTTATTGTTCTGTCAGGGGGCGCAGGCGCACGCCCTGTTCAAGGTGCGCCAGTTGCGCGGCGTCGCCGATACCAAAACCGATCTGGGTGACGGCCATGGCGGCAATCGCCGTGGCGGTGCGCAAGGTCTGTTCGGGCGTATCGGCACTGAGCAAACCATGCAGCATGCCCGCCAGCAACGAATCCCCCGCACCGACAGTGCTGATCACGCTGACCTTGGGCGGTGTGGCGTGCATGGCCGAGCCGACACTGAACCAGTTCACCCCGTCGGCACCGTCGGAAATCACTACATGCTCGATACCATGCGCATGCAAACGGCTCGCGGCCTCGGCTTGGGCGGTGACGGAAACCTCCTCGCAACCCAGCGCATCAGCCAGTTCTTCGGTGTTGGGTTTGATCAGCCACGGGCCGGCCGCCAGACCTGCGCGCAAGGCTTCACCGCTGGTGTCGAGCGCAACCTTCAAGCCGCGTTTTTTCAAGCGTTGGATCAGTTCCCGCAACCACTGAGGATTCACCCCACGAGGCAAACTGCCAGCGACGACGACCGCGTCATGCCCTGGAGCAATCTGATCGAGTCGATCGAGCAAGGCCTGCTGCGCCGCTTCACTGACCCTCGGCCCCGGGCCGTTGATGTCGGTGATGCGCCCATCGCTTTCCGCCAGTTTGATGTTGCTGCGGGTCTCGCCGGGGACGCGGACAAACGCGTCGGTAAAACCGCGTTTGGCAAACAGGGTTTCGAACGCCTGAAGGTTGTCTTCCCCGAGAAAACCGCTGACGGTCAACTGATGCCCGAGGTCGGCCAGCACCTGCGCCACGTTCACCCCTTTGCCGGCGGCGTGGGTGTGCATTTCGTCGCTGCGATTGACCTGACCGGCGGTAAGTAGCGGCAATTGAACGGTGAGGTCCAGTGCCGGGTTAAGGGTCAGGGTTAAGATCTTGGCCATTACAGGGCCTCCACTAATGCGCGTACTTCGTTCGCGCTGCCCACGGCCAGGGCCTGTTGGGCAAGGGTTTGAGTCTGGGTCAGGCTGAGTTCACGAATACGCGCCTTGACCTCGGCAATGCTGCGGCCCGACACGCTCAACTCATCCACACCCAGGCCCACCAGCACCGGTACCGCCAGCGGATCGGCCGCCAGTTCACCGCACACGCCGACCCACTTGCCATGAGCATGAGCCGCACGCACGGTGATGTCGATCAGTTGCAGCACCGCCGGATGCAAGCCGTCAGCCTGGGCCGACAAGGTCGGATGACCACGGTCGATGGCCAGGGTGTATTGCGTCAGGTCGTTGGTGCCGACGCTGAAGAAGTCCACTTCCTTGGCCAGCACCGGCGCCAGCAAAGCGGCCGACGGCACTTCGATCATGATCCCCAATTGCAGGTCCGCAACCGGGATTTCCAGGCGCAGACGTTCGGTCATGTCCCGCGCCTGACGCCACTCATCGACGCTGCCGACCATCGGGAACATGATCCGCAATGGCCGGTTGTCAGCCGCACGCAACAAGGCGCGCAACTGCGCTTCCATCACCTGCGGACGTTGCAGGGTCAGGCGAATGCCACGCACGCCGAGGAACGGGTTTTCTTCTTTCGCGATCGGCCAGTACGGCAGCGGTTTGTCACCACCGACGTCGAGGGTGCGCACCACCAGCGGTCGACCGGCCAGGCCATCGAGCACACGACGGTATTCGACTTCCTGAGTCGCCTCGTCCGGCGCTTGCGAGTGGGCCATGAAAATCAGTTCGGTACGCAGCAGGCCAATGCCTTCGGCGCCCTGCTCCACCGCGCTGGTGACGCCGGCGCTTTCACCGATATTGGCGAACACTTCCACCGCATGGCCATCGGTGGTCAGCGCGGGTTGATGGCGTTGTTCGGCGGCGGCTATCAGGCGCAGTTCGCGGGTGTCGCGCTCTTCGGTGGCGCGCTGCAAGGTGGCGGCATCAGCGTCCACGTGCAGGCGACCACGTTGACCATCGATCAACAGCGGCGTGCCCGGTTTCAGCAGCAACACGGCGGCACCGGCGCCCACCAGCGCTGGAATACCGAGGGCTCGCGCGACGATGGCGCTGTGGGCGGTGGCGCCACCGCGAGCGGTGAGGATGCCGGCGACACGCGTCGGATCGAGACGTGCCACGTCGGACGGGCCGACTTCGTCCATCACCAGAATGTACGGTTGCGCAGGCTCGGCAGGCGTTTCGACGCCACTCAATTGCGCCAGCACCCGACGGCCAATGTCGCGCAAGTCGGCGGCACGTTCGGCGAGCAAGGCGTCCTGCAGCGATTCCTGCTGTTTGGCGGCGGCTTCGATCACCGCCATCCACGCCGCCTCGGCGCTTTCGCCTTGCTTGAGACGGGTGTCGACTTCGTCGGTCAGTTCCGGGTCGTCGAGCATTTCCTGGTGGGTGATGAAAATTTCGCGAATCGCTTTGGCCTTGCTGCGCTCGATCAGGCCTTCGATGTCTCGACGCACATCCACCAACGCTTGCTTGAGACGTTCGCGCTCAATGGCGGCAGACTCACCGCGCAGCGGGTAATCGATGACTTGCAGCACTTGAATATGCGCCGGGCCGATGGCAATCCCTGGGGCAGCAGCAATCGCCTGAATCAAACTGCCGGAGGCCGGTGCGAGCAGTACTTCGGCAACATCGGCGATCACTTCGCGATGTTGGCTCACTGCCGGCAGCGGCTCGACTTCTTCGCCGAGGCCTTCTTCGATGGCCGCCAGCAAGGCGGGCAAGGCATCGGCGGCGATGGTCGGTTCGGCGATGAATTCCAGCACCTGACCACGACGGGCGCCGAGGCTGAGCAGTTTGCTCAAACTCTTCACCGACACTGCGCTGTCGTGACCGTCGACGATGCGCACGCGAATTTCGCCTTCAAAACTTTTCGCCAGTTGCGCGAGGATCTTCGCCGGGCGCGCATGTAAACCGTGGGCGTTGGCCAGGGCAATGCGTGCGCTTGGCCAATCCGCCGGCACCTCACCGCCGAGGACTTCCAGCACCGCGCGACTGCTGGTGGCACGGCCCAATTCATGGCCCCGGCCTTCGATCAGCAACGCGCAAAGGCGTTCGAGCAGCGCCTGATGGGCTTCACCGAGGCTGGCCAGGCAGAACAGACCGCTCAACGGCTGACCGAGGTAGCGCATGGGTTTATCCGGGGTGACGAATGCCAGGCCCGGACGCTTCACCGTTTGTTCGCTGTGCAGCCACCACAGGCCATCGCCCAGCGGCAGTGCGTCGACCTGTTGCAAGACACCGGCAAAACCGTTGCTCACACAATCGGCCTGACGCAGCAAACGGGCACCGCGCCAGACCAGTTCTTCGAAGTCATCGGCGGAAACACCTAGGCCGATCATCTGTGCGTCCAGCGCCAATTCTTGCGGCGCGCCTTGCAGCAGTTTCAGCAAGGCTTCGGCGGTGCTGGCGCGACGCAGGGCCTGGCCCAGATCGGTTTCACCGAGGGCGCGGGTCAGCAATTGCAGCAGACGCAGGTGTTCATCGGATTTGGCGGCGATACCGATGGCCAGATAAACGATCTGGCCATCCCCCCAGTCCACGCCGTCAGGAAACTGCATCAGCCGCACGCCGGTGGAAAACACCAGATCGCGGGTTTGCGGGGTGCCGTGGGGGATGGCAATACCTTGGCCGAGAAAGGTCGAGCCCTGGGCTTCCCGGGCCTGCAAGCCCGCGAGGTAGCCGTCGGCCACCAGGCCATCGGTCACGAGTCGGTCAGCGAGTAATTGCAGGGCGGTGGCTTTATCCACAGCCGACTGGCCCATGGATATCTGCTCTATGGTGAGCTCGAGCATGCTTTCTCCTTTTTGGCGCCATGTGACGCCAGGTATTGTTTTGATTGATTCAGCTTAGGCCCTTGGGAGCGCCTTTTCAGGGGCAGTTTTGGCGGTTTCGCGGCAGAACCGTCCAAAGCGACCTATAACGTAGAAAATACGCCTGCTGAAACGTTTAATCTAGAATGTTAGGCACGTTACTCGATAATGTCTCATCCTTGAAGTCCAATTGTCGGATGTGCTGCGACAATGGTCGCCTGCCCGAATCGGGTAGGATTGGCAAAAATGTCGGGGCAAACTCGAACAAAAAAGGAAAACCCGGGTTGAAACTCAGTGATATTGCACAGTTGGCCGGCGTCTCCGTGACCACCGCCAGTTATGTCATCAATGGCAAGGCTGAACAGCAACGTATCAGCAGCGCCACCGTCGAGCGCGTGCGCGCGGTGGTCGAACAGCATGGCTTCACGCCCAATCCCCAGGCCGCTGGACTGCGCAGTCGGCACACCCGCACCCTGGGCTTCATTCTGCCGGACCTGGAAAACCCCAGTTACGCACGAATCGCCAAACTGCTGGAACAAGGCGCCCGGGCTCGCGGCTATCAGTTGCTGATCGCCAGCTCCGATGATGCGCCAGACAGTGAACGGCAATTGCTGCAACTGTTCCGCGCCCGACGCTGCGATGCGCTGATCGTCGCCAGTTGCCTGCCGGCCGGCGACGACAGTTATCGGCAGTTGCAGGCCAAAGGCATTCCGATTATCGCCATCGACCGGGTGATGGCGCCTGAGTACTTTTGCTCGGTGATCAGCGACGACCGCGAAGCCAGCCTGCAGCTTACCCGCAGCCTGCTGGACCCGTTGCCCAAGCAGATCGCGCTGATCGGTGCCCGTCCTGAATTAAGCATCAGCCAGGAGCGGGCCGCAGGTTTCAAGGAAGCGCTGAACGGCTTCAAAGGCGAGGCGCTGATCGAACACGGCGAGTCGTTCAGCCGTGAGTGCGGCAAACAATTGATGGAAGAGTTGTTACAGCGTCTGGGTCATTTGCCGGATGCGCTGGTGACCACCTCCTACGTGCTGCTTCAGGGCGTGTTCGATGCCTTGCACGACTTCCCGCTGAAGACCCGCCCGCTACGACTGGGCACCTTCGGTGATACGCAGTTGCTGGACTTCCTGCCTCTGCCGGTCAACGCCATGTCCCAGCAGCATCAGCTGATCGCCGACAAAGCTTTGCAACTGGCGTTGGCGGCCATTGAACAGGCCGATTACCAACCCGGCGTGCAGGCCATCGCGCGGACCTTCAAGCAGCGTATTCATCAGGACTGAGCCGTGGAACTGATCGACACCCACACTCATCTGGATTTCCCGGATTTCGACGTGGATCGTCAGGCGCTGCTGGCCGAGAGCCGCGCCCTCGGCGTGCGGCGGATGGTGGTGCTGGGGGTTTATCAGGCCAATTGGCAGCGGGTCTGGGACCTGGTGCAAAGCGATCCCGATCTGCATGCGGCGTTCGGTTTGCACCCGGTGTATCTGGATGACCATCGCCCTGAGGATCTGACCGAACTCGGTGATTGGCTGACGCGTCTGGCGGGCCATCGACAGCTATGCGCGGTGGGTGAGATCGGTCTGGATTACTTCATCGAAACCCTGGATCGCGAACGCCAACAAACGCTGTTCGACGCCCAACTGCAACTGGCGGCGGACTTCAATCTACCAGCGCTGATTCATGTGCGACGCAGCCATGCGGCGGTGATTGCCACGCTCAAACGGTTTCGCTTGAAGCGCGCGGGGATCATTCACGCCTTCGCCGGTAGCCAGGAAGAGGCTCGCGAATACATCAAGCTCGGCTTCAAACTCGGCCTCGGCGGCGCCGCGACCTGGCCGCAGGCCCTGCGCATGCACCGTGTGCTCGCCGGTTTACCCCTTGAATCGGTGGTACTGGAAACCGACTCACCGGACATGGCGCCCGCCATGTTCCCCGGCCAACGTAATAGCCCGGCTCATTTGCCAGCGATCTGCGCGGCACTCGCCGCCCTCATGGCAATCAGCCCCGAACAACTGGCTGCTGTCAGCACGGCCAATGCGTGCGAGTTGTTTAACTGGTAATCCGTTGATTCACGCAATACCTGTGGGCTTTTGTGGCGAGGGGGCTTGTCGGAACGCCGCATCGCCCCGTTCGGCTGCGAAGCAGTCGTAAGTCCGGACAACTTGGTCTGTCTGGACGGGCGCCGGGGGCCGCTTCGCGACCCAACGGGGGCAAGCCCCCTCGCCACAGAACCCGCTCCCACATTTGTTTCGCGGTGATTTTTAAACCCGGAACGCGCTGATCAATTGCTTGAGCTCCACCACCTGCGCCGACAACGCTCGGCTGGCATTTTCGGTCTGGTGCGCGCCGTCAGCGGTGCGCTCACCGGCACGGTTGATCTCGACGATGTTCTGGTCGATGTCGTGAGCCACGGCGGTCTGCTGCTCAACCGCGGCGGCGATCTGCTGGTTCTGATCGACGATCATGCCGACGGCGCCGAGGATGTTTTCCAGCGCCTGCTGGACCTTTTCCGACTGCCCGACCGTGCCGTTGGCCATCTGATGGCTGGTGCCCATCGCCTTGACCGCCGCCCCGACACCGCTGTGCAGCTTGGCAATCATCTGCTCGATTTCTTCGGTCGATTGCTGGGTGCGCTTGGCCAGGGTCCGGACCTCGTCCGCCACCACCGCAAAACCACGGCCCTGCTCGCCGGCACGCGCGGCTTCGATGGCCGCATTGAGCGCCAGCAAGTTGGTCTGTTCGGCGATGCTTTTGATCACTTCCAGCACACGACTGATAGATTGGCTATCGCTGGCCAGTTGATTGATCACCCGCACCGACTGATCGATCTCACTGGCCAGTGCAGCGATGCTGCCCTGCTGGGACTCCACCAGACCGCGACCGCTGATGGTCTCGTCGTTGACGCTGTGGGCGCTGCTGACGGCCGCCGCGGCACTGCGCGCCACCTCCAGAGACGTGGCTGACATCTGGTTCATCGCGGTGGCGACCTGCTCGATCTGCGTACGCTGCCCCGCTACCGCCTGATTGCTCTGGGCGGACACGTTCTCGACCTGGCCGGCCTGACGCTCGACTTCACTGACGGTTTGGCCCACGCGCTCGATCAGGTCATGGATCTTCTTCACGGTGCCGGTGAATACCTCACCCAACTCGCCCAGTTCATCGCGGCTGTTGGCGCTGAAGGTCACGGTCATGTCCCCGGCCGCCACCTTGTCCATCACCGCGCCAAGACGCTTGAGGGTGGTGCGGGTTGAAGCGTAGAAACCGCCGTAGAGGTAAAAAATCAACACAAACACCACCGCCAATGCCACCGCCTGCAAGATCATATGGGTGCGATGCTGCTCCAGCCGCTGCTGCAACTGGGTACCGAGAAACTTCAGGGTGGCTTCATTGAGTTGGTAAGTCTGGTCGATCAGGCCCGTGACCTGATCGTAAAAGGCCTGCCACGGTGCATCGAGGGTGTCAGCCATCACCACCTGTTCTTCGAACAGTTCACTGGCCTTTTTCAGAGACGCCTTGCTGCTTTCGGCCTGAGTGGCCAGGGTTTCGTGCGCTGCTTTACTGGAGCCCAGAGCATCCTGCAATTTCAGACCGTATTCGGCTTGAAGCTTTTCGATCTGCGCCAGCAATTCATCGAACCGGGTGCTCGACGACGAATTGAGAAAGCCTTGCCCCAACGAGTAAGAACCCATCGCCCGGCCTTCGCCGAGCGTCTGGGTGACGGCTGGCGTAACGTTGGTAATGAGCTCGCTCAGCTGACGCATGTCGCTCTGACTGTCGCGGCTCAGGCCGGCCTGGCTGGCAATGACCTGGCTGAAAATCTGCGCGTTGCCGAGCAATTTGCCGATCAGCGCACTTTTGCTTTGCAGGGAGGTTTCCGTTTGCTGGGCCTTGAACGCGGCGATCATTTCATCGCGTTTGCCATCGAAAAAGGTGATTTGTTCCGGGTCAGTGGTCATCGCCGCCAGCCCTTGCAAACGGGTCAGCACGCTTTGCTCCAGGGCGCTGATGTTCGACTCGACATGACCGGCCTTGCCGGACTGGCCAAGGGTAACGTTGATCTGCACCAGGTTGTTCAGGGTTTCCAGATCCCGGCGCAGGCTCAGGCCGCTGCCCAGCAGGTCGAGGCTCTGCAGCTCGACCCGGGTGCCCTGGAATTCGCGATAGGAATCGCGCACCAGATAGAAGTTGGTCACCAGCATCGGCACGAGGAACAGCACGCTGATCAGGCTGAACTTCATGCCGAAGCTCAGGCGGTTCATCAGCGCGACGGCGGGATAGAGCAAGCTCTTCACTGTGAAGTCTCCCTTTGATTTCTTATTTTTATGGCAGGCGCGCAGAGACAGCAGATAGCCACTATTGGCGCTATCTCTATATAGCCTAAATCGGAGGAAGGTTTTGTAACTTAAGGTTAACGACGGGGAACCGTTGTTGGAGCGGATGAGCCCCCTGTGGCGAGGGGGCTTGCCCCCGTTCGGCTGCGAAGCAGTCGTAAATCCGGATAACTCGATCTGTCTGAACGGACGCTGGGGGCCGCTTCGCGACCCAACGGGGGCAAGCCCCCTCGCCACAGGAAAGCCTCCTGACCACAGGCATGCCCTTAGCCACAATAGCTTTCGCAGTAGATTCGAGTTAGGACAAAACCGTCCACAACGCAAACCCGGCATACCAAAGCACTGCCGCGCGTAGCAGCAATTCCCAGATCCGGTCCAGGCTGTTGATGCCGTCCGGCCCGACCACCGGCGCCGGAATTTCACCGGCCACCAACCCGACCTTCTCAATCAGTTGAGCTGCGCTGATGTTCCAGTTCAGCAGCTCGTTCAGCATTACCCGGCCGACCGCGACAAAGTTGCCGACCAACGCGAAGCTGGCCGCCAGCAGGCGCACCGGTACCCAATCGAACGCATGACGCAGCTGTGCCGCTCGCTCGACCACGGCCGGGTTCTGCCCGTGCTCCTCGGCCAGCGCCAGCAGTCGATAACTCAACGCGGCAACCGGGCCCAGCAGGAAGTACCAGAAAATCACCGCGAAAAAGCTCTGATAGGCCTGCCACAGCAGATGCCCTTCAACTCGCTCCAGCAGTTGCTCGCCACTGTCAGCGCAAATATTCAGATCGCGTTTGGCCACATGGGCAGCGGCTTGCAGGTCTTCCCGGCGCCAGGCATCGCGAAACGGCCCGAGGCCGGCCAGCAGATCACCTCGGCCCAGACTGTAAATCACCACCAGCAAGTGCACCGGTAACGCCAGCAAACCGTAGGCTACCGGCTCCAGCACCACCAACAGCAAACACAGTAGCGCCACCGGCAACAACACCAGCACCGCCAGTATCAGCCACGGACGGTTTGTCATGCGTGGGTTGGCTTCAAGCTTGTGCAGCTCGCGCACCCAACCGCCATCACGTTGAACCCGATAGCGCAGGGCCGAGAACTTCTCGATCCACACCGCCAACAGCAGCACCAGAAAACTCATTGTTACTCCTTTTTTTCCAGAGCAGCTTTTGCCAGAGACGCGCGATAGCGTGCCCAGTCAAACGCCGGTCCCGGATCAGTCTTGCGCCCGGGTGCGATGTCGCTATGCCCGCAAATGCGTTGTGCGGTGATACCCGTGAAGGCGCTTTGCAGCTGTCGCGTCAGGGCCGTCAACGCTTGATATTGGGCGTCGGTGAACGGCAGATCATCCGTGCCTTCGAGCTCGATGCCCACGGAAAAATCGTTACAGGTATCCCGTCCTTCGAAACACGAGACGCCAGCGTGCCAGGCGCGCTCAAGACAAGAGACAAACTGAGTGACGGTGCCGTCACGTTCAATCAGAAAGTGTGCAGACACCCGCAGGTCGGCGATCCCTGCAAAGTAGGGATGTTCCGTGACATCCAGACGATTCTGGAAAAATTCCTGCACCTTGCCGGTCAGAAACTGCGCTGGCGGCAGACTGATGTTGTGGATCACCAGCAGGGAAATTTCGCCCTCGGGGCGCGCATTGAAGTTGGGCGAGGGGCATATGCGCACGCCCTGACACCAACCGCTCGCGGGGTCCAACTGCATACAGGCTCCTTCAACGACGACTGTGTTGGTGCCCAGTATGCCGCGATAGACCCTCGGTGCGCGATCACTTGCCGTGATTGAGACGCCGCAGGTTGCCCAGCACCGACTCCAGCGCCCGGTCGAACAGCAAGGTGTCGTCCAGCGTTCGCACCGCGCCACGCCGGAACTCCAGGGCCAGACCGGTACGGCTATGCTCCAGCACTTTCATCCCGGTACGGTTGACGAAGATGTACTTGCCGGTGGCTTCAATGATCGCCGCCAGCTTGCAGCGCAGGGTGTTTTCCTCGTCTTCCTGAAACTCGACCCAGCAGCCCAGGTGTAGCTGATCGACCTGAAGCAGAGCAACATCGTCCTCCGGCAAACGCATCGATGCCGTTTCGACCGGGCCTTCGTCTGCGGTGCGAAGCACGATTTGCTGCTGCACTTCGACCATCATCAGTGCGTCAACAACCGTGTTTTTCTGGCTCGGGCGTTCGAACAGCTGAACGTGCAAGGCTTCCAGCTCACTGAAAAACTCACTGGTGGCGAACGGGTCGAATGCCGAGCTGTTCAACCCATCGCGCAACGACTTGAGCAATCCCGGCACCAGCGCCAACAAGCGCAGGCTCGCGTCGGCTTCGTCATGGCGCTGCACGCTCCAGATCAATTGCGCCATGGTCTGCACATCGGCGTGCCATTCGGCGGATTGATCACCGTGCTTGAGGCAGGTCAGTAACAACACTTTGCTCCAGGCCTCCTGGACAAACGCCACCACGCGGTGCGGCAGCACCTTACCCATCAACGCCTGGTTCAGCGCCTGCTCGACGCGCTGACGCGCCAATTCGGTCCTGGCGCGGCCTTCTTCGGCGTCACGGGTGCGCTGCTCGAGTAATTCGCTGCGACGGCGCTCATCACTGGTGAAGGCGAGAAAATCCGCCAGCAATTCGGAAAAGATCGCCGGGTCATCGACAAAGTCGTTCAACAAGCGCTGCACCACTTGCTCGATGCGCAGGTACAGGCTGCCGCGCGCATGGTCATCGCACTCGCCCCAACCCATGGCCGCAGCGGCGATTTCGTTGAGTAAACGCCGGGCCGGATGGCTGCTGCGGCTGAAAAAGCTCTTGTCGAGCACCGCGACTTTCAGCATCGGGATCTGCAAACGGCCTATCAGCGCCTTGAGGGAGTCCGGCAGGTTACGGTCATCGAGGATGCATTCGAAGAGCATGGCGATCAGGTTGATCACGTCTTCGTCGGCCACCCCCACCACGCGCGACTTGCCGCTTTTGACGCTAACGCGGGTCAGCAGTTGTTCGAGCTGGTTACGCAGATCGAAGTCATCCTGAGCCGCCAGCGCCGGCACGTATTGCTGCAAGTGCGAGAGCAGACGCAGCAGGTCGCGAGTTGAAATGGGCTGGGTCTGGGCACTGACTTCCAGGGTCGGCGCAACGCTGCCACGCACATGGAACAGCAACTCCTGCAATGCGGCGAAGACTTCCTGCACGCCATCGTCAATCTGCGTATTACCAGTGCGCATGCCTGTTTCGGCGGGGTCAGCACAAACGCTCGCAGCCGCCCGATCGGTGGCACGCCGCGCCGGGGCGGGCTTGAGGTCCGGCAGCACACCGGTGGCGATCAGCAGTTGATTGGCTTCGGCGTAGAGCTGATCAGCATTGCTGAGCACATAGCGTTCGAACAGCTTGAGGATGATCAGCTTGACCTTGATCTCCATGCCCAGATTGCGTCCAGCCTGCAAGAAATACTCGCAGAGCAGCGTCGGCCCCAAGGGGTTGTGCTGTTCGACCAGCGTCTTGCTCAGCAGCGTGCTGAGTCGGGCGGTAAGCTGGTCGAGGGCGAAACCGTCGCGGTTCAACACTTTGCCGACCATGGCCTCCACCGCCACGTTGCGCTCCATGTCGTCGCTGGGTAACGACGCCGAGGCATCGAAAACCAATGCCCGGGGCAAGGCAGCTTGAGAAATGTCGTACTGCGCGAGGCTGACGAAGGCCTCGAAGAATTGCTCGAGAAATCCACGTTCGATGCTTTTGCGCTTGAGGCGCAAATCGCGCATGGCCTCGAAGAAGATGTTTTGCTCGACATTGTTTCGGGCCCGGTCGGCCATTTCGAACAGGGTGTCGTCGGCGTTATCGAACAGCTCCTGCAAACCTTGCTTGAGCTGTTGAGCGGCCTTGTCGCGAACCTGAAGCAGAATCACGGGCAGGCGGGCGAGCGGCGAGTGAGTCGCCTGGTCGGTAGCGGCCTTGTGCAAAGGCACTACATTCCCGTCGTTGTGCATCCAAGCCTCCTGAAACGGTGATTCTTCGGTTCGGTAAGAAAGATCGAGCACGCAGGCCATACCGCCGACGCTCAACGGGGACAGTCATCACCCGTTGTCATTCAATAATAAGGAATCCAAAGTTACGTCAAAGCTATGACGTCAAATGAAAGGCGAATTATCTGCAAAAGACTCTCCTTGTGCCAGCAGACTCTGCCCGTCCCCAAGAAATAGACGTATATGAGAGCCCCTTGCTTAACACCGATTGCTCGGGCGAATCGACCAAATGCAGGTTGGCGAACGATGGAATGGACGTTGACGCCTTGGGTTGCCTCGCACCATGGCCCTATAATCGGGCCACTTTGTTTGTGGAGCCCGTTATGCCGAATCTACGTCTCGCCGATTTGACCGCCGAAATCGAAGCCAACGTGCGCCGTGCGTTGCTCGAGGACATCGGCAGCGGCGACATCACCGCGCAACTGATCCCGGCCGAACGCCTGGCCAAAGCCACCATCATCACTCGTGACGCCGCCGTCATCAGCGGCACGGCTTGGGTCGATGCTGTGTTTCGGCAGCTGGATCCGCGGGTTGCAGTGCACTGGCAGGTAGCCGACGGCGAACGGGTGAAACCCAATCAGGTGCTTTTCCATCTCGAAGGCCCGGCGCGCTCGCTGCTGACGGGTGAACGCAGTGCTCTTAATTTCCTGCAATTGCTGTCCGGCGTGGCCACTCGCGCGCAGTACCTGGCCGATTTCGTCGCCGAGACCCAGGTGAAGTTGCTTGATACCCGCAAAACCCTGCCGGGGCTGCGCCTGGCCCAGAAATACGCCGTGACCTGCGGCGGTTGCCACAATCACCGCATCGGCCTGTATGACGCCTTCCTGATCAAGGAAAACCATATCGCTGCCTGCGGTGGCATTCCTGAGGCTATCAATGCCGCACACAAGATCGCCCCGGGCAAACCGGTAGAGATCGAAGTGGAAAACCTGGCGGAGCTGAAGGAAGCACTGGCGGCGGGTGCCGACATCATCATGCTCGATGAACTGAGCCTGGATGACATGCGCGAAGCCGTGCGCCTGAACGCCGGCAAGGCAAAACTGGAGGCTAGCGGCGGTATCAACGAAAGCACGTTGCTGCCAATTGCCGAAACCGGGGTGGATTATATTTCGATTGGTGCGATGACCAAGGATGTGAAGGCTGTGGACCTGTCGATGCGACTGAGTCTCTGATCACGCCTTTGATATAAAAAATGCCAGCCTGATGAAGGCTGGCATTTTTTTTAGACCACCAGATTGTTCATCTCGCAGTACTCTTCCCACTCGACGCCCAATACCTCGGCCGCCTCCTTGTGCAGCGCCAGGCGCGCAGCCTCGTACTCTTCCGGGCTTGAGGTGTACTTGAGCGTCAGCTCCCACGGCTGCAAGCCCTGAGCTTCAGCCTCATCCTCGAACGCCCACTGAATCTGGTCTTTCTGATCGTCGGCGGGCAAGTCCTTGATCTCTTCCATCAACTCGTGCGCGTCTAGCGCGTACTTTTTCAGGGCTTCTTCGTGTCTGGCTTCTTGGGTCAATTCTTTAACGGTCATGGCGTTCTCGCTGATCTGGGGAATGGAAGATGGATCTGGATCATCAAGGATCTCTCTGACGCAAAAAACCGTTTGAAGCCCGGTTTGTCTGGCCTTCAGAACCATTCGGGATCATCTGAAAACTGCTGGGCGATGCTCATGCAGACAACGAATATAGGACGTTTTGTCGATGATTTACACGGGTCTTTACATCTATCCCATAAAAAGCCACGTGCATAAGGTGCGAGAGGCCTTGGGAACGTAAGTCGAAATCCAAAGTCATAGCGATGTGCCATATCGGCACGTCACAAGGAACCCAGTGATGCGCAGTTTTTCGAAGCTTTTGTCTACCCAGCTTGCGACCGCTACCCTGCTGCTCGGCAGTCTGACATTGGCCAGTGCCGCTCAAGCGGCTGTCGAAGTCACCTCTGACCCTGCGTTGTACTCCGACAAAATCTCCGCCCTCCACAATTCATTCGGCAAGGACACGCTCGTCAGAACCAGCGTCAGCATCGATGATCTGGAAAGCCTGCAAAAAACCGTGAAGGCCAATGCCTCCGAACTGGAAAGCCAGAAGCGCACCATCAGCGAGCAGGCCCGTCAGATCGAAGAACTCAAACGCAACAGCGGTTCCAGCTCAAACTCCAGCAGCAAGGAGATTGACGATCTCAAGCGCACGGTCAATGAGCAGGAGCGCGATCTGAACAACCTTGGCAAGCAAGTGGAAGAGCTAAAGCGCAACAGCGGCTCCAGCTCAAGCTCAAGTAACAGCGAAATCTCCAGTCTCAAACGGGAGATCAGCGATCAGGATCGCGCGATGGATCAACTCAAGCGCACCGTCGAGGATCTGAGCAGAAAGGTGAAATAAGCGAGAAGTGGTGCCCGAGACAGGAATCGAACCTGCGACCTTCGCGTTACGAGTGCGCTGCTCTACCGGCTGAGCTACACGGGCTGTGGGCTAAACCTAGCACTGGCTTCGAGGTCCGGCAACTTGTGGCGAGGGAGTCCCCG
>NZ_AKJK01000057.1 GCF_000282375.1 Pseudomonas sp. GM50
GAGCAGCCTCGCTCCCACATTGGATCTGTGTCGTTCACAAATCCCCTGTGGGAGCGAGCCTGCTCGCGATGCTTTTAGGCGCCGAAGGCGTCTTTGAGGAAACCAGGCGCAATGTAGCGCTGGTAATGCGCTTCCGAGAGCAGAAAAAATTCCCGATCAATGGCATCGCGCAGTTCCGGCAGGTTCCAGTCGCGAAACTCCGGCAGCAGCACCATCCCGTAGGCTTCCAGATTGTTGATGACCCGCGCGCCCCGGGCGATCAGCTGATAAGCCCAGCAATATTCCGACTGATGCGGCACAAAGCGGATCTTGCGCTGCTCCAGTTGCAGACGCAGCAAGGCGGGGTCGAAAATTTCCACCTTGCTGGCCATCACTTGCGATAACAGTTGCTCAAGACGCAGCCACACCGCGCGTTTTTCTTCCTCGTTGTAACCGTTCCAGTGAATCACTTCATGGTGGAAACGCTTGCAGCCACGGCACACCAGGTCACCGTAAACAGTGGAGCAGAGGCCGACGCAGGGGGTCTTGATGGTCTGATTGGGCATAGGTAGGCAAAACACGGGAAAGCAGAACAGGTCGGCATGTTAGCCCTTTGTCTAACATTCATCACCCCTCAAAATTTTGGGGCTAACTTACCTTTAATTTTTTTTTGCCGTAGAATCAGCCAGCCTTTTAAGGCGCCAATGTCCGTTAGAAGCTGTTTTCAAAGCGTCACGAGCACAGTCGTTCCTTCAGAGCGGTGTTGGCGAAGGGTTTTTCAGCGGTGAAAAACCTGACGCCAACCCTCATCAGCTCCCCGTTCTGCAGGCGTAAAACTTTGAAAGCAGCTTCTGTAAGGAATTGCCGGTAATTCTGGCTAAGCGGCCCACAACGCCACGCAGCGCATGAGTACGGCAATTTCGGGATGAGCGTCCCGGACACCCATTTGGGACCACTGATGAGGGTAATAACTGTGCTTGAAGCCTACCGCAAACATATCGAAGAGCGTGCAGCACTGGGTATCGTTCCCCAGCCGCTTAACGCCGAACAAACTGCAGGCCTGGTCGAGCTGCTGAAGAATCCCCCGGCTGGCGAAGAAGCTTTCCTCGTTGACCTGATCACCAATCGCGTTCCGCCAGGCGTGGACGAAGCGGCCTATGTAAAGGCCGGTTTCCTCTCTGCCCTCGCCAAAGGCGAAGCCAAATCCCCTCTGATCGACAAGAAACGCGCTGTTGAACTGCTCGGCACCATGCAGGGCGGCTACAACATCGTGACGCTGGTCAATCTGCTGGACGACGCCGAACTGGCACCAGTGGCCGCCGAAGAACTCAAGCACACCCTGCTGATGTTCGATGCTTTCCACGATGTTGCTGAACGCGCCAAGAACGGCAACGTTCACGCCAAAGGCGTTCTGCAATCCTGGGCCGACGGCGAGTGGTTCAAGAATCGCCCTGTGCTGGCCGACAAGATCAGCCTGCGCGTGTTCAAGGTGACTGGCGAAACCAACACCGACGACCTGTCCCCTGCTCCTGATGCCTGGTCCCGCCCGGACATCCCGCTGCACGCCCTGGCCATGCTGAAAATGGCTCGCGACGGCATCGTGCCGGACGTGCAAGGCTCCATCGGTCCGATGAAGCAGATCGAAGAAATGCGCAATAGCGGCTTCCCGATCGCCTACGTCGGTGACGTGGTCGGTACCGGTTCGTCGCGTAAATCGGCGACCAACTCGGTGCTGTGGTTCTTCGGCGACGACGTTCCTTTCGTACCGAACAAGCGTGCTGGCGGCTTCTGCTTCGGCAGCAAGATCGCTCCGATCTTCTACAACACCATGGAAGATGCCGGCGCACTGCCAATCGAATTCGATGTAACCAACATCAACATGGGCGACGTGATCGACCTGTACCCGCACGCTGGCAAAGTCTGCAAGCACGGTACCGACGAAGTCATCACCACCTTCGAAATGAAGACCCCGGTGCTGTTGGACGAAGTCCGTGCCGGCGGTCGTATTCCGCTGATCATCGGCCGTGGCCTGACCGACAAGGCTCGCGCCGAACTGGGTCTGCCAGCGTTCGACCTGTTCAAGAAACCGGATGCCCCGATCGAAAGCACCAAGGGTTTCACCCTGGCGCAGAAAATGGTCGGCAAGGCATGCGGCGTAGCCGGTGTGCGTCCAGGCACCTACTGCGAACCGAAGATGACCACCGTCGGTTCCCAGGACACCACCGGTCCGATGACCCGTGACGAACTGAAAGACCTGGCGTGCCTGGGCTTCTCCGCTGATCTGGTGATGCAGTCGTTCTGCCACACCGCGGCTTATCCAAAGCCGATCGACGTGACCACCCACCACACCCTGCCTGACTTCATCATGACCCGCGGCGGCGTTTCCCTGCGTCCGGGCGACGGCATCATCCACAGCTGGCTGAACCGCATGCTGCTGCCGGACACCGTCGGTACCGGTGGTGACTCGCACACCCGTTTCCCGATGGGCATTTCGTTCCCGGCCGGTTCCGGTCTGGTCGCATTCGCCGCTGCCACCGGCGTAATGCCGCTGGACATGCCGGAATCGATCCTGGTGCGCTTCAAAGGCGAAATGCAACCGGGCGTCACCCTGCGTGACCTGGTTCACGCCATTCCATACTTCGCGATTCAGGCTGGCCTGCTGACCGTCGAGAAGAAAGGCAAGAAGAACGCCTTCTCCGGCCGCATCCTGGAAATCGAAGGCCTGGACAACCTGAGCATCGAACAGGCTTTCGAGCTGTCCGACGCCTCGGCCGAACGTTCGGCTGCCGGTTGCACCATCAAGCTGTCGAAAGAGTCGATCACCGAGTACCTGCAATCGAACATCACCCTGCTGCGCTGGATGATCGGTGAAGGCTACGGTGATGTGCGTACCCTGGAACGTCGTGCCCAAGCGATGGAAGCCTGGATCGCCAACCCTGAGTTGATGGTTGCCGATGCTGACGCCGAATACGCTGAAGTCATCGAAATCGACCTGGCCGACATCAAGGAGCCTGTGCTCTGCGCGCCAAACGATCCGGACGACGCCCGTCTGCTGTCCAGCGTTGCTGGCGAGAAGATCGACGAAGTGTTCATCGGTTCGTGCATGACCAACATCGGTCACTTCCGCGCTGCCGGCAAGTTGCTGGAACAGGTCAAGGGTCAGCTGCCAACCCGTCTGTGGTTGTCGCCGCCGACCAAAATGGACGCTCACCAGCTGACCGAAGAAGGCTACTACGGCATCTACGGCAAGGCCGGCGCACGCATGGAAATGCCAGGCTGCTCACTGTGCATGGGTAACCAGGCACGTGTAGAGCCGAACTCGACTGTTGTGTCGACGTCGACCCGTAACTTCCCGAACCGTCTGGGTGACGGCGCGAACGTCTACCTGGCTTCGGCCGAGCTGGCGTCCGTTGCGTCCATCCTGGGTCGCCTGCCGACCGTCGAGGAGTACATGGAATACGCTGGCAAGATCGACAGCATGGCGGCCGATGTTTACCGCTACCTGTCCTTCGACCAGATCGCCGAGTTCCGTGAAGCTGCTGCGAACGCCAACATCCCGGTCGTTCAAGCCTAACGCTGCAACGCAATAAAAAACGCCGCCCATCGTGAGATGAGCGGCGTTTTTTTATGCCCCACAAAAACCTGTAGGAGCGAGGCTTGCCCGCGAAAGCCATCACACGGACAAACTGCAGGACCGCGTCATCGTTCTTCGCGGGCAAGCCTCGCTCCTACGGGGGATATGTCAGGCTGTCAGGGAGTAGATCAACGCCGAAATCGCCACCAGGCCCACCGCCGTCACGAAGACGTTAGAGGCTTGACCACGAAAGCGCGCCATCGCCGGAACCTTGCGGATCGCGTACATCGGCATCAGGAACAGGATCGCCGCGATGATCGGGCCACCGAGGGTTTCGATCATGCCGAGAATGCTCGGGTTCAGCGTGGCAACGATCCAGCAGACCACCAACATGAACGCCGCAGTCATGCGGTCGAGCGTCTTCGGTGCCGGGCGTTTGCCGCTCTTGACGATCAGGCCCTTCAAGCCTTCGCTGGCGCCGATGTAGTGGCCCAGGAAAGACTTGGAAATAGCCACGAAGGCAATCAACGGCGCCGCGAAGGCGATGGTCGGGTTGCTGAAGTGGTTGGCCAGGTACGACAGGATCGACAGGTTCTGCGCCTTGGCTTCCGCCAGTTGCGCCGGCGACAGGGTCAGCACGCAGCTGAAGACGAAAAACAGCACCATCACCACCATCAAGAGGTGGGCGCGGGACAGGATCTGCGAGCTGCGCTCTTCGGCGTGACCACCGTAGCGACGCTTCTGGTCCACCGCGAACGCCGAGATGATTGGCGAATGGTTGAACGAGAACACCATCACCGGAATCGCCAGCCACAAGGTGTGCAGCAGCGCCGACGACTCAGGCAGCGTGGTCGCGGTGCTGAGGATGCCGCCATTCCAGTGCGGCACCAGGAACACCGCCAAAAACAGCAGCGCGACGATGAACGGATACACCATCAGGCTCATGGCCTTGACGATCACCTGCTCACCGCAACGCACCACTGCCAGCAGGCCGAGAATCAGCACGAACGACAGCACGGCGCGCGGCGGCGGCATGATGTGCAGTTGATGTTCGAGGAAACTGCCCACGGTGTTGGTCAGGGCCACGCTATAGATCAGCAGGATCGGGAAGATCGCGAAGAAGTACAGCAACGTGATCAACGCGCCGGCCTTGATGCCGAAGTGTTCTTCCACCACTTCAGTGATGTCGGCGCCTTCGCGGCCGGATAACACAAAGCGGGTCAGGCCACGGTGTGCGTAAAACGTCATGGGGAACGCCAGCACTGCCAGGATCAGCAGCGGCCAGAAGCCGCCCAGCCCCGCGTTGATCGGCAAAAACAGGGTACCGGCCCCGATTGCCGTGCCAAACAGGCCCAACATCCAGGTGGTGTCATGGCGATTCCAGCTTTCGAGAGTCGCTGGTGTCGCCGCTACATAGCGTTCGTCGACGCTATTGGCCTGATCATTCATCCGCTCGGATCTCCGCTTTCCGGTCACTTGCTACCCGGTCAGGACGAGTCGGAAAAACCCGACAGGCAGCGCCCTGGCCGAAACAGGGGCGCGATTGTCCGGGATTAATGAGCAGAAGCAAAGACTTAGCTGAGGAATGGTTATGCGGATCAGATGCAGGTGGCGAAACACGCGCTCCCCCGTAGGAGCGAGGCTTGCCCGCGAACCAGTCGCCTCGGTCCATCAGGAATACCGAGTAATCGTTCTTCGCGGGCAAGCCTCGCTCCTACGAATCGCGGACAAATGATCTAGTGTTGTCATTAGAAGGATCGCAGGCTTCTCCAGCTCCGACACCGGGAGCCAAAAACCCTGGCCATTGCCAAACCGCTCTGGAGTCAGCAATCTGAAGCGACGTTCGAGCCCCCCGACATTCCGCTGCCCGCAGGAGCCCAGCATGACCGCAACTGTTCTGGTACTGGTTGAAACCATCAATGAATACCTGCCGATCCTCGAACATCAGGGGTTTCATCTGATCCTGGCCCCAACCCCGGCCGAGCGCGCCGCCGCCATTGCCCGACAGGGCAGTCAGATCGATGCAGTGCTGACGCGCGGTCCGTTGGGCCTGCACGCCAATGAAATGGCCGCCCTGCCCAACCTCAAGATCATCTGCGTGATCGGCGCCGGGTACGAGCACGTCGACCTGCAAGCCGCCGCCGACCGCGGTATCACCGTCACCAACGGCGCAGGCGTCAATGCCTCTTCCGTCGCCGACCACGCCATGGCATTGCTGCTGGCACTGGTGCGCGATATTCCTCGGGCCGATGCCGCCGTGCGTCGGGGCGAATGGCCGAAAATCATGCGCCCTTCCCTGGCCGGCAAACGCCTGGGCATCCTCGGCCTTGGGGCCGTTGGCATCGCTATCGCCAAACGTGCCGCCAACGGCTTCGACATGAGCGTGAGTTACCACAACCGCCAGCATCGCAGCGACGTGCCCTACAGCTTCTGCTCCACGCCGGCCGACCTGGCACGCCACTCGGACTTTCTGATCATTGCCGCACCCGGCGGGCTCGGTACCCAGCACTTGATCAACAGGCAGGTACTCGACGCTTTAGGGCCCAACGGATTTATCGTCAACATCGCGCGGGCCAGCGTGATCGTCACGGCAGACCTGATCAGCGCGCTGGAACAACGACGGATCGCCGGCGCCGCGCTGGATGTCTTCGATAACGAACCCCAGGTGCCGGACGCCCTCAAGGGACTGGCCAACGTGATTCTGACCCCGCATGTCGCTGGATTGTCCCCGGAAGCCACCCAAGGCACCGTGGAACTGGTCGGCAAAAACCTGACGGCGTTTTTTTCCGGTCAACCGGTACTGACCCCCATTGCTTTACCGCCGCCGTCTGCAGCCACCCAGCACAATCACTAAAGGACGCCCAACAGCGTCCAGAGTCGCCGGGATTCGGCATCGGCGCTGATCAGTTCGCCAAGCAGCTCGCTCAGGGGCTTGTTGCCCCACTCCACCCCCCGTTTGATCAAATAGGGCACCGGGCTGTGGGGTTCGGTGCGCGCCAGGTACTCGGCGATCAACAGCAATTGCCGGTACGCCTCTTCACGATTCGCCGGCTCGCTGAACACCTGAGGCGCCGCAATGACGGGCGGCACGTCGGCCGGGCTCGATGCAACCACCGCTGGAGTTTCGACAGGCGCCGGGGTCGGTTTTCGTGGATGCATGGCGATGAACTCCTGAACCAGCGTCAACAATGCTTCGATCACATCCTGCAGCGCTTTGAAGCCTGGGGCCTGATTGCCGAGATAAGCGTCGCTCCACACCTCCAGGCGTTGCAGGTGCTGCTGGCTGAGCAGCAACGTGCCCTGGCTGCGCAACCAGAATGACAACGGGGTGGCGCGAATCTGTTCGGTGAGTTTTTTCTGTTCGTTACGCGCGTTCTCCGCCGAGGTCTTCGCCGTTTTACTGTCGCTGGCCTGCACCTGTTGCAGCTGCAACCGACGCCAGGCATCCAGACAGAAGCCATCGAACTCGTTGTTGCGCGGCTCGAACACCGGCACTCGGGTCAGCAACACTTCAGCGTAGCGTCGAGCCAGCCATTCGAGCGGAATCACCCGCCATGACTGATCGCCGTCCTCAGCCTGTGGGTGCAGGTGCTCGGGATAGCGCTCACATAACCCGGCCACCAGCGCCAAGCTGCCCGGCAAGCCTTCAAGCCCATCCTGATGCAGCCAGGCCTCACCCAACCAGGCGCTGAGCATCAAATCCTTGCTGCGTTCAAGCAGCAGGCTGGTGGTCAGTTTTTCCAGTTCCGGCCATTGGGCGCGTTTGATCGACGACTGCCACACCCCCGTGGGCAAACTGGTGTCGTCCTCGCGGCGCAGTTCGCGCAACCGGTCGAACTCGGGCTCATAACGCAGATCCTGACCACAGGGCGCCTGCTCGCTGATCGGTTCGAGCAGTTGGCTGATCAGTTCCGGCAACGGCGTTGAAGGTTGATTCACAGGCCCTCCTTATCCGATTCGATGTCATGGGCCTCAATGCCCGCGGTCGATCTCGTCACCATGAACGGTGAGCGTGGGGCACGGGTTGGCAAGGGCTGAATGGACAGCGGCAATTTCGAGCCCTGGGTCATCAACGACAGGCGCACAAACATCAGGGTTTGCTCGGCGGTGGTGGTGCTGGCCTGCGTCGTCACGGGCAGGCGCAAGGTCAACGGAAAGTCCGTGTAGTCCATGTTCGGCTGGCGCTGCACCGACACGTGCGAACGCATCATGCGTAATAACGACCACGGCCCGCTGTACTCCCAGCCCGCTTCCAGATCCCGCACCACCAGGCTCGGCTGCAACGGATCGTTGGCCGGACGCTGGTAGCCATTTCTGGCCCAACGCAAGGTCAGCCGAATCGGTTGGCCAACCATCCAGCGCAGGTTCTGCTGAGCCTCGCCGGGATAGCTGAGCTGTTGATTGCCGGCATTCAAGCCCCAGGCAATCACCTGATCGGCACCGCGTTCTTCCTCTCGATCGGTGCGCCAGCGCACGTCCATCTCCAGCCCCAACACACCGCTTTTGTCGCGTACAAACATCGGCCCCAGCCACGTGCTGGCTTGCTTCAGACGATTGAGAAAGTCCTCGGCGGCCAGGCGCTCCGGGGTCTGACTCAGCAACAATCCGGCCTGCGCCACCGGCAAACGCTTGTCGATCAGCTCCAGTAAATGCTGAACCCTGGCCGGATCGGCGTCGGCGGCCTGAAGGCCATTGGCAAACGGAAAGCGCTCCGCCAGGTACTGATTGAAATAATTGGCCAGGTCGTTCCACGCCGCCGCAGCCTGTTGCTGTTGCAGGAACTGGCAGCGCTGCATGGCGGCTTGTTGCAGATCCACCGCCCGCAACGCCAGTGTTCCGCGCCCGCCAGACAGGTTGGCGGTTTGCAGGATCTGGCCACAGGACGTGGCGTCCATTTCGATGAAGTCGCGACTGACCAATTGCTCGATCTGCGCCGGCGAACTGGCGGGATTCTGTTCCTTGTACTTGAGCAGTTCGTCGTTGAGCGCACTGAACTGCGTCACGCGTTCATAATCCAGCGCCGAGAGGTTCTGTTGCTGGACTTTGAGCCATTCCAGCGCCGAGGTGCGGCGCTCGGTGATGCCGAGCATGGTGTTGAATTGCTGCTTGAGGCTCAGTTTCAAATCCTGCACGTCGTTGGCGCCATACAGTTGCAGGCCGAGGTTCTTCGAGCCGTCCCACTGGCTGATTTCGGTGCGCCCGCTGAACAGCGGCTGGGCGACGATTTCGTCGAGGCCGCTGACGACTTCGGCCAGGGCGCGGCGGTTCAAGGCAGTTTGCAAACGCGTGGCCAGATCGCTGCGACGCACCTCGATAAAGGCTTTCTGCAAGGCAATCGCCTGGGAGGCCTGCACATTGAAGACGCCCCTGTTGGCCTGTGCATTGTGTTCGCGCAGGCTCGACAACATGGCCTTGACCACTGCGCCTTCGGCCGCTTGCAACAAGGCGCCGCGATACGCCGGGGGAATGCGTGGCAACTCTTCGGCGGCGTAACTCTTGTAGCTGGCGAAATAGTTCAGCGCACTGTCGAGGTCGTCGCCATCAACGCCCTGCCCCTGCCCATCCGGGGCTTCGGAGCGATCCGCCTGTAAGGCGATGGCCACAAAGTCACGCTTGAACAGCGCCTGCACCGCGTTGTTGAGCTGCACCACATGTTCCTGCAAGACCAGTTGCCCGCTGCCTTGCTGAATCAATAAATTGTCCCGGGAGCCGGCCTGGACGATCCATTGATCGCGAAAACTCTGTTGCAGCTTGGCCGCCTGCATTTCCAACTGTTGCTCCAGTTGCGGTCCGAGCAAGGCGCTTTTGCGCACGTTGTCCAGCAACTCGCGATAGCCAGGCACCAGGTCCTGGCCCTTGCCGCGACCCCACGCCGAATTCGTCAAGCCGATCACCGTTTGCAAGTCATCGACCAGTGCGCGCAAATCCTCGAGCTCGGTGAGGGAGTTGCCACTGCCGGCCTCCAGCCGTTCCAGATGCAACTTGAGATAACCGGCCTGGCGCACGAAATTGTCGGCCAGGAAATACTGGTCCAGCCAGCGCTCCATGAGCCCGAGGAAATTTTCCTCGATCACCGGGCGCTCGACGGTCAGGTCCAGCGGTCGCAAATCGCTGCCATCAGCATCGAACAACGCACGGTTGTAAAAACCGGCGCGGTGCAAAGTGCCGACGTTGAGGTTCAGCGACAATGCGTTGTTGCTCAACAACACCAGGTCTTCGAGGGGAGCCTTGGGGTTGTTCAGCGCCTGACTGAACCACTGGTTCTGCTGTTCCAGATTCACCGCACGCTCCACCAGATCCTTGGCCTTGACGTAGTTTTGCCATTGGGCCGGATCTTCGCTTTCGACATTGCCCCGTCGTTCGGTGTTGCGGATGGTCTTGAGTTGCGCCAGCTCCGCGCTCAACAGGTCGCGTAACGGCAACATCAAATGGCTCTGGGCGGTCAGGCGCAACTCGCTCGCCAACTGCGCATCCAGCGAAGAGAACCAGGAGGTCGGAAATACCACTGAAGAGAAGCTCCAGCCCGGCGCCTTTTCCAGCACCCGCCAGAAGCTCTGGACATTGCGCCGGGTCGACTCCAGCCGATGAGATTCATCGGTGACCGCCGCGTAGTTTTTCTGCGCCCCTTGCAGCAGGCGCGAGAGTTCATGGGCCTCTTTGACCGAATCCTGCCAGACCCACAGCATGCCCGCGCCCCAAACCACCGCGACCACCAGCGCCACTCCACCGGTCACGCGCTGCCAGCGTTGACGCAGGCGTAACAGACGCGGCACCACCTGGGCCAGACCGCGCTCGGCGACCACCCGCCGCTGCCACAATTGCCGGGCAAAGGCGCTCTGCTGCAACCCGGTGTCATAAGCCGAAAATCCGTCAGCGCTGTCTTCCGAGGGCTGATTGGCCGTGAAATAGATACCGCGAAAGCGTGGCGCCTCACCTTGCGCATTGCCCTGGAAAACCGGCTCCAACAAGGATTGCAGATGGCGCCGCATAGCTTCGAAGCGTTCCGGCAAGCCATACAGCTCAGTGCTCAGTTGCCCGGACAAGGCACCGATTTCGATGATCGATTCCGCCAGCGCCCGAGTCACCTGATCCAGCGCCTGATCGCTCCACTGCGCCTGCCAGACCGCATCGGGTCCGTGGGGCGACGACCAGCCCAGCGTGCGTTCGCGGGCCTCGACCGGCAGCGCGGTGATCAACTCCTGAAAGCCCGGCAACTCTTCCATGCCGGTAATCACCACGTACACCGGCAGGCTCAGCCCGAACCGTTGCAAAACATCGATGAAGCGTCGACGCGCCGCCAACCCGAGGGTCGCGGCTTGCTCGACGTTGCCCAGTCGACTGACCGGCACCGTCCAGATCACTCCGTCCAGCGGACGTTGACTGCGCAAGCGCAGGATCAATCCCAGCAAGCGCCACCAGCCGCCGCGTTGCAAGTGCATGCCTTCGTCCGGCAAAAACAGCGCCTGTGGCACCACCAACACTGCACCTTCAGGGTCCGACCACCAGCGACCGAACCAGGCCGGTTTGTCGGTGGGCTGCAAGCGCCACTGAGTACATAACTGCGTGCCCTGGGTTTCGTTGCCGAGCATCAGCAGCCATGGAACCTGGTAGCGGTCCTGGGCGCCCTGCTCCTGCTCCATGTGCCGCACCGCCAGGTAAAAACTGCGAATCGCCGCGCCGCTTTGCGTGCGCAACCACCAGACCGCTACCCCGACAATCGCCAGCAGCAACAGCACGGCGATGATGAGGCCGATAATCCCCAGCGTGCTCATGAGTCTTGCTCCGAGGCGGCCACGGAATCGGTCATCTGCAACACCGGTTCGAGCTCCAGACGAATGTCACGCCAGAACAGCTGCCCCAACCCGGTCAGCAGCAGGACCATGGCGAGAATCCCCACGCCCAGGCGAAAACCGTCGGGCAACGAAAGGCGCACTGGCAATTGCAGCGGCGGCACGGCCGAAGGCTGTTCGAGCCGGGCACTGACGTCGGCATAATCCGCCTCGTGCTGCCAGGCAAAGGTGAACAGCGCCAGGCGCCATTTTTCATGTTGAGTCTGATTCTGTTCGCCGCGCAGACGGCCCTGAAACCCCAGCACCAGACATTGCAAATAGACATTGGCCAGATCGCGAGTGGTGGGGATCTGCTCGTCCAGCAGTTCCTTGATCGCCAGCGGTATCCGCTCACCGGCCTGACGGCTGGCGTACAAGCGCGATTCCAGCGGTTTTTCCTGCCAGGCCGACTGGCCCGGCCACGGCGTGAACAGCAAGGCTTCATCGACCAGCGCGACGAAGGCATAGACCAGCGCCTTGACTTGCTCGGTGGCGGCGTCGCCGACTTTAGCGAATGCCGTTCGCCACAGTCGTTGGGAGATTTGCGTAGACAGTTCGACCACCGCCTCCACCAGCGCTTCGTCCTCGCTGTCCTTGGGCAACTGGTTCCAGTCCTGGGACCATTGCTGCCAGGCCTGGCGAAAAGCACTGCTCAGCGGTGCTTCGTGGAGGCCTCGTGTACCCGACCCGGCATTCCCCTCAGACATAGGACGTTCCTTCCTTGATCAAGCACTTTCACTCGCCTGGGCCACAAACAACACCACTTGCCATGGACTGCTGGCCAGCCTGGAAGCCGGTGCGGCAATTAGCAACGGCAACTGCCCGTCGAACCATTGGCCTTCGGCCGTCACCACAAACAACCGCGTATCGTCGCCAACGCTGTAGGCCACTTGTTCATTGCGACTCATGGCCTGATGGGACAAACCGCTCATGCGCTGGCGACTGAGCAGCGCGATGTGCGGCTGCGACGCGATGATCGCCCCGCGCAACCATTCGCTCGCGGCCTGCTCGCTGGCACCGTTGGGCATGCGCAAACCGATGACCAGCCGTTGGCTCGGCTGATCGTCGGGCAATTGAATCGAGAAGGTCTGTTCGTTGCGTTCGAACGCCAGGCTGCGATAACCGGCGCGGATCAGTTCGAGGGTCTTTTCAAGCCAGTCGAGCACCGCTTCATAGCCACGTTGCAGCTCAAGAAAGTCCAGCGGCGCGAACGCTGGAACGCCAGCCAATGGATCGAGCGCCGACCACGCGCCGGCCAGCCCGAGCAACAAACCATACAACGCCTGGGGCGTGGCCAGGCGACTGTTCAGCAGGCCTTCGACTTCCGGCAGCCGCGCCCAGAGCGCCGTCAACTGGCGACGAATTTCCAGCGCGTCGTCCTGATTGCCGGCCTGCTGCGCCTGGCGCAAACGACCGGCGAGGAACATGCATTTCTCACGCGCCCTGGCGCACAGCCCCACCACTCGACGCCCCAACACCGAGTCGGGCAATAGGCATGGCGTTGGCGGTGTGTAGGGCAACGAAAGAAAACCGCCGCCCTCCTTGCGAATCCTCAGCAGCGGCAGGCAGACAGAATCCGCCTTGTTCAGTTGCGTGCATAAGCGCGGGTTCGGACGCCACACCGTGATTGATTCGGGGTACTCGCCGCTCGTGAGATCCGGCAGCGCATCGCCGACCACCGATTGCAGTCGCCCCTTGAGCGGCAGCAACTGCCCGGCGCGCCACAGCGGGCTGATCGCCAGGTACACGGTGACGGTGGCGTTGTCGGTGGCGTCGATCGCTTCACTGACGTCGAGCTCCAGCATCGGCCCCACACCGGCCTGCAGATTGACCGGCAAACCGTCCGGCAAGGTCGCCTGCAAATTGATCAGCCGGACGAGCCCGGCGCTCAATGCCGAAGGATCGAACTCGACTCGCGTCACGCCCCAGAACCACGGATTACAGGCCTGGGCGAAATGCGCCACCAGCGCTTCGGCCCGCAGCCCTTGCAACTGAAAATGCTGGGGCAACAACTGCATGCCCTCATGCCAGCAAACCGCGTCAGGTAGCAGACTCATACGACTCCTTTCGACCTCTTGTGGTGCCTGACTTGAACATCAGCCCTTGTGGGAGCAATCCTGTGGCGAGGGGGCTTGCCCCCGTTGGTTTGCGAAGCAGCCCCAAAATCGCTGATGCACCAACAATCTTGTGAGTGCTACGCACTCAAACGGGGGCAAGCCCCCTCGCCACAGAGCCCCCTCGCCACAATCCTGTGTTCAGTTCGGGTGGTCGCTGACCAGCGTCATCTCGCGACTGTCGAACTTGAGCCAGGCGCTGTTCTGATCGTCCAGCCGTAACCGGTGTGCTCCGGGAGTGTTATAGCTGGCGAAGACTAAAAGTCCAGCCGCCCGCTGGCCCCCCAGCGGGAAGGGTTGTTTGTCGATGAATTGACCGGGCACCAGCTCCAGTCCCCAGACCGTCATCAGCTGTCGGTAGTCGCGCTGAAACTGCTCGCGCTCGGCGAACCATTGGCGGGCGGTAATACCCGACAACTGCTTGAGCAGATCCGGGTCGTTAACCGCAATGAAGTCCACCGCAATCGGCGTGTCATCGTTGGCGCGGGGCGCGACGTCCAGCGTCAGGTTATCGAGGTCGACACGAGGCCCGAACAACGAACACCCGGCGAGTGACAGGAGCAGAACCAAAGAAAAAAAACGTACGTACAAAATGAATTTTCCTTTTCTCGATACAGTCCAAAAAAGCTTTTTGTTTGCTTTTTTATAGACCTGTTCTAGCGTCTTGGGTAGTTCGGTCGGCACGACGAATGTGGAAGGTTCGTCAAAGGAATGACAGGTCCTCTGCCCTCCCTTTCTAACCTACGGTCCAGTAAGGGAATGCGATGAAACGGGCCTCCCGATGCATTGCGCCCGCCTCATGCATCGGAGTCAGCCACCATGGCAGAAAGTACTCAGCACAAGCTCGACAGGGTTCGCCCGCCCCGGGTGCAAATCACCTACGACGTCGAAATCGGCAACGCCATCGAGAAGAAAGAATTGCCATTGGTGGTCGGCATTCTTGCCGACCTCTCCGGCAAACCTCTCGAACCACTCCCGAAATTGAATGAACGGCGCTTCACCGAAATCGACCGCGACAACTTCAACGAAGTGCTCGCCTCGATCGGCCCGCGCGCCACCTTGCAGGTCACCAACACCCTCACCGGCGACGACAGCAAGCTCAACATCGAGCTCAACTTCAAACACATCGACGACTTCGATCCGGTCAAGGTGGTTGAGCAAGTGACCCCGCTGCGGCGTCTGTTCGAAGCCCGTCAGCGTCTGCGCGATCTGCTGACCAAGCTCGATGGCAACGATGATCTGGACAAACTGTTGCGCGATGTCATCGCCAACACCGAGGGACTGCAAGAGATCAAGTCAGCCCGCCCGGAAACGGTCGCCCCCGCAGGCGATGCAGAAGTACCGGCCGAACCGCAAGCTTGATCACCTATCCACGTAGGGAGAAATTGCCATGCCAGCTTCATCCGCCGCCCAGAGCCAAGCCAGCGACAGTACCGCCCAGACCTTGTCTCTGCTCGATGAAATAATCGCCAAAGGCCGCATGGCCCATGACGACAGCCAGCAAGATTACGCCCGTGACATGCTCGCGGAATTCGCCACCCAGGTACTCGACGAAGGCATGGCCATCGACAAGGACACCGTGGCGATGATCAACGACCGCATCAGCAAGATCGACAAGCTGATCAGCGCTCAGCTCAATGAAGTGCTGCACCACCCGGACCTGCAAAAGCTCGAAGCTTCCTGGCGCGGCCTGCACCTGCTGGTGAAAAACACCGAGACCAGTTCCCGGCTGAAATTACGGTTGCTCAACGTGACCCAGAAAGAGCTGCAGAACGATCTGGAAAAAGCCGTCGAGTTCGACCAGAGCGCGCTGTTCAAGAAGATCTACGAAGAAGAATACGGCACCTTCGGCGGCCACCCGTTCAGCCTGCTGGTGGGTGACTACACCTTCGGCCGGCACCCGCAGGACATCGGCCTGCTGGAGAAACTCTCGAACGTTGCCGCAGCCGCTCACGCGCCGTTCATTGCTGCCGCCAGCCCCCGGTTGTTCGACATGAACAGCTTCACCGAACTGGCCGTGCCGCGTGACCTGTCGAAAGTCTTCGAAAGCCAGGAGCTGATCAAATGGCGTTCGTTCCGCGAAAGCGAAGATTCGCGTTATGTGTCGCTGGTGCTGCCGCACTTCCTGCTGCGTCTGCCCTACGGCCCTGACACGTCGCCGGTGGAAGGCATCAACTACGTCGAAGACGTCAACGGCAGCGACCACGGCAAATACCTGTGGGGCAATGCCGCGTGGGCCTTGTCGCAACGAATCACCGAAGCCTTCGCCAAGTACGGCTGGTGCGCGGCGATTCGCGGTGCCGAAGGCGGTGGTGCGGTGGAAGGCTTGCCGGCCCATACCTTCCGCACAACCTCTGGCGACCTGTCACTCAAATGCCCGACTGAAGTGGCGATCACCGACCGACGCGAGAAAGAACTCAACGACCTCGGCTTCATCGCCCTGTGCCACAAGAAAAACAGCGACGTGGCAGTGTTCTTCGGCGGCCAGACCACCAACAAATCCAAGCTCTACAACACCAACGAAGCGAACGCCAACGCGCGGATTTCGGCGATGCTGCCGTACGTGCTCGCGGCCTCGCGTTTCGCGCATTACCTGAAGGTGATCATGCGCGACAAGGTCGGCAGCTTCATGACCCGCGACAACGTGCAGACCTACCTCAATAACTGGATCGCCGACTACGTGCTGATCAACGACAACGCGCCGCAAGAGATCAAGGCGCAATACCCGTTGCGTGAAGCCCGGGTGGATGTAACCGAGGTGGCCGGCAAACCGGGTGCCTACAAGGCCACGGTGTTCCTGCGGCCGCACTTCCAGCTCGAAGAGCTGACCGCATCGATCCGCCTGGTCGCGACCCTGCCGCCACCGGTAGCCGCCTAAAGTCGGTGAAACCTCTGTGGCGAGAGGGCTTGCCTCCGTTGGGGCGTGCAGCGGCCCTTGCTTTTAGGTCTGCTGCGCAACCCAACGGGCGCTAGCCCCCTCGCCACAGGTCTAAATTGAATTTCTTCAGGAGTTTCATGCGATGGATGCAATCATTCTCGACCTCGGCGGCGACATCAAAGGCGATAGCCTGCTCGAGGGTTACAAGGACAAGATCGAAGTCATGTCCTACAGCCACAACGTGGCGATGCAGGTGACCAATGACGTCAGCAACTCGGAGCGTACCTCCGGCAAGCCGCACATCGGCGAGTTCACCCTGACCAAATTCGTCGACAGCTCGACGCCCTCTCTCAACGAGTATTGCTGCGCCGGCAAACCAATCCCGGAAGCCAAAATCACCATCGGCCGCAACGCCGCCGAAGGCAGCGGTCAGCTGATGCCGTTCATCATCTACACCCTGACCAACGTCGTGCTGTCCAACGTCAGCGTCAGCGGCGGTACCGGTGGTAAACCGGTGGAAACCCTGTCGCTGAACTTCACCAAGATCAAATGGGAACTCACCGCCCAGAAAGACGACGGCACCAAGGAAGGCACGGCCGCCTCGACCTGGGACATGGCCGCCAACAAGCTCGTCAAGTAAGCGGACGCGTCGGCCATGGCAGGCACCGGCATCCTCCCACCGTTGTTCGAGCGCCTCGCTTCAAGCGAGGTCGACACCGTGCAGGTGTTCGATCGCCAGGGGCTGCTCGACTCGGTACACACGGAGTTGCTGCGCCTGTTCAACACCCGACGCGGCCAACGTCCACTGACCTCCCCGCCGAGCATTCTCGACTACGGCATCGCTGACTGGACCGCCTTGCAACAGCAGCGCAGCGATGACCGTCGTCAGTTGGCACGGGAAATTCGCGAGGCCATCACCCATTTCGAACCGCGTCTGCAACTGGGCGAGGTCCAGGTCAATCCGGTCCCCGGCCATCCGCAGCAACTGAGCATTCGGCTCCTGGGCGAGTTGCGCAGCGGCCAGCAACACTGGCCCGTGGCATTTGTCATCGAGAAGGCCGGCAATGGCCTTGAGGTGCGTCATGAGCGACTCGATTGACCCGCAACTGCTCGATTACTACCAGCGCGAACTGACCTGGTTGCGGCACGCCGGGAGCATTTTCGCCGAGCGTTATCCCAAGGTCGCCAGGCGCCTGGAATTGTCCCCCGGAGAATGCCCCGATCCGCATGTCGAACGACTGCTCGAAGGTTTTGCCTTGCTCGCGGCGCGTTTGCAACGGCGGCTTGATGACGACTACGCCGAATTCAGCGACGCCTTGCTCGAACAGCTTTACCCGCTGGCCATGCGGCCATTACCGTCCTGCGCGATCGTGAAGTTCGAGCCGGACCCGAGCAAAGGCAACCTCGCCGGTGGTTACCCGTTGCCCAGGGACACGCCGCTGTTCGTCACCACCACTAAAGGCGAAAGCATCCATTTTCGCACCAGCGCCGCGGTTCGCTTGTGGCCGCTGGAAATCAATGAAGCGCTGTTGCTGGGCAGCGACGAAGCGCAGGCCCTGACCGGCGTTGCACAGGCGCGCTCAGCGCTGCGCCTGAGCCTGCGCTGTCTCGGCGAAAGCCAGTGGTCGGAGTTGGCGATCAAACAGTTGCGCGTGCACCTCGCCGCCTCCCCGGTGATCAACGCCTGCCTGTATGACCTGCTCGGCGCCCATGCCGTGAAGGTGCTGGCCGGCCCCGTCGGCAGCGTGCCTAAAGTGCTTGCGGGGCTGCCAGACATCGTCGGTTTCGCCAGCGACGAAGTGCTGTTGCCGGACGAGGACGGCGTGCATCCGGGCATGCGCCTGCTCGCCGAGTATTTCGCCTTCCCGGACAAATTCAATTTCTTCGATATCCCGTTGGCCGGTGCCACCAGCGACAGCCAGACGCTGTACCTGTACATCGTCTTCGACCGCGCCCCGGCCAACCGTCTGCACCTTCAGGCCAGCGACTTCGCCTTGGGCTGTGCACCGGTGATCAACCTGTTTCCGCGAACCTCGGAGCCCCTGCGCCCGGACGGCACCCGCAGCGAGTACCGCCTGGTCGCCGACAGCCACCGGGAAAACAGCGTCGAGATCCACAGCATCCGAGCGATGCGCGCCAGTTCCAGTCAAGGTGTGCTGCGCGTTCCCGCTTATTACGGCAGCCAGCACATCGGCGGTGAAAAGCAATGCTACTGGCACGCGCGACGGGTCAGTGGCATGACCCCGAATCGCCTGGGCACCGACCTGATGGTGAGCCTGGTGGACACCCGACTCGATCCATTGTCGGAGACCACCGAATACAGCCTCACCGCCGAACTGCTGTGCACCAACCGACACTTGGCCCAGAGCCTTCCGGCCGGGACACCACTGGGTTTCGAACGACCGGGGCCAGTGGCCTGGGCACGCCTGCGCAATCCACCCAGCCCGCAAAGCCTGCCGCGACTGGACGGTGAATCCCGTTGGCGGTTGGTATCGCAACTGACCCTCAATCATTTGTCGCTGGTCGAGGGGCCGCAGGCGCTGGATGCCCTCCAGGAAATCCTCCAACTGCACAACCTGCGTGACGAGGCCAGCGCCCTGCGGCAGATCGAAGGCTTGCTCGGCCTTGGCTGTGAACGGGTGATCGCCCATGTCGGCGAAGATGCGTGGCGCGGCTGGCGCAATGGGCTGGAGGTTCAGCTGCAACTCGATCCGCAGCATTTCGTCGGCAGCAGCGCCGTGTTGTTCTCAGCGGTGCTGGCGCAATTCTTTTCACTCTATGCCACGGCCAATCGCTTTGTGCGCACGGTCCTGGTCCAGTCAGACAAGGAGGTCAAGACATGGCAACCCCAAGCCGGCATGCCACTCTCCCTCTGAGCCTGAGTCAAAAGCTGCGGCGCGATCCACAGGCGTTTGAGTTATTGCAGGCGTTACTGCTGCTGGAACGCGAACACCCACAAGCCGAATCCCTGGGCAGCGGCACCGCGCCTCAAGCGGAAGCCCTGCGACTGCGCGGGCCGTTAACGGCGCTTTTTTCCGCCAGCGAAATCGAAAGCCTGACCCAGGAACCCGGTCAGCAACCGACGCTCAGTACTCCGGTGTTTGGCCTCGGCGGGCCCGACGGTCCCCTGCCCTACGCTTATCAGGAATGGCTGCAGCAACGGGCCCGCGCCAAGGACCATGCACCGGCCGAGTTCCTCGACCTATTCCAGCATCGCTTGCTGAGCCTGCTGTACAAAGTGATGCGCAAACACCGGATTGCCGTCGGCTTTACGGCCCCCGGCGCATCCCCGGTGCAGGCGCAACTGCGGGCGCTGACCGGGTTGTTGCCCAAAGCCTTGCAGGAACGCCAGGCCGTTCCCGATTCCGCCGTACTGGCATGCAGCGCGCTGTTTGCCGACGGTCGTCGCTCCCTCGCCGGCTTCGCCGCGATTGTGCGCGAGCACTTCGAACTGCCGGTCGCACTCAGCGCCTATGAAGGTGCCTGGCGGGAAATCCCACCCGCCAGTCGCAGCCGCCTGCAACCGGGAGGCCGCAACCTGCAACTGGGCCGCAGCGCCGTGGCCGGCACCCGGGTCTGGGATGAACACGCCGGCATCCGCCTGACGCTCGGCCCGCTGACCTCGGCGCAGGCGACGCGGTTTCTGCCGGACGGCGAATCCCACCCAGCACTGGCCAGCCTCAGCGCGCTGTATTTCGGTCCCGATCTGGATTGCACCCTGGTGCTGTTGGTGCGCGGTGCCAGCCCGATCAAACTCGGTCGCCAGGCCCCGCCCTTGCTCAGTTGGAACGGCGGCCTGCAACGCCAGACCAGCCTCGCCGTGCAACAGATCGAAACCCGCCTTCGTCAGCTGGAGATCACCTGAACATGGAACTGGCCAGCCTGATCGGACGCCTCAACCCGGACAACCGCCGCGCCCTTGAACGGGCCGCGCAACGCTGCCTGCAACGGGGTCATCATTACGTCGAAATCGAGCACCTGCTGCTTGAGTTGCTGGACATTGAGGGCGGTGACTTCGCCTACCTGCTGCCGCGCTTCGGCCTGGAGCGCGATGCCCTGACGGCGGAAATCAACAAGGCCCTGGAACTGTTCAAATCCGGCAGCACCCGCACCCCGGCGCTCTCGGCGCAAACCATCGGCCTGCTCGAAGACGCGGTGGTTCAAGCCAGCGTGCTCGGTCTCGACAGCATTCGTTCCGGCTTGCTGCTGCTGGCTTTGCTCGACCGCGATGAACGCCGCAGCCTGCTGCTCAATAGCGCCTCGTCGCTGTTGAAAATTCCGCGGGAAGCCTTGCGCAGCAACCTGCTGGAGTGGACCGAAAACTCTCGCGAACACGTCGGCGGCACGCGGCCTGTCAATGCCGGCAAGCCGCAGCCGAAACAGGATTCGGTGCTCGATCAGTTCACCCAAGACCTGACCGCCGACGCTCATGCCGGGCGCATCGACCCCATCGTCGGGCGCGACGGCGAGATTCGTCAGTGCATCGACATCCTGCTCAGGCGTCGGCAGAACAACCCGATCCTGGTCGGCGCGCCGGGCGTGGGCAAGACAGCCGTGGTCGAAGGCCTGGCCCTGCGCATTGCCGCCGGCGATGTACCGCCGTCGCTGCAGGAAGTCAGCCTGCGGGTACTCGACCTCGGTTTGTTGCAGGCCGGAGCCGGGGTCAAAGGCGAGTTCGAACAGCGGCTCAAAGGCGTGATTGACGCGGTGCGCAGCGCCGATAAACCGATCATTTTATTCATCGACGAAGCCCACACCCTGATTGGCGCTGGCGGCGCGGAAGGCGGCAGCGACGCGGCCAACCTGCTCAAACCGGCGCTGGCCCGTGGCGAGTTGCGCACCCTCGCCGCCACGACCTGGCTTGAGTACAAAAAATACTTCGAGAAGGACCCGGCCCTCGCTCGGCGTTTTCAATTGGTGCAAGTCGAGGAACCGGACGAAACCACTGCCGTGGAAATGCTCCGTGGCGTGGCCGCGAAACTGGAACAGCATCATGGCGTGCAGGTACTGGACGCGGCGATCCACGAAGCAGTGAAACTGTCCCACCGCTACATCTCCGGGCGTCAGTTGCCGGACAAAGCCATCAGCGTGCTCGACACCGCCTGCGCCCGGGTCGCCCTCGGCCAGCACGACGTGCCGCCGCCGCTGGAAAGCCTGCGCCATCGCCAGAACAGCCTCAAGGATGAAGTCGAACGCCTGCGTCGCGAACAAGCCACCGGGCTCGATCATCGTGAGCGCATCACCCTGCTGGAAACCGAATCAGTCGGTAACGTGCAAGCCATTCGCGACCTGGAAATCCGCTGGAACGAAGAACGGATCGCCGTGCGCGAACTGCTGGAAACCCGCCGCGAGTTACTCACTTTGAGCGAGCGCGCCGACAACGAAAAACCGGACGAAGCTACTGACAGCCGCATCGATCATCTGGCCGCTGAACTGGTACGACTCGAGGCTGGTCTGGATGCCATTCGCCAGGACGATCCGCTGGTGCCGGAACAAGTCGATGCGAAAACCGTAGCCGCCGTAATCGCCGGCTGGACCGGAATTCCGGTGGGCAAGATGCTCGCCGACGAAGCCCACGCCGTACGCACCCTCGGCCAGCGCATGGGCCAGCGGGTCATGGGCCAAAGCACCGCGCTGAACACCATCGCCCAACGCCTGCAAGCCTACCGCGCCGGCCTCACCGACCCACAGAAGCCGGTCGGCGTGTTCCTGCTGGTCGGCCCCACGGGCGTGGGCAAAACCGAAACCGCTTATGCGTTGGCCGATGCGCTGTATGGCGGCGAACGCAACCTGATCAGCATCAACCTTTCCGAATACCAGGAAGCCCACACCGTCAGCCAACTCAAAGGCGCCCCCCCCGGCTACGTCGGTTACGGCAGCGGTGGCGTGCTCACCGAAGCGGTACGGCGCAAGCCCTATTCGGTGGTGCTGCTGGACGAAATCGAAAAGGCCCACCCGGATGTGCTGGAGGCGTTCTACAACGTCTTCGACAAAGGCGTCATGGAAGACGGTACCGGGTTGGTCGTGGATTTCAAAAACACCGTGATGCTCGCCACCAGCAACGTTGGCGCTGAGTTGCTGCTCGATACACCGGTCGCGCAACTGGGCACTGATGCCTTCAACGAAGCGTTGCACAAAGTGCTGCTGAAAGCGTTTCGACCAGCGTTTCTGGCGCGCATGACGGTGGTGGCGTATCGGCCGCTGGATGAGGCGACGCTGGAAGGGATTGTGTTGGCGAAGCTGGAGAAATTGCGCGGGCGGTATAAGGCTGCCACCGGGAAACAGTTTGAATTTGATGCCGGGATTGTGCAGGCGGTGTTGGCCAAGTGCAGTGCGGCTGGGGCAAGGGATGTTGAGAATGTGTTGATGACGCAGGTGACGGGGAAGTTGGCGGAGTGGGTGTTGGAGTGAGTCCCGTCGGGAGACTTCCATGGCGTCAATGCAGCCAAAAAGAAGCTGAATAAAAGGCAGATCATTCTGAATGACTTAAGGAGCCCACCATGCCAATCACCATCATTATCGGCACAGGTATTTCGTCAGCCGCCTATCTCCTGTCCGTAAAACAGTACTTAACATCCACGAATCAAGCGTTAGGTAATGTAGGCGTGGTGGGTGGCGCCGACCTCTGGCAAAAAATGAGTCACGCCCATGCCATGGGACAACCCACGCAACTCCTGACCGGGAACCTTTTGGGCCGTGGCCGGGAAGTCAGAGGATTCACCCCTCAGCAACTGTCAGACCGGGGCTTCCTGACCGCAGGACAATTTTCGAGAACAATACAGCACTACCTGACTCAACATTCTTGCGCCCAACTTGCTGACTCGTATGTTTATCGAATAACCAAAGAGGGATCAAAGTACTTGCTTGCCACTCATGTCGAAGGTGAAATCGGCGGCATCATTACCTGCGACAGGGTCATTTTCGCGCCGGGACCGGGGCCTGCCCGGCCACTCGCTACCGAAGCGGGAATCCTGTCGGAAGAAGAGATCGCAGGCTTTGGCAGACGCATTATCAAAGGCAATGACTTCATGTCCCCGGATTGGACAACGCCGCTCAGTCTCTCACCCGAAGAAACCATTGTTGCTGTGTACGGTGGGTCTGCGACTGCGGCGTGGGCTGTAGAATTGGCTGACATGCGGAAAATGAATGTAACTTGCTGGTTCACTCGCCCGGGGAGAGATAAAGACGCCTGGAATGCCAAGGTCAGGTTCAGCGAAGCATTTCCGGCGGGCGACAGAAACAATACCGTAGAAGAAGTTTATGAAACGCGTCGGCATGTTTATAAACTCAAGAAAGTAGAGAGCGTAGAAAACTCAACAAAAATTCGACTGATTTTCGAACAACAAGATGGGCGTGACGTTGTAACGTATGTCGACCTTCTGATTTATGCTCTGGGCGCCGAACACACGCTGACACAAGGCGTAAGAAGCGTACTGGCGCCTGCACTTTGCGATAGCCTTGTGGCGTATTACGACAAAAACCGTGCCATTAGTTCAACACCCTCATTATTGGCTATCGGAACCGAAGATCGTTCATTAATGGTTGTCGGCTCGGCAATGAGCAGTGCAGGCGGTTTTGGAGGAAGTACGCTGCAGGTACAAGGCGATGCGAGCCGAACTATTAGTACGCTGGCCCCTTACAGAGAGATCAACAAAACACTTCCCGATGCAGCCAAGCCCCCAGAGGGGATTGCCATGGTCATGGCAGGCATAGAAGCCCTGAACGAATACGTACCGGCCAGGCCCGTCAGGGGAGGAAGAAAAGCGGTCTTCATTCCACCCCGATTAACAACAAGTGAGGGGAGAAGGCTACCTAGAGGCTCGGCGAACCCTGATGCCAACCGTATCTCCTCCCACGATATCGACTTCGAATGGGACATCAACTTCAACACCAGCAATCGCACCCAACTGGCAATTTATATTGCCCAGACGACGGACCTCTCACCCTTTGCCGCCAACCTGGCAGTGGCGTTGATCGTGTATTTCAGGACGCGCCCCGAAAACGTGCGGGGGCTAAGCGACCCACAAGTGACCACCATTATCACTTGCGCGGATTTGATCTATAAAAAACTGGCCGAATTAAATCATGACCTTGACGCACAACTATTGCACTTTGACAAAAAATGGGGAGCCGAACAGCACGTCGTCAACTGCGTTGGATACGTAACCACTACAACTGAATGGAAAGTGTTCTGGCGCAACGAGGGGATATCACTAACATGAGCGGCGGGGCCATTCCCGACTTGGCCAGTATTTGCCATGAATCCTCTTCAACTCGTCGCGCCCTGGCCGGGTCGGGAGCGTCTCATGGAACCTGTTTCGCCCTGGTCGAACATTTCGATGCCGCACGGGGCGTGCTGATGTACAAATTCGGCGACAGCGCATTGAAGCTGGATCTTCTCGGCAACTACACCACCACGACCAAGAAAGTCGTCACTACCCTGCGCGGGCATGCGGAAATCAGTGCATTGGTCCAGGCGATCAATAGCGTCGCCCTTCCGGACGGTGATTACAGCAACTTCGTCACCCGTATCTATATCGAACTCAGCCCCTGCCCTCTTTGTGCACCACAACTCGGCCCCTATGTCGGTAACTCGGTATTGATGTACAGCTACGTCTATGGAAATGAGAGAGCGATGGATGGGTGGGTCAGCGACAACCAGGCTGCAATCCATGAAAAAGGCGGCACGTTCAAGTGGTAAATCTTCCCCTTACCCACCACCTGAGGCCATTCAATGCCCCGCACCACCGACAGCAATACCAGCCTTTCCCTCACCGCCGCCTCGCTGTCGGCGCTATACCCTGAGTCGCTGTCCGGCGAAGAAACCCTCAATTCGCTGGGCACGCTAACCCTCAATGGCCTCAACGACGGCACCTCGCTCACCCTGACCACGGCCGTCGCCACACACGTCACGACCACCCTGCACAACGACGCCCTGACCCGTCCAATGGACGCCCTGGTCGCCGAAATCCGCCAACTCCCGGCCGACGCCACCGCTGAGCGCTATCAGCTTGTACTGCGACCATGGCTCTGGTGGCTGACCCTGGCCAGCAACAACCGCGTATTCCAGAACCTCAGCACCTCTGACATCGTCACCACGATTTTCAAGGCTCATGGTTTTACCGACTTCCTGCTGAAGCTCAGCGGCAGCTACACCCCACGCGAATACTGCGTGCAGTACGGCGAAACCGATTTCGCGTTCGTTTCGCGGTTGTTGGAAGAAGAAGGGATTTTCTGGTTCTTCACTCATGAAGACGGCAAGCACACATTGGTGTTGGGTGACAGCAGCGATGCTTTCGTGCCGATCCCCAATGGCCCAAAGGTGAGTTATCTCGGCCAGCACGTGGGCGAGCGCGAACTGCACGGCATTCGCTCCGGGCAGGTCTGCGTGCAAGCGGTGGCCGGAGTGTATCGGGCAACGGATTACGAGTTCACCACCCCGACCACTTCACTCTACGGCCAGGCCGAAGCCGTCGCCGGGCCTCGGTCGATGTACGAACATCCGGGCGGCTACAACGCCAAGGCCCGGGGCGATGCGCTGACCAAGCAGCGCGTCGATGGATTGCGCAGTCAGGAGAAGCGTTTTGTCGGTGAGAGCGATTGCCGCTGGCTGGTGCCGGGGCACTGGTTCACTCTTGCAGAGCACGATGATTCGACGTTGAACATCGATTGGGTGGTGACGGCGGTGACTCATGAAGCCAGCCACGACAGCTATCGCAATCGCTTCGAAGCCATCCCCAAAGCCACGCCTTTTCGCCCGGTGAGAACCACACCAAAGCCGCGAATGCACACGCAAACCGCCATCGTGGTCGGCAAGTCGGGCGAAGAAATCTGGACCGACGAATACGGCCGCATCAAGTTGCAGTTCCCGTGGGATCGCGACGGCAAGAACGACGAAGCCAGTTCCTGCTGGGTCCGTGTGGTGCTGCCTTGGAGCGGTAAGGGTTTCGGCATGCAGTTCGTGCCGCGCATCGGCCAGGAAGTGATCGTGACGTTTATCGATGGCGACCCGGATCGGCCGCTGGTGACCGGTTGCGTCTACAACGGCAACAACGCCCTGCCCTATGCGCTGCCGGCCAATCAGACCCAGTCCGGAATCAAGACCCAATCGTCCAAGGGCGGTGGCGGTTTCAACGAGTTGCGCTTCGAGGACAAGAAGGATGCCGAAGAGGTGTTTTTGCAGGCGCAGAAGGATTTCAAGATCAATGTGCTCAACGACACCACCGCCACTGTCGGCCACGACGAAACATTGACCGTACAGAACGCCCGCACGCGCACGGTGAAAGAAGGCGACGAGACCGTGACCCTTGAAAAAGGCAAACGCAGCGTGACCATCCAGACTGGCAGCGACAATCTGGATGTGAAGGACAGTCGCACAGTGACTGTGGGCGCTGACCAGACCCACAGCACCGGTGGTAATTACACGCACAAGGTGACCGGTGATTACAGCCTGACGGTGGACGGCAACCTGACCATCAAGGTGACCGGCACCCTGACCCTGCAGAGCGGCGGCAGTTTCACGATCAAGAGCGGCGCCGATCTGGCGGCCGAGGCCAGCACCTCGATCAGCCAGAAGGCCGGCACCTCCCTGAGCAATCAGGCCGGTACCTCATTGGAAAACAAGGCAGGCACGACAATGACCAACGATGCCGGGATCAGCCTGACCAACAAGGCCGCCGCTTCACAGACCGTGGATGGCGGCGGCATGCTGACCATCAAGGGTGGGCTGGTGCAGGTCAACTGACAAGGAGAACCCATGGCCATCACCCCGCTGGACTTGCAGCAGAACGATAAACAGCTCAAAGGTCGCTTGCTCGATGGCCAGCTCGACGGTGCGTTGCACATCAAGGATGACGGTCGCGCGCAGGCTGATTTGCACTACAGCCAGGGCGAGCTGCAAGGCACTACCCTGCTCTATCACTCCAACGGCAAGGTCTCGGCGCAACTGCCGTTTGTTCGTGACAAGCTGCAGGGGATCGCCAGTTTTTATGCGCCGCAAGGCTGGCTACAGCGCAAGGCGACTTACCGCCGAGGGCTGCTGCATGGCGAGGCGTTCAATTACTTTCCCGACGGGCAACTGGCCGAGGCCGAGTTCTACCGCGATGGCGTGCGCGAGGGGCGGTATCAGCGTTTTCACCCCAACGGTAAACCGGCCGTGGAGGCCCGTTATCTCAACGGTCAACTGCTGGAACCGGAACAGGGTTTTGCTGCTGATGGGCGACCGCTGGACGCCGAAGGCAAGCCGATCTCACGGGTGCGCTGGTGGTTCAGACGCTGGAGTGATCCGGCCGAGGCCTGAGCCTGTTGTGGTGAATATCATGGCCTCATCGCGAGCAGGCTCGCTCCCACAATTTGATCCGCGCCGTATACAGATACTGCATCCACAGAAGATCCCTTGTGGGAGCGAGCCTGCTCGCGATGAGGCCCGCGCATCCAATATCGATATCGCCTGACACCCCGCCTTCGCGGGCAAGCCCGCTCCCACAGTGATCACTGTTATTCACAAATACTGCATTCACAGAAGATCCCTTGTGTGAGTCAGGGAATCAGCATTTGCATCTGCCCCGGCATCACAATCTTGATCACGCCGGCCCAGTTGCACATCAGGGTGCTGTTGGCATCGATGGCCGGCATGCCGCCCAGCAGCAGGGTCGGCGCGCCACCGGGAATCCAGGGGGTGGCGGTGGCCGGGATGCAGGGCATCGGCGTCAATACGCCAAGCGCTGCGGCAGTGGCGGCCGCGACCATCGGGTTGGCCATGCTCATGCACGTGCCGAACGGCATGACGTTGACCAGCGGAATGTGATCCATGATGTTCGCCGCTGGCATGCCTCCGGTCAGCGTGCGATTCACCGGCAGCACGTTGAGTACCGCTGGTGCCGCGCCGAAACTGCATTGCAGGGTCGCGGTGGCGCAAACTTGCGGACAGCCCATGTCGAATCTCCTTCCTGGAAGCGGCGCTCCCCTGAAACCATAGCCCGCCTGGCCTGTTCGTGCACATCAGGAACGCTGATTATCCGGCAACACGCTAACCTATAAGACCGTGCCGCGCTTGTGGCCACCCCGGCGCACCATTAGATTAGCCAATGATGTCTGGCCTCCAAAATAAGCAGAAGGGATAAGCATGGCGCTTACTGACCAGTCCACCCGTATCCGCTCTGGCGAAGAACTCGATGCCAGCCTGATCGATCCGTACCTCAAGGCGCACATTCCGGGCCTGAGCGGCTTACCGAAAATCAGCCAGTTTCCGGGCGGTGCGTCGAACCTGACTTACCTGCTGGAATACCCCGTACAGGAATTCGTCCTGCGTCGGCCACCGTTCGGCCACAAGGCCAAATCCGCCCATGACATGGGCCGCGAATTTCGCATTCTCAATCAGCTGCGGGACGGCTTCCCCTATTGTCCAAAAGCCTATGTGCACTGCACCGACGAATCAGTGATCGGCGCCGAGTTTTATGTGATGGAACGGGTCAAGGGCATCATTCTGCGCTCCGAACTGCCACCAGAACTGGGGCTTGATTCAGCGAAGACCGAAACCCTGTGCAAGAGCTTCATCGACAAGTTCGTGGAATTGCACCGGGTCGACTACAAGGCCTATGGCCTGGGCGACCTCGGCAAACCCGAAGGCTATGTGGCACGGCAAATCAAAGGCTGGAGCGAGCGCTACGAAAAAGCCCTGACCCCGGACGCGCCCAAGTGGGAAGCGGTCAAGGCCTGGCTCAACGACAAGATGCCGGCCGACCACCCAACGTCGAGCATCGTCCACAACGATTACCGCTTCGACAACGTGATCCTCGACCCCGACAACCCGATGCAGATCATCGGCGTGCTGGATTGGGAACTGACCACCCTCGGCGACCCGCTGATGGACTTGGGCAACACCCTCGCCTACTGGATCGAAGCCGACGACCCGGCGCCGGTGCAACTGATGCGGCGCCAGCCAAGCCACGCTCCCGGCATGCTGACCCGCCGTGAGTTCGTCGATTACTACGCCGAGCGCGCCGGCATCCAGATCGACAATTTCGACTTCTACTACACCTATGGCCTGTTCCGTCTGGCCGGCATCGTGCAGCAGATCTACTACCGCTTCTTCCATGGTCAGACCCAGGACAAACGCTTCGCACAGTTCATTCACATGAACAAACTGCTGGAGCAGATGAGCCTGCAAGTCATCCAGAAATCCAGCCTCTGATCGCGCCCATAACAAGGAAAAATCATGTCCAAGACCCAGTTGTTCGACCTCGATGGCAAGATCGCTTTCGTCTCCGGCGCCAGCCGCGGCATTGGTGAAGCCATCGCCAAACTGCTGGCGCAGCAAGGCGCTCACGTGATCGTCTCAAGCCGCAAACTCGACGGCTGCCAGCACGTCGCCGACGCGATCATCGCCGCTGGCGGCAAGGCCACCGCAGTCGCCTGCCACATCGGTGAGATGGAGCAGATCACCCAAGTCTTCGCCGGCATCCGCGAACAGTTCGGGCGCCTGGATATTCTGGTCAACAACGCGGCGACCAACCCACAGTTCTGCAACGTACTGGACACCGACCTCAGCGCCTTCCAGAAAACCGTCGACGTGAACATTCGCGGCTACTTCTTCATGTCGGTGGAAGCCGGCAAGCTGATGCGCGAACACGGTGGCGGCAGCATCATCAACGTCGCCTCGATCAACGGCATCTCGCCGGGGATCTTCCAGGGCATCTACTCGGTGACCAAGGCAGCGGTGATCAACATGACCAAAGTCTTCGCCAAGGAATGCGCGCAATTCGGCATCCGCTGCAACGCCCTGCTGCCGGGTCTGACCGATACCAAGTTTGCTTCGGCGCTGGTGAAAAACGACGCCATTCTGAAAACCGCGCTGCAGCAGATTCCGCTCAAGCGCGTGGCGGACCCGAGTGAAATGGCCGGTGCGGTGTTGTACCTGGCGAGTGATGCGTCGAGCTACACGACAGGGGTTTCGTTGAATGTGGATGGTGGGTTCTTGTCCTGATTCGACTCCACCAGATACACAAAAGGCAGCCTCAGGGTTAATGCCGGTAAGTTAAGACGCAGAACCTGTGGGAGCGTGGCTTGCCCGCGAAGAACGATGACGCGTAATACCTGAAAAACCGCGGTGCATTCTTCGCGGGCAAGCCACGCTCCCACAGTATTTTCGTCGTTCAAATTTCTTAACTTACCGGCATAGAGCCTCGGGGCTGCCTTTTGGGAACCACACTGTTCATCCCCGCACAAATTCAACCGGCTTCCCAGTCAAATCCAGAACTCTAAAATAACCCTTGATACTCTTTACGTTACGGATCGCCAGCTGAACATGCGTTTCATGCGTAAAGTCCGTCCCAGGATAAAGACGTTCACCCTCCCAGAATGGTGAACGAACAGAGTCGTACGCAGGTGCCTCCGTAAACTCCCGGAAGGTGTGTAAAGCGTCAATGACCTGACAATCCAAACGACGTAGGTACGGATTATTTTTCTTGAGAGGTTGACCGCCCTTTTCTTTTGAGGCGGCTTCAAGCCAGAGGTAGGTCTGACGGATTTCACACAACGCACTCTCAGTCGTGAAATCCAGGCAACGACCCAAGTCAATCACGGCCCCAATCACAAATGGATTTTTGATAGTGCTCCGCTTTTGCGCATTGGTCGCAAAGCTCAACGCGCGCTGTGGGTTGTTTTCCCAAAAATAGGCGCCGCGACCAAGCCAATCATAGTCATTAGTGCTATCAAGTAGCGTTGCTTCGCCAGCCAGTACGCGTTCGCCAATTTCTCGCTCGCACCCATGGAAACCAAGAACAAAAGAAGGAGAAATGCAATACATCAGCGAACCTTGGCGTCCCCATTTACACGTTTGAAAAACTCCCGAACCTTGTTCGGATCCTTGAGCATTTCAGTAGCGTACTCATCTATACGCACCGAAGCGCAAGTGTCGGCTGATATCTTGTTGCCGTTAGAACCGACCATGATCCAGCCGGTTTCAGTCGATGTTTTGTGTCCTGCGCGTTCCATATCAAGCGTCACTCCTGACCCACTTTTTGCAACTGCGGCTGCGATTAGTCCGTATAACCTCTCGGCGTTTATTTTGACAGTACTGGCATGACCGCTAACAATTTTACCGTTCGTTAGCCGGACAATACCGCCGCGCTGGAATCCTGCCGAATCACGCACAGCCTTAGCTTCGTGACGATCACCATCAACGAAAACATAGGTCGTTTTACCGAGATCCTTCGACATTGCCACCTCTATTCGAGCGTTGGTGCATTGCTCAAATTTGATTAGTTAGTGGCCAATATAGTCCGCGGTGTATGTCCCGTCATTAAAGTCCGCGATTTGTCGTTGATCTGCGCACATGGAAACGATAGAGGCCGGGAGCAAGACGCGCAAGCCAGCGGATTCCGGCGTGGTTGTAGGCAATGTCGTAAGGCGTTGTAGCCATTTCGTGTGCCTTCCTGACACCGAACACAAAGAGAATATTTATTCCACAGTGTTGCCATTTGAGAATATTTATTCCATAAATAGCCCTCCTGAAAATAAAATCCAAAGGACCCCGGCTATGCGCGAACTCGGTATCGGACTCATCGGCACAGGTTTCATGGGCCGCGCCCACGCCTTGGCCTTTCGCAACGTCAGCGCCGTTTTTGAATTGCCGCTGAAGCTCAAACTCGCTGCCCTCGCCGACGCCGATCCGCAGCGCGCCCGGCACTGCGCCGACGCCTGGGGCTTCGATACCGCTCACAGCGACTGGCAACAGCTGATCAATGACCCCAAGGTCAACCTGATCGCCATCACCACCCCTAACCATCTGCACTACCCCATGGCCATGGCCGCCCTCGCCGCCGGTAAACCGGTGTACTGCGAAAAACCGCTGGCTGTGAGCCTCGAACAGGCCTGCGCGATGCGTCTTGCCGCCAAAGCCGCAGGCGTGGTGACGCGGGTCGGTTACAACTATCAGCACAACCCGATGATCGGGCTGGCCCGGGAGCTGATTGAAAACGGCGACTTGGGTCAGATCATCAGTTTCCAGGGTGAATTCAGCGAAGACTTCATGGCCGACCCCGCGTCGCCCTGGTCGTGGCGTTGCGAGGCCGATCATGCCGGTGGCGCACTGGCCGATCTGGGCAGTCACTTGTTGGCCATGGCCCGTTATCTGGTGGGCGATGTCGATGCAGTGAGCGCCGACACCCAGACCGTGCACCGGCAACGTCCCGCCACGGTTGGCAGTCCGGAACAACGCAGCATCGCCGTCGATGATCAGGTCCATGCCTTGTTGCGGTTTGCCAACGGCGCCCGTGGCACGTTCAGCAGCAGTTGGCTCAAGCACGGCTACAAGAATCACCTGAGTTTTGAAATCAGCGGCACCCGAGGGACGTTGGTATTCGATCAGGAACGCTTGAATGAACTGCGTCTGTTTCGTGCCGGTCAGGACGGTTTCCAGCGCTTGCTGGCAGGGCCGAATTTGCCGGGTTATGCGGCGTTCAGTCCGGCGGCAGGGCATCAACTCGGATACAACGAACTCAAGACGCTGGAAGTCCATGATCTGGTGATGGCGCTGGCAGGCTTATCTCAGGGTGGAACGGATTTCGAACAGGCGTGGGAAGTCGAACGCCTGGCGACGGCGATCCGGTTGGCAGCGCGGGAGTCGCGTTGGGTCAGGATTGAGGAAGTCTGAGCGACGCGCGCGGATACCCGCCAGCAGCACAGCGCTGCTGGCGGTTCGACGTGAGCCGATGGATGCTTATTGCGTGACGCAACGAGTGAGCGTCGTTTCCCGGGTCACCTGCCCCTCAGCCCTCACATCGCCTTGTACATCGATGTTTTCAGTGGTTTGGCAGGTGCGCACCGGGGGTGGAGGCGGCGCAGCCGGAGGTGGCGGTGGAGGACTGGCACAACCACCCAGAATCGCTATCCAGAGTGCGAACGACAGTGTTGTAAAAGTGCGTTTCCCAAGACTTTTCATAGGTTGACCCGCGGTAAGTGATCGACATATTTCCGCGACCCAACACGCTCACCGCGTACCCGCGGACCGGTCACAGAAAAAATACTCTCGTATTCCTTATACGACCGCCGGCAAAACCTGACAGTTCCTAGGACGTCTCGCGACAATGCAATGTGTTGCTTTCGAGTTCATAACGCAGCTCTTCGATCAACGCTGCCACCGCCTCCGGCGTTCTGAGGTTGGCCACGCTCAACCCACTGACCACCAGATCCACCTGCCCCGACACCGGATGATAGAGCTTCACCGTCAGTGAATGATCACCCGTTACCTTGCACTCACAGGCCAACGGCGAAAAGCTCCGCTCCAGTTGCATACGCAATTGCGCCACATAAATCATCCGGCAGTTCCTGTCGCTGTTTTGAAAAGGACGCGATACCCGAAGACCTGTATCGCACCCTTACAGCCTAAGAACCGCCGCCCCCGTCCAGAACATCAATTTGCACCCCCTCGAGTAGTGCATTTGCACCTAACGCTGGGCCTTGGGCCGCCACTCGCTGGAGAACAAACCGCGCTCGCGAGCCCAGACAATTGCCTCGCTACGACTGTGAACGTCGAGCTTGGAATACACCGTCGAGACATGGTTGCGCACCGTGTTCGGCGCAAGTTTGAGCCGTGCGGCGATTTCCTTGTCGGCCAGGCCTTCGCAGATCAGGCCGAGCACATCGCGCTCGCGGGCGGTCAGGTCGGTGAAAGACACACTGGGCAACTGCGGCGAGTTGACGTTTTTCACGTTAGCGAGTTTCTCGATGAGCGTGCGGCTGAACCAGGAGGCGTCTTTCATGACCTCTTCGATCGCCGACACCAACTCCAGCTCCGTGCGTTTACGTTCGGTGATGTCCATAAACACCAGCAGGTAGCAGGGACTGTCCTGAATGTTCACGGTGTCGGCCGAGACCGCACAATCGATCAATCCGGCGCCTTTCTTGCGTACCCGGACATCAACACGATCGACGCTTCCGTTTTTTTCCAGCGCCGTAAACAGTCGTGCGCGTGCGCCTGTGTCATCGATAAAATCGATCTGCGTCACCGATTTTCCAAGCACTTCTTCACTGGAATACGCGAGCGTATCGAGGAAGGCTTCATTGACGTCCATCACCACCTGATCGCCGGCGTTGCACACCAGGATCGGCACCGGGGTCAGTCGGAAAGCCTTGGCAAAACGTTCCTCGCTCTGGCGCAGGGCGACTTCGGCCTTATGCCGAGGCTCGATGTCGACGAAGGAAAAGAGCATGCAGGCTTCGTCGTTCAGCTCAAGGGGCTGGCCGGCGACGATCACCTGTTTGCTGCCACCTTCGGCTAACTGCAGCTGCGCCTGCATTTGTGGAATGGTCACCCCTTCGCGCAACCGCTGCTTGGCCAGGTCTTTGTTTTCGGCCTCCTCCAGCACGTCCAGTTCATAGGTCGAACGGCCGATCACCTGATCACGGGTATAGCCGGTCATCTCCAGGAAGCCCGGGTTGACTTTGATGTAACGCAAATCGCTGAGGCGACAGATCACCGCCGGGGCCGGGTTGGCATTGAAGGTTTTTTCGAAACGCTGTTCGGCGCTGGCCCACTCCGTGACATCGTTCATGATCAGCACCAGCGATTCCGGCTTGCCAGCGCTGTCGGCCAACACCATGCTGCGCACGCTGTGGACCCAGGTGCGCTCTCCGTCGTCGGCAGGCGTCACTTCAACCAACACATCGCTGAAGGTCTCGCCTCGGGCGACGCGGCTGATCGGATAATTGTCGGTCTGAACCGGGTGATTATTGCGATAACGCAAGGCGAAGCGCTTGGCGTACTCCTTGGCATTCGCCCCGAGCTCGCTGAGTTGCCCGACGCCGTGCATGGCCAACGCGGCATCATTGGCCCAGAGAAGGGTCTGGTCGAGCTCCAGCAGAATCACCCCATCGGACAGGCCGGCGATGATCTGCTGCAACTGACGGCGATTGGTTTCGGTGGTCAGGACGTCCTGGCTCATTGGATCTCCACGCGTACGGCGGCGCATTCATGCGCCGCCCTGTGAAGATTACGACCGCGGGGGGTTGGGATAGTGCAGCAAACATCCCAGATGCGGCGGCGCCACTGTGGCGAGGGGGGCTTGCCCCCGTTGGGTCGCGAAGCGGCCCCCTGCTATCTTTCAGACTCACCGAGTTGCCTGCATTTACGACTGCTTCGCAGCCGAACGGGGCGATGCGGCGTTCCGACAAGCCCCCTCGCCACAAAAGCGCCGTCTGTGTTCAATGACAAGGCACATCCAACGAATCCTGCAGCCCCGCCAACTTCTCCGGGTTGCGCATGATAAAAATCCGGCTCACCCGCCCCGCGTCATCAAAACCAAACGTCATCGACGCAGTAATGACCCCGTCCGCCTTGATGATCACGCCTTGTGCCCCATTGATTTCGCTGGGCAGCCATTCGCAAGTCTGCCAATAGACATGCAGCGACTGACCAATGAATGCCAGCACGCTGTTGATGCCGAACAGGGTTTCGCGGATGGCCGAGGCCTTGCCGCCGCCGTCGGCGCAGAGTTCGACGTCTTCGGCCAGCAGCGTGGTCAGGGACGCGGTTGAGCCGCTGGCGATGGCGCTGTGGAAGGCGCTCAGCAATTGGTCCTGACGCGCCGGCTCCGGCTGATAGCGGATTTGCCCGCTACCCAGACCGGCCTTGGCCCGGGATACCAATTTGCGGCAAGCCGCTTCCTGGACCCCGATCGCCTCGGCGACTTGCGCGTAATCCATGTCGAAAATTTCGTAGAGCAGGTACGCGGCGCGCTCCTTTGGAGTCAGCCGTTCCAGCAAGAGCAGGAACGCGGTGGACAATGACGAGGCCAGTTCATGCATGTGTTCGGGTGAATGCTGATGGGTGGTGTGAATCGGCTCTGGCAGCCAGGTGCCGATGTAATCGACCCGTGACGTGTGCGCCGAACGCAGCAGGTCGATGCATTGCCGGGTGCAGGCCGTGGTGAGCCAGGCGGCTGGCGTGGCGATGGAGGCCCGGTCGGCCTCCAGCCATTTGATGAACAGCTCTTGCACCACATCCTCGGCTTCGGTGCGCGAGCCGAGAATGCGATACGCCAGACCGAGCAAAAAGGGCCGGCGCTGCTCGAATACAGCGGCGGCGTTTTCAGCGGAGTTCATCGATCAGTGCCTCGACACCTGCAAACGGTTCCACAGGTTGATCATGCCGATCTCGGCCGTCAAGGCACCGATCTGAGCATCGTTGAAATGCTCGCGCAAGTCGCCGCGCAGGCTGGCGTAATCGGTTTTTTCATCGAGTACGGTCAGGGCTTCGGTCCAGGCCAGGGCGGCGCGTTCGGCGGCGCTGAAATCGCTGACATGGCGCCAGACGATCAGGCGATCCAGGCGTTCGTTGGTTTCATTGGCCTCCCGCGCCTCACGGGTATGCATCTTCACGCAGAAACCGCATTGGTTGATCTGCGAGGCACGCAGGTGCACCAGGTGTTTGAGGGTCGGGTCCAGGTCATGGCTGTCGAGGGTGACATGGACCTGGGTCAGGCTTTCGAAAACCTGAGGGATGGATTGCAGCAGATTGACCGGTTGGGTGTTGGACGACATCGTGTTGCTCCGCTATTTGAGGGGTTCAACAGGATGACGATCCAGCACCATGGTTTGTGACACATAAAGAGCAATATCAAAAGATCGCAGGCTGCGCCAGCTCCTACAGGGGTACGCATTCCCGTGTAGGAGCTGGCGTAGCCTGCGATCTTTTGACTTTCAGGCCGCCAATTCTCCATCCGCGATGGCCGCCGACGCCGCCAACATCGCCCGCAACAACACCGCACACCCCGCAGCCAAATCATCGGGTGCGGCGTTTTCGATTTCGTTGTGGCTGATGCCGCCTTCGCAAGGCACGAAGATCATCCCCGCCGGGCCGAGTTCGGCGAGGAAGATCGCGTCATGCCCTGCCCCGCTGACGATGTCCATGTGCGACAGCCCCAACCCTTGCGCCGCGCCGCGTACCGCTTCGACGCAGCCCTTGTCGAAGTACAGCGGCGGGAAGTCAGCGGTGGGCGTCAGTTCGAAGGTCAGGCCGTGTTCCTCGCAGGTGGTTTCGATGACCTCGCGGACTTCGGCGATCATTGAATCAAGTCGCGCCGGCTCCAGATGACGGAAGTCCAGGGTCATGCGTACTTCGCCGGGAATCACGTTGCGCGAGCCGGGGTAGGCTTGCAGGCAGCCGACGGTGCCGCACGCGTGGGGTTGATGGCCAAGGGCGGCGCGATTGACCGCGCCGACGATCACCGAGGCGCCGACCAGGGCGTCCTTGCGCAGGTGCATTGGTGTCGGGCCAGCGTGGGCTTCGACGCCGCGCAGTTTCAGGTCGAACCATTTCTGCCCGAGGGCGCCCATGACCACGCCGATAGTTTTGCGCTCATCCTCAAGAATCGGGCCTTGCTCGATGTGGGCCTCGAAATACGCGCCCACGGCATGGCCGCTGACCTGGCGCGGCCCGGCATAGCCGATGGCGTTCAGGGCTTCGCCGACGGTCACGCCCTCGGCATCGACCTTGGCCAGGGTTTCTTCGAGGGTGAATTTTTCCGCGAACACGCCGGAGCCCATCATGCACGGGGCGAAGCGCGAGCCTTCTTCGTTGGTCCAGACCACCACTTCCAGCGGCGCTTCGGTTTCCACCTTCAGGTCATTGAGGGTGCGCAAGACTTCGACCCCGGCCAGCACGCCGAAGCAGCCGTCGAACTTGCCGCCGGTGGGTTGAGTGTCGATGTGGCTGCCGGTCATCACCGGTGGCAGGTTCGGGTTGCGCCCCGGACGGCGGGCGAAGATGTTGCCGACAGCGTCGATGCTGACGGTGCAGCCAGCTTCTTCGCACCAGTTCACGAAGATGTCCCGGGCCTGGCGGTCGAGGTCGGTCAGGGCCAACCGGCAGACGCCGCCCTTGACCGTGGCACCGAGTTTGGCGAGGTCCATGAGCGACTGCCACAGACGGTCGCGGTTGATGTGCTGATGGGTGGACTGCAGAACGTCTACGGCAGCGTTCATGATGATCTCCTCAGGCAGTTGTTATGTTTTTTCAGGCATTTCTTTGGTGTATTCGAGGCCGTCATCGCGAGCAGGCTCGCTCCCACAGTTGAAATGCGTTCCCCTTGTGGGAGCGAGCCTGCTCGCGAAGGGGCCATCCCTCACACCGCCGATTTCACGGCCGTAGGACTCGGCCGCATCACACTCAACCCGTAATAAATCAGTCCACCCAGCACCGAGCCGGTGAACCAGCCATAGTCGTAGAACCAGCTAAACGCATCGCTGCCCAGCGACAGCAGTGTCAGCGCCACCGGCACGCCGAACGCGATAAAGCCGAACCAGTTCCACGCCGGATAAACGTCATCACGGTAAAGTCCGGCCAAATCAAGTTCCTGTTTCTTGATCAGGAAATAGTCCACCACCATGATCCCGGCGATCGGGCCCAACAGGCTCGAATAGCCCAGCAACCAGTTGGAATACACCGTCTCCAGGCTTAAATCCGAAACGATCAGTCCAAGCTTTTTCAGCAACTCATGGGCCATCAGCGCCAACCCGACCAGCCCCGTGAGCATCACCGCTGTGGTGCGGTTGATGTACTTGGGCGCGACGTTCTGGAAATCGTTGGTCGGCGACACGATATTGGCTGCGGTGTTGGTCGATAGCGTGGCGATGATGATCAGCGCCATGGCCAGGGCGACCCAGACCGGGCTCTGGATATGGCCGATAAGAGTGACCGGATCAGAGACAGTGACGCCCACCAGTTTTACCGAAGCAGCCGTCATCACCACACCAAGGGAGGCGAACAGGAACATGGTCAGGGGCAAGCCGATAATCTGCCCGACGATCTGATCCTTCTGGCTTTTCGCGTAGCGGCTGAAGTCCGGAATGTTCAGCGACAAGGTGGCCCAGAACCCGACCATGGCGGTCAGCCCGGCGGCAAAATAACTGGCCACGCTGGCCCCTTCCGGACGCTTGGCCGGGATCGCCAGCAACTCGGTCATCGACACATTCGGCATCGCCCACACCAGCAGCCCCACGCCCACCAGCACCAACAACGGCGCCGAGAGGGTTTCCAGCCATTTGATCGAGTCCGCCCCGCGAATCACCACCCACAGGTTCAAGGCCCAGAACACCATGAAGCCGATAACCTCACCGGTGCCGCCGAGGGCTTTCCAGTCATCGAACACCGAACCGAGAAACAGGTGAATGGCCAGCCCGCCGAACATGGTCTGGATGCCGAACCAGCCACACGCCACCAGGGCACGGATCAGGCACGGTATGTTGGAACCGAGGATGCCGAAGGATGAGCGCAGCAACACCGGAAACGGAATGCCGTACTTGGTGCCGGGAAAGGCGTTCAGGGTCAGCGGGATCAGCACGATGATGTTGGCGAACAGAATCGCCAGCAGGGCTTCGCCCACGGTCAGGCCGAAATAGGCGGTGAGCACGCCGCCAAGGGTGTAGGTCGGCACGCAGATCGCCATGCCGACCCATAACGCGGTGATATGCCATTTGTTCCAGGTTCGTTCGCGCACCTTGGTCGGTGCCATGTCGTGGTTGTAACGGGGACTGTCGAGGACGTCGCTGCCGGCTTCGAGCTCAAACAAGCCGTCGCGCTCGGTCACTTGCGATCTGATCTGTTGCATGGCCGCTCCACTGTTCTTTTGATTATTTTTGCTCATCAGAGGCTGGCGCGAGGTGCGCAAGCCGGACGATGGCCGGAGAAACTGACAACTTTCATGGACCGGCCAAGGTGTCAGCGGCGGCATCAATAAACGTGCCGGGTGCCCCGCTAGCGCATCGGGCAGTGCCATAAAACTTCGCTAACCAACTGATGTTAATCAGCTTTATTTACCCAACTATTGAATCCGCGGTGAGTTGCCATGCCACTCAGGCCGAATGTCAGGCAAGTTGTCCGAACAGTCAGGACTCAATCTGGTGCGTCGATCTTTTTTGAAAGATTGCGCATCAACCATAGACCATCCTCAAGCGGCTGATTTCACATAGAAAATCTCGTCTATTTTTTGAACCTGTCAAGTGCGTCAAAATGGTGAGAGGCCTCACCATTTTGGTGATTTTCAGTTTTTATCGTTATTTTTCAACCAGTTAAATAAGTAATAAGCTTATAAAAAATATTCTTGCTCAATCCACAAACTGCAGCTAGCGTCTATTCTTGACAGCGCTGACAGGAATACACCGATTGGCGTCTGCTTCATATAAAACATTTAGAACCGGCATCAGTCGGTCAATGCCTGCGAGGAACTCGGAATGTCTCTGTTGATCCGTGGCGCCACCGTTATTACCCATGATGAAAGTTATCGCGCCGACGTCTATTGCGCCGACGGCGTGATCAAAGCCATCGGTGAAAACCTCGATGTTCCCGCCGATGCGCAAGTGCTCGACGGCAGCGGACAATACCTGATGCCCGGCGGCATCGACCCGCACACTCATATGCAGCTGCCCTTCATGGGCACGGTCGCCAGCGAGGACTTCTTCAGCGGCACCGCGGCAGGGCTTGCCGGCGGCACCACCTCGATCATCGACTTCGTGATTCCCAACCCGCAGCAATCGTTGATGGAGGCGTTTCATCAATGGCGCGGCTGGGCGGAGAAGTCGGCGTCGGATTACGGTTTCCACGTCGCCATTACCTGGTGGAGCGAGCAGGTCCGCGAAGAAATGGCCGAGCTGGTCAGCCAGCACGGGGTCAACAGCTTCAAGCATTTCATGGCCTACAAGAACGCGATCATGGCAGCCGACGACACTTTGGTAGCGAGTTTCGAGCGCTGCCTGGAGTTGGGCGCGGTGCCGACCGTGCATGCGGAAAACGGCGAGCTGGTCTATCACCTGCAACGCAAATTGATGGCCCAGGGCATGACCGGGCCGGAAGCGCACCCGCTGTCGCGGCCTTCGCAGGTGGAAGGTGAAGCCGCGAGCCGGGCGATCCGCATCGCCGAAACCCTCGGCACGCCGCTGTACCTTGTCCACGTCTCGACCAAGGAAGCCCTCGACGAAATCACCTACGCCCGCGCCAAGGGCCAACCGGTCTACGGCGAAGTGCTGGCCGGGCATCTGCTATTGGACGACAGTGTTTACCAACACCCGGACTGGCAGACCGCCGCCGGTTACGTGATGAGCCCGCCCTTCCGTCCTCGCGGCCATCAGGAAGCCCTTTGGCATGGCCTGCAAGCGGGCAACCTGCACACCACCGCCACCGACCACTGCTGCTTCTGCGCCGAACAAAAAGCCGCCGGCCGTGACGACTTCAGCAAAATCCCCAACGGCACCGCGGGTATCGAAGACCGCATGGCGGTGCTCTGGGATGAGGGGGTGAACACCGGGCGCTTGTCGATGCAGCACTTCGTTGCCCTCACTTCCACCAACACCGCGAAAATCTTCAACCTCTATCCGCGCAAGGGTGCGATTCGAGTGGGCGCCGATGCGGATCTGGTGCTCTGGGATCCGGAAGGTACGCGGACGATTTCAGCCAAGACTCATCACCAGCAAGTCGACTTCAACATCTTTGAAGGCAAGACCGTGCGCGGCGTGCCGAGCCACACCGTCAGCCAGGGCCGAGTGGTGTGGGCCGATGGTGACTTGCGGGCCGAGCGTGGTGCCGGTCGGTATATCGAACGGCCGGCGTATCCGGCGGTGTTTGATTTGCTGAGCAAGCGGGCTGAGTTGTGCAGGCCGGTTGCTGTGAAACGCTGAGATCGAGGCCTTCGGCCTTCGCGGGCAAGCCTCGCTCCTACAGGGGTATGCATTCCAAATGCAGGAGCGAGGCTTGCCCGCGAAGAGGCCGGCCCAGGCAACAAAAAAACCAATGCCCACCAGAGGCAGCACCTCAAATAACCGTGAGGCCAACACCGTGATCAAGACCCTGAACCATCTCCCGCATCCCCATGAGGACGCGGCCGCCCTCGCCGGCCATTTCACCGATCTGGCGCCGCCACTCAACGACCGTCAGGCGCATCTGGAAGCCTCGCGTTGTCTGTATTGCTACGACGCGCCCTGCGTGAATGCCTGTCCGAGCGACATCGATATTCCGTCGTTCATCCGCAATATCCATCAGGAGAACGTTCAGGGCGCGGCGCAAAAAATCCTCTCGGCCAACATCCTCGGCGGCAGTTGTGCCCGGGTCTGTCCGACGGAAATCCTCTGCCAGCAAGCCTGCGTGCGCAACAACGCGCAGGAATGCGCACCGGTGTTGATCGGCCTGCTGCAACGCTATGCCGTGGACAACGCACACTTCAGTGAACACCCATTCCAACGCGCCGCCCCGACCGGCAAGCGCATCGCCGTGGTCGGTGCCGGCCCGGCCGGTTTGTCGTGCGCGCACCGCAGTGCCATGCACGGCCATGATGTGGTGATATTCGAGGCACGGGAAAAGGCTGGCGGCCTCAACGAATACGGGATCGCCAAGTACAAACTGGTGGACGATTACGCACAGAAGGAACTTGAGTTCCTGATGGGGATTGGCGGAATCGAGATTCGCCACGGGCACAAACTCGGCGACAACCTGACCCTCAGCGAACTGCATCAGCAATTCGATGCGGTGTTCCTCGGCCTCGGCCTGGCCGCCAGCAAACAGTTGGGACTGGCCCATGAAGATGCCCCCGGCCTGCTCGCCGCCACCGACTACATCCGCGAACTGCGTCAGGCCGATGACCTGACGCAACTGCCACTGGCCGAGCACTGCATTGTCCTTGGTGCCGGCAATACCGCCATCGACATGGCCGTGCAAATGGCTCGTCTCGGTGCCCGCGACGTCAATCTGGTGTACCGCCGTGGCGTCGAGGACATGGGCGCTACAGGTCACGAACAGGACATCGCCAAGGCTAATCAGGTGCGGCTGTTGACGTGGGCTCAACCTGAAGAAGTGCTACTCGATGATCAAGGCAACGTGCGCGGTATGCGCTTCGCTCGCACCCGGTTGGTGGAAGGTCGTCTGCAAACCACCGGAGAAACCTTCGAACTGGCCGCCGACGCGATCTTCAAAGCCATCGGCCAGGCTTTTGATGGCAGCGCCCTCGCCGATCCGCTGGCCCGTGAACTCAAGCGTCAGGGCGACCGCATCCTCGTCGACGAACAGCTGCGCACCAGCATCCCCGGCGTGTATGCCGGCGGCGACTGCACCAGCCTCGATCAGGACCTCACCGTGCAGGCCGTGCAGCACGGCAAGCTGGCCGCCGAGGCTATCAACGCTCAACTCATGCTCAACGTGGAGGCTGCGTAAATGGCCGATCTCTCGATTGTCTTCGCCGGCATCAAAGCCCCCAATCCGTTCTGGCTGGCCTCCGCGCCGCCGACCGACAAAGCCTACAACGTGGTTCGCGCGTTCGAGGCCGGTTGGGGCGGCGTGGTCTGGAAAACCCTGGGTGAAGACCCGGCAGCGGTCAACGTGTCGTCACGTTACTCGGCGCACTTCGGCGCCAACCGCGAAGTGGTGGGCTTCAACAACATCGAGCTGATCACAGACCGCTCGCTGGAGATCAACTTGCGGGAAATCACCCAGGTCAAAAAGGACTGGCCGGACCGTGCGCTGATCGTGTCGCTGATGGTGCCCTGCGTCGAAGAGTCGTGGAAACAGATCCTGCCGCTGGTGGAAGCCACCGGGGCCGATGGCATCGAGCTGAATTTCGGCTGCCCCCACGGCATGCCGGAACGGGGCATGGGCGCGGCGGTCGGCCAGGTGCCGGAATACGTCGAACAGGTCACCCGCTGGTGCAAGACTTATTGCTCGCTGCCGGTAATCGTCAAGCTCACACCGAACATCACCGACATCCGTGTCGCCGCCCGTGCCGCGCACCGTGGCGGGGCCGATGCGGTGTCGTTGATCAATACGATCAACTCGATCACCAGCGTCAACCTGGAACGCATGGTCGCCAATCCCGCCGTCGGCAGCCAAAGCACCCATGGTGGTTATTGCGGCTCGGCGGTGAAGCCGATTGCGTTGAACATGGTCGCCGAGATCGCCCGCGATCCTCAGACCCAAGGCTTGCCGATCTCCGGCATTGGCGGCATCGGCAGTTGGCGCGATGCGGCGGAATTCATTGCGCTGGGCAGCGGCTCGGTACAGGTGTGCACGGCGGCGATGCTGCATGGTTTCCGGATTGTCGAGGAGATGAAGGACGGTTTGTCGCGCTGGATGGACAGTCAGGGCTACGCCAGCGTGTCGGAGTTTTCCGGGCGTGCGGTGGGCAATACCACGGACTGGAAGTACCTGGACATCAACTACCAGGTGATTGCGAAGATTGATCAGGCGGCGTGTATCGGTTGCGGTCGCTGCCACATCGCTTGCGAAGACACCTCGCACCAGGCGATTGCGAGCCTTAAGCAGGCGGACGGGACGCATAAATATGAAGTGATCGATGATGAGTGCGTGGGGTGCAATCTGTGTCAGATCACGTGTCCGGTGCAGGATTGCATCGAGATGGTGCCGATGGAGAACGGCAAGCCGTTTCTGGATTGGAATCATGATCCGAGGAATCCGTACCATGTTGCCCCTTGAAATCAGCGGCGTCTGAACGGACGCCATCGCGAGCAGGCTCGCTCCCACAGGGATCTTTGTTGTACGCAGGATTGGTGTACGACATAAAACCACTGTGGGAGCGAGCCTGCTCGCGAAGAGGCCGGCAATAGCGCCAAAAATCTCAAGGCTCCAACCCGATCCCGCGCAGGATCACGCTGGTCACCGTCTGCACCGCCCGCTCGAACTGCATGTCCGACAGCGGCTGGTGATCGTTAAGAATATTCACCTGGTGATCGAAGTCCGCGTAATGCTGGGTCGAGGCCCAGATCATGTACAGCAGGCTGGACGGCTCCACCGGCAGGATGCGTTTGTCCTCCACCCACTGGCGAATTTTCGCTTCTTTCATCTTGGCCCAGTCGTACAGGCTGGCGTCGAGTTTCTCACCCAATGTCGGCGCACCGTGGATGATTTCGTTGGCCCAGACTTTCGAACCGTACGGCCGGCTGCGGGAATGGTTCATCTTGGCGCGGATGTAGCTGCTGAGCACCACTCGCGGGTCATCGAACATCTCGAAGCACAGGGCATCCTGCTTCCAGACCTCCAGCAAACCCAGGAGCACCGCGCTGTACAGCTCGCTCTTGGTGCTGAAGTAGTAATGCAGGTTGGAACGCGGCAGTTGCACTTCGGCGGCGATGTCGGCCATGGCGGTGCTGCCGAAACCTTTTTCGGCGAAGACTTTTTCGGCCCCCAGCAGAATCTTTTCGACGTTACTGCGACGAATCTCGATCTTGTGATTGCCCATGAGGGCTCCCTGACAACAACGTTGATCAAGACTAGCATCCGCTCTGGATCGGGGCGACAGGGGAAAACGAAACTTCGTACGGCGGTCTTGTGGCAGGTAAACTGGCCGCCTCTTTGAACCTGCCGTTGAGGTCTTCACGATGCTGCTCAAAAACGCCCTGACTGCCACCGCCCTCCTCGGCTCGATGCTCGCCGCCTCGTCGGTGTTTGCCCACGCGCACCTGAAAAGCCAGACCCCGGCGGCCGACAGCACCGTGAGCGCGCCGTCGGAACTGCGCCTGAAGTTTTCCGAAGGGGTTGAAGCGACGTTCACCAAAGTGACGATCAGCAAGGACGGCGCCTACGTCCCGGTAAAAAGCCTCGCCACCGAAGGCAGCGACAAGAAAACCCTGATCGTCACCCCGGCCGCGCCGTTGGCCGCTGGCGATTACAAAGTCGAATGGCACGCCGTGTCGGTCGACACCCATAAAAGCGAAGGCGCCTACCGCTTCAAGGTGGGTCAGTAATTCATGGCCGAGGCGCTGGTGCTGTGCCGCTTTGTGCATTTCACCGTGGTGCTGATGCTGTTCGGGGCCTGGGTGTTCAGGCCTCTGCTGTTGGGCCGTGAAACCGCGTGGCTGGATCCGTCCCTGGCGCGAGTGACTCGCTGGCTTACCGCTATAGCGTTGATCAGTGGGGTCGTCTGGTTGCTGCTGATCACCGCCAGCATGGCCGGCGCCCCGGAGGCGGCATTCGATCCGGCGACGCTAGGGTTGGTGCTGAGCAATACCTTTTTCGGTCAGGTCTGGCGCTGGCATCTGCTGCTCAATCTATTGCTCATGGCCCTGCTGCTGACGCCCTGGCGTTCCAGCGTGACTTGGCGCATCAGCCTTTCCTGCCTGCTGCTCGCGACCCTGGCCCCGGTCGGTCATGGCGCCATGCTCGATGGCCTGCAAGGCCAGTTGCTGATCCTTAACCAGATCATTCACCTGACCTGCGTCGGCGCCTGGCTGGGTGGGTTGATGCTGTTGGTGATGATCTTGCGCCAACCGGCCGATCATCCCTTGAACGCGATATTGCAACGCTTCAGCGGGATCGGTTACGCCTTGGTGGCGGGACTGGTGATGACCGGGCTGATCAACGTGCGGGTATTGACCGGCGCGCTCTGGCCGACGCCGTTACTGTCCGGGTTTGCGCTGATCCTGTTGATCAAGGTTGTGCTGGTGATCGGGATGTTGGGGTTGGCATTGTTCAATCGGCTGCGGCTCAAGGATTGCCAGCAGTGCCCGGACCTGTTGCGTGCCAGCGTCATGCTCGAGTGGTTGCTGGGGATTGGCGCGGTGGCAGCGGTTTCGCTACTGGGGACGATGCCCCCGATGACCACTGCCTGAACACAAATCCCTCCGTAGGAGCGAGGCTTGCCCGCGAAGAGGGACTGTCAGCCGACATCAATGCTGAATGACAGACCGCTTTCGCGGGCAAGCCTCGCTCCTACAGGGGGCGGTGTCAGTCAGCGGTGATCGCGGCGGCGGTATCAATACTCACCACCACCGACATCCCCGGTCGCAACCGCTCGCTCTGTTCCTGGTCGGCATCGACGGTGATCCGTACCGGCACCCGCTGGGCAATCTTGACGAAGTTGCCGGTGGCGTTGTCGGCCTGCAACAGGCTGAACTCGGATCCCGTGGCCGGCGAAATCCGCTGTACACGCCCGTGGAATTCACGGTGGTTCAGCGCATCGACCGTGAAGCTCACCGGCTGGCCGACCCGTACGTTGTCCATCTGGGTTTCCTTCATGTTGGCGATCACCCACAACTGGTTCGGCACCAGCGCCATCAGTTGTGCCCCGGAGTTCACGTAGGCGCCGAGGCGCACGCCGATCTGTCCGAGTTGCCCATCGCGCGGCGCCAGCACGCGGGTGTTCGACAAGTCGATCCGTGCCAGTTGCACCGCCGCTTCAGCGTTGGCCACCGCGGCTTCCAGGGAGCCGCGATTGACGATCACCGTTTGCAGATCCTGCCGGGAGATTTCCAGATTGGCCTGGGCCTGCGCCACGGCGGCAATGGTCTGCGCATTGGCGGCCAGGGTCACGTCCAGTTCGCGTTTCGACACCGAGCCATCGCTGATCAGCTCCTTGTTACGGCGCAAATCCGCTTCACTTTTGCGCAACTGTGCCTGGGCGTCGGCGACGGCGGCCTGACGCAACTTGATGGTCGCTTCGGCGCTGTTGCGTTGCTGCACCACGTTGGCCAGCGCGGCTTTCTCCACCGCCAACTGCGCCTGGGACTGATCGAGGCGCTGCTTGTAGATGCGGTCGTCGAGGCGCACCAGCAAATCCCCGGCCTTCACAAACTGGAAATCCTGCACCGGCACTTCGTACACGTAACCGCTGAGCTGCGGGCCGATGATCGTCACCTGGCCTCGCACCAGCGCGTTTTCCGTGGTCTCGACCGCACTGCTGAACGGCGGCAGTTGCCAGGCGTACAACACGATCAGCACGCCGACGATGGCAATCGCTGCAAAGCCCAGGGACGAGATAATCCGCACCCGCAGCGAACGGGGCTCGGTGGCCGGCGAGGACGGCGGCGTCTGGTCTTCCGGGGTGGCGGCGATGGCGTTGGTGGTCGTGGTCGGTTCGGTCATGAAGAAGTGGCACCGCTGGGTTGTACGGTTGGAGTGGCAGGCTCTGGGGCGACGGTGGTGCTCATCAGCCACAGGGCGCGAATGGAAATCCAGATCATGGTCAACACCGCGATCACGGCAATCAGCATGAACACATCGTTGTAGGCCAATACATTGGCCTCGCGGGTGGCGGCGGTGGCCAGGCTGCGAATGCCTTGCAGGTTGCGCAGGCTCGGGTCAGCGATCATTGAGGCGACCGCGTTACCGCCGCTCTGTACCCGCGCCGCCACCCGCGGGTCGAGCAGGGTCAATTGCTCGACGATGTGGCTGGAGTGGAATTTCTCGCGCACGATCTGGAACGTCCCCAGCAATGCCGCGCCGATCAAGCCGCCGAGGTTCTGGCAGATACCGAACAGCACCGAGAAACTCACCAGATTGCGCGGGCTGCTCAGCACGTTGCGCATGCCGAAGACCATGGTCGGCCCGAGAAAAAACGTCCCGCCGAAGGCCAGCAGGAACTGGCTGAAGTACAGGTTTTCCGGGCGGGTCAGGTTGTTCGAATAACTGTCCATCACCGACCCGACCGCCATCAACGCGAGAGAGATGATCAACGGCATGATCAAGTGTTTGGGATCGATGGTCAGGGCGCTGGTGGCCAGACCGGCAATACTGCCGATCAACATCACCACATACAGGCTGTGCAGCTGCTGGCTGCTCATGTTCAGCGCCTGCATGAACCCCACCGCGCCAGTGGATTGTTCCGAGGTCACCATGCGGATCAGGATCACCGCCAAGGCCAGGCGAACCATTGCGCCGCTGCCGAGCCAGCGGGTCATCAGCATCGGGTTGCTGCGGTTGTGCTCGATGGCCAGGCCCGTGAGGATCAACACGATCGAGGCCGCCGAGGCCACGCCGATCCACTGCGCTTCGAGCCACCAGTCGATCCGCCCCAGGGACAACACCGCGCAAAGCAAAGCCACGCCGCTGGCGAGGATGGCGAAGGTCAGGAAGTCGAGTTTTTCGAAGGTCTTGAAGCGATCACCTGGTGGCAGTTTCAGCAGGAACACGCAGCCAAGGGACAACAGCGCCATGCCCAATTCGAACAGATACAGCCCGCGCCACTCGGCGATCTGCAGCAGGTCTTCGGAGAACAACCGCGCCATGGGCAACGCCAGTTGCGAGGTGCCCAGGCCCAACACCAACGCCTTCATCCGCCATTTCGCCGGGAAGGCCTGGATCATGTAATACAGGCCCAACGAACTCAGCGCCGCACCGACCATGCCGTGGGCCGCGCGCACGGCGATCGCCGAACTCAGGTCATTGACGAACAAATGGCCGAAGGTCACCAGCGCATAGAGCATCAGGAACACTTCGGTGAACGCCCGCAGGCCGAACTGCTGACGAAACTTCACCAGCAGCAGGTTCATCGATACGTTGGTCATCACATAAGCCGCCGGCAACCAGGCCATCTCGGCGGTGGTCGCCCCCAGCGCGCCTTGCAGGTAAGGCAGGTTGGCGATCACCAGCGAGTTGCCGAGGCCGCCGGTCAATGCCACCAGCAAACCCACCAGCGCGTAGGCCAGCCGCTTGGGGTTGGCGTGCAATGGCGTCGAGGGTGAACCGGGCAGGCTGGGCCGCTCGTGGGGCTGCCAGTTGCGCGGGGCGTAGTGATCCATTCGATGGCCTTGGTTCAAGGAGTGTTGTCAGTTTGCCACAGCTGAAACACAAATCCCTTGTGGCACTACCTGTGGCGAGGGGGCTTGCCCCCGTTTGAGTGCGTAGCACTCACAAAACTTTTGTTTACATCAGAGATTTTGGGGCTGCTTCGCGGCCCAACGGGGGCAAGCCCCCTCGCCACAGGCTTACTCCCGCATTGGATTGTGTACTCAGGAGGATTCGTAAATTCTGTTTAAAAGTCTTCTCGCCCGCGGCGGATTTTTCCTGGGCAAGCCAAATGACACCCTAACGGCACTGTTCAACTCAAAAGGTGGCCCCTATGACCACTGCCCGTTGGCAACGCTCCCCCCGCCTGCTGAAAAATCTGCTGGCCGCCGCCGTTACGCCAAGTCCCATCCGAAAGTCAGTTTCATGCACAAGGATCAGATTGCCCAGATCGTGCTGACCGAAAAGAACCCTCTGACCGATAACACCGAGGCAGCGTACAACCATTGACTCAGGTGAATGCAGCCCTCGCTGGGCTGCATCCTTCGCCAAGTCATCGTATAACCAACCCTTGGCCGGACGTTTATCCGGCTCACTGATAGGTCATCATCACGACGATCTATTTCTGCACTCGGTCGCCTGCAATGTGGAATGACCCTCCGTCAATTTCCATGAACCTGTCGTTGACAAGCACCGGAAAGCCTACCAATACTTCGCCTAGTCATACGACAACCTACAACAAACCAATAACAACAACTTCATGTACAGGGACTTTCATGATGACCACTCCCCCAGTCCGTGCGCCTTTCAATCGCCTGCTCCTGACCGGCGCCGCCGGTGGCCTCGGTAAAGTCCTGCGCGAACGCCTGCGGCCATACGCCAACGTACTCCGTCTGTCGGACATCGCCGCCATGACACCGGCAATCGATGAGCGCGAAGAAGTCGTGCCGTGCGACCTCGCCGACAAGCAAGCAGTACATCAACTGGTCGAAGGCGTGGATGCGATCCTGCACTTCGGCGGCGTGTCGGTGGAGCGTCCGTTCGAAGATATTCTCGGCGCCAACATCTGCGGGGTGTTCCATATCTACGAAGCGGCCCGTCGCCATGGCGTGAAACGGGTGATTTTTGCCAGTTCCAACCACGTCATCGGCTTTTACAAGCAGGACGAAACCCTCGACGCCCACTCCCCTCGCCGCCCGGATGGCTATTACGGCTTGTCCAAGTCCTACGGCGAAGACATGGCCAGTTTCTACTTTGATCGCCATGGCATCGAGACGGTCAGCATCCGCATCGGCTCCTCGTTCCCGGAACCACAGAACCGCCGAATGATGAGCACCTGGCTGAGCTTCGACGACATGACCCAACTGCTCGAACGCGCGTTGTACACCCCGAATGTCGGCCACACCGTGGTGTATGGCATGTCCGACAACAAGAGCATCTGGTGGGACAACCGTTTTGCCGCGCACCTGGGTTATGCGCCACAGGACACGTCCGAAGTCTTCCGCGAAAAAGTCGAAGCCCAGCCAATGCCTGCCGAAGATGATCCGGCCAGGGTTTATCAGGGTGGTGCCTTTGTCGCGGCCGGGCCGTTCGGCGACTGAGCCCTCGCCAATCCCCACATAACAAAGCCAAGGGAATGCGTTGCCATGCAAGCCGAATTGATTGTCGATGCCCGCAATGCGGTCGGTGAAAGCCCGGTGTGGGTCCCCGAGGAAAACGCCCTGTACTGGGTCGATATTCCGACCGGTGGATTACAGCGCTGGAATGCCGACAGCGGGCACGTTCACGCCTGGAAAGCCCCGCAAATGCTCGCCTGTATCGCTCGTCACAGCGCGGGTGGCTGGGTCGCCGGCATGGAAAGCGGATTCTTTCACCTGCACCCGCACAACGATGGCAGCCTCGACAGCGAACTGCTGGCCCACGTCGATCACGCCCGCCCCGACATGCGCCTGAACGATGGCCGCTGTGATCGCCAGGGCCGTTTCTGGGCCGGCAGCATGGTGCTGAACATGGGCGCCAACGCCGCCGACGGCAGGCTCTATCGCTACAGTGCAGGACAACCCGGGCCGCTCGACGCCAGGCTCAGCGGTTTCATCGTGCCCAACGGCCTGGGCTTCAGCCCGGACGGCAAGACCATGTACCTCTCGGATTCGCACCCGAATGTGCAGCATATCTGGGCCTTCGATTACGACATCGACAGCGGCACGCCGTCCAACCGTCGGCTGTTCGTCGACATGCATCACTTCCTTGGCCGCCCCGATGGCGCGGCAGTGGATGCCGAAGGTTGCTATTGGATTTGCGCCAACGACGCCGGGTTGATTCACCGTTTCACCCCCGATGGCGGACTGGATCGTTCGCTCCCCGTGCCGGTGAAAAAACCGACCATGTGCGCCTTCGGTGGCAGCCAGCTCGACACCCTGTTTGTGACCTCGATCCGCCCCGCTGACGACCATGACGAACAGTCGCTGGCCGGCAGCGTCTTCGCCCTCAACCCCGGCGTCAAAGGCTTGCCGGAACCGGTGTTCAACGAATTGCTTTAACCCCTCTGCTGCATTGCTGTGCCTTGAATAAAAAAACAACAAGACTGGAGACACACCCCATGGACTTCAAACGCACCTTGCTCGCCGCCGCACTTCCCATCACTGCAGCACTCACCTTCACCCTCAGCAGCGCCGCACAGGCACTGGAAATCAAATTCGCCGACATTCACCCCGCCGGTTACCCGACCGTGGTCGCCGAGGAACAGTTGGGTAAAACCCTGGTGGCCGACAGCAACGGCAAACTGACTTTCAAGATGTTCGCCGGCGGTGTGCTCGGTTCGGAAAAAGAAGTCATCGAGCAGGCCCAGGTTGGCGCCATTCAGATGGCCCGGGTCAGCCTCGGCATCGTCGGGCCGGTGGTGCCGGACGTGAACGTGTTCAACATGCCATTCGTATTCCGCGACCAGGCGCACATGCGCAAAGTCATCGACGGTGAGGTCGGCGATGAGATCCTCGACAAGATCACCAACTCCGAATTCAACCTGGTCGCCCTGGCCTGGATGGACGGCGGCACGCGCAATATCTACACCAAGAAACCGGTACGCAGCCTCGCCGACCTCAAAGGCATGAAGATCCGCGTGCAAGGCAACCCGATGTTCATCGATACCATCAACGCCATGGGCGGCAACGGTATTGGCATGGACACCGGCGAGATCTTCAGTGCATTGCAGACCGGGGTGATCGACGGCGCGGAAAACAACCCGCCGACCCTGCTCGAACACAACCACTACCAGAACGCCAAGTTCTACAGCCTGACCGGGCACCTGATCCTGCCCGAGCCAATCGTGATGTCGAAAATCACCTGGGAAAAACTCAGCCCCGACCAGCAGGTGCTGGTGAAGAAAGCCGCCAAAGCCGCACAGGCCCAGGAACGCACACTGTGGGATGCGAAGTCCGCCAGCAGCGAAGAAAAACTCAAGGCTGCCGGCGTCGAGTTCATCACCGTCGACAAAAAACCTTTCTATGAAGCCACGGCGTCGGTCCGGGAAAAATACGGCGCGCCTTACGCCGACCTGATCAAGCGCATCGAAGCCGTTCAGTAACCCTCCCTGCATTCATGAAAGGCCCGGCACCGTTGACGAGTGAATCGTCAGCGGCGCCCGGTTACGGTGAAACCCGATGAAGAATCTGCTGCTGCGCATCAACGACAGGATTTACATGACCTGCATCTGGGTTGCCGGCCTGTCGGTCCTGGCTATTTCCCTGATCATTCCCTGGGGCGTCTTCGCCCGTTACGTCCTTGGCACCGGTTCCAGTTGGCCGGAGCCCACCGCGATTTTGCTGATGATGGTCTTCACCTTCATCGGCGCCGCTGCCAGTTATCGCGCCGGAGCGCACATGGCCGTGGCCATGCTCACCGACCGCATGCCCCCCGAACTGCGCAAGGCCATGAGCATCGTTTCGCAGCTGCTGATGGCGACCATTTGCCTGTTCATGGCCATCTGGGGCACCAAGCTCTGTATGTCCACCTGGAACCAGTTCATGAGCTCTCTGCCCACTCTGCGCGTGGGCATCACCTACATGCCGATTCCCGTGGGCGGTGTGCTGACGCTGATTTTCGTGCTGGAAAAACTCTTGCTCGGTGACCAGAGCAACCGTCGGGTCGTGCGTTTCGACCTGGTTGAAGAAAGCGAAGGAGCCGCATAAATGGACGCTCTGATTCTGCTCGGCAGTTTTATCGCTTTGATCCTGATCGGCATGCCGGTCGCCTACGCCCTGGGGCTTTCTGCCCTGATCGGTGCGTGGTGGATCGACATCCCGTTCCAGGCGCTGATGATTCAGGTCGCCGGTGGCGTGAACAAATTCTCGTTGCTGGCGATTCCGTTCTTCGTGCTCGCCGGTGCGATCATGGCCGAGGGCGGCATGTCCCGGCGACTGGTGGCTTTTGCCGGGGTGCTGGTGGGGTTCGTGCGCGGCGGGTTGTCGCTGGTGAACATCATGGCCTCGACCTTCTTCGGCGCGATTTCTGGCTCTTCGGTGGCGGACACGGCGTCGGTCGGTTCGGTGCTGATTCCGGAAATGGAACGTCGCGGCTACCCGCGGGATTTCTCCACCGCGGTGACGGTCAGCGGTTCGGTGCAAGCCCTGTTGACGCCGCCCAGCCATAACTCGGTGCTCTACTCGCTGGCCGCTGGCGGGACCGTTTCGATCGCTTCGCTGTTCATGGCCGGCGTGGTGCCGGGCCTGCTGATGAGCGCGTGCCTGATGGTGCTGTGCCTGATCTTCGCCAGAAAGCGCAATTACCCCAAGGGCGAAGTCATTCCGCTCAAGGAGGCGCTGAAAATCTGCGGTGAAGCGATGTGGGGCATGATGGCGATGGTCATCATTCTCGGCGGCATTCTCTCGGGCATCTTCACCGCCACCGAATCGGCGGCGATCGCGGTGCTGTGGGCGTTCTTCGTCACCATGTTCATTTACCGCGACTACAAGTGGAGTGAGCTGCCCAAGTTGATGCACCGCACGGTGCGCACTATCTCGATCGTGATGATCCTGATCGGCTTCGCCGCCAGCTTCGGCTACATCATGACGCTGATGCAGATCCCGGCGAAGATCACCACGATGTTCCTGACCCTGTCGGACAACCGTTACGTGATCCTGATGTGCATCAACGTGATGCTGCTGTTGCTCGGCACGGTGATGGACATGGCGCCGCTGATCCTGATCCTCACGCCGATTCTGATGCCGGTGATTCTGGGCATTGGTGTGGACCCGGTGCAGTTCGGCATGATCATGCTGGTGAACCTGGGGATCGGCTTGATCACGCCGCCAGTGGGCGCGGTGCTGTTTGTCGGCTCAGCGGTGGGCAAGGTCAGTATCGAAAGCACCGTAAAAGCGCTGCTGCCGTTCTATGGCGTGCTGTTCCTGGTACTGATGGCCGTGACCTACATTCCCGCCATTTCGCTGTGGTTGCCGCATTTGGTGTTGTAACCCTTTATTTGCAGGAGCCAGGCTTGCCGGCGAAAGCGTTCTTGAGTACGCCTTCGCCGGCAAGCCTGGCTCCTGCAAAGGCCATTCATTCATGTCCCACAAACCTTCATATCGCTGGTCAACATGACGCCAACAATCCTCGAACTCGAAGACGAACTCACCCGCCTCACCCTCGCCCCCGAACTCGGTGCGAGCATCGTCAACTGGACGGAACGCAGCACCGGCCAACCGCTGTTGCGCCACAGCGATCAGCACGCCTTGAACACCGGCCTGCCCGGCAAACTCGCCTGCTATCCCTTGGCGCCGTGGTCGAACCGAATCTCGGAGGGTGGTTTCGATTGCCCGGATGGCTGGCTCGCGCTGGCGCCCAACAGCCTCACCGATCCCCTGCCGATTCACGGCAGTGCCTGGCAACAGCCGTGGCAGATCGTCTCGCACACCCGCGATGAAATCGTCCTGCAACTCGACAGCACCACACCCTTCGCTTATCGCGCAAGGCAACGTTTCCATCTGAGTGAGGGCAAGTTGAGCATCGATTTGCAGGTCACCCATCTGGCTGAACACGCCGCCTGGCATGGCCTCGGTTTACACCCCTACTTCCCGCGCACTGCAGGCACTCGGTTGCAGACGCAGGCGCGACAGGTCTGGTTGTGCGACAGCACAAAACTGCCAACACAACTCACTTCGATACCCAAGGATTGGGACTTCAGCCAGCCCCGGGCATTACCCGAAACGCTGGTGGACAACGGCTTTTGCGAATGGGACGGCCACTGCCTGATCCAGCAACCCGAACTGGGTTATGAACTGGAATGCCAGGCCACCGGCAGCGACTACTACCTGCTCTACTGCCCCGTAGGCCTGGAATTTTTCTGCATCGAACCGGTAAGCCACCCGGTCAATGCCCATCACTTGCCGGGTCGGCCAGGGTTGCGTTTGCTGGAGCACGGCCAATCTGCCGAGCTCGGTTTCAGCCTGCGCTACCGCTACGCCAACAGCTGAGTCAGCACCGCGCGCAACTTGCCGGGTTTCACCGGTTTGTTCAGCAGCGGCGCGTCGAGTCGCTGCAGTGAGCGCCGACATTGGTCGGTGCGGTCGGCGGTGATGATCACCGCCGGAATCGCCTGGCTGAAATGCTCGCGCAAATGCCGCACCACTTCACAGCCCACCACCCCGTGATCCAGGTGATAGTCCGCCAGAATCACTTCCGGCGCCTGTCCCTGCAAAGCCACCAGCGCGGTGGCCTCGTCGGTGGCGGTGACCACCTCGCAGCCCCACTGGCCGAGCAGCGCGCTCATGCTTTCAAGAATGCTGACCTCGTTGTCCAGCACCAACAGACGCCGGCCCGGCAATGGGTTGCCGGTACTTGGCTGCGGCGCGACCTGACTGATCGGCAGTGGGATTTCATGGGAAATCGGCACCTCGATGCTGAACATCGAACCGCGCCCCGGCAGCGAATGAACCTGAATCCTGTAGTCGAGGATCTTGGCAATGCGTTCGACAATCGCCAGCCCCAGGCCCACGCCCTTGCGATCGGCGGCGCGCCCGACGTCCAGTTGGTTGAACTCGAGGAAGATCGAGTCAAGACGAGCCGCCGGGATCCCGCGCCCGGTGTCCCAGACTTCGATACGCAGCGCATCGCCCCGGCGTCTTGCCCCCAGCAGAATGCAGCCTTCGTCGGTGTAGCGGCAGGCATTGCTGAGGAAGTTGCGCAAAATCCGCGTCATCAAGCGCAAGTCGGTATGAAGGGCGTAATCGCCCATGTGCACCCGCAGGTTCAACCCGGCTGCCGCAGCCACCGACTGAAACTCCGAGACCAGTGGCGCGAACAATTCGTCGAGGCGGTACAGGGCAATATCCGGCTTCACCGCGGCCTGATCGAGCCGGGAAATATCCAGCAGATCGGTGAGCAAATCTTCAGCCCCTTCCAGCGCCTGATGCGTGCGCTCCACCAACACCTGCTCAACGTCGGGCAGTTTGCGCTCGCGCAAGGTCGAGATCAGCAAACGCGCGGCGTTGAGCGGTTGCAGCAAGTCGTGACTGGCAGCGGCGAGGTATTTGTCCTTGCTGCGATTGGCCGCCTCGGCGGCATCACGGGCATCGCGCAAGGCTTCTGCGGCGTCCAGCAACTCGTTGGTGCGCGCGGTGACCCGCTGCTCCAGTTCGTCATTGAGTTGTTGCAGGCGTTGTTGGGCCAGTTTTCGCTCAGTGATGTCGGCGACAAAACCCTCCACCAAACCTTCCTGATCCGGTTTGAGCAGCAGGTTCATCAATACGTCGAGGACGCTGCCGTCCTTGCGCCGCAGCTGAGTTTCATAGCCCAGCAGGCTGCGCTCGCGCTGGAGGATTTCGCCGATGCTTTCCAGTTCTTGCGCCCCGCCGACGAACAGCGTGCCCGCCAGGTCCGTCAGGGAAAACAGCACCTCCTGCGGATTTTGATAACCGAGCATCCGCGCCAGCGCCGGGTTGGCGGCGCGCATGCCCTCCAGCAAGCTGGCCTGGAAGATCCCTTGCACCGCGTTTTCGAACAGCCATTTATAGCGGTTGCGTTCGGTTTCCAGTTCATCCAGGCGCGCGGCCAGTTCCGGGTAATGACTCTTGCGCGTCGAATGGTTGCCTAAGCCGAGTAACCCGGCCAGCGCCCGTTGTTGCTCGTCAGAGGGCTTCGCCATAGACGACCTCGACGTCGCGCTGACTGGATTCGCGCGGGTTGGTAAGGATGCACGGGTCGTGCATGGCGTGTTGCGACAGGAACGGAATGTCCGCCGTACTCACCCCGTGCAGGCCCAGGGTTTCGTGGAAGCCAATGGCGTGCTTGAGGGCGATCAGGTGCTCGACCAGTCGCCCGCAAATCTGCCGGTGATTGAGGCCACGGCAATCAATACCGAAGGTCTCGGCGATCACCTTGAAGCGCTCCGGCGCCGAGCTGTAGTTGAACGCCACCACATGCTCCACCAGCACCGCATTGCACAAACCATGAGGCAGATCGAGAAAGCCGCCAAGGCTGTGGGACATGGCGTGCACCGCGCCAAGGATCGCGTTGGAAAACGCCAACCCGGCCTGCATGCTGCCGAGCATGATTTTCTCGCGCAGGGCGATGTCGCTGGGGTTGGCGATCATTTGCACCAGATTGACGTTGATCAGCCGCATCGCTTCCAGCGCATGAGGGTCGGTGAGCGGCCCGTGACCGGTAGAAACGAAGGCTTCGATGGCGTGGACCAACGCGTCGATGCCGGTACAGGCCGACAGGAACGGGTCCATGCTCAGGGTGGTTTCCGGATCGATCAGCGACACGTCCGGCACTGCGGCCTTGCTGACGATGGAGAATTTCATGCGTTCTTGCTGATTGGAGATGATCACGAATTGCGACACGTCGGCCGAAGTGCCGGCGGTGGTCGGGATCAGGATCAGCGGCGGGCTGGGCATGCGCAACATGTCCACGCCCTCGAATTCGAGGATGTTGCGCCCGTGGGCGACGACGATGCCAATGCCTTTGCCGCAGTCCATCGGGCTGCCGCCGCCGATCGCCACGATCACATCGCAGTGATTCTCCCGGTACAGCTCGGCGCCGAGCATGACCTCTTCAATCCGTGGGTTGGGCGAAACGTCGCTATATAAAAAGTAATCAATGCCCAGGGCTTGCAGGCTGGCCTCGACATCGGCGACCCAACCGGCGGCAATCACACCGGGGTCGCTGACCACCAGCACCTTGCGGGCGCCGAAGGTCTTGGCATAGTTGCCGACGTTGTGCCGACAGCCGGCACCGAAGATGATTTCAGGCGAAACGAATTTACGCAGCTGGCTGAGATTCTGGCTCATTGGAAAGCCTGTTTTTATTGTTTTGGAAGGTAAAGCCCACACTAAAGCATCCGGCTGCGAATGCAATCAGACCAATGGATAGCCGCCGCCCGGGGTGCACTCCAATTTCAGACTCACCGAAGATCCCCGGTGGGAGGGGCTTTTGTGGCGAGGGG
>NZ_AKJK01000058.1 GCF_000282375.1 Pseudomonas sp. GM50
GGCGGCGACATGAAGCGGCGGCTGCCGATTTCCATGTGCAAGACCCCATTGGCCGAGTACTCGAGAGTGCCCCAAGGGTGGTGGTGGGCCGAGGCGTATTCATGGGTGTTGAAGTCGGCATAACGGAAATAGACCGGGGCCGGCAGCTCGCTGAAATCCAGCAGGTCGATGTGTTTGCTGTTCATGCTGTCCGGAATCAGAGGCAGGTTGGCTGGATCGAAGTATAGGCATTGATTCAGACAAGCGGATAATCACCCTTCATTAACGTTCTGGTTTTTCCCGATGCAATACGCTTATCCCCTGCTGGCCATTTTCATTTGGGCCGGCAACACCGTGATCAACAAACTCGCGGTCGGCGCGATCTTTCCCGCCGAAATCGGCTTCTACCGCTGGTTGCTGGCCGCAATGCTGTTCACGCCTTTCATGCTTAAACCGGTGATCGCTCACTGGCCGTTGATCCGCCCGAATCTGGGCAGGATTTTCATCCTCGGCGTACTCGGTATGGCGGTTTATCAAAGCCTGGCCTACTTCGCCGCGACGCTGACCTCAGCCACCAACATGGGGATCATTCTGTCGCTGATGCCGTTGATGTCGCTGGCCATGGCGATTATCAGCCTCGGCCAACGCCTGACCGCCGGAGCACTGGCCGGCGCGGTGCTGTCGTTTGCGGGTGTTTTGGTGGTGGTGTCGTCCGGCAGCCTTGGCGCATTGCTGGAACACGGGGTGAACCTGGGTGACGCGATGATGCTGATTGCCACGCTGGCGTATGCGATTTACAGCACCCTGCTGAAAAAATGGCAGCTGCGTTTGCCGCCGCTGGTGCTGCTGTATTTGCAGGTGTTGGTCGCGGTGGTGGTGCTGTTTCCGCTGTTCCTCACCTCACCGAAAATCGGCCCGACCCTGCAGAACATTCCGCTTGTGCTCTACGCTTGCCTGCTGGCCTCGATGCTTGCGCCGCTGGCGTGGATGCAGGCCGTGGTGCGCCTGGGACCAAGCCGGACCACGCTGTTTTTCAATCTGCTGCCGTTGATCACCGCGCTGATTGCGGCGGTGGTGCTGCATGAGCAGTTGGCGCTGTATCACCTGGTGGGTGGGGTGTTGACGTTGGGTGGGGTGATTCTTTCAGAACGCTGGACCACGGTGCTTGGTCGTAGGGTCAGTGTTGCCTGATATGACGCCTTCGCGGGCAAGCCTCGCTCCTACAGATCATGCGGTGTTTCGTGGCACACACCAAACCTGTGGGAGCGTGGCTTGCCCGCGAAGAACGATAACGCGGTCCCACTGCCGTTCACACACCGGCTGCCTTCAACCGCGCTGCATGCTCGACAAACAACCGCACCGGCTCCGCCCCCTTGCCCACCAACCCCAACGATTGGTTGACGATATCGAAGTGATCCATCGGGTATTCATCACCGATCACCGTCCCCAGATGCGAGCTGTAACGCCCGACCATCCCGTCGCAATGCCCCGCTTCACGCACGAAGGTCCTGGCAAACAACCGGCAACTGCGATTGGTCCCGTCGAACAGGTTGCATCCGCGATCGGTCTTGCCCGGCTGCAATGTTCCGGACCAGGAGTAATACCGCACGCCATTGACCACTTCCGGGCCGTTCCCGCCCCAGGTTTCAGGCAGACCCTGTGGATAACGCTGATTGAACAGCGCCACGCCTGCCGTGGTCAGCGATTGGTGCGACGCCGGGATATCCACCGGCAGTCTCGGCCCGCGATAGCCGGTTTCCAGCAGGCACATCAGCGCGCTGATCAGCCACAGTAAAAAGCTCAGGAGCCGGCCCTTGGAGCTGTCTGCCGGATAATGAGTATGCAGATAGTCCGCCAGCTCCGAACCGTGATTCGGCCCGGCCACTGAAGTGACTGAAGCCACTTGGTCCGGGCGTTTTGCCGCGGCGTAACGGGCGGTCAACGAGCCCTGGCTGTGACCGATCAGGTTGACCTTCTCGGCCCCGGTGTCGCGCAGAATCTCGTCGATCCGCGCCAGCAATTGCTCACCGCGCACCTCGGTTGAATTGAGCGGCGAGACCTGCACCGCAATCACGGTCGCCCCATCCCGGCGCAGCGCCGAAATGATTCCGTACCAATAGGGATAGAGCAGCAGACGGATAAAACCGAGCATTCCCGGGACCAGCACCAAGGGGTAACGCGTGGCAGAACCTTGCGACATGGATGAACATCCTTGTGATCGGTGAGATGAAGCAAGGCCGGATGCAAGGCATTAGCCAAGCATCGCCACCCAAGATGACAACTCAACGACCAGTCTATGACATCGCTCACTTCAACCCCACCACGCCCGCCACTATCAGCCCGACCGACACCAGCTTGAGCGCGGTCAGGCTTTCGCCCAGCAGCGCAAAGCCGAGAAACACCGTGCCCAGTGAACCGATGGCAGTCCAGATCGGGTAGGCGATGCTCACCGGCAATTCGCGCATGGCCAGGGTCAGGAAGTAAATCCCGCCCACCGCGGCCACCACGGTAATCACCGAGGGCCAGAGCCGGGTGAAGCCTTCGGCGTACTTCATGCCCATGGCGAAGGTGACCTCGAACCCGGCGGCGATCAGCAAGAACAACCAGGCCATCTAGAACTCCCTGGCCAGCGCCAGCAAACGCTGCTCGGCCTCGGCCACGGACACCTGGAAAGTGCGTTCGGCAGACTCTTCGCCCTCGGCGGCGACAACGGTGACGTCGGTGATGCCGATGAACCCCAAAGCGGTGCGCAGAAACGGATCGGCATGGTTCATCGCTTCAAGTTCACCACCGGGGCCGAAGCCAAACCCGCCGCGACTGGTGACGATCAACGCCTTCTTGCCCTGCACCAGCGGTTCGTACTGAGCGACGCCGTTGTCCAGGGTGTGATTGAACGTCAGCCCGAGCCGCACAATCTGGTCGATCCAGGCCTTGAGGCCGCTGGGCACGCTGAAGTTGTACATCGGGGTGGAAATCACCAACAGATCATGGCCGAGCAACTCCCCCACCAACTCATCGCTGAGTGCCAGGTCGGCCTGCATCGACAGCGGTCGCGCTTCAGGTTCCGGATGAAAAGCGGCCGCCACAAAGGCTTCGTTGACGGGAGGAATCAACGTCCGACCGACTTCACGGCGAGTAAGCTGCGACTGTGGGTTGCGGACCTGCCAGGCCGAAAGAAACACCTCGGCCAGACGCCGCGAATGAGAGCGTTCGCCACGGGGGCTGGCGTGAATGGCAAGAATTTTGTTCATCTGAATCTCCTGAAGGCTAAACTCAAACTGCTTGTGGCTTGCAGCTTGAAGCTGGCTGCCGTGCCTCTTCAAATGAACAAAAATCATTTTGGATGAATTTATTTCATCCATGGAGTTGTAAATGTTTGCCTCGTTGCCGCTGACCGCCCTGCGTGCCTTCGAATCTGCCTCGCGCCTGTTGAGTTTCAAGGCCGCCGCCGAAGAACTCTCCGTGACGCCGACGGCGGTTTCCCATCAGATCCGCTCCCTGGAAAACTGGCTCGGCGTGCCGTTGTTCGAACGACTGCCACGGCAGGTACGCCTTACCGAGTGTGGCGAACGACTGTTCCGCAGCCTGCACGGCGCCCTGCTCGAAGTGGCGCAAAGCGTCGATACCTTGCGCCCGCAACGCAGCGGCACGAACCTGACAATTTCCACCACAGCCGCCTTCGCTGCCCTTTGGCTGGTACCTCGGCTGGGACGGTTTTACGCCCGCCATCCGAACATCAGCCTGCGCCTGGACACTCACTGCGAAGTCATCGATTTACATCAGGACGCCAGCGTCGATCTGGCGGTGCGTTACAGCCTCGACGACTACCCGAACCTTTATGGTTTGTGCCTGTTCGACGAATCCTTCGGGGTCTATGGCTCGCCTGAACAAGTGGCCCTGGCGCCCAGTCGGGTACCGACTCTGATCAGCGTGCGCTGGCACAACTCCAAGCTCTATGCCCATGGCTGGGAGGCCTGGTGTGCGCAGTCCGGCGAAACCTGGCTGACCGAACAACCAGCGGTGCGTGAATACGACGAAGAGCATTACGCCCTGCAAGCTGCCATCGCAGGACAAGGCCTCGTGCTGGCGAGCAATATCCTGGTGTCGGAGAGTGTGGCCAGCGGCTTGCTGTTGCCTTATCGGGGGAACATTCAGGTCGACGGGGCCGGATACAGCGCGCTGTGCGTACCGGGCCGTGAACGGCATCCGCCGGTGCGGGCATTTTTTGCGTGGTTGCAGGAGGAAGCCCGGTTGTCTGGTCTATTGCCAAGATCGCAGCCTGCGGCAGCTCCGGCAGAACGCATTCCAATGTAGGCGCATCGAAGACATCCTGGCCTGGGACGTAGAGCATGCCGATGACATGGCCGATATTCTGAAAGATCTGTAGCGACTATTGAACCGCCTTCGCGGGCAAGCCTCGCTCCTACAGGTTTTGTGTCGCATGCCGACAATGGGCACGACGCAAAACCTGTAGGAGCGAGGCTTGCCCGCGAAGGCGTCATACAGACGCCAACGGATTACCGGGTGGGCTTGACCGTCACCGGCGCCTTGCCCGCCTTCATCTGCTCCAGCAACGGCGCACACTGATTCGGCTCACCACCGCTGGGCGCTATCAACGCCAGCAAGCCCGCCGCCGGCGCGGCAATCACACCCAGCGCAACCATCCCGGCCCCGCGCAGCATTAACGGCACCGGTTTCACGCCCGCATCCGGCTTGATGAACTTGCCTCGCACATACAGCGGCGAACGCAACGAAATCAAACGCCAGCCCTTGGATTCCGGGGAAATGGTCAGGTCCAGTTGCTCGGTTGCCATGTTCGCCGTGCCGTCGACATAGACGATTGCATTCTCGGTATCGAAGACAAACAGCCGCGTGGTCGCCAAACCGCTCTTGATATCGAAATCGGCCGCCGCGCAGTTGATCTTCACTTCCTTGTCGCCAAAGATCTTGCCGACCACATAGTTGCCGACGTTGAGCCCCGCCAACTCCATCAACTCACGACTGATAGCGCCGTCATTGATCAGCATCTTCAAATTGCCGTCGGCAGTGCCCAGCAGTTTGGCCACCGAGTTGCCCCGCCCAGTAAGGTCGGCATCGCCATTGAGCTCACCGAAACTGGTTTTCATCCGCTCAAGGGTGGGGAACAGCTGCTTGAGCTTGAACTTGCGCGCGGTCAGTTTGGCCCGGCCTTCCAAAGGCTCGGCGCGCCCGTTCAGACGAATCTGCGCATCCAGGTTGCCGCCAGCCACGCCGAAACGCAGGGGCTCAAGGCTGAGCACACCATCCGTCAGCACCAAGTGGGTGTAGAGATCGTTGAATGGCAGTTTTGCGCTGTGGACGATGCGTTTGCCGGTGAATTCCACATCAGCGTCCATGTCGCGCCAACGTTCAGTCCTGAACTCCTCGACCGGTAGCAGCTTGTCTGCCGGCTGTTTGCTTTCACCGCCGCGGGCCTCTTGCTTGGCGTTGGAATCGGCACCGATCAATGGGGCCAGGTCGGTAAACAGCAGTTGATTGGACTCCAGCGCGCCGCTGAGTTTGGGCCTCGGCTGGCTCGCCACGTAGGTCAGGTTGCCATGGATGTCGCTCTCGCCGATCTTGCCGTTGAACGCCTCATAGCGGTACACCGCCCCGCCCGGCTCATGCAGCTTGGCAATCAAATGCCCGTCGGTGGCGTACGGCGGGGTATCCGGGAGCGTTACGCCGATCAGTGGATAGAGATTGCCCAGGCTGGCACCGGCCAGTTTCAGGCGCAAATCCAGGGCGCCGAGGTTCAATGGATCTGTAAGCGTACCGGCCAGTTCGACGCTGGTGTCGGCGATCTTCATTTGCGCCTGTAGTGGAAATGGCTTGGTGGCATCCTGTAAGGCCAGCAGGCCGCCAACTTTGCCTTGGCCGGCGAGACTCTGGCCGTGGTATTGGCCTTTGACCTTCAAAGCGAATGCGTAATCCTGCGGCGAACCGCCCTTTTCAACCGCTTTTTTTGCCGCTTTGTCCCCGACAATGTCGCTGAACGGAATCGGTTTGCCCAACGGATCGATAAGCAGATCAAGCTGAGTCTTCAGCTTCTGGTCGTCGAGCGTGACGTGGCCCTTGTCGAAGCCGATGGCACCGATGTCCAGCACCCAGTTCGAAGGCTCGGCGTTCGGGTCTTTGGGGTCGAACTTGAACGTCCAGTTGGCGCGGCCATCGGCCAGACGCTGCAGGTCGGCATTGGGTTCACTCAGGTCGATGCGCGGGATCACCACCCGCTGCGCCAGCAAGGCCAGCGGCGAAATGCGCAGTTCAACGCGTTTGAGAGTGGCCATCTGCGGTTGCTTCGACCAGTCCGGGTTGCCCAGGCTCAGGTCCTCAGCCACCACATGTGGCCACGGCACCCAGGCCCGCCAACCGCCCTCATCAGACTCGCGCTGCCAGACCACCGCAAGGTTGCCATTGATGGCGAACGGACGATGCAGCTCTTCGGACACTTTGGTGTTCAGGGGCGGTTTGATCCGGTTCCAATCGAAGAACGCGATGATCAGCACCAGGACGGCCAGCAGGACAACGAGGCTGGCGAAGGTCCAGGCAAGAATTTTACGAGTGCGCGTCATTGCACAGGGCTCCTGAATACGACTGAGCGCCCTGACTGCGACGCACTGATGAAACGTTAGGCCAGAACCGGCCTGCCATGACATCTAGGACTGGAAAATGGCGCGCAGGTTTAACCGAATAGGCACTTAACACTCAAATAATCGGCCGGGGACACCCTGCTGCTCATCCGGCGTTACCGCACCCGCACTTTTGCGAGGCGAGAGTGGGTCGAAAATACCCACCCCAGTGCAAAAAAGCTCGCCGGAAACGCCCGTTCTAGAGCGCCGCGGCCGAACAATCAATTCTGTTGATTATTACCATTGCGTTTATGAACTTTTGTATCGACTTATCGAGAGTAGCATTGCCCTCGTACCCACTTTATCGCCCTCCCAAGGAGCAACCCATCATGAAACGCGAATTACTGCTTAGCCTGACCCTCTCGATGTTAGCCAGCACCGCTTTTGCTTTACCGGCCGCTGATCAGGCCACTCCACAAGTCAAAGACAGCCACTCGGTGTTCAGCCAGACCGTTGCCGCTGATGGTTCCGACCGCACTCCACAGGGTCAGACCCTGGCCGAAGGTGGTAATGATCGCCTGAAAGAAAAAGGCCTGATCACTCAAGATGGCTCGGACCGCACTCCACAAGGTCAAACCCTGGCTGCTGACGGCTCAGACCGCACGCCACAAGGCCAAACCCTGGCTGCCGACGGTTCCGACCGCACCCCACAAGGCCAAACCCTGGCCGCTGACGGTTCCGACCGCACTCCACAAGGTCAAACCCTGGCTGCTGACGGTTCCGACCGCACCCCACAAGGTCAAACCCTGGCTGAAGGTGGTGGTGACCGTGTGATCGAACGCAACAGCGCTGTGAGCTAAGCCCATGGCGGCCCCGAAAAAAAGCCCAATCCCCGGATTGGGCTTTTGACTTAATAGAAGCTGAATTTCCCCGCGTGATCTCCCGATAGTCGTTCGACGCCAGCGAAGCCGATTTGCTAGAGTGCGCCGCTGTCCTGTCCAGAAAACACCCTTGCAATGCTGCCCCGCGCCGAACAGAAACAACAGACCCGCAACGCCCTGATGGACGCTGCCCGCCACTTGATGGAAAGCGGCCGAGGATTCGGCAGCTTGAGCCTGCGCGAAGTGACCAGAACCGCCGGGATCGTACCCACCGGTTTCTACCGGCATTTCGCCGACATGGATGAACTGGGCCTGGTGCTGGTGAGCGAAGTCGGTCAGACCTTCCGTGAAACCATCCGCCTGGTGCGCCATAACGAGTTCGTCATGGGCGGCATCATCGACGCCTCGGTGCGGATCTTTCTCGATGTGGTCACGGCCAATCGTTCGCAGTTTCTGTTTCTTGCCCGCGAGCAGTACGGCGGCTCACTGCCGGTGCGCCAAGCCATTGGCCGCTTGCGCGAAGACATCAGCTCGGACCTGGCGGCGGACTTGTCGCTGATGCCCAAACTGCAGCATCTGGACATCGCAGGCTTGAGTGTCATGGCTGATCTGATCGTCAAAAGCGTGTTCGCGACACTGCCCGACATTATTGATCCTCCGGCCGAGGCGCTACCCGAGCATTTGACGCCGCAGGCGAAAATCACGCAGCAGTTGCGCTTCATCTTCATCGGCCTAAAACACTGGCAAGGCCTCGGCAGCACCGAGTAAATACACCCCCCTGTGGGAGCGAGCCTGCTCGCGATAGCGTCGCCACAGTCAACACTTGATGTGACTGATACTCCGCCATCGCGAGCAGGCTCGCTCCCACATTGGTGCGCGAAAACTCCACACGCACCAACATGATCCAAAATTCTGAAACATCCACTCCGCTCCGACAGGCATTTCCTACGCATCACCCGATTGGCAAGCCCCTTGCTCTATCCCTGAGCATTGTCCATTGCTGGAAGCCTTCCGATGCTGGTGATTCATCGCAGAATCGACCCTCAACCCGTCTGGGCCGCCGAGTTGCACCTGACCTTCGAAGCCCGGAGCAAAAGCCGCTTGCGCTGTTTCAGTGCCGAGGGCGAAGACGTCGGGTTGTTTTTGGAGCGCGGCCAGCCGCCCCTGTATGACGGTGAATGCCTGCAAGCCGAAGACGGGCGCGTGGTTCGCGTCTGTGCTCGCCCCGAACAACTGCTGCACGTCACGTGCGCCAACGCTTTCGAACTGACCCGCGCCGCCTATCACCTGGGCAACCGCCATGTGGCCCTGCAGGTCGGCGATGGCTGGTTGCGCCTGCTCGACGATTACGTGCTCAAGGCCATGCTCAAGCAACTGGGCGCCAACGCCGAGAACATCGAAGCGCCGTTCCAGCCGGAACATGGTGCCTACGGCGGCGGCCATCACCATTCGCGGCATGGGGACGAGGATTTCAACTACCCGCCGAAACTGCACCAGTTCGGCGTGCGCTTATGAACCCGGCCTGGGCGCTGCTGCGTCTGGCCAGCCCACAGCTGCCGATTGGCGGCTATAGCTATTCCCAGGGTTTGGAGATGGCTGTGGATAACGGCCGCGTGGACGATCCCGACAGCGCGCGGCGCTGGATCAGCGATCAGTTGCTGCTGAACCTGGCGCGTTTCGAAGCGCCGCTACTGCTCGCCCATTGCACGGCTGCGGCCGAAGAAAACTGGGCCGAACTGCTGCAACGCTGCGAAGAACATCGCGCCAGCCGGGAAACCCGTGAGCTGCATCAGGAAAGCCGGCAGATGGGCTATTCGCTGAAGCAACTGCTCAACGGTTTACCGGAACTGGATGCGCCGGCCCGGGCCTTTCTCGACCAATGCCCTGAACCACACCTGGCCCTTGGCTGGGCGCTGGCGGCCCGCGCCTGGCAGATCAGCGCGCAAGATGCGCTGGCCGCCTGGCTCTGGAGCTGGCTGGAAAACCAATTGGCAGTACTGATGAAAACCCTGCCCCTGGGCCAGCAAGCCGCGCAGCGCCTGACCAGTGAACTGCTGCCGCTGCTGCAACAGGCGCAGCAAGACGCCACCCGAATCAACCCCGAACACTCCGGCAGCGCCGCTTTCGGCCTGTCCCTGGCGTGCATGGCCCATGAGCGCCAGTACAGCCGTCTGTTCCGTTCCTAGGGCCTGTTATTTTGGGCCTTTTATTTTGGAGAACCACATGAACACACAACCTCTGCGCGTCGGCATTGGCGGCCCGGTCGGTTCCGGCAAAACCGCCCTGACCCTGGCCCTGTGCCTGGCCCTGCGCGACCGCTACAACCTGGCCGTCGTGACCAACGACATCTACACCCGCGAAGACGCTGACTTCCTGGTGCGCAACGAAGCCCTGGCGCCCGAACGGATCATCGGTGTGGAAACCGGCGGTTGCCCGCACACCGCGATCCGCGAAGACGCCTCGATCAACCTCGAAGCCGTGGATCAGTTGAACCGGCGCTTCCCGGGGCTGGACCTGATCCTGGTGGAGTCCGGCGGTGACAACCTCTCGGCAACCTTCAGCCCGGAACTGTCCGACCTGACCATTTACGTGATCGACGTCTCGGCTGGCGACAAGCTGCCGCGCAAGGGCGGGCCGGGGATCTGCAAATCCGATTTGCTGGTGATCAACAAGATCGACCTCGCGCCGCTGGTAGGCGCCTCGCTAGAGATGATGGACAGCGACACCCAACGCATGCGCAACGGCAAACCGTTCGTCTTCAGCAACCAGAAAACCGGCCAGGGTCTGGAAACAATCATCGCCTTCATCGAACGCCAGGGCTTGCTGACTGCGGCCTGATCACACTTATCAACAAGGAAGCTTATCCATGACACTGAAACGCATTCTGGGCGCCATGGCCCTGCTGCTGACCCCGGCCATCGCATTCGCGCATCCTGGGCACGGCGACAATGGCTTGATGGCCGGCATCAGCCACCCGATCGGCGGCCTCGATCATTTGTTGGCAATGGTTGCCGTAGGGTTGTGGGCCGCGCAGCAGAAAGGTCCTGCGCGCTGGGCGCTGCCGTGCACGTTCGTGGGCACTATGCTGATCGGCGGGCTGCTGGGCTTTGAAGGGTTGAACCTGCCAGCGCTGGAAAGCGGGATTGCCGCGTCGGTATTGGCGTTGGGCCTGGCGGTGGCTTTGGCGGTGCGTCCGCCGTTGAGCCTGGCGATGGTTGCGACTGCCTTGTTCGCGCTGTTTCATGGCGTGGCGCATGGTCTGGAATTGCCGGACATGTCCAGCCCTTGGGCGTATGCGGCTGGGTTTGTGGTGGCGACAGCGGCTTTGCATGCAGCGGGTTATGCGGTGGTTCGCATCTTGCCTCAGGCCGCCGCACCATTGGTTCGGTTAGCGGGTGCGGCTTCGGCGGCGACTGGGGTGTGGTTGCTGGCGGGTTGATTTCTTTGTCGTCTGTTATGGCCTCTTCGCGGGCAAGCCTCGCTCCTACAGGAATTGTGGTCGGATTACGCACGACGAATAACCTGTAGGAGCGAGGCTTGCCCGCGAAGGCGGCCTGACAGACACCGCGTCTCTCAGGCCTGCTAACATGTCGCGCAACTAACCCTGCCGTGACGACGCCAGCCAATGCCGCATGTTTCCCGCTCTGCTTCCCAGCCTGAATTGACCGCTCTGTTCGCCTCGGTGCAACAGCACTTCCAGGACGTGATCGTGCCGCTCTGGCAAGGCCCCGGCTGGAATGCCGACATGGCATTGCCGTATGAAGCGCTGGACGCCGAGCATCAGCCGCTGCCACCGCAGCGCTATCGGGCCATGGCTTGCGCGCGGCAGCTGTACCTGTTTTCCAGCCTGATCGGCCAAGTGCCTCAGGCCGAGGAGCGGGCGGCGGCGCTGTTCCGCTCCTTGCAACAGCATTTCCACGATGCCGAGCATGGCGGCTGGTTCTACAGCATCGACCCGCAAGGTGCGCCGCTGGATCAGCGCAAAGACCTCTACACCCACGCCTTCATCCTGTTCGCCTGCGCCCATTACTGGGACAAGGTTCGCGAACCGCTGGTGGAGTCGGTGCTCAACGCCGCGCTGGAAGTGTTGGCGCAGCGCTTCGCCACAGGTGACGGCCTGTACGAAGCGAGCCTGGACCGTGATTGGTCGTCGCTCAACTCCGGGCCGCTGCAGAATCCATTGATGCATTTGGCCGAAGCCTTCCTCGCCATCCTTTCGGTGCGCGAGGACGTTGCTGTGCAGAGTGCGCTTGTCGAGTTATGCACAGCCATGCAAAAGCGCTTCATCGACCCGCAACACGCGGTGTTGATGGAAAAGCCGCTTGGGGCTGTGGATAACTGGTTCGAGCCAGGCCATCAGTTCGAATGGTATTTCCTGTTGGAGTCCTCACCGTTGCTGCGCGGCTCCAGACTGCATGCGTCGCTGGACCGTGCCTTTACGCTGACTGAGCAACTGGGTGTGGATCAGCACACAGGCGCTGTACGCGCGATGCTGGAACTGGACGACCATCCTCGTGATGCGACCCAACGCATCTGGGCCCAGGCTGAATACCTGCGCGCCCTGACTTTGCGCCCGGGCAGCGAAGCCTCTGTGCAGCGCCAGTTGCAGGCGCTGCAACAGCGCTTTTTGCATGCGGGCGGCTGGTATGAGTGTCGTGATGAGCAGGGCGAAGTGAGCCGCAAGGACATGCCTTCGACTACGCCTTATCACTTGGCGACCTGCTATCGCGGGTTGTCCGAGTATCTTCGCTGACTGAGAGATTGCTTTCGCGGGCAAGCCTCGCTCCTACAGGTTATGTGTCGTTCGTAGAATCGTGATTCAACACAAAACCTATAGGAGCGAGGCTTGCCCGCGAACAGCCGTTACTCGGCCTTACGCCTTACGCTCAATCGCAAACCCGCTCCAGGTCTGGCTCACCGGCATCAACTCAAGGCTGTTGATGTTGATGTGGGCCGGCGCGTTGAGCACCCAGAAAATAGTCTCGGCGATGTCTTGTGGCTGGATCGGCTCGGCGCCGGCGTAAGTGGCGTTGTAACGCTCCTGGTCACCGGCGAAACGCACCAGCGAGAACTCGCTCTCGCACAGGCCCGGTTCGATATTGCTGACCCGCACGCCAGTCCCTTGCAGGTCACAGCGCAGGTTCAGGGAGAACTGTTTGACGAACGCCTTGCTCGCGCCATACACGTGGCTGCCTGGGTACGGGTAGTTGCCGGCGATGGAACCGAGGTTGACAATGCTGGCGCCACGACCGTGAGCGATCAAACGCGGCAACAACAGGCGAGTGCTGTACATCAGGCCTTTGATGTTGGTGTCGACCATGGTGTCCCAATCATCAAGATCGCACTTGGGAGCCGGGTCCACGCCCAAGGCCAGGCCGGCGTTGTTGATCAGCCCGCGCAGCTTGGCGAAGGACGGCGGCAGGTTGGCAATCGCCTCCTCCATGGCCTTGCGATCCCGTACGTCGAGCACCAGGCCATGGACCTCGGTCTGCTTCGACAACTCGGCGCACAGGGCATTGAGGCGCTCTTCACGACGACCTGTCAGCACCAGTTTCCAGCCGGCTTGCGCAAAACGACGGGCACAGGCTTCACCAAAACCGGAAGTCGCGCCGGTAATAAACAGGGTGTTGGACATCGTGTTCTCCTTGCTTCGGCTGATCGACAGCCCTTGGAATAGAAAATCAGTTGCCAGCATGCCCGGCCTTGTCCACAGCGGCAACCATCGCAGAAACCGTACAAAAAACGATCAACACCGGCAACGCCATATGCGCTGTGGCTTGCAGCCATGTACGCGCACCTTATCCACAGGCCGGTCCACAGTTTCCGGGGGCAAGTGCAAAAGCTGCAAGCCGCTGCCCACAAGGCTTTGCGGGCAGATTAGAAAGTTTTTTGCTTGACCCTCAGGTGCCGGCTGTGTACCCCCGGGCAATTTGCACGACCGGGCGGTCAAACCGACGATGGCTCCAAGCCAGTAACTACGGCCCTCAGCCGACTCTTTCCAGAGTTTAACCACAGACTTATCCACAGGCTTGTCCACCTCGATTCATACCTGGGTTGCCCCTAACAAAAAGGTTGACAAAGACGGCTCGAGGTCCAGCAAAAACCCATGATCAAAAAACAACCACATCACTGCAAGCCACGGATTCAAAGGCTTGCAGCCAGCTACTCCCACGTTATTCACAGCCAGCTCCACAGCAAACGGGGACAAGTCAAAACCGTGACAAAACAGTAATTTGCAGCGGCTTTATGTCGCGCTTCGAGAGGTCGTGAATATTGTTTTCCACAATTTCCAAAAGCACACACCGCCCGTGTGGGAGCGAGCCTGCTCGCGATAGCGGCAGGTCAATGAAAAGCATGTCGACTGACACTCCGCTATCGCGAGCAGGCTCGCTCCCACAAGGGATTGTTGGCACTTTAGATATGTAAAAAAGCCCCGACGATTGCTCGTCGGGGCTCGTTGTTACAACGTAGAACTCAGTGCCCGCCGAGGTAGGCGTTACGCACCTCATCGTTCACCAGCAGCTCCTTGCCGGTGCCGCTGAGGCGGATCTCGCCGTTGACCATCACGTAGGCCCGGTCCGACAGCTTGAGGGCGTGGTTAGCGTTCTGCTCCACCAGGAAGATGGTCATACCGGTGCTGGCCAGTTCGCGCAGGGTCGCGAAGATCTGTTTCACCACGATCGGCGCCAGACCCAGGCTCGGCTCATCGAGCAGCAACAGCTTCGGCCGACTCATGAGCGCCCGGGCGATGGCGAGCATTTGTTGCTCGCCGCCAGACATGGTCATGGCGCGTTGAGTACGCCGCTCTTCGAGCCGTGGAAACAACTCGAACATGCGCTGCATGTCTTCCTTGGCATACTTGTCACCGATTGGAATCGTACCCATCAACAGGTTTTCCTCGACGGTCATGTCAGGGAACACCCGCCGACCTTCCGGCGATTGAGCAATACCGTTGGACGCAATGTAGTGGGACGACTTGTGGGTGATATCCACACCCTGATAGACGATTTGCCCGTCAGCCGCCCGCGGCTGGCCGAAGATCGACATCAGCAGGGTCGATTTGCCGGCACCGTTGGAGCCGATCAGGCTGACGGTTTCACCTTCATTGATGTGCAACGAGACTTTCTTCAGGGCCTGGATCGGCCCGTAGAACACGTCCAGATCCTTGAGTTCGAGGATGGGTTTACTCATACCACTTCCTCTTCTTCGGCGCCCAGGTAGGCGGCAATCACTTTCGGATCGTGTCGAATCGCTTCAGGCCCGCCCTCGGCGATGACAACGCCGTGGTCCAGCACCACGATGTGGTCGGAAATGCTCATTACCATGCCCATGTCGTGTTCGATCAGCACCACGGTCAGATCATGCTCGTCGCGCAGCAGCCGGATCATCGCGCTCAGCGCTTCGGTTTCCTGAGGGTTGAGGCCGGCGGCCGGTTCGTCGAGGCAGATGATCTGCGGCCGGGTACACATGGCCCGGGCGATCTCCAGACGGCGTTGTTGACCGTAGGACAGCTCACCGGCCAGGCGGTTGGCGCAGTCCACCAGATCCACCACTTCCAGCCAGTAGAACGCATGGTCCAGCGCATCGCTTTCGGCCTTGCGGTAACCCTTGGTGTTGAGGATGCCGGCCAGCATGCCGCGGTTGACCCACATATGCTGGGCCACCAGCAGGTTTTCCAGCACCGACATTTCCCTGAACAGGCGAATGTTCTGGAAAGTCCGCGCCAGACCGGCACGGTTGATCAGGTGCGTGCCGCCGAACATCTTGTAGCGGAGTCGGTTGATAAAGCTTTTGGGCGAAACGAAATCGACGGCCTTGAACGGTTCCCCGAGCATTTTGATGACGTCGGTTTTCACACCGCGGGTGTTGAGTTCGATATGCCCGCCGGACGCTTTGTAGAACCCGGTCAAGCAGTTGAACACGGTGGTCTTGCCGGCGCCGTTGGGGCCGATCAAGGCGAAGATCGAGTTGCGCTTGACCTTCAGGCTGACATCGCTCAGAGCCTTGATGCCGCCAAAGTGCATCATCAGTTTGTCTACCGAGAGTACGACTTCGCTCATGGCGCTACTCCTTTACGCGGGGTCACACCGGTACGACTGATCCGAATCAGGCCGCGCGGTCGCCAGATCATCATCAATACCATCAGGATGCCGAACAGCAGCACGCGATACTCAGCGAAGCCGCGCAGCAGTTCCGGGGCTACAGTCAGCACGAACGCCGCAATCACCACGCCGATGGTCGAGCCCATGCCGCCGAGGACGACGATGGCGAGGATCAGGGCCGATTCGAAGAAGGTGAACGAGGTCGGGTTGACGAACCCCTGGTAAGTAGCGAAGAACACACCCGCCAGGCCGGCAGTCGATGCGCCGATAGTGAACGCCGAGAGCTTGACCAGTACATGGTTCAGGCCCATGGAACGGCAGGCGATTTCGTCTTCACGCAACGCTTCCCACGCCCGGCCGACCGGCATGCGCGTCAAGCGGTGCTTGATATGCAGCACGGCCAGTACCACCAGGAACAACACCGCGTAGATGAAGTAGTACTTTACGTCCGGGTTATAGGCGATGCCGAAAAACTCATGGAACGGCACCCCACCCTCTTTCGCCCTTTTGCCGAACTCAAGGCCGAAGAAAGTTGGCAACGGAGCCGCCATGCCGTTCGGGCCGCCGGTCAGGGACAGCCAGTTATTGAGGATCAACCGGATGATTTCACCAAAACCCAGGGTCACGATCGCCAGGTAGTCACCGTGCAGGCGCAGCACCGGGAAACCGAGAATGCAACCGGCCAACCCGGCAGTGATCGCCGCCAGCGGCAGCACCGTCCAGAAACCCAGTCCCAGGTATTGATAACCGAGCGCCAGGCCGTAGGCACCGATGGCGTAGAACGCCACGTAACCCAGGTCGAGCAACCCGGCCAGACCGACCACGATGTTCAGCCCCAGCCCCAACAGAACGTAGATCAGTCCGAGGATGACCACGCCCAGCAGGTAGGAGTTGGAGAAAAACGGGAACACCACGGCGATGACGATCATCACCGGAATGATCCAGCGCAACCGGGATTTGTAATCAGGGGGCAGTACATGAACCCCGGAGCCAGTGCTTTCAAAGCCTTCGAGAATTCTCAGGCCCTTGGGGGTTTGCAGGAACAGGCTCAAGGCAAAACGGCCAGCCATGACGATGGCGACAATCCATGCCACCCGGGTCGCTTCCAGGTTGAAGCCGTAGCCGTCGAGGACCACGCCAACAATCGGGCCGAACACAATCAGCGCAACAAGGCCGGCAAGAATCGCGTCAACCAGGCTTCTTTTGAGATCAATGGTTTTTTTAGTGGTTGAAGACATCGCTTACACCTTCGACACAAGAGGACGGCCGAGCAAGCCTTGAGGCCGAAAGACCAGAACGAGAACGAGCAGCGAGAAGCTGAAAACGTCTTTGTAGTCCGAGTTGACCAATCCAGAGAACAGCGACTCGGAAATCCCGAGAATGATCCCGCCAAGCATCGCCCCAGGCAGCGAGCCGATCCCGCCAAGTACCGCCGCGGTGAACGCTTTGATCCCGATGATGAAGCCGGCGTAGAAGTCGAACGTGCCGTAGTTCATGGTGATCAGCACACCGGCCAGGGCCGCCATTGCTGCACCGATGATAAATACGTAGGAAATCACCCGGTCGGTGTTGATCCCCAGGATTGAAGCCATCTTGCGGTCTTGCTGGGTGGCGCGGCACATGCGGCCGAGTTTGGTGTACTTGATGACATAGGTCAGCAGGCCCATCCCGACGAACGCGGCAACCAGAATGAAGATCTTGGTGTAGGTGAGCTGGACGAAGCCGCTCCCGACTTCAACTCGCCATGCACCGGTCAGCAGTGTCGGCACGCCCTGTTGACGGGCGCCTTGGGCAATCTGTGCATAGTTTTGCAGGATCAGAGAAATACCGATGGCGCTGATCAGCGGTGCCAGTCGGGTGGAGTTGCGCAGCGGTTTATAGGCGACGCGCTCGATGACCCAGCCATACACCGCCGTGACGATGATGGTGAAGACCAGTGTGCCAAGCATCAGCAGGGGGAAGGATTCAATACCGAAGTATGCCAGCAGAGCCAGACTGATTGCCGCGAGGTAAGCGGAAATCATGTAAACCTCGCCGTGGGCGAAGTTGATCATGCCGATGATGCCATAGACCATTGTGTAGCCGATGGCGATCAGGCCATAGACCGACCCGAGGGTCAGGCCGTTGACCAGTTGCTGCAGGAAAATACCATCCATAACGCAATCTCACGCAGTGAGAACCTGCACACCAGTGATGTGCGGTTCTTCTAGGAAAAATACAGATTTACGTCGGAGCAATGTCAGCCACGATCAGCCTGGCCCCCACTGATTCCGTGTGGGAGCGAGCCTGCTCGCGAAAGCGGTTGAACATTCAACAAAGCTGCTGTCTGTCAGTCCGTCTTCGCGAGCAGGCTCGCTCCCACAGGGACTTGTGGGTTCAACTGATCGTGTCAGCCCTTACTTCTGTTTTTCCAGCTGGTGGTATTTGCCATCCTTGTCCCACTGGTAAACCACGTAGTCGGAGACTTTCAGGTCGCCCTTGGCGTCCCAGGTCTTCTCGCCCATCACGGTTTTGACCGGATTTTTCTTCAGCCACTCGGCGGCTTTCTCGCCACTGTTGGATTTGGAGCCATTGAAGGCTGCGGCCAGTGTCTGGACCGAAGCATAGGCGTACAGGGTGTAGCCCTCAGGCTCGGTGCCTTTCTTGCGGAACTCGTCCACCACGGTCTTGCTGTCTGGCAGCAGGCGTGGGTCGGCGCCGAAGGTCATCAGCACGCCGTCGACGAATTGCGGACCGCCAGCGGTGGTCACCAGTTCGTCGGTTACGATGCCGTCGTCGGACATGAACTTGACGTCTTTGAGACCTTGCTCACGCAGTTGACGAACCAGAGGACCGGCTTCCGGGTGCAGGCCACCGAAGTAAACGACGTCGGCGCCAGCGCCGCGGATTTTGGTAACGATGGTGCTGAAGTCTTTTTCGCCACGGGTCAGGCCTTCATACAGCACCGGCGTTACGCCGCGCTTGACCAGTTGAGCCTTGGTAGCATCCGCCAGACCTTGACCGTAGGTGTCCTTGTCGTGCAGGACCACCACTTTCTTGCCCTTGAGCACGTCAACGATGTAGTCGCCGGCCACGATGCCTTGCTGGTCGTCACGCCCGCACATACGGAACATGGCACTCAGGCCGCGCTCGGTAACAGCCGGGTTGGTGGAACCCGGGGTGATCGCGATGATGCCCGCTTCGTCGTAGATCTCGGAGGCCGGAATGGTCGACGAGGAGCAGAAGTGACCGACTACACCAACGACTTTCTGGTTGGTCAGGTCCTTGGCGACCGTCACAGCCTGTTTCGGTTCGCAGGCGTCATCGCCTTTGACCAGTACGATTTTTTCCCCGTTTACACCGCCAGCGGCGTTGACCGCATCAGCGGCTGCCTGTGCACCCTTCATGTACTGCTCGCCAAATGCCGCGTTGGCGCCCGTCATTGGACCCGCTACGCCGATCTTGATGTCAGCCTGAGCAAACGCAGAAACACCCAACGCAGTTGCCACTGCGAGGGCCAGAAAGCCTTTCTTGTAAAACGTCTGGGACATGAGGTGGTGCTCCAAGGTTTTTTTAGTTGGCACTGCGACTTCACTGAATGCTCAGAGCAAGGGCCGTGCCATTGGTTTTTTATTCTTGAAAAAGTCGCTGCCTTGTTGTTATTTCGACTGTTTCGGGCCCATTTTCATTGGGCGTGCAACCGTCTAAACCGCGGGAGGTGAAACCATTTGATTTTAAAGGCGCAACCCGAACGCGCCATCATTGCAACCGCAGCGCCAAACGATGTGCAACCAGCCTGTAACAGCCCGCGTCACCGAACTGCACACTGCTGGTGCGCAAACTGCTACAACCCGCACCATTACAGGCTAGCCGCTTCGCTGAAAAGCGCCGCTTCCAGCAACATATTTCAACAATCAGATCACGATCCGCAGGCACTGGCCCGCGTGATACAGCGAAAATCCGGCCTCATACAAGCAGCTTCTCAGCCCGACACCCGCCAATGGCTGCATGGGCGCGAAGGGAATCGGCAAGGCCTGAGGATTTCCGTTACACAAATAGTCGGCAAAGGCTTTACCGACGACTGTGCCGGTGGTCACCCCTCGACCGTTGTAACCGGTGACGGCTACCAGACCCGGCGCCGGCTCGAACAGGCGCATCAAGTGATCGGGGGTGAAAGCGATGCAACCGGTCCAGGTGCACTCCCACTCCACCGGTTTGAGGTACGGGAAGTAATGCTGCTGAACCCGGTCGGCCCAGGCTTTCAGGAACCAGGTCGGTTTCTGGTTGCCATTACCGAGACTGCCGAGTAACAAACGCCCTTCGGCATCGCGACGAATGCTGCTGAGTACCTGCCGGGTGTCCCAGGAACCCTGGCCACCGGGCAGAATCCGTTGTGCGGCGTCTTCGGTCAGCGGCACCGAGGCCACTTGATAGTAATAACCGGGGAAAAAGTTGCGCCGCAGCGCCGTCCAGTCACCTTCGGTATAGGCGTTGGAGGCGATCACCACTTGCTCGGCCAGCACCGAACCCTGGGCGGTTTGCACTGACCAGCGCAGGCCCTGACGTTCAAGTCGGGTCACCGGGGAATGATCGAACAGCTGACCGCCGAGGCTGATGGCCGCGTTGGCCAGCCCCGTGGTGTAGGCCATCGGGTTGATCGTACCGGCACGCCGATCGAGCAAAGCGGCGGCGATCTTTTTTGTGCCCGTGGCTTGTTCGCAGGCTTGACCGGTCAACAGTTCCACCGGTGCGCCGCGACGTTTCCATTGTTCTTCGCGACTGCGCAGATCCGCCTCGCCACGCGCGTTGTGCGCCATGTGCAGCGTGCCTTCGCGGCGTAACTGGCAGTCGATGTTGTACTTATCCACAAGGCTGAACACCAGGGACGGTGCCGCACCGAGCATGCGATTGAGCTGACTGCCGACCGCCTCGCCAAAACCGGCTTCGATCTCGTCCGGTGGAATCCACATCCCGGCGTTGACCAGCCCGACGTTACGCCCCGAACCGCCATGACCGGCGCGATGGGCTTCCAGCACACAGACACTTTTACCTTGTTCCAGCAGATGCACCGCCGCTGACAGGCCGGTGAAACCGGCACCGATGACGCAGACATCCACCGTCACCTCGCCCTTGAGGGCCGCGTTGTCGGGCCTTTGCGGCGTCAGTTTTTCCCACAGACACTCTTCGCGTAACGGCATTGCCAGACTCCAATCCGAAACCTAACCAACACACCATTCAATGTGGGAGCGAGCCTGCTCGCGATAGCGTCGGCACATCCAGTATCTATGTGACTGATAAACCGCTATCGCGAGCAGGCTCGCTCCCACAGGGGATCACTGCTTGGCTCAACCTCAGTCGAACGTAATGCCCTGAGCCAACGGCAACTCCAGCGAATAGTTCACGGTATTGGTCTGACGACGCATGTACCCGCGCCATGCATCCGAACCGGATTCACGACCACCACCGGTCTCCTTCTCGCCGCCAAACGCGCCGCCGATTTCCGCGCCGCTCGGGCCGATGTTGACGTTGGCGATCCCGCAATCACTGCCCACTGCCGACATGAACCGCTCGGCTTCACGCACGTCGGTGGTGAAGATGCACGACGACAGGCCTTGTGGCACGGCGTTGTTCAGGCGCAATGCCTCTTCGAAATCGTTGTAACCGATCACGTACAGAATCGGCGCAAAGGTTTCGCTGCACACCACATCGCTCTGCTCCGGCATTTCGACGATGGCTGGCGAAACGTAGTAAGCGTTGGGGAATTTGTCTTCCAGCTGACGCTCGCCGCCGAACACCCGGCCGCCTTCGCTCAGGGCCTGCTCCAGCGCGTCCTGCATGTTTTCGAAGCTGTGTTTGTCGATCAGCGGCCCGACCAGATTGCCTTCCAGCGGATGGCCGATGCGCACCTTGGAGTAAGCAGCTTTGAGGCGGGTGATGATTTCTTCCTTCACCGACTCATGGGCGATCAGGCGACGCAACGTGGTGCAACGCTGACCGGCGGTGCCGACGGCGCTGAACAGAATCGCCCGTACGGCCATGTCCAGATCGGCGCTTGGGCCGAGGATCATCGCATTGTTGCCGCCCAGCTCCAGAATGCTGCGGGCAAAACGCGCAGCGATTTTCGGCGCCACTTCACGGCCCATGCGGGTGCTGCCAGTGGCACTGACCAGCGCAACACGCGGGTCATCGACCAAGGCTTCGCCAGCATCGCGACCACCGATGATCACTTGGCTCAGGTGCGGCGGGGCATCGCTGAAATTCTTCAGGACGCGGTCGAACAGCGCTTGGCAAGCCAGTGCGGTCAGTGGGGTTTTCTCCGACGGTTTCCAGATCACCGGGTTACCGCAGACCAGCGCCAGCGTGGCATTCCAGGCCCAAACGGCGACCGGGAAGTTGAACGCACTGATCACGCCAACGATGCCCAGCGGATGCCAGGTTTCGCGCATGTGGTGGCCTGGACGCTCGGAGGCGATGGTCAAACCGTACAGCTGACGGGACAGACCGACCGCGAAGTCGCAGATGTCGATCATTTCCTGAACTTCACCCAAACCTTCCTGAGTGATCTTGCCGGCTTCCCAGGAAACCAGCTCACCGAGGTCGGCCTTGTACTCGCGCAAGATGTCGCCCAATTGGCGCACCAATTCGCCACGGCGCGGCGCCGGAACCTTGCGCCACAGTTCGAACGCATGATCTGCGCGACTGATGTGCTGCTCGACTTCAGCGGCGCCTTCCCAGTTCACGGCAGCGATACGGCTGCCATCGACAGGCGAATGCACCGGCACTTTGCCGTTCTGGTACAGGGCCGGGTTCACACCAAGACGATCAAGCAATGCGGCAACCATGGGTCACTCCTCAAGCAAAAAACAGAAAACGTGCAGCCGGATTAACTCGGCTGATCAGACCTGTAGTTTTAGCTCCCCGGAGGTTACCCAACAAACGACCTTTAAGAGAGATATCATTCCGTTTATTCATGCTGCGAATCTGCCGGTAAAAAAGAGCATAGAGAAACAAGAAAAAGGACCACCCATGCTGAATAAACGCTACTTGCCGTCGATCACCGCATTGCAGTGCTTCGAGGCCGTGACCCGGCATTTGAGCTTCACCCGTGCCGCCGAAGAGCTGAACCTGACGCAGAGCGCCGTGAGCAAACAGGTCGCGCAACTCGAAGAACTGTTGCAGCACCTGCTGTTCCGCCGGGTGCGCCGACGTCTGCAAATGACCCCCGCCGGCGATTTGTACTTGGTGGAAGTGCGAAAAATCCTCACCCAAGTCGAAATGTCCACCCATTACCTGCGCTCCTACGGCGGTGATACCGAAGTCTTGCGAGTCTCCACGCCTCCGACCTTCGGTGCGCGCTGGCTGGTGCCGCGCTTGAAAGGCTGGCGTCTGCGCCACCCCTCGATCCATCTGGACCTGTGCAGCGAACACGAAGCGGATGATCTGCTGCAAGGTCGCAGCGACCTGGCGTTCTACTTTGGCCAGGGCTCACGGCCCGGCACCGAATGCCTGAAATTGTTTGGCGAGGAACTGGTACCGGTCTGCGCGCCGGGCAGCCTGCCGGACACGCCGTTCACCGACCCTACGCAACTCACCGATCTGGTCCTGCTGCAAAACGCTTCCCGGCCCCAGGCCTGGCACGACTGGTTCGACAGCCAGGGCTACCACACCGAACACAGCTACCACGGCCCGCGTTTCGAAACCTTCTACATGTGCATCCGCGCCGCCCAGGTCGGCTGCGGCGTGGCGCTGTTGCCACGGTTTCTGGTGGAAGAAGAATTGGCCGACGGCAAACTGGTCATTCCCTGGAAGCATGCGATGCCCAGCACCGACGCCTATTACCTGGCGTATCCGGAGCATTCGGCGGAAGTGCCCAAGGTGCGGGATTTTGTGAAATGGATGCTGGAGCAGATCGATAATCCGGATGCGCCGCACAATTGAAATGTCACACGACTTCTGTGGCGAGGGGGCTTGTCGGAACGCCGCATCGCCCCGTTGGGTCGCGTAGCGGCCCTAAAACCTGCAACACGGTTATCAGACTCATCATGTCGTCACGCAATAACAAAGAGGCCATCTACGACTTTGGTTTGAGCGAGACGTCCGCGCAGGTCATCATCGATGGCGGGATCATCCATGCTGTACAGCCGTACCCTGCGATTGGCATTTGTTCGATTGATCTCCTGTCCGAGATACTCCCAAACAACCCTCGAACACGCAGGAGCACGATGGTCAGCTGCGGAAACGCCCATCTTCAAGCCATTGAGTCGAGTAATACAGCTTTTGAAGCTCGGGATAAGAATGGTTTGGCTAATCTCGTTGGACGTCAACGATTCATAATCAATGAGGAACAAGCGATCCTGTAGGTAGTAGGCAACTCCCACGTATCGATATTGCTCAAACTCCCCATCCGGCCCAGCTATCTGTAAGCGTTCATTTCGCCCGTATACAAAATGCTGCCCCTCTTCGTATATGTGCACCAAGGAACACAGAATGGAACCCGGCTCTGTCATTGCGTGGTAGTACTCGTAGTAATAACCCGTATGAGCTTTTAGCTGTGACGAAGACTGTTGACGAAGGTGATCAAGCATCCGCTGCGGCGCCGTTACCTCGCTGGAAGGACTAATTCGTCTCGCTTTAACACCAATAAGAATGATGAACTGCTCTGTCGGCAGACCTATTTCGTATTCTTCTACTCCGAAAAAATCACAGATCCGTTTAAGGTTAAAAGGTGTGGGAAGGCTATTTCCGCACAGATATTTATTAAATTGCCCACGATTAATTCGAAGCTTCCTACAGACTTCCGCGACGGATCGGTAGTGACTACATAGCAGTCTTAAGTTAGCCGGAAGAAAATCACGCATACAAGCCTTCACAATAGTGCCAGAAGACTCAAACATAGCAGCAATTCGCATCACTTTTAACCAACTTGCGAAATTGCGCAGAACGATAGATGACTGGATATTACGGGACCTGAAAGCTTTCAGGACTCGCCACACCATCAATCCGCCAGCACTCTAAACAGCAAGGAGCTTTGAATGCTTGACGTCATCAATGACTTTCTCTCTGGAAAGGTTTTGATACCTTTAGTTCTTGGACTTGGAACCTACTTCACCATCCGGTCGCGATTTGTGCAGCTTCGCTACTTCGTACACATGTTTTCCGTACTACGAGGCAGCTCGCATACCGGCAACAACCATTTGAGCTCATTGCAGGCATTGACGCTCAGCCTGGCCGGACGGGTCGGAACCGGCAATATCGTTGGCGTCGGCATTGCCGTGAGCATGGGCGGCCCCGGTGCAGTGTTCTGGATGTGGATGACCGCTCTATTGGGGATGTCGAGTAGCTTTTTCGAATGCACACTGGGTCAACTCTACAAGCGCTGCGATGCAAACGGTCAATATCGTGGGGGCCCGTCCTGGTACATCCAGCATGGCCTGGGCAAACGCTGGCTCGGAACGATTACTGCGCTCCTGCTTCTGGTGACCTTCGGCTTTGCTATTAACGGCCTGGAGTCTCATGCCGTATCGCATTCTCTCAACAATGCCTTTGGTCTATCGACGACATGGTCCGGACTCACACTGTCTTTGTTGCTGGGCATAGTGTTCGTGGGCGGTATAAAGCGCATCGCGGCGGTCGCCGATTTATTGGTTCCCCTTAAAGTCGTTGCCTATATCGGTGTAACGCTCTATGTGATCGTGTTGCAAATCGACCAGGTCCCAGGAGTGCTGCTCAGCATTGTCAAAAGTGCGTTCGGACTGGATCAGGCTTTTGGCGGGCTGGCGGGCAGTGCAATCATTATGGGGGTGAGGCGCGGAGTGTTCTCCAATGAAGCAGGACTGGGCAGTGCGCCCAACGTCGCCTCTGCGGCAAAAATCGCCCATCCGATAGCTCAAGGCGTGGTGCAAGCGTTCAGTGTCTTCATCGATACCATCGTTATTTGCACGTGTACCGCGTTGATCATTTTACTTTCCGGTTTTTATGCTCCCGGTTTCGAAGGCGACGGCATTGCGTTGGCACAAAACTCGCTGGCTGAGGTAGTCGGCGATTGGGGCCGGATGTTTATCAGCGTAGTGCTTGCCCTGTTTGTGTTCACGGCAATGCTCTACAACTACTATCTAGGAGAAAACAGTTTACGATTCATCTTCACAACACCCCATAAATCATTAATTGCGTACCGCATAGCCGTATTGTTGCTGGTCTTCTGGGGCTCGGTTGAAGACCTTACCACGGTGCTCGCGTTTGCCGACATCACCATGACACTTTTGGCCTTGGTCAACCTTATTGCAATGACACTGCTATTCAAAGTCTGCATGCGAATCCTGGGCGACTATGATGAACAACGTCGTGCAGGAACAAAAAACCCGGTTTTTGACTCAAGCAAATTTAGCGATCTGGATCTCGATTTGATAGCTTGGCCGGCGGTAACAAATCCTCTCTCGTCGAAGAGCACTGTTTGTGCGAATCGGCCCGCAGCTAAAGCTCAGTTCACATAAATCCCAATGAACGCTGAGCCATTGCACTTATGCGATGGTTCAGCAAATAAGCAAGATCAAGGCAATTGAAACAGGGCTTGTTCCTCGTCACTCACAACTTGATGGCTATTTAAGAAGTTGGGAAAGCCTGGCGCTCGTCATTCAGGCAGCGCTTGAGGCAACAGCAGATAATTGAGGAACCACAGGTGTTTGCATTTGAAGGTGCCAGCAACATGTGATTATTCCATCATGAACACAAAAAAAGCTGGCAATCCTCACCGCTGATATGCGCCACTAGCCCCATTCATTGAAACAGCTGCAACGTCGCTGCCACGGGCCGCGGCCAGCCTGGAGAACCCGTTATGAGCGAGAGTGTGTTTGCCGATCGCATCGTGCAGAACCTGCTCGACACCGACTTCTACAAACTGACGATGATGCAGGCGGTGCTGCACAACTACCCGAACGTGGAAGTCGAATGGGAGTTTCGTTGCCGTAACAGTGAGGATCTGCGCCCGTACCTGGCGGAGATCCGTTTCCAGATCGAGCGACTGGCCGAGTTGAGCCTGAGTGCCGATCAGCTGAGTTTCCTGGAGCGCATCAGCTTTCTGAAACCGGATTTCCTGCGTTTTCTCGGGCTGTTCCGCTTCAACCTGCGCTATATCCACACCGGCATTGAAAACGGCGAGTTGTTCATCCGTCTGCGCGGGCCGTGGCTGCACGTGATTCTGTTCGAAGTACCGCTGCTGGCCATGGTCAGCGAAGTACGCAACCGCTATCGCTACCGGGAAATCGTTCTGGAACAGGCCCGCGAACAGCTCTATCGCAAGTTCGACTGGCTGACCGCCAACGCCAGCGCGGACGAATTGTCCGAGTTGCAAGTAGCCGATTTCGGCACCCGCCGTCGCTTCTCGTACCGCGTACAAGAAGAAGTGGTGAACGTGCTCAAGCATGACTTCCCCGGTCGCTTCGTCGGTACCAGCAACGTGCACCTGTCCCGGGAACTGGACATGAAGCCGCTGGGCACCATGGCCCACGAATGGATCATGGCCCACCAACAACTCGGCCCGCGGCTGATCGACAGCCAGATTGCCGCCCTCGACTGCTGGGTCCGCGAGTATCGGGGTTTGCTGGGAATCGCCTTGACAGATTGCATCACCTCCGATGCCTTCCTTAACGATTTCGACTTGTTCTTCGCCAAGCTCTTCGACGGCTTGCGCCACGATTCCGGTGACCCGGTGCAGTGGGCGGAAAAAGCCATCGCCCACTACCACAAGCTTGGCATCGACCCCATGAGCAAAACCCTGGTGTTTTCCGACAGCCTGACGCTGCCCAAGTCCCTGGAGATTTTTCGGGCATTGCGCGGTCGGATCAATGTCAGCTTTGGTATCGGCACTAACCTGACCTGCGATATTCCGGGTGTCGAACCGATGAGCATCGTGCTTAAAATGACGGCCTGCAACGGCCAGCCAGTGGCCAAGATTTCTGATGAGCCTGGCAAGACTCACTGCAAAGACCCGAATTTCGTCGCCTATTTGCGACATGTTTTCCAAGTACCTGCCGCCCTTTCCAGTACATCAAGCAAGGAGTGAATTCATGCAAGCCGTACAGCGTGAGATTGCTGAACAGCTCAAGGTCCAGCCGCCGTTCGCCGACCAGGCCGCCCTCGAGGCCGAAGTCGCCCGGCGGATCACCTTCATCCAGGATTGCCTGGTCGATTCCGGGCTCAAGACCCTGGTGCTCGGCATCAGCGGCGGCGTCGATTCCCTGACCGCCGGCCTGCTGGCCCAGCGTGCCATGCGTGAACTGCGCGAGCGCACCGGGGACAGCAGCTACAAATTCATCGCCGTGCGCCTGCCATACCAAACGCAGTTCGATGAGCACGACGCCCAGGCTTCAGTGGACTTCATCGCACCGGATGAGCGCCATACCGTGAACATCGGCCCTGCAGTCAAATCCCTGGCCAGCGAAGTGGCGGCTTTTGAAGGCAAGCACGCGGTTTCGGTGGATTTCGTGTTGGGCAACACCAAGGCGCGGATGCGCATGGTCGCGCAATACACCATCGCTGGCGCGGCTCATGGCCTGGTGATCGGCACCGATCACGCGGCAGAAGCGGTGATGGGCTTCTTCACCAAATTCGGTGACGGCGCCTGCGACCTCGCACCGCTGAGCGGCCTGGTGAAAAATCAGGTCCGGGCGATTGCCCGCAGCTTCGGCGCGCCGGAGTCGCTGGTGGAAAAAATCCCGACCGCCGACCTCGAAGACCTGTCGCCGGGCAAACCGGACGAAGCCTCTCACGGTGTTACCTACGCCGAGATCGACGCCTTCCTGCACGGCGAACCGGTGCGTGAGGAAGCGTTCAAGATAATTTGCGACACGTACAAAAAGACCCATCACAAGCGTGTGATGCCGTTCGCGCCTTGAGGCAGGCGGCGCTGATACCGACGCCATCGCGAGCAGGCTCGCTCCCACAAGGACAGCGTTGTACCTGTGGGAGCGAGCCTGCTCGCGATGAACGATGACTGGGTCAAATGTCAGGCACAAAAAAAAGCGTCCCAGATAGACGCTTTTTTTGCATTTGAATCGATTACTTCAGGGTAACAGTGCCTTTCATCATCGAGATGTGGCCTGGGAACGAGCAGAAGAAACCGTACTTTTCAGCAGCATTGAGCTTCGACACATCGAAAGTTACCGAATCGGTTTCCTTCGCGCCGATGACTTTGGTGTGAGCAATGACGCGAGCATCACCTTCTTTCAGATAGTTCTTGTCGATGCCAGCCGACAGGCCGTCAGTGGCGATCGCCTGCATGTCGGCTTCTTTGCTCAGCACCCAGTTATGGCCCATGACGTTTTTCGGCAGGCTGCCAGAATGTTTCAATTCCACGGTGAACGTCTTGCAGCTCTTGTCGATGGTGATGTCCTTGGTATCGAAGGACATCTGGTCAGTGGAGTCGACAGTGACCTTGCATTCCGCGGCCATCAATTGGCTGCTGGCCAGTGTCAGCAGGGATACCGCAACAAGTTTGGCAAACATGGTGAATCTCCAAGGCAGGGTTAACAAAAGTGCTGATGGACAGAAGACTGCCTGAAATCTTCGCAAGTTCCTATGACCTGAATCAAAAATTGTATACAACTTTCGGGCTATGACACTCATCGAAACAATCTACCAGCCAGACGTCTGGCACGGCCCTATCATCAGGGCCGTCATCTCTCATCTGGAGCGTCTGTCATGTCTTTCAACAGCTTGTTGTGCAGTTTGCTCGCCGCCTACGCCTGCGGCGCCAGTGGCACCTGTGAAACGCCAAAACGCGAGGTTTAACCCTTGGAACGGGGCAAGCCTGCCTTTACTCTGTGGCCCTGATGACCATGGAGTAAGGCATGTCTTTATCGTCCGTTTGTGTATTTTGCGGTGCCAGCACCGGCACTAACCCGGCTTATCGTGAAGCGGCTGTCGCCCTGGGGCGAGCATTGGCCGAGCGCAAGCTGACCCTGGTCTATGGCGGCGGCGCCGTTGGACTGATGGGAATTGTGGCCGACGCCGCGCTGGCGGCCGGCGGTGAAGTGATCGGGATCATCCCGCAGAGCCTCAAAGACAAGGAAATCGGCCACAGCGGCCTGACCCGCCTGGAAGTGGTGGACGGCATGCATGCGCGCAAGGCGCGAATGGCCGAGCTCAGCGATGCCTTCATCGCTCTGCCCGGCGGCCTGGGCACGCTGGAAGAGCTGTTCGAAGTCTGGACCTGGGGCCAGCTCGGCTATCACGGCAAACCGCTGGGTTTGCTGGAAGTGAACGGTTTCTACAGCAAGTTGACGTCTTTTCTTGATCATATCGTCGGCGAAGGCTTCGTTCGCGAAGCGCACCGTGACATGCTGCAAATGAGCGAATCGCCGCAAACCCTGCTCGATGCACTGGACGCCTGGCAACCCTCGGTACCGCCAAAATGGACCGAGCAAAAACCCAGCTAACGGCTCGGTGCCGATACAGGGCAGAATATGCGCCGCTCAACCTCACCTTCGACCCCAGAGGATCGCCCATGGCTAAACCTAATTATTCCTTCGCCAAACGTCAGAGAGACTTGGCCAAGGAGCAGAAGAAAGAGGAAAAGCTTCAGCGCAAGAAAGCTACAGCTGAAGAAGAAGCAGCAGCACTGAACCCGGATACCGAAGGCGAAGTGGCTACAGACGAAACTGAAGCACCGAAAGATCAGGCGCCCGACGCCTGAGACCCTCAGGGCCCGATGATCTGATCAGGCCCACCGGATCTGTGTCCAGGGTCAGCAACGATGTTGCTGACCCTCACAGTCCAGTCTGAAAATTCCCCGTCCAGAACTGACTTGCACATCCCCATGTGGGAGCGAGCCTGCTCGCGATGACGGCGGCACACTTAGCAATTATTTGACTGATACACCGCTATCGCGAGCAGGCTCGCTCCCACACTGGATCTCCACTATTCCAATGGCATTACTGTGACCCGAACTTCGGGGTCGTGGCTGCCACCGCCCAGGATCACCCCACGCAAAGGCGACACATCGGAAAAATCCCGGCCCCAGGCCAGGGTGATGTGCTCCAGCGCCGGCTGCACATTGTTGGTCGGGTCGAAATCCACCCACCCCAGCACCGGGCAAAACACCGACACCCAGGCATGAGACGCATCGGCGCCGATCAGCCGTGGCTGGCCCGGTGGTGGCTGGGTCAGCAGGTAACCGCTGATGTACCGCGCCGCCAATCCCCGGGAGCGCACACAAGCGAGCATCAGATGCGCAAAGTCCTGACAAACCCCGCGCCGCCTCTCCAGCACTTCCACCAGCGGCGTCGCCACTTGGGTCGCTTCGGCGTCGAAGGTGAATTCGCTGAAAATCTTCTCCATCAACGCCTGAACTCCCAGCAGCAATGGCCGGCCAGGAGGAAAACAACTTTCGGAGAACTCGACGAAGCTGCGCTTCAAATGCACGTAAGGCGATTCGAACCGGTAACGGCAGGCTTCCAGCAGTTCAGGAGAGAGCGGCTGACTGCTGTAGGTCAATGCGTTGCAGGTCACTTCCCAGGCTGGCGATTGATTGAAGTCCAGCGATGGTCGCGCCAGCACTTCGACCGTCAGGCTGGCATTGACCAGCAACTCATCGTGCGGCCGCTCGAATGCCAACCGGGTCAGCGGATTACCAAACACGTCCAGCTCATCCCGGCGCGAGGTCGGATCGGGACTGATCTGCAATTGCTGATCGGTGCAGCGCTGCCAAGCACAAGCCCGCGGCCACAGGTGCGCCAGTTGCTGGGCCAGGGACACCGGGCTGTCATAGTGATAATGGGTGTCGTGGAAAATCTGGTAACGGGCATTCATCAGACGGACACCGTGCGTTGGCTGACATCATCGACATGGGCGAAATGGCGCAGGGCCAGGCGATCCGATACTTGTCCGCTGGCGTCGGCGATCTCCTGCAACAGATCGGCCAACCCCTCTATGGCGGCGCGAACACTGGCCTCGCCAAACAGTGAGTTTTCCAGGCAACCCAGATCGAAGCGCGCCAACCGCTCCACCAACTGCGGCAGACCTGTTTCGCGCGGCGCGCCAAAGTCGTCGTTCAAGCGCTTCAACGTGCGGGTCACCAGTTTCAACTGGAACAGCACCGCGTGAGGGTTCTGCTCGTCGAGCAGCAACAGGTCCAGCACCGGGATCAATTGCGCCACCGCCAAATACCGCGAGCGGTAAGTGATGCTGCTGTTGCCCAGCTCCAGCAGCCATTCCAGCCCGGCCTGATCGAAAGTCCCGGCGCCACGCAGAAACGCCGCCAGACTGCCGCTGAGAAATTGCAGCCGCTCGATCCGTCGACCGATCATCAGGAAACGCCAGCCTTCGTCCCGGGTCATGTCGTCGAGGGCAAAGCCGGACAGCGCCGCCAGCGACATCACTAACCGGTTGAGGAAGTCCAGTAACTCGCCGAAATCCGGCTCTTCGGTTTCCAGCGCCATGGCTTCACGCTGCAATTCCACCAACGCCTGCCAGTTTTCCCGCGAAAGCTTGCCGCGTACTTGCGAAGCCGCCCACTGCAAGCGTTGCAGGTTGGAGCGCAGGCTGAACGGCCAATCATCGCCGAGCAGCGCCGCCAGCAATCGCTCTGGCAATTCGCCCTCCTCCGGCAACAGATTCAAGCGTTCACCGAGATCAACCGCCGCCTCCAGGGCTTGCGGGTCATCGCCATCGACATAGCGCGCCAGCATGATCCGCAGTAGTCGTGCACTGTCATCGCAGCGCTCGCAGTAACGGCCGAACCAGAACAGGTTCTCGACCACCCGCGACGGCAGATACGGATCGCGTCGCACCAGATCGTGAACGCCAATGTTGCGCTGGGCTTTCCATTGTTCACCGCTGGGTGGGCGATCGCCCAATACCCAAGTGTCCTTGCTTGCGCCGCCGCGCTGCATCGACACCACCTCGGCATCGGCCTCGCCGGCAACCCGGGTCAGCCCGCCGGGCAGCACTCGATAGCCGTCCCGACTGGCGACTGCATACACGCGCATGCCGATGGCTCGCGGCTGCAACTGGCCACCTTCGGCCTGCCAGATCGGCGCTTGGGACAGCTGCGCCAATTCTTGCGCAACATAGGCGTAAGGCCGTGCCTGCATGCGCTCAGCCAAGGCTTGACGCTGTTTTTCACTCAAGTCACGACCAAACACCGGGGTGAAGCTCTGCGATGGAAACGCTGGTTTGATCAGCAGCTCCGGCAGCTTCTCCAAGGCCTGGGCCAACACCGGCGTTTCACCGCACCACCAGGTCGCGATGGACGGCAGGATCAGCTCTTCACCGAACAGATACTGATTAATCTTCGGCAAGAAGCCCAATAAACCCGGCGACTCCAGCACGCCGCTGCCGAGCGCGTTGGCCACCAGCACCCGGCCCTGGCGAACGGCTTCGAGTAGCCCCGGCACGCCGAGGGCCGAGTCGGTGCGCAGCTCCAGCGGGTCGCAGAAATCATCATCGAGCCTGCGCATGATCGCGTGAACCCGGCGCAGGCCGCTCAAGGTTTTCAGGTAGACCGTGGCATCCCGGACGGTCAGGTCGCCGCCCTCCACCAACGGATAACCGAGCTGGCGAGCAAGATACAGGTGTTCGAAATAGCTTTCGTTGAAACGCCCCGGCGTCAGCACCACCACCAGTGGCGCTTCGTCATCGCTCGGCGCCTGACGAGCGAGGGTTTCCTGAAGTGTGCGGAAGAATCCAGCCAGGTGCTGCACCTTCAAATCGCGGTACAACTCGGGAAAGGCTCGGGACACGATGGTGCGGTTTTCCAGCGCGTAACCGGCACCGGATGGCGCTTGAGTCCGGTCGGCCGTCACCCACCAGCGACCGTCAGGCGTGCGCGCCAGATCCACGGCGTACAGATGCAGGAAGGCCCCGTCGGGCGGCGAAATGCCCTGACAGGGCCAGAGAAAGTTGTTGTGACCGAACACCAGCTCAGCCGGCAGCAGACCTTCGGCGATCAAGCGCTGAGGGCCGTACAGGTCCGCCAGCACAGCATTGAGCAACCGCGCCCGTTGAGCGATCCCGGCCGATAACTGTTCCCACTCATCAGCGGCAATCACATGGGGTAGCAGGTCCAGCTCCCAAGGCCGGTCGGCGCCCTTGGGGTCGGCGTAGACGTTATAGGTCACGCCGTTTTCCTGGATCTGCCGGGTCAGCAGCGCCTGACGCTGCGCCAGTTGCATTGGCGTGCTGCGTTGCAATTGATCGAACAGCCGCCGCCAGTGCGGGCGCACGACGCCGCTGTCGTCGAGCAGTTCGTGATAAGTGCCCGCGGTCAGCGGGTAACGGTCAAGCAGGTCAGGCATGGAAAGCTCGGCAGACAGCAAAGAACGGTCAGACTAACGCAGGCTCATGACGCCCGGATATACGAAAAATCCGAGCGTCGCGTACGGTTTAGAAACGTCGCAAATCGAGAGTCATCGGCAGCTCGTCGTTAATTTCCAGATTCGGTATAGGAAGTTTCCCCGGCGTGTGTCCGAGACGGAAGAAACGCGCCATCCGCCGGCTCTCGGCCTCATTGGCGTTCACCGGCAGGCTGTCGTAGTTGCGTCCGCCCGGATGGGCGACGTGGTACTGACAACCGCCCAGCGATCGCCCCATCCAGGTGTCGAGCAGGTCGAACACCAGCGGCGCGTGGACCGGGATGGTCGGTTGCAGGCAGTTGGCCGGCTGCCAGGCGCGAAAGCGTACGCCGGCGACGAACTCACCGACCCGCCCCGTGGGTTGCAACGGCACCGGAATGCCGTTGCAGGTCAGCAGATATCGCTGAGGCGGCAGGCCGCTGAGTTTGACCTGCAAACGCTCCAGCGACGAATCCACGTAACGCACCGTGCCACCTGCCGTGCCTTCCTCGCCCAGTACATGCCAAGGCTCCAGCGCCTGACGCAATTCCAGTTGGATGCCGCTGACGGCGTAGTCGCCGACCTTGGGAAAACGGAACTCCAGATGCGCCGCGAACCACTCGGCCCGCACGGGGTAACCGGCGGCATTGAGGTCGACGATGACGTCGGCAAAATCCTGCTCGATAAAGTGCGGCAACAGGAATCGGTCATGCAGCTCTGTGCCCCAGCGCGCCAGTTTCGGCGGCGCATAAGGCTCGCGCCAGAACCGTGCCACCAGCGCCCGCAGCAACAATTGCTGAGCCAGGCTCATGCGCGCATGGGGCGGCATTTCAAAGGCTCGCAGCTCCAGTAATCCGAGGCGCCCGGTGGCGCCGTCCGGCGAATAGAGTTTGTCGATGCAAAACTCGGCGCGGTGGGTGTTGCCGGTCACGTCGATCAGCAAATTGCGCAGCAAGCGATCCACCAGCCAGGGTGGACACTCCTCGCCCGGCTTCGGCATCTGTGCGAAGGCGATTTCCAGTTCATACAACGAATCGTTGCGTGCCTCATCGACGCGCGGCGCCTGGGACGTCGGGCCGATGAACAATCCGGAAAACAGGTAGGACAAGGACGGATGGTTGTGCCAGTAGCTGATCAGGCTGCGCAACAAATCCGGACGGCGCAGAAACGGTGAGTCAGCCGGGGTCGCGCCACCCAAGACGAAATGGTTGCCACCGCCGGTCCCGGTGTGCCGGCCGTCGATCATGAACTTCTCGGTGGTCAGTCGAGTCTGGCGCGCCTCTTCGTAAAGAAATTCGGTGCGCTCCACCAACTCATCCCAGGTGGCGGACGGCTGGACGTTAACCTCGATCACGCCCGGATCCGGAGTAATGCGAAAGTTGCTCAGACGCGGGTCACTCGGCGGTTCATAGCCTTCCAGCAACACCGGGCAATGCAGCTCCTCGGCGGTGGCTTCGATGGCCGCGACCAGCTCCAGATAGTCCTCGACCCGCTCCAGTGGCGGCATGAACAGGTACAACCGGCCTTCGCGCGCTTCGGCGCAGAATGCGGTGCGGGTCAGCCAGTCGGCGGACTCGTCGATCCTTGGCGCACGCTCTTCAGTGACAGCAGGTTCGCCATGACTCTGCAGTTGGGCGGTGTCCGGCAGCTCGGGAAAATCCTGATTCGGGTCGACGGGATGAATGAACGGATACTCCGCTGCCTTCACCCAGGGCTGCGAACCGAGTGGCAAGCGATACCCCAGCGGAGAATCCCCCGGCACCAATCGGCAATGTTCTTCCCGCAGATACCAGCGACCGCTCTGCCACTGATCGCCCTTGGCGGTGCGCGCCAGCGGCAGGACCTGGCCGATAACCTTGTCCAGGCCTTGACTGAAGACTTTGCGCAGGCGCGCCCGCTCCAAAGGTTCTTCCAGCCGTGAGTCTTCGGCGCTGACGTTCTGCGGTAAAGCGCCTTCGCGCCAGAGGTAATAGAAATTGTCTTCGTAGGCCGGGAACACAAAGCGTGTCGGAATTTTCAAGCGTTCGGCGACACTCGCCAGAAAACGCCCGGCCAGTTCACCATCGGCGCCGTAGTCTTCCTGCTCATCGGCAATCAGCGCGCTGTTGTGCCAGATCGGCACGCCGTCGCGGCGCCAGTAGCAGTTCAGCGACCAGCGTGGCAGTTGCTCGCCTGGGTACCACTTGCCCTGACCGAAATGCACCAGGCCTTTGGGCGCGTAATGCTTGCGCATGCGCTGGAACAGTTCGGCGGACAGGCGACGTTTATTCGGGCCGAGCGCGGCGGTATTCCATTCGGCGCCGTCCGGGTCATCGATGGAAACGAACGTCGGCTCGCCGCCCATGGTCAGGCGCACATCGTCCTCGAGCAGGTCGGCATCGATCTGCCGGCCCAATGCCTGAATCGCCAGCCATTGATCTTCGGTGTAGGGTTTTGTTACCCGCGGTGCTTCCCAAATCCGTTCCACGGACATCTCGTGGGTAAATTCGCACTCGCACGGTTCCACCAAGCCACTGATCGGTGCCGCAGAGGACGGATCAGGACTACACGCCAACGGAATATGCCCTTCACCGGCAAACAGCCCAGAGGTCGCGTCCAGGCCGATCCAGCCAGCACCAGGCAAATAGACCTCGCACCAGGCGTGCAGGTCAGTGAAGTCCACTTCGGTGCCCGAGGGACCGTCGAGGCTTTTGACATCGGCGGTCAACTGAATCAGGTAACCGGACACGAAACGCGCCGCCAGGCCGAGGTTGCGCAGCAATTGCACCAGCAACCACGCGGAGTCGCGACAGGAGCCGGAGGCATGCTCGATGGTGTATTCCGGGGTCTGTACGCCTGGCTCCATGCGAATCAGGTAGCCGATGTCTTCGCTGAGGCGCTGGTTGAGCGCAACCAGGAAATCCACGCTCGGTAGCGGCGTGCGATCGATGCCATCCAGATAGGCCTTGAATTTCGGCGTCAGGGGCAAGGTTTCCAGGTACGGCGCCAGCTCTTTACGCTCATCCGCAGCGTAGGCGAAAGGGATCTTTTCGGCATAGGGCTCGAGGAAAAAGTCGAACGGATTGAAGACGGCCATCTCGGCCAGCAAATCGACCTCGATCCGCAGCTCATCGGTTTTCTCCGGGAACACCAACCGCGCCAGATAGTTGCCCTGGGGGTCCTGCTGCCAGTTGATGAAATGCTGCTCGGGGGAGACTTTCAGCGCATAGGACAGTATCCGCGTGCGGCTGTGGGCAGCCGGGCGCAGGCGAACGATCTGCGGACCGAGCTCGACAGCGCGGTCGTAGCGGTAATGCGTGACGTGGTGCAATGCGACATGGATCGACACGGCGTGCCTCCTGCGAGCCTGGACGTTATCGAAAGCGGCGCAAGACTTATGCCATACCGGCAGGTCGGACCCTTTCTTCGGTTACTCAAGGCAGTAGAGCACTAAAAGCGCGCATTGCTCGCTTTCGTGTGCACAGGGGCGCACATAAATGTGGCGGATCGATGGACGAGCCTACTTAACGGCGGCGCGATGCCTTGAGGCTCTGTTTCATGCGCTCTCGCTCATGGCGAATATCCACCAGCTTGCTTCGCATTTCTCGTTGTCCGTTGCTATTGAGAAAAAGCAGCCCCAGTAAAGGGGACAGCAAGGCCAACACATAAATGGCTCTGGGGGGGGCGTAATGGATCATCGGCAATACGAACAGCAGGCATGCCACCAAAACCCCGGCCACCACCCACACCCACCACGGCCTTCCACGCACAATCATGAAATTGCTATGAACAACCAGCAGCGTCAGTGCTGCGCCTGCCAGAAAAATGTACAACCCGCTGTCAGCAAGCGGCGCATTCTGGAAATAGGTGACGAACGACAGTGCAACTGCAAAGGCGAGTGAAAAGTAGGCGGCAAAAATCCCGCCAAGAAATGCCAGAAAGTAACGTCTGAAAAATGCCTTGAGTGTTAGTTGTTCGCTCACTCGTCGATCTCCTCATACAGGCCGATCGCAACAGTTTTGACATTGCCTGACAACGCACTTCCAGTAAGGCCGATCGCAGCCCCTAACGAATCTTTGATCTGGGTAACCGTGCCATGCTTGAGTTGAGTTGGCGTGAAGCGCTTAGGCAGTTCTCCCGCCAATTGCTTCAATTTCAACATTTTCGATGTCAACCTTGGATCATTGATGCTCAGAAGTTCCTTGGTCAGCTTCGCCCGTTCCTGCCTGTTCAGCCCACGAAGTACATCGCGCAGGCTTTTCCCAGTAGTAGCTTTGGCGACCCTGACCAGTTTGATGGTGGTCAGAGCAGATGCCCCAACACCCACCAGTGAAGCGGCATCCAACCCGATAGATGCATTCTGGTACCACGCCTCGCTGTCCAGCCAATCGTTCACTTCAGGTTTGGCCACTTCAAGGGTGGTTCGTGTGATGCCATTGAGGCACTGAAGACTGCTTGCACCGGCGGCGGTATAAGCAATAGCTACAACGACCGAACTCACACCCGCGCTGAACGGAACCAGGATCGTTCCGCTGGCAATGACAGCCCAACTGATCACCGCCCCGGCGCACGACAGTGTGGTATTCACTGCCTCTGCTACCAATCGCGATTCCCGCGGATTGCTCTGCACCTGATCAGCGAATTGAGCCGGTGCAATGTACTTCTGCGCCTCGCGCAAAATGATTCGCTTGGGCTTGATACTGCAAATCGGCTTGAACTCGCGTAGGGTCACTACGTTGAACTCGGCGTCGATGTACACCACGCCCGCACCGACGATTCCGGGGTCGGCGTCGATGGCGGCGAACAGGCGTGGCAGGTTGATCTGGCTTTCGATGCGTTGGCGGGCCATGAACTGGGAAGGGCTGTAATCCATGCCTATGCCCGGTAAGGGGTTGCTCATGTGAATCGTCCTTGAAGATCGGGGGGGGGGAGATCTTTATTGCCTGTGCCGCCATCATCGCGAGCAAGCCCGGCTCCCACAGGGTTTGGCGTCGTACAGGGAAATCAGCTTCCCGGGCAGCCATTGAAGTGCGCGTCACCTTAGCAAACAGGCCACACCCTCGCTAGAAAGCAAAACGCCAGCACTGAGGCTGGCGTTTTGCGATAGGGCGCGAAGTTTAACGCGGCACGACTGGCTTGCGGGCCGGCTTGGGTCCCTTGCCTTTGGCCGCATCCTTGCGCTCCTTGGCCGCCTGCTGATTGCGGGCAAACGCCGCGGCCTTGGCCTGTTCACGCTTGTCCCACGGGTTACCGCCATCGCTGGCACGCGGTGGCAGGCCGGTGTGCTGGGTCAGGATCTTGGTGGTCTTTTCCCCGGCCACTTTGTGGCTGCCGGCCGGTGTCGAGTTCTTGCGACGGGCGCTCTGGTAGCTGTCGGTCGCCGGTTGATGCAGCGGGATCAACTGGTTCTTGCCCGGTCCGATCAAATCGGCGCGGCCCATGCGGGTCAGCGCTTCACGCAGCATCGGCCAGCCTTTCGGGTCGTGATAACGCAAGAACGCCTTGTGCAGACGACGCTGCTCTTCGCTCTTGACGATGGTCACGCCGTCACTCTTGTAAGTGACCTTGCGCAACGGGTTCTTGCCCGAGTGGTACATCGCGGTAGCGGTGGCCATCGGCGACGGGTAGAACGCCTGCACCTGGTCGGCACGGAAACCATTGCCCTTGAGCCACAGGGCCAGGTTCATCATGTCTTCGTCGGTGGTGCCCGGGTGAGCGGCGATGAAATACGGAATCAGGTACTGCTCTTTCCCGGCTTCCTTGGTGTACTTCTCGAACATGCGCTTGAACTTGTCATAGCTGCCGATGCCCGGTTTCATCATCTGGTTGAGCGGACCTTCCTCGGTGTGTTCCGGGGCGATCTTCAGGTAACCACCGACGTGGTGAGTCACCAGCTCCTTGACGTATTCCGGCGACTCGACCGCGAGGTCGTAACGCAGGCCAGACGCGATCAGGATCTTCTTCACACCCGGCAAGGCACGGGCGCTGCGATAGAGCTGGATCAGTGACGAGTGATCGGTGTTGAGGTTTTCACAGATGCCCGGGAACACGCAGGACGGCTTGCGGCATGCGGACTCGATGACCGGGCTCTTGCAGGCAATGCGATACATGTTCGCGGTCGGGCCACCGAGGTCGGAGATCACGCCGGTGAAGCCTGGCACCTTGTCGCGGATCTCTTCGATTTCGCGAATGATCGATTCTTCGGAACGGTTCTGGATGATCCGGCCTTCGTGCTCGGTGATCGAGCAGAACGTACAGCCACCGAAGCAGCCGCGCATGATGTTCACCGAGAAGCGGATCATGTCGTAGGCAGGAATCTTTTCCTTGCCGTACGCCGGGTGCGGAACCCGTGCGTAAGGCATGCCGAACACGTAGTCCATTTCTTCGGTGGTCATCGGAATCGGAGGCGGGTTGAACCAGACGTCCACTTCGCCATGCTTCTGCACCAGCGCACGTGCGTTGCCCGGGTTGGTTTCCAGGTGAAGCACGCGGTTGGCGTGGGCATAGAGCACCGAGTCACCACGGACTTTTTCCATCGACGGCAGGCGGATGACCGTTTTCTCGCGGGTGAGGCGCGGGTTCGGCAGCAATTGCACGACCTTCGCTTCGTTCGGATCCTCAGCCGGCCCCTTTTCCTGCTCGATGGCGCAAGCCTGGGTGTCTTGGGTGTTCACGTACGGGTTGATGATCTTGTCGACCTTGCCCGGACGATCGATGCGTGTGGAATCGATCTCGAACCAGTCTTTTGGCGTGTCACGACGAATGAACGCGGTGCCGCGCACATCGGTGATGTCTTCGATCTTGTGACCGAACGACAGACGCTGGGCGACTTCGACAATCGCACGCTCGGCGTTGCCGTAGAGCAGGATGTCGGCGCAAGCGTCGATCAGGATCGAGTTGCGCACCCGGTCCTGCCAGTAATCGTAGTGGGCGATGCGGCGCAGGGAGGCTTCGATGCCACCGAGAACGATCGGCACGTGCTTGTAGGCTTCCTTGCAGCGCTGGCTGTAAACCAGGCTCGCGCGATCCGGACGTTTGCCCGCCAGGCCACCGGGGGTGTAGGCGTCGTCGGAACGGATTTTCTTGTCGGCGGTGTAGCGGTTGATCATCGAGTCCATGTTGCCGGCCGCGACACCGAAGAACAGGTTCGGCTCGCCCAGCTTCATGAAGTCGTCTTTGGACTGCCAGTTAGGCTGGGCAATGATCCCGACGCGGAAGCCCTGGGACTCCAGCAGCCGGCCAATGATTGCCATGCCGAAAGACGGGTGGTCGACATAGGCATCACCGGTGACGATGATGATGTCGCAGGAATCCCAGCCAAGCTGATCCATCTCCTCCCTGCTCATCGGCAGGAATGGCGCTGGCCCGAAACATTCGGCCCAGTACTTGGGATAGTCAAATAACGGCTTGGCTGCTTGCATGTCGATGACCGGTGTTGAGATGAAAAATCGCGGGCGCGGAATATAGCACAAAATTTGACCAATTCCGACGGCTATGGTCGGAAATTAGTGTCGCCCCCTTCGCGGGCAAGCCTCGCTCCTACAGGTTCGGTGTGATCCCTGTAGGAGCGAGGCTTGCCCGCGAAGAGGCCCTGTCAGACACTACACAACTTACTCGTCGTCGAAATTGTAGCTGCCCGGTGCCAGGTTTTCGAAGCGTGTGTACTTGCCGATGAACGCCAGTCGTGACGTGCCGATCGGGCCGTTACGCTGCTTGCCGATGATGATCTCGGCGATGCCTTTATGCTCGGTTTCCGGGTGATAGACCTCATCCCGGTACACGAACATGATCACGTCAGCATCCTGCTCGATCGCTCCGGATTCCCGGAGGTCGGAGTTGATCGGGCGCTTGTTCGGTCGTTGCTCCAGGGAGCGATTGAGCTGGGACAGCGCCACTACCGGGCAGTTGAATTCCTTGGCGAGGGCTTTCAAGGAACGGGAGATTTCGGAAATCTCGTTGGTCCGGTTGTCGCCGCCGGAACCTGGAATCTGCATCAACTGCAGGTAGTCGATCATGATCAGGGCGATGTCGCCGTGTTCACGCACCAGACGCCGGGTCCGCGCGCGCATCTCCGATGGGCTGATACCGGCCGTGTCGTCGATGAACAACTTGCGATCGTTCAGCAGGTTGACCGCCGAGGTCAGGCGCGGCCAATCGTCGTCATCCAGGCGACCGGCCCGGACCTTGGTCTGGTCGATACGCCCAAGGGACGACAGCATACGCATGATCAGCGATTCGCCTGGCATCTCCAGCGAGTAAACCAGTACGCACTTGTCGCTGCGCAACACGGCGTTTTCCACCAGGTTCATCGCGAAGGTGGTTTTACCCATGGACGGACGGCCGGCGACGATGATCAGGTCGGAAGGCTGCAAGCCGCTGGTCTTTTCGTCGAGGTCGGTGTAACCGGTGGACAGGCCGGTGATGGCGTTGTCGGTGTTGAACAACGTGTCGATGCGGTCAATAGCCTTGGTCAGCAGGTCATTCACGCTCACCGGGCCGCCGGTTTTTGGTCGGGCCTCGGCGATCTGGAAGATCTGCCGCTCGGCTTCGTCGAGAATCTCTTCAGCCGTGCGGCCTTCCGGGTTGAAAGCGCTGTCGGCAATTTCGGTGGCGATGCCGATCAGTTGCCGTAAGGTCGCCCGCGCACGAACGATCTGGGCATAGGCCTTGATGTTGGCGACGGACGGCGTATTTTTCGCCAGCTCACCCAGGTAGCCGAGACCACCGACCTGGGACGTCTGACCTTCCTTGTCCAATTGCTCGGCAAGGGTCACGACGTCGATCGGGGAGTTCTGATCGGCCAGTTTGGCGATCGCACGGAAGATCAGGCGGTGGTCATGCCGATAGAAATCGCCGTCGGAGACTTGATCCAGCACACGTTCCCAGGCGTTGTTGTCCAGCATCAAACCACCGAGCACGGCCTGTTCGGCCTCGATGGAATGCGGCGGCACCTTCAGGGCAGCGGTTTGCAGATCGTATTGCTCGGGAGCGGAAATATCGTTCATGGCCACTTGGAATTAGTTTGTAGAAAATCAGGAACCGCAGAAAGACAAAGGGCACGACCTGTAAACAGGATCGTGCCCGATGTTACCGGCAAGCACCCGAGGGTGCCAGCCGACAAGTGCTGCTTAAGCTGCTACCACGACAACGCGTACGGTGGCTTCAACTTCGGCGTGCAGGTGCACGGCTACGTCGAATTCGCCTACGTTGCGGATGGTGCCGTTCGGCAGACGAACTTCGCTTTTTGCAACTTCAACGCCAGAGGCGGTCAGTGCATCAGCGATGTCGTGAGTGCCGATCGAACCGAACAGCTTGCCTTCGTCACCAGCGGTGGCAGTGATAGTCACTTCCAGCTCAGCCAGTTGGGCGGCACGGCTTTCAGCCGAAGTTTTACGGTCTGCTGCGGCTTTTTCCAGCTCAGCGCGACGCTCTTCGAACGCAGCCAGGTTGGCAGCGGTCGCAGCGGTAGCTTTGCCGTAAGGCAGCAGGTAGTTACGACCGTAACCAGCCTTAACGTTCACTTTGTCACCCAGGTTGCCCAGGTTGGTGACTTTTTCCAGAAGGATCAGTTGCATGTGAAAATCCTCTTAACTTTTAACCTTCACCGTTCGCGTTATCGGCATCTTTCGGTGCCGAACGACCGCGAAAATCAATCAGGCTGTCGACGATGGCCAAGACCACCAGCAACGGATAGATCAGCTGCATGAACAGCAACAGCGTGACGTACAACCCCACCAGCCAGAATTTGGCCAGTCGCTTTTGCGCCACCAGCCCGTGAATCAGGGCCAGCCCGGCGAACACCAGCGGTACGCTGCACAACGGTGTCAACATGGCCATCTGCGAGCCTAAGTTAGGCCCCAGAAGCATCAACACCAGCAGCAACATCGCCGGTAAAAGCGGGATTCGGATGGCGCGAAACTCGCGACCAAAACCACCCGGGTTGTACAACAACGCCTGCCAGTAGCGCCCGACAATCAGGCTCAGCACACTGACGATTTGCAACAAAGCCGCAATCAGGCCGGTCAGGACCGGTGCAATCAGGGACGCGAAACGCGCTTGCTCGTCTACCGACAATTGCTGGTAGACATCACCGAGTAGCGACGGCATGACTTTTATCAAAGCCTGCGCCAGCATCTCGATCTGGGGCGCAAAAGCCACCCCCAGCACCACCGAAAACACCAACCCCATCGCTATGCTGACCAGCAGCACGCGGTTCCAGGACTCGCTTGCGCGCAAAACCAACGCAAGGCTCGAAGACCCCAGCAGCACCAGAAGTGCCCGTGGGTCGTCGGAGTAAAGCCACCAGATCAACGCCGGCAGCAGTCCCAGAGCAAGAACGCCCAAGGCGTCCTTCAATCCGCGCCGCAGGAGCACAAGGCATCCGGCGGCAGCACCCAACCAATACAACAACGGCAATGTTGCGCATCCGGCCACTACCAGAGTGGCCTGCATACGGCCGCGCATGATGAACTCAGCTAAGGCGCGCATGCATTCAATCCTTTGCTACGTGTCGACTGCCCGGTCTCAGCGGCCGTGGCTGTCGGTGTAGGCCAGCAGGGCCAGGAAGCGGGCGCGCTTGATAGCGGTGGCCAGCTGACGCTGATAACGAGCTTTGGTACCGGTGATGCGGCTTGGAACGATTTTGCCGGTCTCGGATACGTAAGCTTTCAGAGTGTTGAGATCTTTGTAATCGATCTCTTTCACGTCTTCAGCGGTGAAGCGGCAGAATTTACGACGACGGAAGAAACGTGCCATGTAATAGGCTCCTCAAAAGGTCCGTGGATTACTCGTCAGCGTTATCGCTGGCGTCGCTGTCATCACCATCAACGCCTTCGGCGTCGGAGTGCTCAGGACGGTCGCGACGCTCACGGCGCTCACTGCGGTTTTCTTCAGCCTTGAGCATCTCGGATTGGCCGGTAACGGCTTCTTCGCGACGGATGACCAGGTTACGGATCACTGCATCGTTGTAGCGGAAGTTGTCTTCCAGCTCGGCCAGGGCCTTGCCAGTGCACTCAACGTTCAGCATCACGTAGTGAGCCTTGTGAACATTGTTGATTGCGTAGGCCAGTTGACGACGGCCCCAATCTTCCAGACGGTGGATTTTGCCGCCGTCTTCTTCGATCAGCTTGGTGTAACGCTCAACCATGCCGCCGACTTGCTCGCTTTGATCCGGGTGGACCAAAAAGATGATTTCGTAATGACGCATGAATGCTCCTTACGGGTTGTAGCCTGCCGCTCAAAAGCGGTCAGACAAGGAGTGAATGACACTTATGGACTTGCTTGCGATAGACACATGCGTGCCTGCCGTCACAGCAAGGGGCGCAATTGTAGAGAAGGGACAGAAGAGGTGCAAGGCAATTGGTGATTATTTGAACAGTTCGTTCGCACACCAATTCTTGCTGCACCACAAACCACTGTGGGAGCGAGCCTGCTCGCGATGAGGGCGCAAAATTCAACACTTATGCTGAATGTCACACCGCCATCGCGAGCAGGCTCGCTCCCACATGGGGTTTTGCTGCGGATCAGGACTTCTTGGCGGTTCCGGCAGCCTTGACGCTGCGCTGGCGCCGGGCTTCAAACAGGCAGACGCCGGTCGCCACGGAAACGTTGAGACTGCTGACGCTACCAGCCATCGGCAGGTGCACCAGGTAGTCGCAAAGATCGCGGGTCAGGCGACGCATGCCGCTGCCTTCAGCACCCATGATCAGGATGGTCGGGCCGGTCATGTCTTGCTGATACAGACTCTGTTCAGCCTCGCCAGCCGTACCGACAACCCACAAGCCACGCTGCTTGAGCTTTTCCAGGGTGCGCGCCAGGTTGGTCACGGCCACCAACGGAATCACTTCCGCCGCGCCGCAGGCCACTTTACGCACCGTCGGGGTCAACGTCGCCGACTTGTCCTTTGGAACGATCACCGCCAGCGCACCGGCCGCATCGGCCGAACGCAGGCAAGCGCCGAGGTTGTGCGGATCGGTCACGCCGTCGAGCACCAGCAACAGCGGCGCGCCTTCGGTTCGATCGAGCAGTTCGTCGAGCATCGCCTCGCCCCAGACCTGGCTCGGACTCACCTCCGCCACCACGCCCTGGTGCACGCCTTCAACCCAGGCATCCAGCTCACGACGCTCGGCGTTGCCGACGGCCACGCGATTTTCGTTCGCCAACTCGATCAGCGCCTGAACCCGCGGATCACTGCGGCCTTCAGCCAGCCAGATCTGCTTGACGCGTTTTGGGTGGTGACGCAGCAACGCTTCTACAGCGTGCACGCCATAGATCTTTTCCAACTGACTCATGACTTGGCCTTAGGTTTACGCGCCCCGCCGCTTCTGGCGGCTGGAGCGGAACCCGCTTTTGGCGGGCCTTTACGGTGTTTGCTCGGTTTTGCTGGCTTGCCGCCGGAGGCCTTGTCAGGCGCCGACCGCCCGGTCTTTCCCCCAGACGCCGCTTTACCGCCGCTTTTCGCTTCAGACAACAACGCCTGTTTCAGTTCACGACTTTTGCGCAACTCGGCATTTTTTGCCGCGGCATCGCTCGGGCGATAGGCTTCGACAGCCTTTTCCTTGGCAGGACGACGGCCGGTTTTTGCCGGTGCCGGCTCGGCAGCTGTCTTGGCAGCAGGTGCTGCAGTTTCAGTGCCGCGCTTTTTGCGGCCGATCGGCGCGCTGATGGTTTTTTCAGCCATCTCGAAATCGATCTTGCGCTCGTCGAGGTCGACGCGCATGACGCGAACTTCAACGGTGTCGCCAAGGCGGAAGCTACGACCGGTACGCTCACCGGCGAGGCGGTGGTGTACAGGATCGAAGTGGTAGTAATCACCCGGCAGCGCGGTGACGTGCACCAGGCCTTCGACGTAAATATCGGTCAGTTCGACGAACAGGCCGAAACCGGTCACGGCGGTGATCACACCCGGGAACGATTCGCCCACGCGGTCTTTCATGAACTCGCACTTGAGCCAGTTCACCACGTCGCGGGTCGCTTCGTCGGCACGGCGTTCGCTCATCGAGCATTGCTCGCCGAGCTGCTCCAGGATCGCTTCGTCGTACGGGTAGATGCGCGCTTTCGGAATGGTCATCGCGCCGGCACGGCGAACGTGCGGGGTGTCCATTTTCGAATGGATGACGCTGCGGATCGCCCGGTGCGTGAGCAAGTCCGGGTAGCGGCGAATCGGCGAAGTGAAGTGGGTATAGGCTTCGTAATTCAGGCCGAAGTGGCCCTGGTTATCGGCGCTGTACACCGCCTGGCTCAACGAACGCAGCATGACGGTCTGGATCAGGTGGAAATCCGGACGATCCTTGATGCCTGCCAGCAAAGCCTGGTAATCCTTCGGCGACGGACCATCCTTGCCTTTGTGCAGGGACAAGCCGAGCTCGCCAAGGAAGGCGCGCAGTTTTTCCAGACGCTCCGGTGGCGGGCCGTCATGGACGCGATACAGCGCAGGAATTTCGTGCTTTTTCAGGAATTCGGCAGTGGCCACGTTGGCCGCCAGCATGCATTCCTCGATCAGCTTGTGGGCGTCGTTGCGAACGGTCGGACGGATTTCGGCAATCTTGCGCTCGGAACCGAAGATGATCCGGGTTTCCTGCGTTTCGAAATCGATCGCACCGCGCACGTGACGGGCCGCCAGCAGAACCTTGTACAGCGCATACAGTTGCTTGAGGTGCGGCAGAACGTCGGTGTATTCACCACGAAGCTGACGTGCCTCAGTGGCTTTCGGCGTCTCCAGCATGGCGCTGACCTTGTTGTAGGTCAGGCGGGCGTGGGAGTGAATCACCGCTTCGTAGAAGCAGTAGTCGGTCATTTCGCCGGATTTGGAGATGGTCATCTCGCAGACCATGGCCAGGCGATCAACGTGCGGGTTCAGCGAGCACAGGCCGTTGGACAATTGCTCAGGCAACATCGGCACGACACGCTCGGGGAAGTACACCGAGTTGCCACGAACCTGGGATTCGTTATCCAGCGCCGAACCGATTTTCACGTAGCTGGAAACGTCGGCAATCGCCACGTACAACTTCCAGCCACCGGAGAACAGGCGCAGCTTGCCCGGTTTGGCTTCGCAGTAGACCGCGTCATCGAAGTCGCGCGCATCTTCACCGTCGATGGTCACGAACGGCAGATGGCGCAGGTCGATGCGCTTCTCTTTGTCTTTCTCTTCGACTTCCGGCTTGAGCTTGGCGGCTTCTTTGAGCACCGCTTCAGGCCAGACGTGAGGAATATCGTAGGTGCGCAGGGCGACATCGATTTCCATGCCCGGCGCCATGTAGTTACCCACGACTTCGACCACGTCGCCTTGCGGCTGGAAGCGTGGCGTTGGCCAGTGGGTGATCTTCACTTCGACGAACTGGCCGATCTGGGCATTGGCGTTGCGGCCCGGAGTCACCAGCACTTCTTGCTGGATCTTCGGATTGTCCGCGACGACGAAACCGATACCGCCCTCTTCGAAGTAACGACCGACGATGGTCTCGTGAGCGCGGGACACCACTTCGACGATCATGCCTTCGCGGCGACCGCGACGGTCGAGACCGGAAACACGGGCCAGGGCACGGTCACCATCGAACACCAGGCGCATTTGCCCCGGGCTCATGAACAGGTCGTCACTGCCGTCGTCCGGGACCAGGAAGCCGAAGCCGTCACGGTGACCGCTGATGCGGCCCAGGATCAGGTCGAGCTTGTCCACCGGCGCATAAGTGCCGCGACGGGTATAGATGAGTTGAGCGTCGCGCTCCATGGCGCGCAGGCGGCGACGCAGGGCTTCGATCTGGTCTTCCGTGGTCAGACCAAACTCTTCGACCAGCTGCTCGCGGTTAGCAGGCGAACCTCGATCAGCAAGGTGCTGAAGGATCAGTTCGCGGCTAGGAATAGGGTTTTCATATTTTTCCGCTTCACGAGCGGCCTCGGGATCGAGGGACTGCCAATCGGCCATTAGAGAGTTTTCACCTTGTCTATATGCGGGTTAGTTTGGCATAGGCGTAATGAAACGGGAAATTTCAGGCTATGACAGCCCATCTAAAGCCCTTTATCGACATCGCAAAGCTGATTTGAATACCACTGGAGAAATTTTCCAGGTTTTTTCGATGTCGGGGGTTTACAGTTAAAAAGACGCTCCGTATAGTGCGCGCCATCGACGACGCACACGCGCTGCCGATACTGCCCAGATGGTGAAATTGGTAGACACGCCAGCTTCAGGTGCTGGTGACCGCAAGGTCGTGGAAGTTCGAGTCTTCTTCTGGGCACCAATTTCGAGCTTGAGATTAGAACAATTTCAAGGCTCACACAAAAACCCGCGAAAGCGGGTTTTTGCATTTCAGGCTTCCGGTTTATTAAAATTAAATCAGGGGTTTACAGATCAAAATGCTCTCCGTATAGTGCGCCACATCAACAGCGGCAACGCTTGCGATTATGCCCAGATGGTGAAATTGGTAGACACGCCAGCTTCAGGTGCTGGTGACCGCAAGGTCGTGGAAGTTCGAGTCTTCTTCTGGGCACCAATTCAAATTCAAGGTCACGATCTTGAATTTCACAGAAACCCGCGAAAGCGGGTTTTTGCGTTTCTGGCTTTCGAAAACCCCAAGCCATTACTTCCCTGTGGCGAGGGGGCTTGCCCCCGTTGGGTCGCGAAGCGGCCCTCTCCATTCTTCCAGCCACACCCTATAGTCAGGTTTTGCGACTGCTCCGCAGCCGAACGGGGGCAAGCCCCCCCCCTCGCCACAGAGTCCAGCGTTATCCCCTTAGCAAACCCCTCACCCTCCCCCGCAAGACGCACATGAGAAACAATATCGTTTATCATTGTTGCAAGATTTTGCAACGCGACAGTGAGGAACCCTGCGAATGATGTTTCGAAATACCCTGCGCCGTAGCCTGACCATCACCCTGCTCGGCCTGACACTCGCCACTCCCCTCACCCAAGCCGCCGATCCGGTTTCCCTGACACTCTATAACGGCCAACACAAGGAAGTCGGCGACGCCGTCGCCAAAGCCTTCGAAGCCAAGACCGGGATTCACGTCAATGTGCGCAAGGGCAGCAGTAACCAGCTCGCCAGCCAGATCGTCGAAGAAGGCGATCGCTCCCCCGCCGACGTGATCTACACCGAAGAATCCCCACCACTGAACAAACTCGGCGAACAAGGCCTGCTGGCGAAAACCGATGTCGCCACCCTTGAAGTCCTGCCCAAGGACTACGTTGCCAGCAACGGCACCTGGATCGGTATCACTGCGCGAGTCCGCGTGGTTGCGTTCAATCCCAAGTTGATCGATGAAAAAGACCTGCCCAAGTCGGTAATGGAATTCTCCGATCCGAAATGGCAAGGCAAGGTGGGCTTCGTGCCCACCAGCGGCGCATTCCAGGAACAGGCCGTGGCGATCATTAAAGTCCACGGCATGGACGCCGCCGAAGAATGGCTCACTGGCCTGCGCGCTTTCGGCAAGACCTACAGCAACAACATGGTCGCGCTGAAGGCTGTGGAAAACGGCGAAGTCGCCACCGTACTGGTGAACAATTACTACTGGTTCGCCTTGCAGCGTGAAAAAGGACAGCTCGATTCGAAACTGCATTACTTCACCGGCGGCGACGTCGGCGGGTTGATCACCGTTTCCAGCGCTGCGGTGCTGAAATCCAGCAAACATCCAAAAGAAGCCCAGCAATTCCTCGCCTTCATGGCCAGCGAAGAAGGTCAACGCGTGATCACCCAGACCACCGCCGAATACCCGCTGCACAAAGGCATGGAATCGAATCGTGGCCTCAAGCCGTTCAGCGAACTGCAAGCACCAAAAGTCACGCCAGCCGATCTCGGCAACGCCGAAGAAGCCCTGGACCTGGAACGTGACGTTGGCTTGAACTGATGAGCGCATCGTTATCTGCCCCCGCCTTGCGCGGGAGCTACGTGCCACGGCGCAAGCGGCCGTCGATCTGGTTATTGCTGCCGGTTTTGCTACTGGTGGTGCTCAGCCTGTTGCCACTGGCTTATGTCGGCCTCAAGACTTGGCAGGCCGGCTGGGCCGAGGCGCTGCATCTGCTGTGGCGACCTTACGTGTTTGGCCTGCTGCGCAATACGCTGGCGCTGATGGTAGGCGTCACCCTGGCCTGCGGCGTGATTGGCCTGTCGCTCGCCTGGTTGCTGGAACGCAGCAATCTGCCGGGGCGACGGCTATGGGGCGTGATCCTGTGTCTGCCGTTCGCGGTGCCGGCGTTTGTCAGCAGCTTTACCTGGGTCTCCCTGAGCGCTCACTTCGAAGGACTAGGCGGCGCGATCCTGGTGATGACCCTGTCCAAGTACCCGCTGATTTTTCTGCCGGTGGCGGCAACCCTGCGCAATCTCGATCCGTCCCTGGAGGAGTCCGCACGGACCCTGGGGCAGAATCGCTGGGGCGTGTTCTTCAAAATCACCCTGCCCCTGCTCTGGCCGTCGCTGCTGGCCGGTTCGCTGCTGATTGCGCTGCACATGCTGGTGGAGTTCGGCGCGCTGTCGATCATCGGCCTGCAGACGTTCACGACAGCGATCTACCAGCAGTTCGAGCTGGAATTCAGCAACGCTAACGCAGCGATGCTTTCCGCAGTGCTGCTGGCGCTGTGCCTCGTGCTGTTATGGCTGGAGTTGCGAGTGCGCGGCAAAGGCCGACATGTGCGTACCGGTCAAGGCGCGGCGCGACATGCGCAGCAGGTTCACCTGGGGCCTTGGGCGGCTGTCGGACAACTCTACTGCCTGCTACTGGCGATCATCGGCAGCGGCATTCCGCTGGGGATGTTGGCGTACTGGCTGATGGTGGGTTCGTCGGCGGCGTTCCCGGTAGCGGCGATCAGCGAGGCCTTGTTGTCGTCTCTGGCGCTGTCCATCGGCGGCGCAGCACTGTGCCTGGTGCTGGCGGTGCCGGTGGGGTTGCTGGTGGTGCGCCATAAAGGCCGACTGGCAATCTGGGCCGAGCGCCTGCCGTATCTGCTGCATGCATTGCCAGGATTGGTGATTGCGCTGACCCTGGTGTATTTCGCCCTGCATTATGTGCCGGTGCTGTACCAGACCTCGGCGCTGTTGCTGATTGCTTATGCGCTGTTGTTTCTGCCGCTGGCTCAAGCGCCGATTCGCACCGCGCTGAACAAGGCAGCGCCACAACTGGAAGAGGCCGCACGCACGCTGGGGGCGTCGTCCTTCAGCGCGTTTTGTCGGGTAACCCTGCCGATTATCTTCCCTGCCTTGGGGGCCGCGTTTGCACTGGTGTTTCTGGATGCAATGAAGGAGCTGACGGCGACGCTGTTGCTGAGTCCGACCGGGCTCAATACGTTGGCGACGGAAGTCTGGGCGCATACCGCGAATGTGGAGTTTGCGGCGGCGGCGCCTTATGCGGCGCTGTTGATTGTGGTGTCGGGGTTGCCGGTTTATCTACTAACAACGCGGATGTATCTGAGCCGCTGAAAAGCTTCGCGGGCAAGCCTCGCTCCTACGGTGCCGTGTCGTTCGCGAAATGTGCGCACGACGCAATTCCTGTAGGAGCGAGGCTTGCCCGCGAAGGCGTCAGACTTGCGGACGAAAAACTTAAGCCCTGAACTGCCCCAGGCTCGCCTTCAATTGCGCCGCCAAGCCATCCAGCACCTTGCCGCTGGCAGTGGTTTCCACCACCGCCTGAGCAGCCTTCTCAGCCTGAGCATGAATGGTCTCAACCCGGCCACGCACAGCCTGCGCACCTTGCGCCTGATGCGCCGCGGCCTGGGTCGCCAGACCGATCGCCGCATGCACCTGCTCGACCGACGCCTGCACCGACTGCTGCAACCGCGCACTGTCGCGCAACACCAGCAACCCTTCGCTGGCCTGACGTCCGGCCTGGCCAATCGCTGCAACAGCCTCCCGCGCCCCCTGCTGCAACGCAACGATGTGCGCCTGAATGTCGCCGGTTGAGCTCTGAGTCTTGCTCGCCAGTGCCCGCACCTCATCCGCCACCACGGCAAACCCGCGACCGGTCTCGCCGGCACGCGCCGCTTCAATGGCCGCGTTCAACGCCAGCAAGTTGGTTTGTTCGGCGATCCCGTGAATCACCGTCAACACCACTTCAATCTGCTCACTCTGCTGCGCCAGGCGCTCAATGACTTTCGCCCCCGTATCGACTTGTCCGGCCAACGCTTCAATGAGACTGCCGACTTTCGCCGAAGTCCGGGTATTCTCATCCGTGGCCTGACGAATGCCCACCACCTGCTGTAAAGCGGCCTGCATGGCATGGCTTTCAGACTGGGCTTCATCAGCCATTTGCGACAACGCGCGCAAGCTTTCGGCCACTTCATCGCGCTGCATGCCCGCCGCCGCATCGGCGCCGGCATTGCGCAAGGTCATGGCGCCGATTTCCACGCCGGTACGCTGGGCCACATCACCCGCCTCCCGCACGATCGGCTGCAACTTATCCACAAAGCGATTGACCGCCGAGGCCATGTCGCCAATCTCGTCCTGGCTGTTGATCTGCACACGCTTGGTCAGATCACCCTCACCTGCCGCCAGGTCATCCATGGCGACGATCAGCATTTTCAAGCGGTTGACCACTCGACGGCCTAGCACCACTGCCAGCAACAGCAAAACACCGAGACCTACCAACGAGAGGCCCATGCCGATGCGCCAGCGCAAAGTCCCCGCAGCTTCCTGCACGGCGCTGGTGGTATTGGCTTTCATTTCAGTGGCGGTGGACTGCGCCGATTGCAGACGCCCGCGCATCGCCGCAGCACTGTCAGCTGCCGCGCCCTTGAGGCTGTCGCCCACCAGTTGATCGCTGCTGGCGATCAGCGCCGAGAAGCGCTTGTCCAGCGCCGCCAGATCGGTTTCCACGGAGGCGGTCGAGACACCCATCAGAACCTTGCCGATCTCCACCCCATTGGGGTTGATCGAGGCTTCAAGGTAGTAGACCGACGGATCGTTCTTCGCCGCATCCAGGACTTTGTCCAGCGCCCGCTCGCCCTGGCCTTTTTCCAGAAGCGCCTTGTTGATCGGGTTCTCCCGGTTGAGGTAGCGCGTCAGGTGCTGACCCGTGGCGTCGTCGTAGACCACGAACAACACGTTGGGATTACGCTGGGCACGGCGAGCGAATTCGGACAGGGTGGGAATATCGCTGTCCCACATGGCGCGGGGGGCGACCGAAGCCAGAAGCTGCGCCATGTCGTTGGCCGAATCCTTCAGGTCCTTCTCCAGTGTCGTACGCAGTTGCGCCTGCTCATCCTTCAGACGCGAAGACAGCCCGGCGGTCAGGCGCTGACGGGTACTGGTGGACAGGTTATCCAGGCTCGACGTGACCTCACGCCCTGCCTGCTCAAGCTCACCAGAGAGCTTTTGGCTGTCGGCGTCCAGCCGCACACCCAAATCAGCTTCCAGCGCAGTCACTGTGCTCCGGGTCAGAGCGACAGCCACCAGCACCTGCACCAAAAGGGCGATACCAAGGGTAACGAACACGGGCCGCAAGAGACGGCTTTGTAACAGTGAGAGAACGGCCGACACTGAAAATCCCTCTGCTTTGACGCCATCAAATTGATAGCACGTCAGAAACGATGCTTTTTAGATGTTCGCAGCAAAGGTCATGCCGTTCGACGGGCATAAACGACAAAGGCCCCAATTAAGGGGCCTTCGTGTTTTACATCAACGACTTATTAAGCGAACGGGTGACGCAGAACGATGGTTTCGTTGCGGTCCGGGCCCGTCGAAATAATGTCGATCGGCGCACCGATCAGCTCTTCAACGCGCTTGATGTAAGCACGGGCGTTAGCTGGCAGCTCTTCCAGAGTTTTGGCACCCACGGTCGACTCTGTCCAGCCCAGCACTTCTTCGTACACCGGCTGCAGACCCATGTAGCTGTCAGCGTCAGTCGGGGCAACGTCCTTACCTTCTGCATCTTTGTAGCCGACGCAGATGTTGATGGTTTCCAGACCGTCGAGTACATCCAGCTTGGTCAGGCAGATGCCCGAGATGCTGTTCACATCGATAGCGCGACGCAGGATAACGGCGTCAAACCAGCCACAACGACGAGCACGACCGGTAGTCGCGCCGAACTCGTGACCTTGTTTAGCCAGGTGCGCACCGACTTCGTCGAACAGCTCAGTCGGGAATGGACCCGAACCTACACGTGTGGTGTAAGCCTTGGTGATACCCAGGATGTAGTCCAAGAACATAGGACCAACGCCCGAACCGGTAGCAACGCCGCCAGCGGTGGTGTTAGAGCTGGTCACGTACGGGTAGGTGCCGTGGTCGATGTCCAGCAACGAACCTTGGGCGCCTTCGAACATGATGTCTTTGCCAGCACGACGCAGGTCGTGCAGCTCGGCAGTCACGTCCAGCATCAGCGGCTTGAGCAGTTCAGCGTATTCTTTGCACTCGGCCAGGGTCTTGTCGAAGTCAATGGCTGGTTCTTTGTAGAAACCGACCAACATGAAGTTGTGGTATTCCACCAGTTCACGCAGCTTGGCTTCAAAGCGCGGCATGTTGAGCAGATCACCTACGCGCAGACCGCGACGGGCAACCTTGTCTTCGTAAGCCGGGCCGATGCCGCGACCGGTAGTACCGATCTTCAGCTCGCCACGGGCCTTTTCACGGGCCTGGTCCAGCGCTACGTGGTAGGACAGGATCAGCGGGCAGGACGGGCTGATACGCAGGCGCTCGCGCACCGGTACGCCTTTCTCTTCCAGCTTGATGATTTCCCGCAGCAGGGCGTCGGGTGCAACCACCACGCCGTTACCGATCAGGCACTGCACGCCTTCGCGCAGCACGCCCGACGGGATCAGGTGCAAGACGGTTTTTTCGCCGTCGATCACCAGGGTGTGGCCAGCGTTGTGGCCACCTTGGTAGCGCACTACGGCGGCAGCATGTTCGGTCAGCAGATCAACGATCTTGCCTTTGCCCTCATCACCCCATTGGGTGCCCAGGACTACGACATTCTTACCCATAACACTTGTCCTCATTCGCGCAAACTTGGTGCCGGCGGCGGCCGGCAGGAAAACTCAAGAAGCCAGCGGCAATACTTGCCAAAGCCCGTTCTGCTGAATCAATTGCCGGTCGCAGTCCGCTTCACGGGCGGCGGCCAAAAGCTGCCCAGGCAATGCCTGAACGACACGCTGACCCTCACTGCGCAACTGGCAAACCTGCTGCCAGAGTGCTGCATCCGTACTGTCAGGCATCCAGATACCGCCAGACGGTAGCTCGATTTCAGCACGCCCCAGGGTCACCAGGGTTTTCAAATCGGTAGAGAAACCAGTCGCCGGACGGGCACGACCGAAGTCGGCGCCGATGTCGTCGTAACGACCGCCCTGAGCGATGGACTGGCCAACACCCGGTACGAACACAGCGAACACTACACCGGTGTGGTAGTGGTAGCCGCGCAACTCGCCCAGGTCGAAATACAGCGGTAATTCCGGGAAACGCGTGGACAGACGCTCGGCAATTGCCAGCAGATCGTCCAGGGCCGCCAGCACGGGTGCCGGCGCATTGGCCAGACGCTCACGCGCTGCGCTCAACACTTCACGACCGCCACACAGGTCGACCAGCGCTCGCAGCATGCCCGACAGATCGGCAGGCAGGCCTTCGGTCAAGGTAATGACCTCGTCGATGGCTTTACGTTGCAACGCATCGAACAACTGTTGCTCGACTTCGCCGGACAAACCGGCGGCGCGGGCCAGGCCGCGGTAGATGCCGACATGGCCGAGGTCCATGTGCACATCCGGCACATCGGCCAGTTGCAGCATGGCCAGCATCAGGCTGATGACTTCCACGTCGCTGCTCGGGCTGGCATCGCCGTACAACTCGGCGCCCAGTTGAATCGGGCTGCGCGAGGACGACAAGGCACGCGGCTGGGCATGCAGCACGCTACCGGCATAACACAGACGGCTCGGCCCTTCGCGACGCAGGGTGTGCGCATCGATGCGCGCCACTTGCGGCGTGATGTCGGCACGGAAACCCATCTGCCGGCCCGACTGCGGGTCGATGACCTTGAAGGTACGCAGATCGAGGTCCGAACCCGCGCCTGTCAGCAGGGATTCCAGGTACTCGATATGGGGAGTCACGACAAACTCGTAACCCCAGCTCTGGAACAGATCCAACACCTGGCGACGCGCTACTTCGATGCGCGCAGCTTCTGGTGGCAGTACTTCTTCGATGCCATCTGGCAGCAGCCAGCGGTCTACCGTTGCCATTACGCCATTCCCCTATGATCCGGGCGACAAGCCTTTGGGCGAGCCTTGAGTGAAGCAGAAAATGATCGGCTCATGTGCAAACCACGCGCATGAACAACGGGGCGAAAAGCCTGAAACCGGCTTCGCCAACCACTTTCCTCGAAAAACCTGTCGAGTCATTCAACTCGGGCGCCTGCATAAAAACAGCAATCAAACGTGCAGACGCAAAAAAGCCGGGAATTTCCCGGCTGCCGCATCATACACACGTTTTCCCAAAGGATCACCCCGCCCGAGGCTTTAGCCGCCAGGCGGGGGATGATTCAGGTCAACGCCGTATCAAGGCTTGGCTTTTTCCAGGTAACGGAAGAAGTCGCTGCCCGGGTCCAGGACCATGACGTCGGATTTGTTCGCGAAGCTTTCACGGTAGGCACGCAGGCTACGGTAGAACGCGTAGAACTCCTGATCCTGGCCGTATGCCTTGGAGTAGATCGCAGCAGCCTGGGCGTCACCGTCACCGCGGACCTCTTCAGATTCACGATAGGCTTCAGCCAGCAGCACGCGGCGTTGACGGTCGGCGTCGGCACGAATACCTTCGGCCAGCTCGTTACCCTTGGCGCGGTGCTCGCGAGCTTCACGCTCACGCTCGGTGCTCATACGTTCGAACACGCTGCGGTTCACTTCCTTCGGCAGGTCGATGGTTTTGACCCGGACATCGACAACTTCGATGCCCAGCTCTTTTTCCGCCATCTTGTTCAGCGAAGAGGTGATGTCTGCCATCAGCGCATCACGCTCACCGGACACCACTTCGTGCAGGGTGCGCTTACCGAACTGGTCACGCAGGCCCGATTCCAGACGACGGGAAAGACGCTCGTCGGCAATCTGCTTGAGGCCGGAAGTCGCGGTGTAGAAGCGCTCGGCATCTTTCACGCGCCACTTGGCGTAGGCATCGACCATGACGGCTTTCTTTTCCAGCGTCAGGAAGCGTTGTGTCGGTGCATCCAGTGTCATCAGGCGCGCGTCGAATTTGCGCACCTTGTTCACATAAGGCACTTTCACGTGCAGGCCCGGCTGAACATCGGCCTGGACCACGCGACCGAACTGCAGCATCACCGCGCGCTCGGTCTGAGCCACGATGTAGAAGCAGTTCCAGGCAACGATCGCCACGACGACGCCGATAATAAGGGCGATCAGCGATTTATTGCTCATCAGCGACTCTCCCTGGTACGTGCTTGCTGTTGCTGCAGATCAGCTGCCGCACGCGCATTCACTTCATTGCTGCTGGCGGCTGCGCCGGTCACTGGAGCGCCGGGGCTGCGACCACTGTCGATCATCTTGTCCAGCGGCAAGTACAGCAGATTGTTCTGGCCATTCTTGTTGCCGGTCACGAGAACCTTGCTGGTGTTGCTGAAGATTTCCTGCATGGTGTCCAGGTACAGACGCTGGCGGGTGACTTCAGGGGCTTTGCGATACTCGGCCACCAACTTGGTGAAGCGATCGGCCTCACCCTTGGCGCGGGAGACGGTCTCGTCGCGGTAACCATTGGCATCCTCGAGGATGCGCTGGGCCTGACCACGGGCTTCCGGCACGACGCCGTTGGCGTAGGTTTCAGCCTGGTTGCGCGAACGCTGCTCGTCTTCACGGGCGCGGATCACGTCATCGAAGGCTTCCTGAACTTCACGCGGTGCAGCTGCGCTCTGTACGTTGACCTGGGTGACAGTGATACCGGTGCGATAGGTATCGAGGAAGCGTTGCAGACGCTCCTTGATTTCGCTGGCCATCAATTCACGACCTTCGGTCAGCACCTGATCCATGGCGGTAGAACCCACCACGTGACGCAAGGCACTGTCGGTCGCATGCTGCAGGCTGATTTCCGGCTGATCGACGTTCAGCACGAAGTCCTGCAGGTTGCTGATCTTGTACTGCACGGTCAGCGGCACTTCGACGATGTTTTCGTCTTCAGTCAGCATTTGACCCTGCTTGGTATAGGCACGCTCACGCGTGACGTTTTCCATGTACTTGCGATCGATCGGCGGGAAATAGATGTTCAGGCCCGGGCCGACGGTTTCATAGTATTTGCCGAAGCGCAGCACTACGGCTTGCTCCTGCTCGTCGACCACGTAGACAGCGCTGTACAGCCACACAGCCGCCAGCACGACCAGGCCGATGCCGAGCAGGCCGCCGAAGCCGCCACTCTTGCCCGAACCACCGCCCTCGTCACCGCGTTTTTTACCACCACCGAACAACCCGTTCAGGCTTTCCTGCAGCTTTCGGAAGGCCTCGTCGAGATCCGGTGGTCCCTTGCGGTCGCCGTTATTGCGGCGCTTGCCACCCCAAGGATCCTGATTATTCGAGTTGCCACCCGGCTCATTCCAAGCCATAGCGCTCTCCATCTGATAAAGCAAAGACGCACCCACGGCGCGCCGACCAATGCTACAGAATGCCTGTCACCACGGCACAACCGCTTTCTCAGGCTTTTATTGCAAAGTGTGTTGCTCGATGAACTCCATCGGTTGCAGACCCTCGCGGCTCACGAGTCGATTCAATTCGATCCGTGGCAAGCGAACGGCCAGCAAGCTGATGCCTTCTTCGTCGTGTTCTTCTTTTTGCACCGCACCGAGTTCGAAAAACTGCGCACGCAGTCGAGCAAAACGTTGCGGCAAGCGCAAGGTGCCAACAAACAAATCACTGCCTAACAGTTCGGCCACAGCCTGCTTGAGCAGGTCCAGACCGGTACCGTCCTTGGCCGACAACCAGACCCGCTGCGGCTTGCCATCGGCATCGCGCTGGATCTGCGGCTCAACACCCTCGAGCAAATCGAGTTTGTTGTATACCTCAAGGATCGGCAAGTCTTGCGCCCCGATCTCCCCGAGCACCACCATGACCTGTTCAATCTGGGCCATACGCTCAGGCTCATGCGCATCGATCACGTGCAGCAGCAGGTCGGAGTTGCTCGACTCTTCGAGCGTAGCCCGAAATGCCTCGACCAGTTTGTGCGGCAGGTGGCGAATGAAGCCCACGGTGTCGGCCAGCACGATCGGCCCGAGGTCGTCGAGTTCGAGTCGGCGCAAGGTCGGGTCGAGGGTAGCGAATAGCTGGTCGGCGGCGAAGACGTCGGAATCGGTGACCGAGTTGAACAGCGTCGATTTGCCGGCGTTGGTATAACCCACCAGTGAAACCGTCGGGATGTCAGCACGTTTGCGCCCGCGACGAGATTGCTCGCGCTGGCTGCGGACCTTTTCCAGGCGCCCCTTGATCTGCCGCAGGCGAACCCGCAACAGGCGCCGGTCGGTTTCCAACTGGGTTTCACCCGGGCCGCGCAGACCGATACCGCCCTTCTGCCGTTCAAGGTGAGTCCAGCCACGAACCAGCCGCGTACTCATGTGTTCAAGCTGGGCCAGTTCGACCTGGAGCTTGCCTTCATGGGTGCGGGCGCGTTGGGCGAAGATATCGAGAATCAAACCCGTGCGGTCGATCACGCGACACTCGAAAATACGTTCGAGGTTACGTTCCTGACTGGGCGTGAGGATGTGATTGAAAATCACCAGATCGACCTGTTCGGCGCTGACCAGGTCGCGTAACTCTTCGACCTTGCCGCTGCTGATCAGGGTTTTGGCGGTTGGCCGATGACGCGGCACGTTAAAAAACGCGACGGTCTCGGCGCCTGCCGAAATTGCCAACTCCTGAAACTCCTGCGGATCTTCGCGCGCCTCAGGGTCCTGACCATCCAAGTGAACGAGAATTGCCCGCTCACCACCACCGTGGCGCTCAAAGAACAAAGGAGACTCCTATCAGGCGTTACCTGGCTCAGCGTCACCTGCTTCGGATTCGGTTGCGCTAGGCAGACGAATTGGACGAACCGGCACCACTGTAGAGATAGCGTGTTTGTAAACCATTTGGCTAACGGTGTTTTTCAGCAGGATAACGAACTGGTCGAAAGACTCGATCGTGCCTTGCAGTTTGATCCCGTTGACCAGGTAGATGGAAACCCCCACTTTCTCTTTACGTAAAGTATTCAAGTAAGGGTCTTGTAGCGAATGCCCTTTTGACATGTGCCGCACTCCTTTAAGGATTCAATATAAAAAATAGGTAAACAGATGGCTTGGGGCCGTCACACCCCCAAGGATAGACGGCAATTGCAAGGACTCAGCTCAATATGGAGATGGTCCCGAGGTATTTCAAGGCGCGCGGCAGATTGTCGCAATCGAGGCTGTCCAACCAGTGTAAATCAGCCCAACTGCGCAGCCAGGTGAACTGGCGCTTTGCCAATTGGCGCGTGGCAATGATTCCACGCTCCTGCATCTCGGCTTGCGTCAGCTTGCCATCCAGGTAATCCCAGACTTGTCGATAGCCTACAGCACGTATAGACGGCATCCCCGAATGCAAGTCACCTCTATCTCGCAGGGCTACGACCTCGTCTATGAATCCCTGTTCCAACATATTTGTGAATCTTTGTTTAATGCGCTCGTGCAGTACCTGGCGATTTGCCGGAGCGATGGCCAAGTTCGCGACAGTATAGGGCAATTGTTGCAGTCCCGAAGCGGCTGCTTCAGTACTTTGCGCAGATTGTCGCAAGCGTAGCTCAGTCATGCTCTGACCACTGACGCGATAAACTTCCAGCGCGCGACTGAGGCGCTGCGGATCGTTCGGATGAATTCGCGCTGCAGATTGCGGATCGATGACCGCCAATTGATCGTGCAGGGCCTGCCAGCCAAGGCGTGCAGCCTCTTCTTCGATTTGCGCGCGCACCTGCGGATCAGCCGCCGGCATGTCGGCCAGACCTTCGAGCAAAGCCTTGTAGTAGAGCATTGTGCCGCCTACCAGCAGCGGAATTTTGCCTCGCGCGGTGATCTCGGCCATGGCCTCAAGCGCATCGCGACGAAAATCCGCAGCGGAATAACTCTCGGCCGGGTCGAGAATATCGATCAAGCGATGCGGAAATTCGGCCAACAACTCTTTGGAAGGCTTGGCGGTGCCAATGTCCATGCCACGGTAAACCAGCGCCGAATCGACGCTGATCAGCTCGCAGGGCAAAACTTTGGTGAGTTCGATGGCCAGGTCGGTCTTGCCGGCAGCCGTCGGCCCCATCAGGAAAATCGCAGGAGGGAGCTGGCTCATCAACGACCGCGCAAAAACAGTTTGTCCAGATCGTCCAGGCCCAATTGGGTCCAGGTCGGTCGGCCATGGTTGCATTGACCGCTGCGTTCGGTGTTTTCCATGTCCCGCAGCAGACCGTTCATTTCCGGCAAGGCCAGACGCCGATTCGCGCGAATCGCGCCGTGGCAGGCCATGGTGCCGAGCAGTTCGTTCAGGTGTGCCTGAATCCGGTCGCTGGTGCCGTACTCCATCAAATCCGCCAGAACGTCGCTGACCAATCGATTCGCTTCAGCCTGTTTCAGCAACGCGGGGATTTGCCGGATCGCCAGCGACTCCGGGCCAAGACGCTGCAACTCAAAGCCCAACCGCTGGAACCACGCGACGTGTTCTTCGGCGCAATCGGCTTCGCGCTGACTGACCGCCAGGGACTCCGGCACCAACAGCGGCTGACCACTCAGACCTTCGCTGGCCATGGCGACTTTCAAGCGTTCGTACATGATCCGCTCGTGGGCGGCGTGCATGTCCACCAGCACCAGGCCCTGGGCGTTTTCCGAAAGAATATAGATGCCCTTGAGCTGCGCCAGCGCATAGCCCAGCGGCGGAATGTCGTCCTGCCCGGCCGGCAGCGCGACCGCGTTGGCTTCGGGCAACGGCGCGAAGAACTCACGGTAGGCCGCTTGAGCTTCGGCGACGGGCACGCCGGATTGAGGCCGCGGCGTGTATTGATACTGATAACCGGCGCCAGCGCCCGAGCCAGCCGGCGTGTTGAACGACGGTTGTGCCTGAGGCTGTTCCAGCAGCGCATTGGCCGCCAGACGCATTTCGCCTTGCGGACCGAACTCACCGGCATCGAGCCCGGTGGGCCGGACAATGGCCGTCGCAACAGGCGCGGCCAGATGATCTTCCGGCCGCACATCGCCGAGGGCGCGGTGCAAAGTGCCATAGAGGAAATCGTGAACCATGCGCCCGTCACGGAAGCGTACTTCGTGCTTGGTCGGGTGCACGTTGACGTCAACGCCCGCCGGATCGACTTCGAAAAACAGCACGAACGTCGGGTGCCGACCGTTGAACAGCACGTCGCGATAAGCCTGGCGCACCGCGTGGGCCACCAGTTTGTCGCGCACGGCGCGGCCGTTCACGAAGAAATATTGCAAGTCCGCCTGGCTGCGGTTAAAGGTCGGCAACCCGACCCAGCCCCACAAATGCAGGCCATTGCGCTCGATTTCGATCGGCAGCGCCTGCTCCAGAAAACCCGCCCCGCAGATCGCTGCCACACGCCGGGCGCGGGCCGCGTCATCGTGGGCTTCGTGCAGGCTGAGGATGGTTTTGCCGTTGTGGCGCAGATGGAATGCCACATCGAACCGCGCCAGCGCCAGACGCTTGATCACTTCTTGCAGGTGATCGAACTCGGTTTTCTCGGTCTTGAGAAACTTGCGGCGCGCCGGGGTGTTGAAGAACAAATCGCGCACTTCCACCGAAGTCCCCACCGGGTGGGCCGCCGGTTGCACGCGAGGCGCCATGTCCCGGCCTTCGGTTTCCACCTGCCAGGCCTGATCGGCATCGCGAGTGCGGGACGTCAGGGTCAGACGCGCCACGGAGCTGATGGACGCCAGCGCCTCACCACGAAACCCCAGGCTCATCACCTGCTCAAGGTCTTCCAGGTTACGAATCTTGCTCGTGGCGTGACGGGCCAGGGCCAAAGGCAGGTCATCGGCAGAAATGCCGCTACCGTCGTCGCGCACCCGCAGCAACTTGACGCCGCCCTGCTCCACATCGACATCGATGCGTTTGGCGCCGGAGTCGAGGCTGTTCTCCAGCAACTCCTTGATCACCGAGGCCGGGCGCTCAACCACTTCACCGGCGGCGATCTGGTTCGCCAGCCGCGGGCTGAGCAGCTCGATGCGCGCAGTGTTGGTCAGCACCTGGTTCATTCTTTGGCCGCCAGTTCAGTGCCTGGGATGGTCAGAGTCTGACCAATCTTCAGCTCGTCACTTTTCAAGTTGTTTGCATTACGCAAGGTGGCTGGGGACACCTGATAACGCACGGCGATCATCGCCAGCGTTTCGCCGGGGTTCACGCGATGGTCACGTGGGCCCTGAGCGATCTTGCCGGAGTCGCGCAGCCAGGCGATGTAGGTGCCCGGCGGTGGATTCTGCTGGAAGAACTGCCGCACGCCGCTGCTGATAGACCGCGCCAGCGCTTGCTGGTGGTTCGCTGCGGCAAGCTTGGAAGCTTCGTTGGCGTTGGAGATAAACCCGGTTTCCACCAGGATCGACGGGATGTCCGGCGACTTCAGCACCATGAACCCGGCTTGCTCTACGCGCTGTTTGTGCAGCGGCGTGACGCGGCCGATGTTGCTCAAGACTTTCTGGCCAACGTTGAGGCTGGATGTCAGGGAAGCGGTCATCGACAAATCGAGCAACACGCCGGCCAGCATGCGGTCCTTGTCATCGAGACTGACGTTGCCGGCACCACCGATCAAGTCGGAACGGTTTTCGCTGTCGGCCAGCCAACGGGCGGTCTCCGACGTAGCGCCGCGGTCGGACAGGGCGAACACCGACGCACCGAATGCGGCGGCCGAAGGCGCGGCGTCGGCGTGGATCGAAACGAACAGGTCGGCGCCCTTCTTGCGGGCGATTTCGGTACGACCGCGCAACGGAATGAAGTAGTCGCCGGTGCGCGTCAGTTCGGCGCGGAAGCCTTTCATGCCATTGACCTGACGCTGCAGTTCACGGGCGATGGCCAGCACCACGTCTTTCTCACGCTGACCGCGAGAGCCCGAGGCGCCCGGATCTTCGCCGCCGTGGCCGGCATCGATCACCACAATGATGTCGCGCTTGCCGGCTGGGGCGGGCGGCAATTTGATCGAAGGCTCGGATGGTGCGACAGGGACCGCAGGCAACGTCGCCACGGACGGCGTTGGCGCAGGCGGTGGTGCGGCGTCGGCCGCGTTGTCGAACAGGTCGACGACCAGGCGATTGCCGTATTGGGCGTTTGGCGCCAGGGTGAAGCTTTTTGGCGTGACGGCTTTTTTCAGGTCGATGACCACCCGCAGGTCGGTCGGCGTGCGCTGAGCCGAGCGCATCGCGGTGATCGGGGTGTTCGAGGTATTGACGTTCAGCGGCGACCCCAGAGTTGCACCATTAATGTCGATCACCAGCCGATCCGGGGAGGTCAGGGTAAAAACGCTGTGCTGGACAGGCCCTGTCAGGTCAAACACCAGTCGCGTGTTGTCCGGCGCCCGCCACAGGCGAACACTGTTGACCTTCGTCTCGGCCACAGCGTCGACGGTCACCGCCAAAAACAACAATCCTACGGCAGCAACCAACGCGCGAAAGCGCATACCTAACCCCATCATTTAATTGGATTCCAATGCCAAAGCGGCACACCACGACTCGCCACGCGAGCCCTGGGGCAAAATTTTCAGCGAACGCCCGCTGTCTTGCGGGCTAATGGTAATGGTCAGGTCGGGCTTTGGCAAAAAGCCTGCACCGTTACGGGGCCATTCGATCAGGCACAACGCGTCGTCTTCGAAATAGTCGCGGATGCCGAGGTACTCCAGCTCCTCCGGATCGACCAGTCGATAGAGGTCGAAATGGAAGGCGCGGACCTCTCCAATCTCGTATGGCTCGACCAGGGTGAAGGTCGGACTTTTTACCGCCCCCGTATGCCCCAGGCCACGAATAATGCCCCTGGACAGCGTGGTTTTCCCGGCGCCCAGATCTCCCTCGAGAAAAATCAGACCGTGCCCTTCAGTGGTTTGTGCGATGCGCGCACCAAACGCGGTCATCGCCTCTTCATCAGCCAGGTACAGGGTTACTTCAGACACGGTGCTTGCTCCTCCAACAACTGACGAATGGCTGGAATCAGATCACTGGCCGCCAGCCCACGGCCGAATTCACCTTGTTGCGCGCCGGCATTGGCGTGCAGCCAAACCGCCAGGCACGCCGCGTCATACGCGTCCATGCCCTGAGCGAGCAAGGCACCGACCAGACCGGCCAGCACATCGCCCAAACCGGCAGATGCCATGGCCGGATGGCCCTGATGACACAACGCCAGGCGCCCGTCGGGGCTGGCGACCAAGCTGCCGGCGCCTTTGAGCACCACGACAGCTGTATATTTTTTGCTCAATGCATGGGCAGCGGCCGGGCGGTCGGCCTGAACATCGGCCGTCGATAGCCCCAGTAATCGCGCCGCCTCGCCAGGGTGCGGCGTGATAACACAACGTGCGGGCAAACTCACGCCACCTTCGGCCAGCAGGTTCAACGCATCGGCGTCCCAGACTTGCGGCAACGGCGCATTGGCCGCGGCCGACAACAGACTGCGCCCCCAAGCGGCCTGCCCCAGCCCCGGGCCGACGACCAGCACCGTGACCGTCTCAAGCAGCCCCATCAATTGATTGGCCGACGAAGTGCCGAGCACCATCGCTTCTGGCAAACGCGCCAAGGCGGCTGGAACATGTTCGTTGCGGGTGGCCACAGACACCATGCCGGCGCCGCTGCGCAAAGCACTTTGTGCACCGAGCAGGATGGCGCCGCCAAAACCACGATCACCGCCGATCAGCAATACATGACCAAATTTGCCTTTGTGGGCAGTTGGAGCGCGAGCGGACAGACGCGGCACATTACCGGCCGTCAGGCGACGAGCACTGACCGTGGCCCCGATAAACGTCTCGGGGGCGGCTAGCAGATCATTGAATACCAAATCGCCAACCACATCCGCAGCGTCACCGGTGAACAGACCCAGCTTCAAACCGATGAACGTCACCGTCAGGTCCGCTCGAACCGCAATGCCGAGCTCGCGCCCCGTATCGGCGCACAGCCCCGAAGGGATATCCACCGCCGCAACGGGTAGCCCACTGGCGTTGATCGCGGCGATGACACTGGCATACGGCTCGCGTACTTCACCGGTCAGGCCGGTGCCGAGCAAGGCATCCAGCACGATGCCGCGTAACTCGCAGTGCGCATTCCAGCCTTGAATGGCGACGCCCTCGGCTACCGCCTCGGCATGGGCCGCAGCGGCATCGCCCTGCAAACGCCCGGGATCACCGGCGGCCAGCACCCGCACATGCCAGCCGGCACGTCGGGCCAACACGGCCACCAGGTAACCGTCGCCCGCATTATTGCCGTGGCCGGCCACCACGCTCAATTCGTGTGCCGTAGGCCAATGGCGGACCAGCGCGCGCCAGGTCGCCCGCGCCGCACGTTGCATCAATTCGAAGCCCGGTGTACCGGCCGCAATCAGGCTCGCATCGAGCCCTCGGACTTGCGCGGCGCTATACAGCGCGTCGGGTAATTCATCTTTAGTGTGCGGCATGCGTCTTCAGGCTCCGATGTCTGGCAGAATTATACGCACCTCAGCTCCGGTTTCTCTCGCCTCATGCCCGCTATTACCACAGACCTGCCCGCCCTCGCCCAATCCATCAAGGACTGGGGCCGCGAGCTGGGCTTTCAGCAAGTCGGCATCAGCGGCCTCGACCTGGCCGAGCATGAGCAGCACCTGGAGCGCTGGCTCGCGGCCGGCTACCACGGCGAAATGGAGTATATGGGCGCCCACGGCAGCAAACGTTCGCACCCGGAAGAACTGGTGCCCGGCACCTTGCGAGTCGTTTCCCTGCGCATGGACTACCTGCCGGGCGACACCGAAATGGCCAAACGCCTGGCCCAACCGGAAAAAGCCTACGTGTCGCGTTATGCCTTGGGCCGCGATTACCACAAATTGATCCGTAAACGCGTGCAACAACTGGCAGAAAAAATTCAGGCAGTGATCGGCCCGTTCGGCTACCGCGCCTTTGTCGACAGCGCCCCGGTACTGGAAAAAGCCATCGCCGAACAGGCTGGCCTTGGCTGGATCGGCAAAAACACGTTGGTCTTGAATCGCAAGGCTGGCAGCTACTTCTTCCTCAGCGAACTGTTCGTCGACCTGCCGCTGCCGGTGGACCCGCCCCACGCCACCGAACACTGCGGTCGCTGCACCGCCTGTCTGGACATCTGCCCGACCAACGCCTTTGTCGGCCCGTATGTACTGGACGCCCGGCGCTGCATTTCGTACCTGACCATCGAACTGAAAAGTGCGATCCCTGAAGATTTGCGGCCGCTGATCGGCAATCGGGTGTTCGGTTGCGATGACTGTCAGATCGTCTGCCCATGGAACCGCTTCGCCCGACCTTCCGGGGAAAGTGATTTCAAGCCACGGCACAATCTGGACAACGCCGAACTGGCCGAACTGTTCATGTGGGATGAAGAGAAGTTCCTCAGCAGCACCGAAGGCTCACCGCTCAGACGTGCGGGTTACGAGCGTTGGTTGCGCAATCTGGCGGTCGGCCTGGGTAATGCGCCGTCAAGCATTCCGGTGCTGGAAGCGCTGAAGGCACGGCGGGACTATCCGTCGGATCTGGTGCGCGAGCATGTCGAATGGGCTTTGAAGCAACATGAGCAGCGCGCTGGCAACCTTGGAACTCGACCTTAACAAATAGGGTAATTAGACGATGAATTACCCCATTTGAAGTCGAATTACCCCGTTAAGAGTAAATCGCACACACGACCAGCAACCTTCGATCATGCCTCGTCGTTATAAACAAACTTGGGCATTTCCCAGTGGAAGCGGATCGCCAGCAAGCGCAGCAGGAAGCCGCCGAACAGGGTGATCAGGATCGACTGTTCGCCGGGTAATTGCAGGTAGATGCAGAGCAGGTAGCACCACGCCGCGGCAAACGAGACGCTGGCGTAGAGCTCGCGGCGGAAGATCAGTGGGATGTCGTTGCAGAAGATGTCCCGCAAGATGCCGCCAAACACGCCGGTGATCACGCCGCTGACCGAGGCCACCAGCATGCCGTGGCCCATTTCCAGGGCAGTCATGCAGCCGATCAGGGTGAACGCCACCAGGCCCACGGCATCGAGCACCAGAAACAGCGAGCGCAGGTGGCGCATCCAGCGGGCGATGAAGATCGTCAGCATCGCCGCGACGGAGGTCAACACCAGGTATTCCGGGTGTTTGACCCAGGTCAGCGGGTAGTGGCCAAGCAGCACGTCGCGCACCGAACCGCCGCCCAGCGCCGTGACGCACGCGATCAGCACCACACCAAACCAGTCCATGCCGCGACGGCCCGCAGACAGGGCGCCAGTCATGGCTTCGGCAGTAATGGCGATCAGGTAGAGCATCAGCAACATGGTGGCGGTCCTGGCAGGAAGGCGCGCAGTCTAGCCATTTAGGGCAGGCACCAAAAGGGGGCACTCATTCAAATAGACCGCATCGCCTTCTTCGCGGGCAAGCCTCGCTCCTACAGGTACAACGCAGGCCCCGTAGGAGCGAGGCTTGCCCGCGAAGGCGTCAGAACAGACACACCACCCAATCAGAACTTGATGAAATTCTTGCGGTAGTGCTGAAGCTCGGCGATCGATTCGCGGATGTCGTCCAGGGCCAGGTGGGTGCTGCCCTTTTTGAAGCTGTCGCGTACGTCCGGCGCCCAGCGTGCGGCCAACTCTTTAAGGGTCGACACGTCTAGGTTGCGGTAGTGGAAGTAGCTTTCCAGCGATTTCATGTGGGTATAAAGGAAGCGACGGTCCTGGCAGATGCTGTTGCCGCAGATCGGCGACTTGCCCTTCGGCACCCATTTTTCCAGGAAAGCGATGGTCTCGGCTTCGGCTTCGGCCATGCTGATACGGCTGTCGCGAACCCGCTGGGTCAGCCCGGAGCCGCCGTGCTGACGGGTATTCCACTCGTCCATGCCGGCGAGGATCTCGTCGCTGTGGTGGATGGCGATCACCGGACCTTCGGCCAAGGTGTTCAAATTACTGTCGGTGATGATGGTGGCCATCTCGATGATGACGTCGGTATCAGGGTTCAGACCGGTCATTTCCAGGTCGATCCAGATCAGGTTCAGCGGGTTTTGCATGAGTCGGCTCCTCGGCGTAGGTGCGCAGTTTAGCCTAGGGAGGCCACCGGGCGTGCTAAACTCGCGGCCGTTTTACCTAATCGCTGCATTCTCGATACGGAACACCCATGGCCAAACGCCAACTCAATCGTCGTCAAAACTGGCGCATCGAAAAGATTCAGGGCGAGCGCGCTGCCCGCGCCGCCAAACGCGAGTCCTCGGCTGTCGAGGCACTCGAAGGCGGCGACCTGGGCCCGGAACAGACGGGCCTGGTGATCGCGCACTTCGGTGTGCAGGTCGAAGTCGAGGCCCTCGATGGCGAATTGGCCGGCCAGGTGTTCCGCTGCCATTTGCGCGCCAACCTGCCAGCGCTGGTGACCGGCGATCAGGTTGTCTGGCGTGCCGGCAACCAGGGCATCGGCGTGATCGTGGCGCAACTGCCGCGCAAGACCGAGCTCTGCCGTCCCGACAGCCGTGGCCAGCTCAAGCCGGTGGCGGCCAACGTCGACTTGATCGTGATCGTCTTCGCGCCGCTGCCCGAGCCTCACGCCAACCTGATCGACCGTTATCTGGTCGCCGCGGAACACGCGGGTATTCGGCCGTTACTGCTGCTGAACAAATTCGACCTGATCGACGAGCAGAACGCCCCGGCGCTGAATGCCTTGCTGGCGGTTTACCGCACGCTGGGTTACCCGGTGCTGGAAGTGTCGGCCCACCACGGCAATGGCATGGAACAGTTGCAAAAGCAGCTGGACGGGCACATCAGCGTATTCGTCGGCCAGTCCGGCGTCGGCAAGTCGTCACTGGTCAACAGCCTGCTGCCGGAAGTCGACACCCGTGTCGGCCCGCTGTCGGAGCTGTCCGGCCAGGGTACCCACACCACCACCACCGCGCGGTTGTTCCACTTCCCTGGCGGCGGTGAGTTGATCGACTCCCCGGGTATTCGGGAATTCGGCCTGGGTCACGTCAGCCGGGCCGACGTCGAAGCCGGTTTCATCGAGTTCAACGATCTGATCGGCACCTGTCGCTTCCGCGATTGCAAGCACGACCGCGAACCGGGTTGCGCCCTGCTCAAGGCCCTGGAAGAGGGCCGCGTGCAGCAGCAACGGATGAACAGCTACCGCTCGATCATCGCCAGCTTGCCTGAAAGCAGCTATTAAACAGACGTGCCAGCCGCCCCTGACTCTTACGGGGCGGTAGGTCGTTCGTGGCGTCCTACAAAAACTCCCTCAATTAAACGTCAGACCTTTCTGTAAGGCTTCTTCGCGCCTGCCTGAAGGACGCGTCTCTTTAACCGCCAAGGCCTTGTTGCGGCCACTCAAGTGCATACATTCGAGCCCTCATCGCATTTCAGGCGATACCGAGGGACAGCCATGCAAACCTATCATTTGTTCATCAGCCACTCGTGGAACTACTCAGACGCCCACGACAATCTGGTCCGCTTGCTCAATGCAAAACCCGGCTTCACGTTCAAGAATTTTTCGGTGCCACCGGACAACCCGATCATCGGCGCGAAAACCGACAAGCAACTTGAAGAAGCCATCGAAAACAAGATTCGGCTCTGCTCGGCAGTGCTGATCATGGCGGGGATGTATTCGACCTACAGCAAGTGGATCAACAAGGAAATCGAGATCGCCAGGCGAATGGGCAAGGTCATCATTGCGATAAAGCCGTTTGGCGCCGAACGGATTTCCACGGTGGTACGCCGGGCGGCGCACGCGGAGTGTGCGTGGAACACCAACAGCATCATCGATGCCATTCGCACTCACGCGGCGGGCTGAACCATGCGCAAGGGATTGTTCATCGGCATTAATAACTACAGCCATGTTTCGCAATTGAGTGGTTGCAACAACGATGCGATGGCCATGGCTTCGGTGCTGAAAACCGACGCCAATGGCGATCCGAATTTCAAGAACCTGGTCCTGACCTCCGCCGAAGATTATCTGAGCCGTGAAAAGCTCGAAGGGCATATCCAGGAATTGTTTTCAGGCGATTGCAGCGTTGCACTGCTGTACTTCGCCGGTCACGGCAACTTCGACGTCGATACGGACGAAGGCATGCTGATCCCCCAGGACTACAAATCCGCCAAGGATGGAATTCGCATCAGCGACATCCTGAATTGGGCGACCAAAGCGGTAAAAATCAAAAACAAAGTGATTATTCTCGACTGCTGCCAGGCGGGCTCGGCGGGCGAAGTGCGGGCGCTACGCAGCGAAAGCAGCATGGTGTGCGAAGGCATGACCATCCTCACCGCGTGCAAAAAGGCAGAGCCGGCTATGGAAGGCGCCAACCACGGCGTCTTCACGGGGCTGTTGCTGCAAGCATTGCACGGCGGCGCCGCAAACATATTGGGAAAGATTACCCCCGGCAGCCTCTATTCATTCGTCGACAACGCTCTAGACGCGTGGGAACAGCGCCCGGTGTTCAAGACCAATGTGTCGCAATTCATTTCATTGCGAGAAGTCTCGCCGCTGATCCCCAAAGAGATCCTGCGCAAACTTCCCGACTGGTTCGAAGAGGCGGAATCAATGTTCGCCCTAGACCCCAGCTACGAACCTACCGAAGCCACGTTCGACCCAGAGCACGGCGAAGTCTTCTCCCAACTGCAAAAGTGCAATCGCCACAGCCTGATCGAACCGGTGGACGCCGAGCACATGTACTACGCGGCCATCAACTCCACCGGCTGCCGCCTCACCGCCCTCGGCGCCTATTACCGCGAACTCGCAATCAAGGGACATTTCTGATGCCTGTGTTTATCAGCTACCGCCATACCGATCGGTCCCACGCCATCGCCATCAGCACCCGTCTGATTCGGGCCAACATCAAGACCTACTTCGACGTGCTGGATCCTGAATCACAGACCACTGACGACATCACCGGGGTCATCACCCGCAACATCACCGAGTGCACGCATCTGCTGGCGATAGTCTCGGACAAGACCGCGCTGTCGTGGTGGGTGCCGTTCGAAATCGGTGAAGCGACCATCAGCAACCGGCGGATATGCTCATTCAAGACCGGACCGGCGGAACTGCCGCTGTACCTCGATAAATGGCCAAAGCTCAGCACCGACAAGGATCTGGAGTTTTTCATTGATGCCTATCGTGAAGAAGTGGCGACCAAGCGCTCAATGACGCTAGGCTCGATCAACGAATCCCTTTACCGCACCTACAGAGGCAACGCCGAGTTGTTTCATGACCAACTCAAGAGCCGCATCCGACGCGGTTTCTGACAGGCGTAAAAAAGCCGCGATGATTGCAATGCTGTTCACTTAAGCGAGACTCTTAAGTGCCCTCCTAACGGCCAAGAAACAGGATTTACGCACGCTATCAACGCTAGTGATACTGTGCGAAAAAAATGAATTAATTGAGGCCAAAGGCTTCTTGAATGGTCTTGATCAAGCGGTGGCCACCCACCCTTTATAACCTTGAGGGTTTGACGCAATCTCAGCGTTCCAGATCGACAATCGCTGGTCGCCTTTGCCGACCTCGATCATTTTCGTGACGCCACGAAAATGATTGGCGGCATCCATTGCAGCGGTTTCGCCATTGCAGCTGTGGCCGGGATTGATGGCCATAACCACTTCCTGATAAGAAGCCAGAAGATGTAAACCTTATTCAGGACGAGACAGCAGAGACAAAAAAGCCGACATCTCTGTCGGCTTTTTGTGATCACTGCTTGGCTGGCGCTGCCGGTTTCGGCACCGGATCATCAAACAGATTCAAACGCTCACGAAGCTCATGCGCCGGCAACGGTTCCTTATCCGCCGGCAATGCGTTCGGATCGGCTGGCGGCGCAGGCACTTCGCCCGGGCCGCCCTGCCCTTGCGTCGGCACTGGCGCAGGTTCGGCACCTTGCGAACCTTCGATCGCACGCTGGGCTTTCTTGGTCAGCACGATGATATCGATGCGGCGGTTGACCGGGTTGAACGGGTTCTCCCGGTCGAACAGCGCCGACGAGGCATAACCCACGACTCGCGCTACTTGAGCGTCCGGATAGCTGCCGGCGATCAATGCACGGCGAGCCGCGTTCGCGCGGTTGGCCGAGAGTTCCCAGTTGCCGAAGTCGCCGGTGCCCGAGTACGGCTTGGCATCGGTGTGGCCGCTGATGCTGATCTTGTTCGGCACCGCTTTGATGGTGTCGGCCATGGCCAGCAGAATGTCTTCGAAATATGGCTTCAGACGCGCACTGCCGGAGTCGAACATCGGGCGGTTTTCGGCGTCCACAATCTGGATGCGCAAACCGTCCTGGGTAATCTCGAAGAGGATCTGGTCCTTGAACTTCTGCAACTGCGGGTTTTCTTCGACCTTGTTCTGCAACTCTTGCAGCAGCAGTTCCAGACGCTCCTTCTCGACCAGCTCGGCCATGCCTTCGACCTGCTCGGAGTCGACAGTCACCTTGTCCGGCTGAGGCTGGGATTTCACCTCGGGGTTGAGGGTGTTCTCCGGTGCCAGGGTCGGCGAGCCGCCCAGATCAATGATGTACGGCGTACCGCTTTCGGAAAAACCGACCGGGTCCTTGAAGTAACCGGCGATGGCAATCTTCTGTTCCGGTGTTGCCGTGGACAACAGCCACAACACCAGGAAGAACGCCATCATCGCCGTCGCGAAGTCCGCGAAGGCGATTTTCCAGGAGCCCCCGTGATGCCCGCCCGCGTACTTTTTGACGCGCTTGATGATTATCGGCTGGTTATTTTCCATGACTTAGCGACCGCGAACCGCTTGTTCCAGCTCAGCGAAGCTAGGACGGTGCGCCGGGTACAGAACCTTACGACCGAATTCCACTGCCAGCGATGGCGGCATGCCGGAAGCCGAAGCCACCAGCGAGGCCTTGATGGCTTCGTAGACGTTCAGTTCTTCCTTGGCATCATGGCCCAGCGCATGCGCCAGCGGACCAAAGAAGCCGTAGGCGGCGAGAATACCGAAGAAGGTACCTACCAGAGCCGCACCTACGTGCAAGCCAATCATCTTCTGGTCGCTTTCACCCAGGGAAGCCATGGTCACCACAATACCCAATACCGCCGCGACGATACCGAAACCAGGCATGGCATCAGCGATGCCGTTGACTGCGTGGGAGGGGTGGTCCAGGTCTTCCTTGAGGCTGGTCAGTTCCATGTCGAACAAACCTTCAAGCTCATGGGGAGCCATGTTGCCGGAGGACATGATGCGCAGGTAATCGCAGATGTACGCAGTCATGCGGTCATCTTTCAGAACTGCCGGGTACTTGGCGAAGATCGGGCTCGCGGCGGCATCTTCGATGTCGCCTTCGATTGCCATCATGCCTTCGCGACGGCTCTTGTTAAGAATCTCGTAAATCAGCCCCAACACTTCAAGGTAGAAGGTGTGGTTAAAACGCGAACTGAACATGCCCAAGGACTTCTTGAGCACGTGCATCGTCATATGACCGGGGTTGGCCTGCAGGAATGCACCAAGGGCCGCGCCACCGATAATCATCACCTCGAAAGGCTGAATAAGGGCGGCAATCTTGCCATGGGAAAGCACGTATCCGCCGAGCACGCTCGCGAATACGACGATGATGCCGATAATTTTAGCCATAGGTAGGAGAGCACTTACTGAGTCGGGTTCAAGGTCATATTCGGAAGTTAAAAAATCTCTTCTTCTACTTATCGGCAAAACTGCGCCAGACTATAGCCAGTTCAATCGAAAAGCTAATTTAGCCCGCCCCGGGCACAGGTAATGCAGACAATGATCGCGTGCAACCATGGCTAACGAAACGAACGTCCCAACGCCAAAACCAGCCACCCTCGAAGGCTGGGTCAAGCTTCTCGATGGTGTACGTCTGCCGGTTCCGCAAGCCAGTCACGACCGGGTCTGCAAAGCCATCCGCGATAGCCGCAGCTCGCTACGCGACATTGCCGAAATGATGCAGGACAGCCCGGCCCTGGCCTTGAGTGTGATTCGCGAAGCCAATCGCCACACCCATGGCAGCATGACCACGCCGGCTGAAAATCTTGAGGTGGCAATTAATCGCCTCGGTTTGAAACGCACTGAAGAATTGCTCGACCGCTTGCCCGCCGAACCCCAATCGCAGATTCCCCTCGCCTTGCGCCAGCTTCAGTTGATCAGCCAGCACGCCACCCAACAGGCCAATGGTTTTTTTGCCGGTCGCCTGGCCCGGTTGTGGCAGGACATCCACTGGGGCAGCCTGCTGTTTCTTTCGCCACTGTGGCCCATGGCGTTGACCCATCCGCAGCTGCTTGAAGAGTGGGAGCTGCGGGTCATCCATAAAGGTGAGTCGGCGCGCAAAGTCGAAAAGCAATTGTTCGGCGTGCGCCTGCTGGAAATCTGCCTGGCGCTGGTGGACACCTGGCACTTGCCAATCTGGGTGCAGCAGGGGTATCGACTGCTGCTCAGCGAACAACGTGAACTGGTGAAAGTCCTGCGCATCGCGCGTGACAGCGATCACCCGCTACGCCAACAGAATCGTCTCGATGACGACCCGACGCTGCGCCGTTGGCTCAATCAGCCCGCCAATACCGTGCTGCTGGCCAATGGTCTGGCGTTGTCGGCACAACAGGCCTGGGACAGTCCCCACTGTGAACGCTGGCAGTACCTGGCCAGCCTTTACCTGCAGATGCCGATGGATGAGGTGCAACAACAATTGCACCAACAGGCCGCTAACAGTGCGCGCCAACACGCCATGCCGGACCTCTGGCACCCAGCCGAAGCGCTGATCTGGCCGTCGGGCATCAACCGTGTTCACGGCGGTTTGTTGCCAGCCCCGGCACCCACCACTGAAGACCTGGCGAAGTGGCGTAAACAATGCGCCGAATTGCTGGTGGAACCGAGCCCTTTTACCAATGCCATGCACTTGACCAGCTCGGCCCGAGACGCCCTGGTGGCGTGTGGCATGCGGCGGGTGATGATCCTGATGGCCGACCGCACGCACGCTAATCTGCGCGTGCACCAGACCGCCGGGCTGCCCAAGGAAGTGGCCGGCCTGAACCTGCTGGTCAGCCAAAGCACCGTGCTGCAACGCCTGCTCGCGCAACAGGCCCAAGTGCGCCTGACGCCGGCCAACAACGCACAATTCTCGGCCCTGCTGCCGGCCAGCCTGCGTAAACAGTTCAGCGGTGAACACCTGCTGCTGCGCTCCTTGGTCAACAACGGTCGGGTGATCATGATCGTGGTGGCGGATCAGGGCGGCGGGCCGTTCTCGGAAATCACCGTGCAAGCGTTCGGCAAAACCGCGCAGTGCATCGAAAAAGCCCTGCACAGCTTTAGCCACCGCTAGGGGCTGATGCCAGTCAGTTAAGTGAAGATCAAGACCTGTGGCGAGGGGGCTTGCCCCCGCTGGACTGCGAAGCAGTCCCAAAACCTGCAACCTCGTTCTGCCAGGCACACCGCATGCAGCGGATTTGCGACTGCTTCGCAGCCGAACGGGGGCAAGCCCCCTCGCCACAGATTCAGTTATTTCCTGTGCCGAAATAACTGATAACAGGCCCTCATGACGCTGCGCTACAATCCTCCCCTTTGTGCTCTGGAGACCTCACATGTCTGACTTCTCTGGCTTGGCGCTGGTGATCGAGCCGAGCGACCTGCTCCCTCGTCTCGACTCCCGCGAACTGATTCTGGTGGACCTGACCAGCAGCGCCCGCTATGCCGCAGGGCATATCCCCGGGGCACGCTTTGTCGATCCAAAACGTACTCAACTGGGCCAGGCGCCTGCGCCAGGCCTGCTGCCGACCCAAGCTGCGCTTGAAGCATTGTTCGGCGAGCTGGGACACAACCCCGATGCGGTCTACGTCGTCTATGACGACGAAGGCGGCGGTTGGGCCGGGCGCTTTATCTGGCTGCTGGATGTCATCGGCCACAGCAAGTATCACTATATCGATGGCGGCCTGCCGGCCTGGCTGGCAGAAGGCTTGCCCATGTCGATCCAGATCCCGCCGGCGGTCGGCGGCCCGGTCGCCCTGACCCTGCACGATGAACCCATCGCCACCCGCGAATACCTGCAAAGCCGCCTCGGCGCCAACGATCTGGCGATCTGGGACGCGCGCGGGCCGCTGGAATATTCCGGCGAGAAAGTGCTGGCGGCCAAGGGCGGGCATATTCCCGGCGCGGTCAATTTCGAGTGGACAGCCGGCATGGATCAGGCGCGCAACCTGCGCATCCGCACCGACATGCCGAAAATCCTGGAACAACTCGGTATCACCAAAGACAAAGAAGTCATTACCCACTGCCAGACTCACCATCGTTCTGGCTTCACGTATCTAGTAGCCAAGTCGCTCGGTTATCCGCGCGTCAAAGGCTACGCCGGCTCCTGGGGCGAATGGGGCAACCATCCCGACACGCCCGTAGAGATTTAAGGTTTTTAAGGACAGTTAATGAATAAGCGTTTGTTTATCCTCAGCCAATACCTGCTGCCCCACCACTTGCTCTCGCGACTGGCCGGCTGCATTGCCGAATGCCGCGTGCGCTGGTTCAAGAACGCCTTTACCGCCTGGTTCGCCAAGCGCTATCAAGTGGACATGTCCCAGGCGCTGGTCGAAGACCTGACGGCTTACGAGCACTTCAATGCGTTCTTCACTCGCGCCTTGAAAGACGGCGCTCGCCCGCTGGACCAAACCCCTGGCGCGATCCTCAGCCCGGCCGACGGTGCCGTCAGCCAGCTAGGCCCTATCGAACACGGTCGCGTTTTCCAGGCCAAGGGCCACAGCTTCAGCGTGCTGGAACTGCTCGGTGGTGACGCCGCCAACGCAGCGCCATTCATGGGCGGTGATTTCGCCACCATTTACCTGTCGCCCAAGGATTACCACCGTGTGCACATGCCGCTGGCCGGCACCCTGCGCGAGATGGTCTATATCCCCGGCCGCATCTTCTCGGTTAACCAGACCACTGCTGAAAACGTACCGGAGCTGTTCGCCCGCAACGAGCGTGTGGCGTGCATTTTCGATACCGAGCGCGGGCCGATGGCCGTGGTGCTGGTGGGCGCGATGATTGTCGCGTCGATCGAAACCGTGTGGGCCGGCCTGGTGACACCGCCCAAGCGCGAGCTGAAAACCTTCCGCTACGACGAAGCCGCCCGTGCGCCGATCCATCTGGAGAAAGGCGCGGAATTGGGTCGCTTCAAGCTCGGCTCTACGGCGGTCGTGCTGTTCGGGCCGGATCAAGTGAAATGGGCTGAAGGCCTGGGCGCCCTTTCGCCCGTACAGATGGGCCAAGGCATCGGCTTGCCAACCGCCTGACTCCCGGGACCGCCACCCGGAATTTCTTCCGGGCGGCGCATTCCCCGTAAGGCAAGCGTGACGCAAATATCGCGATACGCCCTCCTGCGTTCATAGCTGCTACAGTCAAGTCATTCACTGCCCATTTCCCGGTCGGAGTTTGTCTACGGCATGAATGAGACCAATCCTGTCCTGCTGCTACGCGCACCGATCCCGACGCAGTCGCGTCTGTCTTTCTGCGAAGCCACGCCTCGCGATCTCAAGCGCTGGATCGCCAACCTGCCCAAAGCCAACATCGGCGAAACCGCTCGCCAGTTGTATCAAGGCTTGAGCGAACTCAACCAACTGCTCACACCCAGCGACAATCGCCTGCAATTGCTCGAACTGCTGCGGCCCGAGGTGTATTACGTCTGCAAGCACCTGGAGCGACATTTCCTGCATCAGGCGATTGTGCTCGACGAGCGCTCGCGCAAGATCGCCAACCTTTGCCAGGCGCTGCAAAGCCACTTGGCGATCGGCTACAAGCAAATCGTCATCCGCACCACACCGCGCTTCAGCAAGGACCGTGCGCCGCTGCTGACCCAGACTTTGCAACGGGCAATCCATTGCCTGAACGGCGCATTGATCCGCGCCACTGAACTCTATTGTCCAGTGCCCGAAAGTCTGTGGCTCGAGTTACATCAGCTGTACCGGATTGGCTGTCAGTTCCAACTACAACATTTGAGCGTGCGCGATGAACTGGCCAGTCAGACGCAAAGCCTGAGCATCGAGCAAACCTACGTCGTCGCCCTCCTGCTGGGTGCTTCACGCTGCAATCAACTGCGCCAGAACCAGATCGCCCGGCTCGCCGAGGTGCTCGAACCGTGGAGCCAGTGGATCAAGCTGCAACCGGCCAAACCGGACAACGGGCTGTTTGCCATCGCCCCGGATCTCGACACCGGGCCGCGTTACCGCTCCAAATTCCTCGCCGAACAACAGGAGAGTTTGCTAGGGATCGACCCGCAACCCTTGGTCACGGCCATCGAAAACCATCTGCAACAGTCAGCCGACAAGGCATCGCCGCTGCCCGTTCCGACGGGGCTGAGCCTGGATACGCTGCAACACCTGCATGCCGCCTGGGGTCAGGCCGCCGAGCGCAGTTTCCAGCGCACTGTCGGCCACGGCACGTTGACCCTGTGCGTGGGCATGAGTGCATTGCACTTTTATCTCAGCGGGCAACGCTCGTTCAACGACATCCTGAAGAAACCCGGCGCCCGCCCCGCGCAGTTCTCGGCTACCGACCCGACACGTCGCGCCAAAGACCAATGGAACCAGGCTTTCGACGCCGCCCCCCATGGCACCGCAGACACGCTGCTGCCCTACGAAGAGATCGAATACCCGCACCTTCAGAACGATGACAGCCACGAGGCAGCCGATCGCCAACAGCATTTCCCGACCTATGTGCTGCCGGTGATCAATCACAGCCCTGGCGGCTATTGCCTGGCCTGGCCTGGCGCGGTGCCCGCCGAGCTACAGGCTGGCGAAATGGTCGGTATCGAGGATGCTGCCGGTCAAGGCTGGAGCATTGCAGTGGTGCGCTGGATCCGCCAGGTGCGGGGCGGTGGCACGCAGATGGGTATTGAGCAAGTCGCGCCTTGCGCCGAACCCTGCGGTCTGCAACTGATGCATTCCCACGACGAGCACAGTCAGTACTTGCGCGGGCTGTTGCTGCCCGCCATCAGCGCCATCGACCTGCCGGCCACCCTGCTCACGCCGCGCCTGCCGTTCCAGGAAGGTAACAAGGTGCTGATCAATACCAACGGCGAGGAACGCCGGGCCGGGCTGGAGCGCCGGATGGCGAGTACCAACAGCTTCAATCAGTTTGCCTACCGCTCACTTGAGACAGCCAGAAACGAAAACGCCGCGGGGAGCGGCGTGGTCGGGGTAGTGGGAGAGTTCGATTTGTTGTGGAAGTCGCTTTGAGCGTCCGGCATTTGATCGGCGGTGATGCGTTCGCGGGCAAGCCTCGCTCCTACGGGTCCGCGCAAACCCTGTAGGAGCGAGGCTTGCCCGCGAAGAGGCCCGCCCAGACAACCTGAAACTCAGAGTTGCCCGTCGCGATCCCGGAAGCCCAGCAGGTACAGCACGCCATCCAGCCCGAGGGTGGAAATCGCCTGCTTCGCCGATTGCTTGACCAGCGGCTTGGCACGGAACGCCACACCCAGCCCGGCGATCGCCAGCATCGGCAGGTCGTTGGCACCGTCACCGACCGCAATCGTCTGCTCCAGACGCAAACCTTCCTTATGCGCCAGCTCACGCAACAGATCCGCCTTGCGTTGCGCATCGACAATCGGCTCGACCGCCACACCCGTCACCTTGCCGTCGACCACTTCCAGTTCGTTGGCAAATACATAGTCGATGCCCAGCTTGGCCTGCAGTTGCTTGGCGAAGTAGGTGAAACCACCCGACAGAATCGCCGTCTTGTAGCCCAGGCGCTTGAGTTCGGCGAACAGGGTTTCGGCGCCTTCGGTCAGGCGCAGGGAAGCACCGATGGAATCCAGCACGCTGACGTCCAGCCCTTGCAGCAAGGCCAGGCGTTCCTTGAAGCTGGCGCGGAAGTCCAGCTCGCCGGCCATCGCCCGCTCGGTAATCGCAGACACCTGGTCGCCCACACCGGCGGCCTTGGCCAGTTCGTCGATGACTTCGGCTTCGATCAGCGTCGAGTCCATGTCGAACACCGCCAGACGGCGGTTACGGCGGAACAGCGAATCTTCCTGGAAGGCGATGTCGACGTTCAATTCTTGAGCGACGCTGAGAAATTCGGCCCGCAGCGCTTGCGGATCCGCCGCCTCGCCGCGCACGGAAAACTCGATGCAGCCCTTGCCCTTGTCGGCAGGGGTGTCCAGCGGCATGCGCCCGGACAGGCGATCGATATGATCGATGTTCAGGCCATATTTGGCGGTGATCGAGCTCACGCGCTGCAATTGCTCGGCAGTCACTTTGCGGGTCAGCAGGGTGACAATGTGGCGTTTCTTGCCCTGATTGCCGACCCACAGCTGGTAATCCTCTTCGGACACCGGCGTGAAACGCACTTGTTGCTCAAGCTCATAGCCTTTGAACAGGATGTCCTTGAGCACCGAGTTACCTTGTTCGGTATCGGGAATTTCAACCAGGATGCCAAACGACAGGGTGTCGTGGATCACCGCCTGACCGATGTCGAGAATGTTCACACCACCCTGGGCCAGAACGCCGGTAATGGCCGCAGTCAGACCCGGACGGTCGACTCCCGTGATGTTTATCAGGACGATTTCGCGCAAGGCGCACCCCCGCAGGTGGAAAAAAACCGCATTCTACCCATTTTCAGTGACCATCGGGCACCGCGAGCGCTTTGACGGTCTAGGGCCTGTCGCTATACTGCGCGTCAACTTCACGGACAAAGAGCCGAGCTCAAGTGAACCGGCCCACGCCAGTAAAAACCGATAACTTCTTTCTGCTGATCTTCCGGGCACTGCGTCATCGCCGTGTACCGATTGCATTGCGCATTGCCAGCCATAACGTGATCCTGGTCGCTCTGGCCCTGGTGATCTATGCCTGCGTGATGGGTTTGCAGTTCAAGCAGGCCATGCACGAGCAGGCGGATGCCCTGGGCGAAAGCCTGACCACCCAGACCGCGACCTCGGCCACGGAACTGTTGGTGTCCAATGACATCCTCAGCCTGAACGTGCTGCTCAACAACCTGACCAAGAACAAACTGGTGGCCCACGCCGCCATCTACAGCGTGGATAACCGCATCCTCGCCGAAGCCGGACAGCGTCCCAAGCATAGCCTGCTGGGCGAAGCCGAGGGCATGTACCAGAGCAAGATCACCTTCCAGGACGTGACCGCCGGGCAACTGCGCATCAGCCTGGACATGGATCAGTTCCAGCAGCCGATGACCATCAGCCTGCAAAGCATGGGCATTCTGAGTGCGATTCTGCTGGCGCTGTCCCTGGCCTTGAGCCTGCGCCTGGGACGCAATATCTCCACACCGCTGCTGCAATTGCGGGTGTGGCTGCGCAATATCGACGAATACACCCCGGCCACCGAGCGCCAGGATGAGGTCGGCGACCTCGCTCGTCAGTTGCACGCCAATTTCGCACCGGAGCCTGCCGAGCCAGAACCTGCGCCAGAGCCTGAATACGACGACAGCGATTACGAAGACACCGACAATAACGAGCCGACCTTCGAAGTGCGCAACCTGCGCGATCCAGGTTTCGACGAAACCAAGCCTGTAGCCGGCCTCAAGCCTGCACCACGACGTGTTGTCAGCACCGTCGAAGATGATGACGACGAAGATCCGTTTGCCGATCTGCGTGACGACTCGGCAGATAGCGCGCCGAAACCGGTGGCAAAGCCGCAGGTATCGAACGTACCTCAGCACAGCGCGGTACTGGCGGTACAACTGGGCGCACAGGATCAGCTGCGTCGCCTGCCCCGCGCACGCCTGGAAGAGCTGCTGAAACGCTACCGCGATTGCCTCGATCAGGCTGCGTCGCTCTACCAGAGCGAACTGCACACCCTGAACGATGGCAGCACGCTGATGCTGTTCCACACCGAAGACAGCGGCGACGATTACCTGACCAACGCCATCTGCTGCGGCGAGTTGCTGCGTGCCTTGGGTCATCAGTTGCAGATCGAAGTCGCCGACAGCGGCATCACCCTGCAATTGCAGTTGGGCCTGACGCTGGGTGACGAGTTGTTCGGTCTGAGCCAGATTGACCTGCTGCTGACTGAAACCGCTCAGGATGCACTGGCCCTGTCGCAACACAGCCGCAACCTGCTGCTGGTGGAGCGCAAGATCAGCGACGACGCGCTGATTCGCCAACGTGCACGGATCCGGCCGATCGCCAGCCCAGAGGGTGCGTGCTGCGTAGAGCGCTTGATGGAGCCTTATCCGTCGATGCTGGAACGGCAACTGGCGCGGATGCACGAACGCCGGGCGTAAACCCCAGTCCCCGTTGTAGAGAAGCCCGCAGACGAGTGATCGTCTGCGGGCTTTTTGGTGACTGTCTGAAAAGATCGCAGCCTTCGGTAGCTCCTACAAAGTTCGCATGCACCTGCAAGGCCGCGGCCTACCCGGCCCCTGTAGGAGCTGCCGAAGGCTGCGATCTTTTGATCCGGGCTTTTTGTTGCCTGCTCCGACGCCTTCGCGGGCAAGCCTCGCTCCTACGGGGCAGCGCAAACGGGGACTGCCACATTCCTGTAGGAGCGAGGCTTGCCCGCGAAGAGGCCAGCAGCAGCGCTAGATTTCTCAATCCGCAGAAGCAACAAAGCCCGCATCAATGGCGGGCTTTGCTTTGGATCAATCCAGGCTTAGAACCTGAACACTTCCATATCCGTGCGAATCGGCGAAGCCATCGGGATTTTCGGCTGCTTCTCGGGCTCTGCTGCCGGTGCCACAGGCTTGGCAGCTGGCTTGCGCGGTGCTTCGGCGATCGGCGGCTGGTTGGCCAGTGGCTTGAGCGCAGTCGACAGTTGCTCGGCCAGACGCTGCAGCAACACACCCTGAGCCTGAACCTGAGCGGCAGTCCCGCCAGTGTGCTGCTCCTGCAGATGAATGATGCGGTTATCGCGCACCTGACCACGACGGTCGATCAGGCGCCATTGGGCATCAAGGATCGCCGGTTGCGATGCACCCGAGTCCAGTCGCGTGATCGTCAGCAGCACCTGAACATCCGGCGTGAAGCCTAATGTCGCCGGTGCCAGGACAACGCGCTGGCTGTCCAGATGGCCGGCGACCTGACGCAGCAACAGCTGATCGATATCGGACGACAGGCTACCCGCCCAACGACCATCGACCGAAGCTTGCAGGCTGCCATCGGGCTGACGCTGCAACAGGGTTTCGCGTTGCAGGTAGTCGGCAACCGTTACCGGGCCCAGCAATACCGCCATGCCCGCGCTTTGCGCAGGCTGAGCCGGACTTCCGCTGTCCAGCTGATACAGCGACACCGGTTGGTGAACGCTGCAACCCGCCAGGCCAAGAACGCCGGCGAGCATCAAAATAAAAGGAAGGCGCAGAGCAGTCATCGTCCCATCCAGGTGGCCGCCACAAGGCTAACCACAGTGAAAATACTCAAAAAATATGAAGAACGCTCGGCTACGCCGGCGCTTGAAAGGCCATATCATCCGTGAATATGCGTTCCGACTCCAGCGGCAAAGCGTCGATCTACGCGTTAAATCGTAGATCGAGCGCTCTAGGACGCTTAATTGAGGTTTTCGACGAACAGCGCATCCACCCTCTGAAAGCCACGTGGAAGTTTGTTACCACGACGCCCACGCTCACCTTTGTAGTGTTCGAGGTCGTCCGCCTTCAGTGACAAGGTACGTTTTCCGGCCTGCAGCACCAAAGTGGCACCCTCCGGCAAAACGGCAATGTCCGTGACATATTCTTCGCGACTGGCAACACGTTCACCGGAAATCCCGATGATCTTATTCCCTTTTCCTTTACCTAATTGTGGCAAATCGCTGATTTTGAAAATCAGCAGCCGACCTTCGGTGGTCACCGAGGCCAGCCAGTTGTGCTCACGGTCGGCTACCGGACGCGGCAGAATCACTTTGGCGTTGTTCGGCAAACTCAACAGGGCCTTGCCCGCCTTGTTCTTGGCTTGCAGGTCTTCACCCTTGACCACAAAACCGTAACCGGCGTCGGAGGCGATCACGTACAGCGAATCGTCTTCAGGCATCAGTACGCATTCGAAACTCGCCCCTGGTGGCGGCGTCAGACGGCCGGTCAGCGGCTCGTCGGAAGAGCACACGTCTGAACTCCAGTCACCTTGTAATCTCGTATGCTCTTCCGATCAGATCGGAAGAGCACACGTCTGAACTC
>NZ_AKJK01000059.1 GCF_000282375.1 Pseudomonas sp. GM50
GGAGCCGTAACCCCTGTGGGAGCGAGCCTTTGTGGCGAGGGGGCTTGCCCCCGTTGGGTGGCGAAGCCGCCCCAAACCTGCGGCCCCGGTGTATCAGGTATACCGAGTGCGTTGGTTTTACGACTGCTGCGCAGCCGAACGGGGGCAAGCCCCCTCGCCACGCTGTTGCTCTTGCAAAAGGCGCCAAAAGCCCACGTTTATGGCAAACTTCGCGCCTATAAACGCCAGCCCCGCGGTTTTGAGCCTTCACGGGCCCGGGCGGATCGGAATAAAGCGATGCCAGGTTTGCGTCCGGACCTGGAATAGACCCTTTGTGTGTTGGTACGTCGGTGCCAGCGCTTTCTGCCTGAACGGATTAGAGAAACGACCATGCATAACGTCGTCATCAGCGGCACCGGCCTGTACACCCCGGCCAACAGCATTTCCAATGAAGAGCTGGTGCAGTCTTTCAACGCTTACGTCGCGCTGTTCAACGCCGACAACGCCGAAGCCATCGCGCGCGGCGAAATCCAGGCATTGACCGAATCCAGCGCAGCGTTTATCGAAAAAGCATCTGGCATCAAAAGCCGCTTTGTCATGGACAAGGACGGCATTCTCGACCCGCAACGCATGGCACCACGCTTGCCCGAGCGCTCGAATGACGAGTGGTCGGTGCTTTGCCAGATGGCCATCGGTGCGGCCGAGCAAGCCTTGCAGCGCGCCGGCAAGACCGCCGCTGACATCGACGGTGTTATCGTCGCCTGCTCCAACCTGCAACGCGCCTATCCGGCCATCGCCATCGAAGTTCAGGAAGCGCTGGGCATCCAGGGTTTCGGTTTTGACATGAACGTCGCCTGTTCCTCGGCGACTTTCGGCATCCAGGCTGCGGCCAACAGTGTGCAACTGGGCCAGGCTCGGGCGATCCTGATGGTCAACCCTGAAGTCTGCACCGGTCACCTGAATTTCCGCGACCGCGACAGCCACTTCATCTTCGGCGACGCCGCCACGGCGGTGATCATCGAGCGTGCGGATCTGGCGACGTCCAAGTACCAGTTCGACGTGGTCAGCACCAAACTGCTGACCAAGTTCTCCAACAACATCCGCAACAACTTCGGCTTCCTCAACCGCGCTGCGGAAGAGGGCATCGGTGCCCCCGACAAACTTTTCGTGCAGGAAGGCCGCAAGGTGTTCCGCGATGTCTGCCCGATGGTCGCCGAGCTGATCGCCACGCACCTGGAAGAAAACCAGCTCAACGTCAGCGACGTGAAGCGCTTCTGGCTGCACCAGGCCAACCTCAGCATGAACCACTTGATCGTCAAGAAGCTGCTGGGCCGCGAAGCCACCGAAGAGGAAGCCCCGGTGATTCTCGACACCTATGCCAACACCAGTTCGGCCGGTTCGGTGATTTCGTTTCACAAGAATCAGGACGATCTGGTCAGCGGTTCGCTGGCGGTACTCAGCTCGTTCGGCGCCGGTTACTCGATTGGCAGCGTGATTCTGCGCAAGCGCTGAATTTGCCTGAAAAGACGCCTGAAAAGATCGCAGCCTGCGGCAGCTCCTACAGGATTGGATTTCAACCCGCTATCGTGGTTGGATACGATCGACATGTAGGAGCTGCCGAAGGCTGCGATCTTTTTCTTGTGTCCCCATTCATTCGGATAAGAGGCATCAATGGCTGCCGCTGACGACGCTCAACTGCTCGAACGCCTGCTGGCGGGCGAGCAGAGGGCTTTCAAGGAACTGGTCAGCACTTACCAGAGCGCCATGCGCGCGGTGGCCTATGCCATCGTCGGCAACCGACACGTCGACGAAGTGGTACAGGATGCCTGGCTGTCGGTGGTGCGCAATCTCGGCGGGTTCGAGGGGCGTTCGAGCCTCAAGACCTGGCTGCTGACCATCACCGCCAACTCGGCGAAGAGCCGCTACAAGCTAAACCGCCGGGAAGTGCTGCTCGATGACCTGCCGTCGCCTCACGGCACGCTCGATGACGATCGTTTTTCATCCACTGATGGTCATTGGCTGGTGGCGCCATACGCCTGGCACCAGGACACGCCAGAGGCCTTGTTGACCGAAAACGAGCTGCGCGAATGTCTGGAGCACACGCTGCTCAGCCTGTCGGAACTGCAAAGCAGTGTTTTGCTGTTACGCGAACGACAAGGGCTGGAGCTGGAAGAGATCTGTAATCTTCTGGAGATCTCGCTCTCCAATGTTCGTGTGCTGCTGCATCGGGCACGGTTGAAGGTCTTTGCGACCGTGGAGCATTTTGAGGAAACCGGCGAATGTTGACCTGCAAGGAACAAGTGGCGCGCTCCAGTGATTATCTCGATGGCCAGTTGAGTTTTCGAGAGCGACTGATGGTGCGGCATCATTTGATGTTCTGCCCCAATTGCCGGCGGTTCATTCGGCAGATGCGGTTGATGCAGGCCACCCTGAAAGTGATGCCCGAGCCGCCTGTTCCTGATCTGGATGCGCTGGCTGAACGGCTTGCCAACGAACATCTGAAGAACAAACCGTAGTTTTCCCGCCCGTAACATCCCCCTTCAGCCGCTCTGGTTTGCGGCTTGCAGCTGATCTTTTGCGGCTGTTTTTCTGTTATTTCAATTCGAAGTAAAAAAGTTCCCCTGTCATAAAATCTTTATCTATCAGCAACCCGGCTGAAATACCCCGCCTCCAAGATTCCCTCCCAACACAAGCGGGCCAGACCCGCGTGTTTCCAAGCTACAGACCACCAATTAGGGGAACTCTTCGATGATCCGTAAGCACTTCGCCGGTTTTGCCGCCAGCGCATTGGCCATGGCAGTAACCGCCCAGGCTTTCGCTGGCACCGTCACCACTGACGGCGCCGATATCGTAGTCAAAACCAAGGGCGGCCTCGAAGTCGCCACCACCGATAAAGAATTCAGCTTCAAACTCGGCGGTCGCTTGCAGGCTGACTACAGCCAGTTCGATGGTGTCTACACCCGAAACGGCGATACCGCCGACGCTGCCTACATCCGTCGTGGCTTCCTGGAGCTGTCTGGTGTGCTGTACACGGATTGGGCTTACACCATCAACTACGACTTCTCCCACAACAGCGGTGATTCCGACAACGGTTACTTCGACGAAGCGTCGTTGGCCTACAACGGCTTCAAACCGGTCTCGATCAAAGTCGGTCGTTTCGACCCGGACTTCGGCCTGGAAAAAGCCACCAGCTCCAAGTGGGTCACTGCGCCAGAACGCAACATGGCGTACGACATGGTCGATTGGGCGAACAGCCACCAGAATGGCCTGGGCCTGCAAGCCTCCAGTACCTTCGCTGATTCGTTCTACGCTTCCGCCGGCGTGTTCAGCAAAGACACCGACGATACCGATGGCAACAGCGTTAAACAGGTCAACGGCCGCTTTGTATTCGCGCCGATGCATGACGCCGGCAACGTGCTGCACTTCGGTGTGAACGTCGCGTCCCGTGATGTCTCCGACACCGCCTTCGATTCGCGTTATCGCACCCGCATGGGCATGCGTGGCGTTGAAACCCTCGGCGGCAACGATGCCGGTACCAACGGCAACCGTCCGGTGCTGGGCGGCAGTTCCACTTCGCCTGCCGGCTCTTATGACCGTGACGACGCTGTCGGCCTGGAAGCCGCATTCGCCATGGGCCCGGCCTCGATCCAGGGTGAATACATCACCCGCAAGACCAAGGCCGATGCCAGCAACGTTGAAGACATCAAGGGTCACGGTTTCTACGTTCAGGGTGCCTACACCCTCACCGGCGAAGCCCGTGGCTATAAAGTCGGCAAGTTTGACGCAATCAAGCCAGCCAACAAGTCCATCGGCGCCTGGGAGCTGTTCTATCGTTACGACAGCCTGACCGTCGAAGACGACAACATCACCACTGCCAGCCTGACCCGCGATGTCGGCGATGCCGAAGCCAAGGTGCACACCCTGGGCGTCAACTGGTACGCCAACGAAGCGGTAAAAATCACTGGCGCCTACCTCAAGGCCAAGACGGACAACGTGACCAATGCCACAGCTGCCAGCGGTACTACCCCAGCACGTCGCACGGGTGATGACAGCGGTGACGGCTTCGTGGTCCGCGCTCAATACGTGTTCTAAATTGCAGTAAACGCTGTAAGAGCTCTTTCTTCATCCGTTAAAGCTCCTCTCGTTTAACCCCGCTTCGGCGGGGTTTTTTTTGTTTCGGGTTAGGCAATCAGATAAGCGATACTCCTCCCATCTGTAGGAAATGATGGTCGGGGATACTGATGCCGCTGCAACGTCTGGAAAGTCTGTCCGAAATCGCGCCGCACACCTGGGACGCGCTGGTGCCGGAAACTCAGCCGTTTCTGCGCCATGCCTTTCTGAGTGCGCTGGAAGACAGCGCCAGCCTCGGCCCGCATTCCGGCTGGCAGCCCGAGCATCTGTTGCATGTTGAAGGCGATCGTCTGATCGCCGCACTGCCCAGTTACCGCAAATGGCATTCCTACGGCGAGTACGTGTTCGACCATGGCTGGGCCGAAGCCTGTGAGCGTGCCGGCATCGACTACTACCCCAAGTTGTTGACGGCGGTGCCGTTCAGCCCGGTCAGCGGGCCGCGATTGCTGGCGGCGACGATCGAGGACGGTTTCGAACTCCTGCAAAGCCTGCCGGGTTACCTTGAGATCGAAGGACTCTCCAGCGCCCATATCAACTTCACCGATCCATTCACCGACGCGGCATTGGCCGAACAACCTGGCTGGTTGCAGCGCATTGGCTGTCAGTATCACTGGCAGAATCGCGGCTATCGGGATTTTCAGGACTTCCTCGACGCCCTCAGTTCGCGCAAGCGCAAGCAAATGCGCAAGGAGCGTGAGCAAGTGGCCGGGCAGGGCATCGACTTCGAATGGCTGGAAGGGCGGCAACTGGATCAGGCGCAGTGGGACTTTGTGTATGCCTGCTACGCCAATACCTACGCGGTGCGTCGGCAAGCGCCGTACCTGACGCGGGAATTTTTCAGTCTGCTGGCCGAGCGCATGCCGGAATCGATTCGTGTGGTTTTGGCCAAACAAGGCTCACGACCGGTGGCCATGGCCTTCAGTCTGGTCGGAGGCGACAGCTTTTACGGTCGTTACTGGGGCTGCCTGGCAGAGTTTGATCGCCTGCATTTCGAGACCTGTTTCTATCAAGGCATGGACTACGCGATTGCCAACGGCTTTCAACGTTTTGACGCCGGCGCTCAGGGCGAGCACAAGTTGATTCGTGGCTTTGAGCCGGTGATCACCCATTCCTGGCATTACCTGCGCCATCCGGGCTTGAAGTCGGCGGTGAAAGACTTCCTTGAGCGCGAACGTGTCGGGGTCATGGGGTATGCAGAAGAAGCGAAAACCGCCTTGCCTTACCGGCAAGGCTGATCTTCGCGTTATGTCCCTTGTCAGCTGTCTTCTTTGCCCAGCCAGCGATACATCACACCGCCGATGACCGCACCCAGAATCGGCGCCAGCCAGAACAGCCACAGTTGTTGAATCGCCCAACCGCCGACAATCAGCGCCGGGCCCGTGCTGCGGGCCGGGTTGACCGAGGTGTTGGTGACCGGAATCGAGATCAGGTGGATCAGGGTCAGCGCCAGGCCGATGGCGATGGGCGCCAGCCCGGCCGGGGCGCGTTTGTCGGTGGAGCCGAGAATGATCAGGATGAACATGGCGGTCATCACCAGTTCACTGACAAACCCCGCCGCCATCGAGTAGCCGCCGGGCGAGTGTTCGCCATAGCCATTGGATGCAAGGCCGCTGGCCAGTTCGAAGCCGGGTTTGCCGCTGGCGATGAAGTACAGCAGAGCCGCTGCGATGATCCCGCCAATCACTTGGGCGATGATGTAGGCGGGCAGTTCTTTGGCCGGGAATCGTCCGCCGACGACCAGCCCGACCGACACCGCAGGGTTGAGATGGCAGCCCGAAATGTGGCCGATGGCGAAGGCCATCGTCAGCACCGTCAAACCGAATGCCAGGGACACTCCCAGCAAACCGATCCCCACGTTTGGAAACGCCGCCGCCAGGACCGCACTGCCGCACCCCCCTAACACCAACCAGAACGTTCCCACCAATTCTGTAGCCGAGCGTTTGAACAAAGACATAGCGAATTTCCCTGTCGAGATAACACTGTCGTTGTGCATCCGGCAGATGGACTACAGAACCATCTCCAGAACCTTGGCTGAGTACAGCAGGGTTTTTATGAAATTCCAGTGACCATAAAAACCGCCAGAGCCTGTGCCTAAAGGGTTATGGCGGTTCGCCGACCTAATATGTGCGGGCTCATGTGGCGAGGGGGCTTGCCCCCGTTCGGCTGCGAAGCAGTCGCAAATCCGGCGTATGCGGTATGCCTGGCAGAACGAGGGGTGCAGGTTTTAGGACTGCTTCGCAGTCCAACGGGGGCAAGCCCCCTCGCCACATGAGTCTGTTCCCACAGTGGCTAGTCATCGTGTCAGTAGAGACTGTCACGCACTCTCGCCGGTGCTTCCCGGTCATACGCTTCGGCATCGAACTGCCCGTCGTTCAGGCGCTTGTGAAACGCCCCGGCGGTCGGCAGGGCAGAGCGTTCGAGGTGTTTGTGCGGGTTCCACAAATCCGAACGCACAATCGCTTTCGAGCAGTGAAAATACGCTGCTTGCACCGTCACCAGCATCACCGTGCGCGCCGGTTTGCCATTGACCGCAAAACTTTCCAGCAACCCGGGATCGGCGCTGATCTGCGCCGTGCCGTTGACCCGCAACGTCTCGCCAATTCCCGGGATGATGAACAGCAGCGATACCCGCGAATCGAGCACGACATTGCGTAGCGTGTCGATGCGGTTGTTGCCCGGTCGATCCGGAATCGCCAGCGTGCGTTCGTCGACGATCCGCACGAAACCCGGCGTATCGCCACGCGGCGAACCGTCCATGCCGTCGGGGCCGACCGAGCTGATAATCACCAGTGGCGAGGCGCGGACCATCGCCTGATAGTCCTCGTTCAGAAACGGGATCTGCTTGCGCACCGCGCGGTCATGGGGCAGGCCGTAGATCGCTTCCAGCGCTTCGATTGAATTCAACATCGTTCATCCCTCTACGAATCAGAAAACCAGCCCCATCCGCCGTTCGTAACCGATCCGGCCCTTGTACGCTTCGCCGCTGTCGACAAAGCCAAATTTGGCATACAGCGCGATGGCCGACTCATTGTCCGCATCCACCGACAACTCCAGCCCTTTGATTTCCGGCCAGGCCTGGCGCGCAACCTCGGGCAGGGCTTGCAGGCAGGCTTTGCCATAGCCTTTGCCCTGGGCGCGGCGATCGACTTGCAGGGCGTGCAGGGTGGCGCTGTGTTCATCGGCCCAGGCCGGCAACACCGGCGGGCGCTTGAGCAGCAGGAAAGCCACCGGAACATCCTCCACCAATAGCGCAAATCCTTTGACGCCAGGGCCTGGCTTGGACAGCAAAGTGTGCAACGCACCATGAATGTCGCCGGAGAATTTGATCTGTTCGGCGTGGATTTCGATGGCCTCGACCTGTTGGCGCTGCAGGGCGTTCAGGCTTTCGTAAGGCACGAGTCGGGCAGTCACTGGAGGGTCCTTTTTCCAACGGAAATGAACCTCGGATTCTAGCGAATTTGCCCCCATGGATTATTTTTATTTCGGCTGTCGATTTGGCATTTCGCCAGACGACTAAGGGTGTCTTCAACAAAAAATCACGGAGAACCATCATGAATGCTCAAACACAAATCCATAACCTGATCGAGAACTACCGCCAGGCGGTCATCGCCAAGGACGTGGAAAAGGTCATGGCCCTGTACGCAGACGACATCGTTTCCTTCGATGCGGTCAAAGCCCTGCAATTCAAGGGCAAGGCGGCCTACCGTGCGCATTGGCAGGAATGCATGGAGATGTGCCCGGGCCCGCACATTTTCGAGTTCCACGAGATCGACATCGTGCCGTCGCAGGAGATCGCTTTCGCGCACTGGCTGGCGCATTGCGGCGGCACCAATGAAAAGGGTGAAACCCAGGCCTGCTGGATGCGCGTCACCGCCTGCTACCGCCAGGAAGCGGGGCTATGGCAGATCGTCCACGAACACTGGTCGGCGCCGTTCGACATGACAAGCGGCGCGGCACTGTTCAACCTGGAACCCTGATCGTCGGGCTGATCGTCGGGAAAGGGCGCCAAAATGCCAATCCGCAGCCATAGTTGATCCGTTCGATCAGGGTACAGTCCCCAAGAAATGGAGAGCCCCCATGAAGTATTTATGCCTGGTCTACAGCAACGAGCACGAATTGCACTCGCTGCCAGAAAGCCCCAATGACGCCGAGTGCATGGCGTACGCCGAGTCGATCCAGGGCAGCGGCCGGATGCTCGCCGCCGAAGCGCTGGAGTCGGTGCAGACCGCGACCACCGTGCGCATGCGCAACGGCAAAATGTCGGTCACCGATGGCCCGTTCGCTGAAACCAAGGAGCAGTTGGCCGGCTTCTACCTGATCGATGCCAAGGACCTCAATGAAGCCATCCAGGTCGCCGGCAACATCCCGGCGGCCCGGGTCGGCTGTGTCGAGGTGCGGCCCGTTCGCCAGCTCAATCCCTGAATAACCATCACGACAGGAGTTCTTTCATGAGTCCGCAACCCGTGCAACGAAAGCCCGCTGAAGGCATGCCGGACTGATGCCTGGCGAGTCAGTACGGGCGCGAGTCGAGCAGGTCTACCGCGAAGACTCGCGGCGGATTCTGGCGACCCTGATCCGTCTGCTCGGCGATTTCGACCTTGCCGAAGAGGCGCTGCACGAGGCGTTCTTCGTCGCGGTCGAACGCTGGCAGCGTGACGGTGTGCCAGACAATCCGCGCACCTGGCTGGTGTCCACCGGGCGTTTCAAGGCCATCGATGTGTTGCGTCGGCGTGCGCGTTTTAATGCGTCCCGGCCGATGTTGATCGCTCAACTGGAAGAGCTGGAGCAGGCTGACTGGAGTGATGAAGATGTGGAAGACGATCGCCTGCGGCTGATCTTTACCTGTTGTCACCCGGCATTGGCGGCGGATGCTCAAGTGCCGTTGACCCTGCGCGAAGTCTGTGACCTGACCACCGAAGAAATCGCCCGGGCCTTTCTCTCGGCGCCGGCCACTATCGCCCAACGCATCGTGCGGGCCAAGGCGAAGATTCGTGACGCGAAAATCCCCTATCAGGTACCCACCCTGACGGAACTGCCTGAACGTCTCGACAGCGTGCTGCGGGTGATTTACCTGGTGTTCAACGAAGGCTACTCGGCGTCTATCGGCAACGAATTGACCCGCGAAGACCTGACGCGCGAAGCGATTCGTCTCGGTCGGTTGTTGATGGAATTGCTACCCGAACCGGAGGTGATGGGGTTGCTGGCACTGATGCTGTTGCATGAGTCCCGGCGCCCGGCCAGGACCTCATCGAGCGGTGAACTGATTGTGCTGGATGAACAGGATCGCTCGTTGTGGGACGCCGAGATGATTGCCGAAGGCTGTGCATTGGTAGAGCGGGCGCTGACGACGCGGCGTTTCGGGCCTTATTGCCTGCAAGCGGCAATTGCGGCAGTGCACGCCGAAGCACCGACGGCGGCGGAGACGGACTGGCCGCAGATTGTTGGTCTGTACGACGTACTGCTGCGTGCCGTGCCGTCGCCGGTGATCGAACTCAACCGCGCCGCGGCGCTGGCCAAGCGCGATGGCCCGCTGGCCGGGTTGATGTTGATCGAAGGGATTCTGGCGCGGGGCGAATTGCTGGATTACCACCTGGCACACTCGGCGCGGGCAGAGTTTTGCCGGCAGTTGGGGAGGGTGGAAGAGGCGCGAGCGGCGTATGAGCGGGCGCTGGAATTGACGCAACAGGTGCCGGAACGGCGGTTTATCGAGGGGCGGCTGCGGGCGTTGGAGTGATGTGATCTTGCGGGCCCCTTCGCGGGCAAGCCTCGCTCCTACAGGATTGAGTTGATCACACCTCTGCGATTCGACCCGAATCTGTAGGAGCGAGGCTTGCCCGCGAAGGGGCCCGCAAGACCTTCACTCCAGCATCTTGCTCAACAACCAACTCCCCGCCGGCCCTGGCGGGTGCAGCCGCGACCACAGCGCATCGACGCACACCGGTTTCGGCCAGCCGCGCATATTCAGCTCCACCAGCGAGCCGGCCCCGAACCGCCCCACCAACCAGCGGGGCAGCGGCGCCCAGCCGAACCCGCCCTGGGCCATTTCCAGCAACATCAGATAACTCGGTGCCGACCAGACGCGCCCCTTCGCCCGGCTTTCGTACGGATTGACGATTGTCGCCAGACGCAACTCGCGGTGCTGTTGCAGCACGTCCTGATCGATTGCGTTCAGCTTCGCCAACGGGTGTGCATGGGACACGAACAGGGCGATTTCCGTGCGCTCGTCCACCGTCGAACTGACCAGATCCGGTGGATAACTGTCCTGCATCTCGGCGAAGGCGACATGCGCTCGACCGCGTTGCACCAGTGCCACCAGGTCATCGCATTCGGCGATCAGGCATTCCAATTCCAGGTCTGGGTAACGCTGCTCGAAAGCACTGAGCGCCGCTTCAAAACGGTCGGACTGATAGGTGTCGGAAATCGCCACGGTCAGCTTCGGCTCGACGCCTTGGGACAGCTGGCTGGCGGTCATTTCCAGGCGGCTGGTGGCGGCCAGAATCTCTTCGGCCCGCTGCAACATGACGTGCCCGGCCGGGGTCAGGCTCGGCTTGCGGCTGCTGCGGTCGAAGAGGACAAGGTTCAGGTCGACTTCCAGGCTGGCCACCGCGGCGCTGATGGTCGACTGACTGCGACCGAGCTTGCGCGCCGCGGCGGAAAACGAACCTTGAGTCGCCGCCTGGACAAACGCCAGCAGCACTTCGTGGGAAGCCATGAGCTATCGCCTTGATCGATGGTTATTGGTTATGAAGTATCGGCGTGATGACGGATCATGGCAACCATAGTCACTCAGGGAGTCTGGCCATGAACGCCAACAAATCCATCACTGAACGAATTTTCCAGGCCATCGGTTTCGAACTGCTGGCGATATTGATCTGTACCCCGCTACTGGCCTGGATCATGGACAAACCCATGCTGGAAATGGGCGCGGTCACCATGGCCATTGCAGCCCTGGCCCTGGCCTGGAACGTGGTCTTCAACGGCCTGTTCGACCGGCTGCTCAAGCGCTTTGCGATTGTGCGTAACGCTTGGGTCCGCGTGGTGCATGCGCTGTTGTTCGAAGGCGGGCTGGTCGCGTTCGGCGTGCCGTTGATTGCCTGGTGGCTGAAGGTCAGCCTGTGGCAGGCGTTCCTGCTGGACATCGGCGTACTGCTGTTTTTCCTGCCGTACACCTACGTCTATCACTGGGGTTACGACGTGGTGCGTGAGCGGTTGATGGTGCGCAGGGCTTGCGAGGTTTAAAAGCAAAGATCGCAGCCTGCTCATCCAATCCACAACCGGACCCGCCTTTTGTAGGAGCGAGGCTTGCCCGCGAAGAACGATAACGCGGTCATTCGGTTAAACCGCGGTGCCTTCTTCGCGGGCAAGCCTCGCTCCTACAAAGGCGGGTTGTGTGTCAGACGTGGAAGTAACCCACGCACGAATCGAACGGCAGGCGCTTGAGTTCGATCTTGTTCAGGTCGAGTACTTCGCGCAGGGCTTTGGTTTCGCCCGGGAAGTTGCGGTAAGCGACTTCGTCGAGTACCACGATCGCGCCTTTTGGCATGTACGGCAGGAAGGTTTCCAGAGCGACTTTGGTCGACTCGTACAGGTCGGTGTCGAGGATCAGCATCGCCACCACCAGGTCCGGGCGGGTCTGGACCCACTCCGGCACAGTCTTGACGATGTCGCCTTTGACCAGCTCGCAGCGCGGGATACGGTTGACCGGGCGCAGCAGGTCGTTGGCGTCGATCATGTCCTGGATCAGCGACTGGTCGGTGTCGGAGAACATGGTCTCGTTGACGTCTGCCGGGTCTTCTTTTTTGTCGATGCTCTGGAAGCCTTCGAAGGTGTCGAAGCCGATAATCGAACGGTTGATCGCGTAGGGTTCCAGGATCATCGACAGGTGCATGTAGAGCATCAACGAGTTGCCCTTGTACACGCCGCACTCAATGATCGCGCCCGGGATTTCGGCGACTTTCTTGAACAGCTCCATGCGCGACAGAGCAGCGGTCACGCCGATGCGGTTGGCGAAGACGAACGGCGCGTCGGCCACGTACTCGGCATCGACCCGTTTCAGGACATTGGCACGGGTTTCGTTGTACTGGGCCTCGGCAGGCGTGATGCGACGCTTGGTCATTGGTCGATTCCTTGGAAATTCGAAAAGTCGTGGGCGTGGAAATAGTCTTTGAAACCGGCGCCGACGTCAGGGCAGGCGCTGTCGACATTGATTGCGCCGCGCTTGTGCTTGAGGTCGTCGAGGTGCATCAGGCGGAAGTCCACGCTGAAGCGGGTTTGTTCGGTGTGATTGGCGACCGTGCCGTGCAGATGCGAGCCGGAGAAGATCAGCATCTCGCCGGTGTTGCCGGCGATGCGCATTTCAGACGCGGTGTTGATCGCCTCCAGCGGCACCGGGTGCACGCGGACTTCCTCTTTGAGGTTGTCCTTGGCCTTGTGCCGCTGGTTGTTGATCCAGTCGTTGAGGCTCCATTCGCTGGAGGTGTTCTTCACGGGCACGTCGAAGTAGCCAGCGTTGATCATCATGGTCTGGTCGGGGCGAATGGTATGCACCGGCATCCAGGTGTTGATCTGGCAATCGACGCTGCCGTACCACGTGTCGCGATGAGGCTTGTAGGCGTAGCTGACACCGGCGTGCAAGTAGTCATAGTTCGGCACCACGCGAATGCGCGGCACGTCGAAAATGTACTCACGCGGGTCGACACCGATCTCGTCGATAAACGACAGGATCAGATCCTTGGCGCGCTGGCTGTTGGTGAACTGGCCTTTGAGGCGCGTCACCAGTACCACGAATTCTTCCACCGGCATCAGCGTGTGCAGCGCCTGGTGATTGGTCTCGCCGTCGAAGGCGGCGGTGATGCTTTCCTGGGCGAATGCACACAGCTCTTTGGCGGCGCGTAGCTGGGTGTTCAGGAAGATGTCGCCGGCGTAGATGGCTTCTTTAAAGTCAGCTTTGTGCTGAAGCTGATTGATGTACAGATTCACGATCCCACTCCTGAATGCATCGAGTCTCTTATGAGTCGGCCACACGTTAGCAAACTGAAGTGCAATCCGGCGGGGGGTGGATCAATAAAGGCGCAATCCCCTGAATTTGCGACGAAATGCTTTCGCCAGGCAAAAAAACTCCCTGTAGGAGCGAGGCTTGCCCGCGAAGGCGTCTTCACATTCAACGATGATTTTGACTGTTAGACCGCTTTCGCGGGCAAGCCTCGCTCCTACAGGGGGCCGTGTGGTCAGAACAGCTTGGTGAACAGCCAGTACAAACTGCCCGACAACACAATTGCCGCTGGCAAGGTCAGCACCCAGGCCATCAGCAGGTTGCGGATGGTCTTCATCTGCAGGCCACCACCGTTGGCGACCATGGTCCCGGCCACGCCTGAAGACAACACATGGGTGGTCGACACCGGCAGGCCGAACATGTCGGCGGCGCCGATGGTCAGCATCGCCACGGTTTCCGCCGAGGCGCCTTGGGCGTAGGTCAGGTGCGTCTTGCCGATTTTTTCGCCGACCGTCACCACTATGCGTTTCCAGCCAACCATGGTGCCCAGCCCCAGTGCGATGGCCACCGCGATTTTTACCCACAGCGGAATGAACCGCGTGGCGTTGTCGATCTGTTGCTTGAACAATTGCAGCTTGCCGGTGGTGTCGGCGTCGAAGTTGCCGACCTTGTTCTTGTCCATCAGGCGAATGGTTTCACTGGTCAGGTACATGTCGTTACGCACGTTGCCCATCGCTTCGGCCGGGACTTTCGACAGCGAGCCATACCCCTTCACTTCGTTACCGATGTGGCCCGCCAGTGCGGCGAGGGCGGGGATCAATTGCGGCGTGGCTTCCTTGCTGCGCATGTAATCGGTCAGCACTGGGCGTGGATCGGCGGGAGCCGGCAGTGGCGAATTTTTCATCAATGCTTGCTGGGTGACTTCGGCCACTGCGGCGAATTGCAGGGACTGATCCGCTGGCATGGTCCGGTTCAGCGCATACGCCATCGGCAGGGTACCGACCAGGATCAGCATGATCAGGCCCATGCCTTTCTGGCCATCGTTGGAACCGTGAGCGAAGGACACACCGGTGCAGGTCAGAATCAACATGCCGCGAATCCACCACGGTGGCGGGGTGTCGCCCTTCGGCGCCTTGTACAGCGCGCGATTTTTGACGAAGGCGCGCAACGCCAACAGCAACAGCGCAGCAAAGGCGAAGCCGATCAGTGGCGACAGCAGCAACGCGTAACCGACTTTGGTCGCCTGAGCCCAATCCACGCCACTGGTGCCGTCACGGCCGTGCATCAGGGCATTGGCCACGCCGACACCAATGATCGAACCGATCAGGGTGTGCGACGAAGACGCCGGCAAACCCAGCCACCAGGTGCCGAGGTTCCACAGGATCGCGGCGATCAACAGCGCGAAGATCATTGCGAAACCGGCGGAGGAACCGACTTGCAGAATCAGCTCTACGGGCAGCAGGGCGATGATGCCGAACGCCACCGCGCCGCTCGACAGCAAGACCCCCAGGAAGTTGAAGAACCCGGACCAGGCCACGGCGAAATTCGGCGGCAGGGAGTTGGTGTAGATCACCGTCGCCACGGCGTTGGCGGTGTCGTGAAAACCGTTGACGAACTCAAAGCCCAAGGCAATCAGCAGCGCGACACCCAACAGCAGAAACGGCGTCCAGGTGGTGACCACCGTGCCGAGTTCGCTCATGTCGTGCATCAGGCTGTAGGCGGTGAATAACAGCCCACTGCCCAGCACCGCAAAGAACATCACGATAGTGAGCAGGCCGGGTTTTTTATCGAGCTGCGGCTTGGCGCTGCTGGCGGGAGCCTGGGCAGCGCTGGTGAAGGAAGGCGTAGCCATGCCGGATAATCCTGAGCAGAGAAGGAGTATTGGTCATGATCGTTGCTAAATATTACAGAGAGGCTGCGCTGGGTCAGTGTTTGGTTTTTTTGTGGGGCCGCGATCCGACGATCACACAATCCCCGTAGGAGCGAGGCTTGCCCGCGAAGGCGATCTAACAGTCAAAATCATCGTTGAATGTGAAGACGCCTTCGCGGGCAAGCCTCGCTCCTACGGGGACGGGGACGGGGACGGGGACGGGGACGGGGACGGGGACGGGGATGGTGGGGATGGTCGTGATCAATAATCCTGCCGCTTGCGAAACGCCCAGCGCCCGGCAATCAGGGTAAACGTCGCGACCAGCGCCACCAGGATCCAGAACCCCTCCGGATCACCGGAAAGCGGCACGCCGCCGACGTTCATGCCGAAGAAGCCGGCGATGATGTTGATCGGCAGCGCCAGCACCGTGACCACGGTCAGGGTGAACAGCGTGCGGTTGCTCTGTTCGTTGAGGTTGGCGGCGATTTCTTCCTGCAACAGCTTGATCCGTTCACCGAGGGCCGTGAGGTCGTTGATGATCAGCGCGAACTCCTCGGTGGACTTGCGCAGCTCCTTGACGTCCTCCTTCTGCAACCATTGCGGTGGACGATTGAGTAAGCGCAGCAACGAGCCCGGCTCCAGCGCCAGCAAGCGTTGCAGGCGCACCAGCACTCGGCGGTTGGCGCCCAGCTCAGCCCGGTTGGTCGACAGGCGCGAAGACAGCAACTCATCTTCGATCTGATCGACACTGAGGCTGGTCTTGCGCACGATCTGCGTCAGCACTTCACCCTGATCGCGCAACAAATGCACCAGCAACTCCAGCGGTGAGCGAAAGCACTCACCGGCCTTCACCGAAGAGCGCAGCTTGTCCACCGAGTGCAGCGGTTGCAGCCGCGCGCTGATGATCAGCCGACTGCGGGCGCAGACCCACAGCGTTGAGACATCCGAGGAGACCATGCTGCTGAGGTTGAACACCACATCGTTGACCACCGCCAGCAACGCCGAATCGACGTGTTCGATACGCGTCGAGCGAGAACCTTCGTGCAGCGCTTCGAAAAACTCATCGGGCAATGCCAGATGGCTTTTCATCCAGCGCTCGCAGGCGGCATGGGCCAGGTTCAGGTGCAGCCAGAGAAACTCATCACTGTCGTCCGGTTGTTGCAGGCAGTGCAGCGCCTTGGCCGAGTCGATCTCCCGGCCGCGCTCGCCGGGGCGAAAACTGAAACCGTAAAGCAGGCCGAACAGGTCGGAATCGCGATGGCGTTGGTCAATGCTGTGGTTCATGAGGTCTCGCTGTGAGGAGGCGCCTGTCGCAGGTTTCACAGGTTCACTTGTGCCCCATCATCGCAACGTATTTTGAAGGTTTTGTGACAGTTGAATGGCGCCGGAAATCCGCCTCCTACCGGTGGTCGGAGAACGCTCAAGAAAGGCTCTGGCACGCCGATGACGCTGATGTAGATCTTTCGATTCTGGTGGTGAACCAGCGTCGCTGACAGGGATGTCCAGACATCTTGCATGCCACTTGGGCGTGCCTTATCCCTGTCATGAGATATCACTCGATGTTTTTGCAAAAATCCCTGAGAGCGCAAATCCTCGCCCTGTTGAGCGGCAGCCTGTTGGCGATGTTGCTGATCGCTTTGGCTTGCTTTCACTTCCTGTCCAATGGCGTTCAGAACTACGCGAACCTGATTGAAGGTCCGTTGCACACCTCGCAATTGATCGATGAAGCCAACCTGCAATTCAAGGTGCAGGTTCAGGAGTGGAAGAACGTTCTGCTGCGCGGCAAGGAACCTGCGAACCTGGACAAATACTGGAAGCAGTTCGAGGACGGTCAGCGCGACGTGCAGGGCATCCTGAGTGAGCTGGCCGGGCAGAAGGGCATCGAGCCACAACTCAAGACCCGCATCGAACGCCTGCGTGAAGAGCATCGTGCATTAGGCGCGGCCTATCAGAAGGGCCGTGATGCCTACGTGGCGGCCGGTGCCGACCCAGCGGCCGGCGACAATGCGGTCAAAGGCGTGGACCGTGCCACCAGCGAACAGATGAATGAACTGGTCAGCGAACTGCGCAAGCAGAGCATCGAGCAATCGAAGCTGATCAGTGCCAGCGCCGATCAGACGGTGTTGCTGGGGCTCGTGGTGATGCTGGTGTCGGGTCTGCTGATTGGCTTGTTGAGTCTGTGGCTGGTCAACCGCAACCTGGTGGAGCCGATCCGCAAACTGATCGACTATGTGGCACAACTCAGCCAAGGGCGCTTCGCCGAGCGCGTGGCCAGCACCCGTCAGGATGAGTTGGGCAACCTGGCCAAGGCCGCCAACACCTTGCGCGATTTCCTCGCCGAAACCTTCAGCCGTTTGCAGCGCAGTGCGACGGACCTGGACAGCGCCAGCGGCGAGTTGAACTCGATTGCCGGCCTCATGGCCAGCGGCACCAACGAGCAATTCAACCGCACCGATCAGGTGGCCACGGCGATGAACGAAATGTCCGCCACCGCGCAAGAAGTCGCGCGCCACGCAGCCGACGCGGCACGTGCGGCCGATGACGCCGACCAATCCGCCCAGCAGGGCGAAAAAGTCATGCAGGGCACCATTCATACCATCACCCAAATGCGCGGCGAAATCGCCAATACGGCCACGGTCATCCGTCGTCTGGAAGCCGACAGCGGGCGCATCGGTAAAGTGCTGGAAGTGATTCGCGGCATCGCCGAACAGACCAACCTGCTGGCGCTCAACGCCGCAATCGAAGCGGCCCGCGCCGGTGAAGCCGGGCGTGGTTTTGCGGTGGTCGCCGATGAGGTGCGCAGCCTGGCCCAGCGCACGGCGGCGTCGATCATCGAGATCAACCAGATCATTCAAACCGTGCAAACCGGCGCAGTGGACGCGGCCCAGGCTATCGAAAGCGGTCAGTCGCGCAGCGAAGAAAGCGTCGAGCAAGTGACCCAGGCCGGCGCCATGCTCGAGCGCATCACCCATGCCGTGGAAGCCATTCGCGACATGAACCGCCAGATCGCCACCGCCGCCGAAGAACAGACGTCAGTGGCCGAAGACATCTCGCGCAACCTCACCGAAATCACCAGCATCGCCAGTACCAACCTGGACAACGTGCAGCGCACCGAAGCGGCCAGCCACAATCTGCATGGCTTGTCGGGGCAATTGAATGAAGTGACGGCGCGGTTGAGCGCCTAGTGAAATGGGCTGTGTATCGGTTCGGTTACCGAGTCGGTACACAGTCACTCTCAAGTTCGCGCCGCGCTCGTCGATGACGGATTTACCAAACTCCACACTGGATAAATCCCATGGTCAGCATCAGCTCCGTTTCGATCAATCAGACCCTGTCGACCTCTTCAAGCAAAGTCGCGATCAACGACAGCACCGAAGACACTTCAGTCGCGACAACTACTGAGGCGTCCGGCGACACCACCAAGGTTTCCGCTGGCGGTGCACCGGCGGCGTCGAGCGACAGCAGCTCCAGCAGCACGGAATCCGATACGGTGAAAGAGTTGCGCAAGCAGCTCGCCGAGCTGCAAAAGCAATTGCAGGAACAACAGCAACAACTGCAAGCGGCCCAGGCCAGGCAGGACAGCGCCGAAGCCAAGGCAGCGAACGTTGCGGCGGCTCAATCGCAGGTTGCGGCCACTTCAGCTTCATTGCAGACGGTGTCGGCGGCGTTGTTGCAGGCGTTGCAGGACGAGGGTGGCAGTACGTCGGGCTCGGTGGTCAGCACCACCGCTTAAGTCCGTGAGGGCAAGCTGAAGGTGAACGTCGTGCCCTGTTGCTCGGTCGATAGCACCTGCAGTTTCCCGCCATGGGACTGCGCAATCTGACTGGCAATGTACAACCCCAACCCGAGGCCGACCTGCGGTGTTCCGCCGGCTGGTTTCGAGTAGGGCAGGAACAGATGCGGCAGCGCATCTTCGGCAATCAGCCCCTGGTTTTTTACGCTCAACACAAAGTGTCCTTCCTTGACCTGCGCACTGACCTCGACCGGGCCATCGGGAGTTCCGTGGACAACGGCGTTCGCCACCAGATTGGATAGCAATTGCGCGACCCGTTCGCGATCGCAATGGATGTTGCTCAGGTCGCCAATCGACGACTGAATGATGCGTTTTGGGTGAATGCTCTGGATCTCGGAAATCACATGCCGCAATGCGTCCGCCAAGTCCGGGCACGGTTCAATGTTCACCGGGATGCCTCGGCCCAGTGAACCCCGCGCGAAGTCCAGCACATCGTCCACCAGTTTGGTCGCCCGTCGAGCGCTGGTGAGGATGTGCCGGGCCCGTTGCTCATTCGCCGGGTCGCAGACTTTGCGCAGGAGCATTTCGGCGCCGGCGCTGATGGAAAACAAGGGGTTGCGCAGGTCATGGCCGAGCACGGCGATGAATTGTTCACGCATTTCGGCGGTTTGGCGTTCCTTGATCAGTGCCGTTTCGGTTCGTTGCAGGTTTTCTTCGGCCTCGATCTGTAGCGCGAGCATCCGGGCGAACGACTCCATGGTGCTCTGGATCGTGCTGGACTTGAGCGGCGCCGGATTGGGATCAAGGGCACAAATGGTGCCGAAAAAGCGTCCGTCGGTGCGCAAAATCGGGACGGCAATGTAGCTTTCGAATTGATAGGTCTGAGGCGTGTGGTGATCGCGGTAGAGCGGATCTTCACTGGCCTTGTCGATCACCACCGAGTGGTGGCCCTGGCGAATTTCGTTGCACAGGGTGGACACCAGGTCCAGCTCATCGCCAACCTGCAAACCGAAATTCAGTCGATCAAGCACCGCGCAGGCAGTCCAGGCCTCTTCGGTAACACGGGCCACCGCTACGAAGCGCAAACCGGTCAACTCACTGATCACCTGAAGAATCGCCGGCACCGCGCTGATCCGGTTGATTGTGGCGATGTCTGCTGCCGCTGTTTGCCCCATATCCTTGGTTCTCTGCTTCAACATGCCAAATGGTTTTGAGGGATTCTAGCGGGCTTGCGCGAATTGTCGCGGCTTCGTTCGTCGCCTCAGTCAACGGCCAGACGCCGAACGCAAAAAAGCCGCACGACCCGAAAGTCGTGCGGCTTTTCTTGCAGTTGAATCATGTGTCTTGTTTGTTGCTCAGAACCTTGCCGGTAGTGGCATCGAAGTCCACGTCCCACTCGGTGCCGTCAGCCATACGCAGTTCAACTTCATATTCGTAGCCGTTGAAGTGGTTATCGAGGTCGGTGTCGGTAATCGTGGCACCCGGGTGCAACTTCAGGGCGGCCTGGTTCAGTTCTTCCAGGGGTTTGATCTTGCCACTCTTGACCAACTCAGGGATCTGGTCGACGCGAACGTCTGCCTGGGCCAGGCCAGCGGTGAGGGTCAGGGCAGCAGCGGTGAACAGGGCAGTTAAGGTTTTCATGAAGTTCTTTCCTTGGATGAGCTGTTTAAGTGGCGTCAGGTTAACCAGCGCAACTTAATTCACCCTTAATTACCTGTGGCGTCTGTTTTAGAGCTTCGCGGGCAAGCCTCGCTCCTACAGGTTTTTTGTACGCCACGATATTGTGGTCGCCATGTAACTTGTGGGAGCGTGGCTTGCCTGCGATGCAGGCGCCACGGTCTCGAATCAATACCCGTTGTTCTGCAACAACTGCGCAACGCTCGCCGCCGCCGGACGCTTATAGAACTTCAGCAGTTCGCTGGCGCGGTTGGTGAAGATGCCGTCGACGCCGGCATTCGCCACCTTCTGATAATCCACCGCATCGTCGATGGTGTAGACGTGCACCAACAAGCCCTGATCGTGGGTGTACTGGTTCATCCACGGTTGCACCAGGTCCGAATAGCTCTGATCGCCACCCTTGGTCAGTGCGGCCGAAGGGCCGGTGCCGATTGCGCCCTGAGCCTTGGCGTACTCGACCCATTGCTGGAACTCGGCTTTGTCTTTCGGTTCCTGCTTGGCGTAGTAGGTCGCTTTGTCCTTGTCACCGGACTCGGCGAACGTCACTTTGGATTTCGGTTCGATGCTGCCTTCACCGACCCACAGCAGCAGGATTTTCGGCACTTGCGGCATTTCCTTCTCGAGCAGTTCGAGGCTGCTCTTCTCGAAGGTTTGCAGCACCACCTTGCCTTTACCCTGGCCGACCGCCAGTTCGCTCTTCGCCAGTTTCGAACCGACCGGGCTCAACCAGCCGCGATCCTGGAGTTTCTCCTTGAGGTCGCGCTCGATGCCGGGAAACTGCTTCGGCTCTTTGGTTTCGATGTACAGGCCCGGCTTATGCAGCGGATTGCCTTGGGCGATGTCGATGATTTCATCCAGGGTCAGGATCTTCAGACCTGCGTAGCTCGGACGCGCACGATCCGGGTAAGCGCTGTTGAACCAGCTGCCGGCATCCAGGGTTTTGAGTTCGGCGATGGTGAATTCGTTGGCCAGGCTGTCCTTGCGTTCAGGGAATTTGCTGGCGACGTCGGTGGTGCGTTGCAGGTTGTTGTCGTGCAGGGCGAACAACACGCCGTCCTTGCTGCGTTGCAGGTCCATTTCCAGGTAGTCGGCACCCAGGTCGCGAGCCAGTTTGTAGGCTGCCGCGGTGGATTCCGGTGCATCGAAAGACGCGCCACGGTGAGCGATCACCGCCGGGTGCGGAATGCCCAGACGGGTCGCCAATGCCGTGGGGCTTGGCTCGTTGGCGGCCTGTGCCTGGCCGAGGCCGAGCATCAGGCTCAGCAGCAGGGCGCTCTTGGTGAAGGTGACAGGCATGGTCGAAGTCCTTTTGCGATGGGTTTTCAAAGACGTATCTTTTAACAACTGAGCGCCGCTTGCGCTATCGCCAGACCGACATAAACGTGTTTAAAGGAGTTTTTTCAGCGCTTTTGTGCGGTTCTTTGCAGTACTCTTGGCCCCGGTAATTTCCCCGGCAGAGGGAAACCCGTTCGCTTGCCCTGCGTGTAAACCATCGATCACCGGTCCTTTGCGACCTTTTGTGAGGTTTATCATGCGCATCACTTCCCAGCTCATTTGCCAGGCCGCCGACCAACTCAAAGGCTTCGTCGGCCTCAATCGCAAGACCGGCCAGTACATCGTGCGCTTCAGCGAAGACTCGTTCGGCATGGACGTGGCTGATGACGGCATCATCCCCACCTGTGAATTCGTCTGGGCTCCTGGCCCCGGGCAGACCATGACGCTCAAGCGTGAACTGATCCAGTTGCTGCTGGACCAGAACATCGACGACCGGATCAACATCACCGAGCCGTTGCGGGTGTATATGAATCGGCGGGAAGTGCCGCAGATTTCGGCGGTGAGGAGTTTGGTGCGGGGTTGATGTTTTGTGGTGTCTGTTCGGGCCTCTTCGCGAGCAAGCCCGCTCCCACAGTGGATCTTATGCGTACACAAAATCCGTGAACGCCCGAGATCAAATGTGGGAGCGGGCTTGCTCGCGAAGACGGCCTCCAGAACACCGCATCATTTATTGCTTGAACGCATACGCCCGCGCACAGGCCTCGATCAACGCTCGGACCAACGGCGGCAGAATGCCCTTGAGCGCGGCGCGTTCCGGTTGGAACAGCGTTGCGACAAAGAACGGATGATCTTTTAGCTCCACCGCCCGCAGCCCTCCGGTCGAATCGTGGCCCACCGCGTGCAACTGTTGTTTCAGTAGCTCCCGTTCAAACTCAGGATTCACACCATAACGGCAGCGATATCCCTCGCGAATTTCAGCGTTTTCGTACGCCTTGGCGATCAACGAGCCTTCAACCAAATGAATGCTGTCGACGGCTTCCACCAGCGAACAGGTCAGCGGCGTGAGTAACGCCCGCGTCGCATCGGGCGAGGTCTCGCCGTGTTCGGCATCGCTCCAGCCCAGAACGTTGCGGGCAAATTCGAGTACCGCATGCTGAAAACCGCCGCAAGTGCCGAGGAAAGGTCGCTGCTGCTCGCGGGCAAAACGGATCGCCCGTAACGCGCCGTCCATGTCGCGATAAGGGCTGGCGGGCACGCACCAGAAACCATCGAAGCCATCCAGTGGCGTATCGGCGTTGATGCCGTCGGTGGCCAACCATTGAAACTGTATGTCTTGGCCTGAGTGTTCGGCGGCCATGCCGAGGGCGACGGGGATGGCTTGGTGGGCGGTGACCTGTGGGTCATGATCGCCGATCAGGGCGATGCGGATGGCGCTGGTTTCCATGAGTGATCTCGACGCTTGTTGATTCCTGGCACCCACTATAGATTGGCGTTCACGCAATCAATATTGGCGTTATCCCAAGTGATCAATGCATCAGCGCACTATCGACTGGACTACCCGGACCTGTCCCTGATCCTCGCCCTGGTGCGCGGTGGCTCTCTGGCCCGGGCATCGGCGTTGTTGAAAGTCGATGTCTCGACGGTGTTTCGCGCCGTCCGCCGACTGGAAGCCGCGTTGGGTCAGCAACTGTTTGAAAAGAGCCGCGCCGGTTACCTGCCGACCACGCTGGCGCAGACCCTGGCCGAGCAGGCTGAGCGCGCCGAACAAGCGCTGGAGGCGGCGCGCATTGGCGTGGAGCAGGGCGGTGAAGTCATCAGCGGCACTGTGCGCCTGACCTGCACCGATTCAGTCCTGCAAAGTTTGTTGTTGCCGGCTCTGGCGCAGTTCATGCCGTCTTACCCGGCGCTGACCATTGAACTCTGCACCTCCAACGACTTTGCCAACCTCAGCCGTCGCGATGCCGACATCGCCTTGCGGCTGACCCGCACACCGCCCGAGCATTTGGTTGGCCGGCGGCTGGCGGATATTTCCTACCGGGTCTGTGCCAGCGCGGCCTATCTGCAATCGGTTGATTCCCACGACCTGGCCTCATTGACCTGGATCGCTCCGGACGACTTCCTGCCCGATCACCCCACCGTCGCCTGGCGTCGTCAACAATTGCCTGGCGTGACACCGGGTTATCGCTGCAACAGCATGTTATCGGTGACCGAGTTGGTACGGGCCGGGCTGGGTGTCGCGGCGTTGCCGGACTTCCTCATCGGTGATGGACTGCAACCGTTGACCGATCCCTTGCACGGTTACGACACCGCGCTGTGGTTGCTCACACGCCCAGACTGCCGTGCTTTGCGCTCGGTGGTGACGTTGTTTGATGAGTTGGGGCGTGCGCTGAAGTTGCCTTGAGTCGGATCACGCCTTCGGCGGCTCTTTGCCTACGAAGTGTTGATGCATTTCCGACGTCAGGCTTTCGATGCGCTCGGTCAGGGTCTTGGTGATTTCGGTGAGTCGGGTGTTTTGCTCCAGCAGCTCCATCAGTTGCGCGGTGTTTCGCGCGGCCTGGGCCTGACGTTCGCTGTTGGCCACGGCCAAGGCTTCACGATGTCGCGCATCGGCGTCTGACTGGGCCTTGTCCCGCGCCGCCTGACGCGTCTGGGCCAGCAGAATCAGCGGTGCGGCATAGGCCGCTTGCAGGCTGAACGCCAGGTTGAGCAGGATGAACGGGTACACATCGAAATCGGTCACGCCGGACAAGTTCAGGCAAATCCAGACCACCACAATCAGGGTCTGGGCGCCGAGAAAAGTCGGCGTGCCGAAGAATCGCGCAAAGGCCTCGGCGCGCAGGGCAAAACGGTCGGTACCGAAAGTAGGTGCCAGATGAGCGTGAGGGCGATGGAAGCGCAGGTGATCGACGGGGCCAGTGGGTTCGGTTTCGATTTCGCGGGTCGGGGTGCTCATGGTGCTCTCTGCATGGCCGCTGGGACTGAAGCTCACTATAGCCCCGGCGCCAGTTTCATTCTGAAACACATTTCGGTGTTTCTATTCAGAGCGATCGGTCAGCGATAAAACCGCGGACATTGTCATTTTTTGCAGCTCGATTCAGAGCTCATAACAGGCCAGGAACATGTCTAGCGCCGATTCCACGACGGTGTGCTGCATCTCGGGTGACAAGCCTGGCTGGCCCATGGATATCTGCGGCCAGAACGCAAAGGACTTGAGCAATCCATGGATCTGTTGCGCGGCGAAGTCAGGTGCGACCGGTTTCAATAGGCCATCGGCCTGGGCTGCGCGAATCCACACGGTCAGGCTTTCTTCGCGCGCTCCCATCCGGGCGACCATGTTTTGCGCACGCTCGGGAGAATGGATGGTGGCGGCAATCGCCACCCGTGCCAGATCGAGGAAATTGTCATCGGCCAGCATCTGCAGTTTCGCCTGCAACATCAGGCGCAACTGATCGCGAAGGGGCAGGTCAGGGTGGTAGGACATTTCCTGTTCGGCCGTCGCCCGCGTCCATAATTGATTAAGGATTTCGGCGAACAACTCTTCCTTGCTCGGGAAGTGGTTGTACACCGTGCGCTTCGACACGCCAGCGGTGGCGGCGATCTTGTCCATGCTGGTGATGTCGAAACCGTTGGCACGGAATTCGGCAATCGCCGCCTGGATGATGGCTTCGCGTTTTCGGTCGGTGAGGCGCTGTGGAGCTGTCATAAATACGCTTAAGCAGGAAGAAATGGGGAACTACACTTGGTAGTTTACTTGTGATCAGCTTTGATGCAACCTTGAAACTACACTGTGCAGTGTAATGTTTCGTTAATCCTGCGCAGCGAAAAATAGAATCTCCGGCTGATGCGTGCATGCCTTGGCCATTTATCGTCCCAAACGGAAAACCGTCAATCGTGCGGTTTTTCTGGAGTCATTCAGTCATGGCCACTTCAACTTCTCCAGCGGATAACGCCTCAACGCCTCAAGCTTCACGACAGGCTCAGGGGCAGTACCGAAATCATGCGCCCGTAAAACGCGAAGGATTTCGCAAAACCGTGCGCATCCTGTGGAACTTCATCTTCCACAAACCGCGCGACACCCGGCCATCCGCCCCGGTCCCGGTGCAAACCCTGACCCAGGCTGCGTTGATCGCCGCGCCCAACCACAGCGTCTATCGCCTCGGCCATTCCACGGTTCTGCTGAAGCTGCGGGACAAATTCTGGATCACCGACCCGGTCTTCGCCGAGCGCGCCTCTCCGGTGCAATGGGCCGGCCCGAAGCGTTTCCACCAGCCACCGATCAGCCTCGAAGACCTGCCGCCGATTGAAGCGGTGATCCTGTCCCACGATCACTATGACCACCTCGATTATCAGGCCGTCCTCAAGCTTGCGGACAAGACCCGATACTTCCTCACACCGCTGGGTGTGGGCGACACCCTGATCAAATGGGGTATCGATGCCAGCAAAGTGCGCCAACTGGATTGGTGGCAGAGTACCGAGGTCGATGGCCTTCAATTCGTCGCGACACCTTCGCAGCACTTTTCCGGTCGTGGCCTGTTCGACGGCAACAGCACCCTTTGGGCGTCGTGGGTGATGATCGACGGCGACACGAGGATCTTCTTCAGCGGCGACAGCGGCTACTTCGACGGCTTCAAACGCATCGGCGAACAGTACGGTCCATTCGACCTCACACTCATGGAAACCGGTGCCTACAACGTCGAGTGGCCGCATGTTCACATGCAGCCCGAGCAAACCCTGCAAGCGCACATAGACCTTAAAGGGCGCTGGTTGCTGCCAATCCACAACGGCACCTTCGACCTGTCGATGCACTCCTGGTACGAACCCTTCGACCGCATTTTGGCGTTGGCCTGGGAGCGGAACGTGTCAATCACCACGCCGCAGATGGGCGAAGCGTTCAATGTGAAGTATCCGCAGCGTGGTCGTACCTGGTGGCTGGATCTGGAAAATGAGATGAAGGAAGAAGGGCGCATGGCTTGTAGCGGCTACAAGTCTGGATGAACTTTCGTACAGCCCTAGCTCCTTGTTGCTGACAGTCGTTTCCTACGGCTTCGGTAGGCTGTTCGACGAGTGAAATGACTCACTCGTGATTAGCCATAACAAGGACGTGTTACATGAAAGGCATTTTCAAAAACCGCATGACGGTATTGGCGCAGACCCTGCTGCTGTCGGTCGCAGGTTCCGCTTACGCGGATAACTCCGCGCTCGAATACGCGAGCGTCAACGAACTCACTGCACGGATGGAGCGTCACGAGCTCACTTCCGTAGCGCTGGTGAAATACCTGCAGGCGCGTATCGAAACACTGGATAAACAAGGGCCGGCGATCAACGCGATCATGGAGCTCAATCCTCAGGCCATCGAGATTGCGACGGCGTTGGACAAGGAACGTGCGGACGGAAAGGTTCGTGGTCCGCTTCACGGCATTCCGGTTCTGCTTAAAGACAACGTCGACACCGCAGACAGGATGCAAACGAGCGCGGGTTCACTGGCCATGGTCGGTCAACCCGCGGCAAGCGATGCGTTTGTCGTCAAGCAACTGCGTGACGCCGGCGCGGTCATTCTCGGCAAAACCAACATGAGCGAATGGGCATACGTTCGGGAAATGGGCTTGCCCCATGGCTGGAGTGGCCGAGGTGGCCAAGGGAAAAATCCCCACGTGTTGGGCGCCGAAATGTGTGGCTCCAGTTCCGGTTCGGCCGCAGGCGTAGCCGCCGGGTTTGCACCGCTGGCCATTGCCACCGAAACCAATGGCTCGATCACTTGCCCGGCCTCGGCCAACGGCGTGGTGGGTGTGAAACCGACACTGGGGCTGTTCAGCCGCTCCGGCATCATTCCGATCACACGCCTGCAAGACACTCCCGGCACCATGACGCGCACCGTCCGTGACGCTGCGCTCATGTTCAACGCCCTGCAGGGTATCGATGCCTCGGACGCCGCAACCGGCGACACACCGGTGGGTATCGATTACACCGCATTGCTCGCTACGGACGCATTGAACGGCAAACGAATCGGTTACCCGATCGAGTACACGGGGCCGAACGGCACCGTGCTTCATCCCGATGTTCAATTCCAGAAGGCCCTGACCACGCTGCAAGAACAAGGCGCTACTCTGGTGCCATTAAAAGTCCGGCTGCCGGACATTGACGGTTACTTCAACGCACTCATGGCGGGCATGAAACATGAACTGCCCGAGTACCTCGCCAGCCGCCCCGGGCTGCCGATCAAAACGCTTCAAGCGTTGATCGACTTCAACGATCTCAATCCGGGCGCTGAAGGCTACGGTCAGCAGATGCTTAAAGAGATCAACGAACTGGACATGACCCGCGCGCAGGCGACTGAACTGTTCACGGCGTTCATGGCCGACTTCAAGGGCGCAATCGATGAGCAACTGACCGAGCACAATCTGGACGCCTTGGTCGCCGATGCCGATGGCTACTCGCAATTCTTTGCCGCAACGGCGGGCTACCCAGCGATCACACTCCCGTCGGGCATGAATGATGAAAATCTGCCCACCTCCGTGTTCTTTTACGGGCCGCGCTGGAGTGAACCTAAACTGCTGGCGTTGGCTTATAGCTATGAACAGGCTTCGTTAGCGCGCCAGAATCCGGCGTTTAAACAGCAGTAAAGGGATGTAACCGGGCCAGTGAGTTTGCGGTGTCACTGGTCCGGTATGTCATGCTCAAGCAGGGAAAGACATTCCTTCATCCTGGCTTCACCGACGTCGCGGAAGTCTCCACGCAATATCCCAGAAATAGTGGCTTGCGACAGACCCATAATTTCAGACGCCTGAACGTGAGTCAGGCGACGAGCCTTGATGACTTCATTCATTTTCGTGGCAAGTTCTGATTTGGCGCTCATATCGATTGCGTTATCCATTCCGAGATCGTCATAGACGTTCCCGCTGCTTTCTTCTATTTCAATCATTTCCTGATTCCATTTGTGTGATCCGCGCAACCCTTCAATCGATAACTTCACTCACTCAACCATCGCATAATCCGCCCGCCCCACCGGATCCGGCGTCGACCCTTTCACATTCATCCCTCTGCCCGGTGCAAACCCCGGGAAGAACACCAGACCTTGCGACTCAAACCGATACGCCAACGCCAGCCGGGTGACATCCAGCACATCACGTTCCGCTTCGAAGCGCTGAATGGCGTCAACCGAAACCCCGGATTCCTCGGACAGCTCTTCAACACTCCAGCCCAGCATCGCTCGGGCCTGGGCGCAGTGGGCGGGGGTGAACTGGAAGAGGGCGATACGTTCCAGGGTGATTTTCATCGCAAGAGTGGCCATGGTGTTCTCCGGGCTCGAGAGTGCTGATTCAAAATGTACTGTGTTTTTGTACAGTTGTTTTGAGCGCGGATCAAACTCATTTTTTTGATCGATTCTATTTTTCGCTCCGGCAGGAGCCTGGGAGCGACTACGCTGTTTCTATGCGGGATCCTGAACGCTCACGGCTTTCAGCTCCCGCAGCGGCAATGATTGAACGTCAGCTTTCTGATTTTCAACACAAGGAAAGGTGGCGTTTATGACGCAGTGCGTCACAGCGTTATGCGGGGAAGGGAATCATGAAAAGACTACGTCTGCTATGTGCCCTGATTGGTTTTACAAGTCTGCCCGTCGTGGCTGATATGGCATCGTTGAGCAAAGAGGCCTTTGTCAGCAACCTGATAAATCAAATGACCCTGGAGGAAAAAATCGGCCAACTGCGGCTGATCGCTATTGATGAAAAGATGACGCCCGAAAAAATACGCGAAGAGATCGCCGCCGGGCGAATCGGTGGGACGTACGGCTCTGTGAGCCGCTACGTGAACCGACCCATGCAAGACGCGGCTCAACAAAGCCGCCTGAAAATACCGATGTTTTTCGGCTGGGACGTGATACACGGCCATCGAACCATTTTCCCCATTGGCCTGGCATTGGCTTCCAGTTGGGATATTGGCGCTATCGAGTTGAGCGGTCGAACAGCGGCGAAAGAAGCCAGTGCGGACGGTATCGATCTGACCTTCGCCCCGATGATAGATATCGCTCGGGATCCTCGCTGGGGGCGCACCTCCGAAGGCTTCGGCGAAGACACCTATCTGGTTTCGCGCATTGCCAAGGCGATGGTTCAGGCCTATCAGGGCGCAAGCCCGAATGCACCCGACAGCATCATGGCCAGCGCCAAACACTTTGCATTGTATGGGGCTGTCGAAGGTGGACGCGACTACAACAGCGTCGACATGGGCCTGGCCAGGATGTACCAGGATTACCTGCCGCCTTATCGTTCGGCGATTGAAGGTGGCGCGGGGGCGATGATGGTGGCGCTTAACTCGATAAATGGCGTGCCAGCCGCTTCCAATGCATGGTTGATGCAAGACCTGCTGCGCAAAGCATGGGGCTTCAAGGGGCTGGTCATCAGCGACCATAACGGGATAAACGATCTGGTTCAGCATGGTGTCGCGAAGAATCACCGCGAAGCGGCCAGGCTCGCGATCAGGGCTGGCGTTGATATGAGCATGAACGACTTCTCCTATGGTCCGGAGCTATCGGGGCTGCTTGAGTCGGGTGCTATTTCCCAGAGCAATATTGATAACGCGGTGCGGGAAGTGCTGGGTGCCAAGTACGACATGGGGCTGTTCGAAGACCCTTACCGACGCATCGGCATTGCCAGTGAAGACCCGGCCGATAACAACGCCGAAAACCGTCTGCACAGAGCGCAGGCCCGAGAGGTGGCACGCAAGACATTGGTGCTGCTGAAGAATGAAAACGGGCTCTTGCCGCTAAAAAAAGAGGGCACGATCGCACTTATAGGCCCGTTGGCAAAAAGTACCGTCGACATCATGGGCAGTTGGTCCGCAAGCGGCGTGGCCGCGCAATCGGTGACGATCTACGATGGCCTGAAAAACGCGATGAACCAGGGCTCGCTGATCTATGCCCGAGGCGCCAATCTCGAGGAGGATCAGGAGGTCGTTAAATACCTGGAATACCAGGGCGTGTCCGAAATCGCGAACGACCCTCGTCCGGCAGCAGAAATGATTGACGAAGCGGTCAAGGCTGCACAGCAAGCCGATGTCGTGATTGCAGTGGTGGGCGAGCCACGCAGTATGTCTCATGAGGCGGCCAGTCGAACCAGCCTCGATCTGCCTGGGAGGCAGAGTGAATTGATCACTGCCCTGAAAGCCACCGGCAAGCCGCTGGTACTGGTCTTGATGAACGGCCGGCCACTGTCCATCGGCAAGGAGCAGAAACAGGCCGATGCGATTCTGGAAACCTGGTACAGCGGCTCCGAAGGCGGCAACGCCATTGCCGATGTGTTGTTCGGCGACTACAACCCGTCCGGCAAGTTACCCATCACCTTTCCACGCTCCGTGGGACAGATCCCCAATTACTACAGCCACTTGAACACCGGTCGCCCCTACATAGTGGGTGCGCTTCGTAACTACACGTCTCAATATTTCGATCAATCCTATGGGCCGCTTTATCCCTTCGGCTATGGACTGAGTTATACCGATTTCAGCCTGAGCGACATGGCGTTGTCTTCGACCACACTGAGCAAGACCGACAACCTCGTCGCCAGCGTCATGGTCAAGAACATCGGCCAGCGCGACGGCGAAACAGTGGTTCAGCTGTATATCCGCGATGTCGTTGGATCTGTCAGCCGACCGGTCAAAGAACTGAAGAACTTTCAAAAAATCATGCTCAAGGCCGGAGAGGAAAAAGCAGTCCACTTCAGCATTGATGAGAACGATTTGAAATTCTTCAACTCCCAGTTGGAATACGCCGCCGAGCCGGGCGAATTCCGGGTGCAAATCGGCCTGGATTCCCAGGATGTGAAGGAGCAGAGTTTTGAGCTGCTGTCAGAACAAGGCAGTGGTTAAGACCAAGCGCAGAACCTGTAGGAGCGAGGCTTGCCCGCGAAGAATGCACCGCGGTTTCTCAGGTATTACGCGTCATCGTTCTTCGCGGGCAAGCCTCGCTCCTACAGGTTCTGCGCTTGCCGCGAGCTCGCTATTTCGCCCCCTCCAACCAAACGGAAGGTGCCTGCCCCAGCACGCGACGAAACATCGTCGAGAACGCCGCCGGGCTGTCATAGCCAAAATCCAGGGCAATCCGCGTCACTGGCGTGCCCACCGCCAGCCGCGCCAAAGCCAGTACCACACAGGCCCGCTGCCGCCATTGGCTGAAACTCAACCCGGTCTGTTGGCGAAACAGGCGATTGAAAGTACGCAAACTGATGTGCAACTGATCAGCCCATTGTTGCGGCGATTGATGAGCGTTCGGATGCTGGAGAAACATCTGACACAACCCAAGCAGCCGCGAATCCAGGGGTAGCGGAATGTGTAACGGCAAGTGAGCACTACGGGCCAACTCGTGCAGCAGCAAGTCGATCAACGCACCATCGCGCCCGGCTTCGTCGTACTCCAGCGCAACCTCCACCGCCTCCATCAGCAAATGCCGCATCAACGGCGAAACACTGATCACCTGACAGCGATTGCCCAAATCAACCGCCCCCGGTTCGATGTACAAGCTGCGAGTGCTCACCCCCAGCATCAACACCTCATGCGCCACCCCCGGCGGAATCCACACCGCCCGCTGCGGCGGCACCACCCAATTGCCGTCGTGCGTACTCACCTGCATCACCCCGGTGGCGCCGTACAACAACTGCGCCCGCCGATGGGTATGGCGCGGCAATAGATGACCGTCGGGGTAATCCGTGCCGATGGCCACCACCAGCCGTGGCGTAGCGTCCAACAGATCAATCGAAACATTGCGCATCAAGCGGTATCCAGCGGTTGGCGTAAACGCAAACATTATTGGCTGACTTGCTGAGGCAGGCCAAGCCCGAATACCAATAAGTTAAGAGCACTCCATGTGGGAGCGGGCTTGCTCGCGAAGACGGCGGCACAGCCAACATTAATGTCGCCTGACACACCGCTTTCGCGAGCAAGCCCGCTCCCACAATGGATTGCTCTTACTTAACTTACCGGCGATAGGCCAAGTCCCATCGCTCTATCGTCGGCCACTCTCAACCAACGGACGATGCGCGATGTTCTTCTACCTCTTGCTGGCACTCTTCGGCTGCATGACCGGTGTCACCGCCGTGCTGTTCGGCTTCGGCGGCGGATTCGTCGTCGTGCCCTTGCTGTATCGCATGCTCACGGCCAGCCACGGCGCCGACGACCCCATCAGCCAATCGGCGATGCACATCGCCGTAGCCACCTCGACCTGCGTAATGATCGTCAACGCCCTGATCGCCACCGCAAAACACCACCGCGCCGGTAATCTCATTCGCCATTACGTGTGGCCGTTGGGCGGGTTCATCGGCCTGGGTGCCATCGTCGGAGCTGTTGCAGCGATGTGGGCAAGTGGTGAGCTGATCCGTTTTGCGTTCATCGCCTACCTCGGCGTGACGATTCTGGATTGCCTGTTCCGACGCGGTTTTCTCACACAGTCCGACACCGTAATCCCACGGCGATTGGGCAGGGCAGAAGTGTCGGGCGGCGGTGTAGGCATCGGCACCATCGCCACGTTTCTCGGCGTAGGCGGCAGCGTCATGACCGTGCCGCTGCTGCGGCGTTGTGGGCTGAGCATGTCCAAGGCGACGTCCATGGCCAATCCGTTGAGTCTGCCGGTTGCGCTGGCTGGGACGCTGACTTACATGGCAATGGCGGGGGTTACCGAGTTTGATCTTGGGGTGTGGTTTGTCGGTTATGTGGATTTGCTGGCATTTGCGGTGTTGACGCTTGGGGCGTTGGTGGGGATTCGGCTGGCCACGCCGTGGATCGGGCGGATACCGGATCGGGTGCATGCGCGGGTATATATTGGTCTGTTGGTTTTGGTGATGCTCAGTATGTGCGCCAAGTGAGGTTGGAATCAGTCGGCTAATTCGCAAGAATAGGCCTTCGCACTGTTCAAGATTTCACGCAGGAGAATGTCATGCCGATCCTCGAAAGCGACTGGAAGAAATTCAAGGAACTGCGCAAGATTGCGCTCGATCGATTCTGCCAAGGTGTTCTTGCCGATGCCAAGACGATTGCACAACATGGTGCTCTTTCGGCACATGCTCGCTATGGGATGCTTTACGGCCTGATCCAGGATCGGAACAAGGACATGGCCCAGGCCTTTGACCATAACAGTCAATCCCGTTCCAGTGCGCTCAGAGGCTTGTGGTTGATGGTCATGCACGACTTGCTGACCGACGCCGAATTATCAGTTCTCAGCGAAGGTGCGCTGAACTACATCTCGGAGGTTGTTCGCCAACCCTATGAGCTTGAATGGGTTGACGAGATCGTGAGACAGGACTGATCTTCAACTGCAAGCGGCCAGCACCTTCTTAAGCCGCGGATTCTCGGACGTTGATTCACCATAATTCGCGGCAATATTTCGTGAGCAGACGCTCACTTCTTTCAAGGATGATTTGATGTTCAAAGGATTGCGCTTCGCCCCCTGCGCCACGTTATTACTCGCGTTCTGTTCGACAGCCGATGCCGAAGGCTACAATCGCGTCTTCACCGGCACCCTGGGCAAGATGCCGATCGTGCTGGAACTCAACACCAACCAGCCGGACGAAGTCACCGGCCGCTACTTCTATGAAAAGTACCATCGCGACCTGGAGCTGAGCGGCTCACTGCAAGAAGAGACCCTGACGCTAACCGAAGGCAACAACCGCTACGGCGAAGACAAACCCCAGCCAACCCTGAAGCTGCAAGAAACGGCCAACGGCTGGCAAGGCGAATGGAAAAGCCACAAGGGCAAAGTCCTTCAAATGCAGTTGACCGAGGCCACGCTCCCAACACCGGCGGCAGACGCCTTGCCCTTCATCGCCGCGCTGCCGAAAAGCGACCCCTACGAATATCTTCGCCTGCAAGGCTTGAAGCTCAAACCGGGCAAGAAAGAGTCCTTCATGGGTTACGACCTGCAATGGTGGACGCAGCCCGAGTCCAGTCTCTCCATGTTCAGCGTTGAGTCCGGCTACCCCAAAGCCGACCAACAGCGGATCAATCAGCAATTGTTGGAGCGGCTCTGGAGCGAAGTCATCAGCTATCACGGCTGTTTGCTGCAAGGTGGGCAATATGCCGAGTTCGACCAAGGTGTCACCCCCAAATTCCTATCGCCCGATGTGGTCAGCCTAAGCATCGCCACCAGCTACAGCTGCGGCGGCGCTCACCCGGATTTTGGCGATTCACCGATCAACCTCGACGTTCACACCGGTCATAGCCTGTCGCTGGACGACGTGTTGTGGGTGGGCAACGGCAAGCCACTGCTGCACGCCGATCGCGACAGCGCGGGCGATACATCCTTGACCGAGGAAGAGGGGAACACGCGATTCACCTATCATCGCGAAGTGTTCGTACCGTGGCTGATCAAGCAATTCACCGCGCTGTACCCCGACGATATGCAGAAGCCGGTGGACGAGGACAGTTGCGACTACACCGACGAAAGCGTTTGGGGTTATTCCAACTGGCACTTCACCGCGAAAGGTCTGTACCTGGGCCCGTACTTCGCCCGCGTGCAACGCAATTGCGATGATCCGGGCTGGTCAGTGCTGCCGTACGCCGTGGTCAAGCAACATCCTGGCGCGGTCAAACTCGAACTGCCTCAGGACTAATCCCTGGCCCGCCGCCAAAAGATAAAGCCGAAGGACTTCGAGGATGATCTTGAAGGGCAGCAAGGCATCATTTTCTTCAAAGACCTCTGGCGCCGCGGAAGCGAGACCATCGGCAATCGCAGTGGCGATCATATTTTCCATTGAGGGCAGTTTCTCCGACTACCACGAGTCGAAGGAAATATGGTTTTGGAAGGTCATATGAAAATTGTTAAAGGGGCATTGTTCGTCATCCTTATGGTTGCCTTGGCCGTTGGGGCATTTAATTTGTTATTCGTGGCAGTGTCTGACTACTTTGGGCCGTTCTACGACAGTGAAGCGGACCAACGTCGGAACTTTGCAATTTGGCTTTTGGGTAATGCGGGGGTTGGGATGCTTTCGATTGTTATGGGGGGTGTTTTGTATCGGCGTCATCTGCGCAGAGCACGTGTTTGAACGACACGATGGCCGCCGTCCCCACGCAATATCAGCCACAGCAATAACGCTGTGACCCCGATTACTTACCCGCCAACCCCGGCGCTTCACGAATGATGAAGTGATCCAGGTTCTCAATATTGGCACTGAACACCCCGAACGTCTGTTCGGGGTTTTTCTTGCTCGGCACCTGCTTCAACTCCGGCGTCACGCCATAGAAGAAGCAATACAACTCGGCGTCACTGTCGACCGCGTGCTTGATCTCTTCCAGAAACGCCTTGCGCTTGCGGTAGTTGTCGATCAGCTTCTTGCTCAAATAAACGTTCACCGAGTAAGGCTTCTTCTTCGCCTCGTCCGGTTGCTTGAACCAGACCTTCTGCTCGAAATCGATGCGAAAGCTCTGTGTGTAATCCTTGATCTCCTTGATCTTGCCCCAGTAAATCAGCCCCTTGTTGTCCTGCAGATACTCGATCTTCTTGAAGAACGACCCATAAGGCGCCGAGTGCTCGCCAATCTTCAGCGGCATGCGCTTGAGCAGCTCCTTGTCCTCGAAGTTCGACACAAAACACTCCACCGGGTGGGCGAAGACACTGGTCTTGTCCGGCGCCGACTCCCGGCTCGGATGCTCGACGTTACTGGCCGCTGAAGCTGGTTTTGGGTCATCCCGCATGACATCCGCCGCCACCGCCGGGCTCGCAGGCTTACGCACATACTCACGCCGAGTCAGCAGCAACTCCGACGGAAAATGCTCCTCGCGACTGTCATCCGATTCCGCACCGTCCATCTCCAGGCCTGACGCCGGCGTCCTCAGACTGACATAAGGACAACCCTCGACATGCCGCGTGCTGGGAATGTTCTTGAAGTGCGGCGTGCGCATGTAATTCACATTCTTGGCGTTGAACGTCCCCAACACGTTGGCCGCATCAAACGCCGAACGGCAAGCATCGTTGGGGCACTGGAAATGCTCCTTGGCGGAATCGAACTCCATCGTCTCGTCGAAATTCAAATCGCGCACGTCATAGATCGACAGCTTGTCGTCGAGGCTGAGGCAGTAGGCGAGGTCGAATTTCATGGCGGGCCCGGGTCCAAAAATTGGGAAATCTGTTATACCTTCTGCAGAAGCCTTTTACGAGGGGGTGTATATCAATTGAGGTATTAACTTGTTTTGGTGAGTAATCTATCTGATTTATTTTGTTCGGGGGGGCTGTATTTTCGTTAGTTAAGGTCTGGTCGGTGGTGGTTTTTTATTTTGAGGGGGGGTGAATGAAAGAGTTTGTATTGGATATTGCTGGTAAGGAGCTTGCTGAGGTTCTTAGTGTTACTCCTCTAGATCCTTTAGCGAAGCATCTATTTTTTTTTGAGATGACACGTGTTTTAGGATATTGGTCTACTTATAATTCAGGTTTGTCTAAAGAGGCGCAATTGCCTGGACCGATTTTTACAATGATTGGGTGGGGGTGGAATTTAGCAGCTGAATATTATTTCTCAAAGCTGTCCAGGCCCGGTTTTCCGATGTTTGAAAGTACTAGTAAAACAAGGGCGGATGCCTTGGCGGTCTTGCACAAATTTGGAAGGTGTGTGCTCCTTCGGCGTGTAGCTGATATGTTGGGTTCGGGAATGTTAGAAGGAGAGGTTGTTGATGGAAGATATGTGTTTAGAAGGGTGGGTGTATCTGATGCGCAAGTTGTAGATAATCTAGAGTATGAATTTCTTAATGAGCTTAATTTGAGTTTGGAGGGGAAGCTCGGTGGGTTCTATAATGGATGGAATCTCACGGAGTTTCCTGATGTTGATATTCTGCCGAAAGAACTTGGGGCATTCCATGGCAAGGTCGTTATGCCTGAGTTGAAGGCAATGCGATCAGAGAATATAAGGGAGTTAATGTCTCCACTAGTGAGACCCTGGGACTCTGGTTTTGGAGTGATGATGGCCTATGATGCGATTCCGGAAACAGACGCTCATTTTTTTTCTGTTGCATTAGAAATGGTTATAGCGTGGCGCGATGAGGCTGGAATACATCCTGCTGTTAAACTAGATATTGGGGCTGGATACGAGTTAAGTGTTGTTGTTGCGGCTGTCCTCAGTTTGCATTTGAAGCACTTAAGTTTTCTGGGGATTTCAGTAGAAAAATATCCGGAAATATTACTGGAGCAAAGTTTAACTATATGGAAGTCAAGGAGTGAGCTGATAGAAACCGTTGAGATTTTGTCCCGGCTTGACGGGAATGTTGTGGCTAGAGTGGTCGATGGTATTACGTTTTTTCCTGAGGATATTGGCTGTCTTAAAGGTAACACAACACCTTTTTCACCTCTGCTTATTGGGTTGGGGAATGAGCAGATAATAATGCCTGTTTGGTGTGTTAACAGTAACCCTTTTGCATCGCTAATAAAGTTGTTTCAATGGCGAAACTCTAGAGTTGAGAATTCTTTGGCTAAGTATCGCGAAAATTGGCAGAGGTCAAATCTTTACTATATTTTTGGCGGTAATAGGTATGAGCTTGTCAAGGGGAATGTAAATTTACGAATCGATGGTGTGTTTTTGACTGATGTTGACGGAGCTATATTTGATTCAGTGACCGGGGAATTGGCTTTGTTTCAATTGAAATGGCAGGATTACTTTACGAATGATGTTAAAAGTCTAAGAAGCAAAACTAGTAATCTTGCTAAGGAGTTGGAAGGATGGGGGCATAAAGTTTCGAGCTGGATAGATCGATTTGGGAGCGAAGGGGTTGCTAAAAGTTTGCGATTGAAACTGAAAGGGGGGCAAGGTATTACAGGGATTTACTTGTTTGCGATTTCTCAGTCGGTCGCGCGTACTGGTGCTTACGGATTTAAAATGAGAGATAGTCGTGTTGCGGTAGCGACTTGGCCACAATTTGTGAGGTTGAGAACTGAGGTTGGGCCGGCTTGTAATGTTTTTAGTGAGCTTCACTCTCGTATTAAAGAGGAGGTTGAAGTAATCTACCCATCTGTCGCCATACCCTATACTTCGAAATTTTCTTCTGTAGAAATAAGTTTTGAAGATGTCTGGCGTGGATACTAATTTAATTATTATGATTTTCTTTGTCAGGGGTATTCGCGCGGCGGTATCACTCGTTCTCAATTCTTACACCGACTTGGTATGCAAAACATCTAACTGTGGCTAAGGAACTTGCTCATGCTGGGCAGCGAAGCAGCCCAGCATTCTGATTCATTGAAAAATCAGCTGCTTGAAAACTCAAACAGCGGATTTAGAAACAATTAGAATCCACTTAGCAATCGTGAAGCCCTACGCCACCAGGATTCCCGCCGATTGAATGGATCGTGCGTCAGCAAGCAAGGCATATCCCGCAATCGAATCCACTGCTCATCCTGCCAGTGCAACATGCTGAGCGACATCTGCGGCCAATTCAGAACGCTCAACGTCGGACGTTCGACCGAACGCAACGGGCGGGCATCACGCAACGCAGGCACAACCTGATGCGTTAGCCACTCGCGAAGCTGTCGGTATTCGGGGCAGTAATGATAGACGAGAAGCGCATACACACCGGACTCACTTACCATCAAGCGTTCTTTGGCTTCGCCGTAGGTTTGTACGCACATCATCTGCCGCTGATCGGCGTCGAGTTTGCTCAACATGCGCCCATCAAGATATTTGCCCATCAAACGACCCAGTTCATGGGCGCAGAGCCAAGCTTGATTCTCCACCAGAAGCGCGTGGAGGTGAGTTTTGTTGCGGGTAAACCGAGTCGGTAAAAATGGCTCAGACATGATGTGCCTCCCGAATCGGAAGCGCGGGACACGATCTGCGGCTACGGCGATTCACCTTCAGCGTGAAGGTTGCGTACTTAGGCATTTCCTTTACCTCTGGCTGCTTTCTTAGGGCATTCGTTATGGGTGTCGGGAGCTAAGAAACCCACCAGAGACGGGCCGGACATATTCCCCTTTCGGGTCTTGTATTCGCCCACTCCCGACATAACGGGGATTTTCTCGCAGGCGTAGAGGAACCGCAGACGAAAAAAAGCCGCATGACTGTCGGGTGCGGAGGGCCGCTCTGGTTTAGGCGTTTCTTAGGCGCCGAAGTAAGAGCCTAGAGGGTCAATACCTGGCGGTCAACCCTTCAAAATTATTCATCATTTTTCCGTCGAGAAGGTGTAGGGCTTAATCACTCAAGCCGAATGTTTTCTGGATTTCATTGCGTAGGAGTTCTCTGTTTTTGGTGTGGCATTCCCAAATGATTACTACATTCCATCCTTCCGCGAGTAGCGCGTGCTGTACATTAAGGTCCCGCTCGGCGTTCTTCGCCAGTTTTGGCAGCCAGAAATCGAGCCTGCTCTTGGGCGTGTATGCAAACTTGCAGTCTGGATGTCGATGCCAAAAGCAGCCGTGGACGAACATGCACAACCGGTGTTTCGGGAAAACCAAGTCAGGTTTGCCCGGCAGATCCTTCCTATGCAAACGGTAGCGAAGCCCCAACTCATGACACACCGATCTCACGAGCATTTCAGGCTTCGTGTTTTTGCCCTTGATCATCGACATAATCTTGGAGCGGTGTTCTGGGGAAACTATGTCTGCACTCAACGCATGCGTCCTGGCTTGTCAATCAACTCGACTTTTTTGGATACTGCTTCACTCGATTTTAGCTTTTTCTCTGCCGAAACTCGCTCGCACCACTGTCCATCGCGAACGAGATCACTGTGCAATTTACCCTTGGGGATGTTCCCGGGTACCATCCCACGGCGCCAGGCTGGAAGCAGAAATACGCTGGTCGCTGAAAGCGGTACAGGACTGTACAGTGGCATATCTCGTGGCCTGCTTATCCGTAGTTTGGCTCAGAAAAGAAGTCGGTTGCTTTTGAATTAGGTAGTAGAACTTATTGATAGTGCAACTCGATTATTCCGTTCGCTGGGGGTGAGAAATCAGCCAACCTGACTTTTGTCCAAGTGTCCGCTCGCTTGGCCACTTCTGAAATTTGTTGACCAGGGGCAACCCTATTGAACTCGGCGTTCACGACCACGGCCCAGTCCCAAAGCAGTTCGCGCAGACCGCCGGAAATCCCTTGCCTCATCCAGATCTGATCAAAGTCGAGTCTGTCGCCAAGTCTATCCGCCACTACGGAAACGACATAGGTGGCGATGTTCACCCATCCTTGGCGGAAGACCTCCTTTGCCTCCTTCGTCTTGATCATGCTCTCGATCGCCTTGAAGAGAATAACCTTGGCAATCATTGCACGATACCAAGGAGCATCGAGTGGGTTGGGAACTACTCCCGGAACCTTGTCTAGCTCTTCCATGAACAAGACAAAATTCTTCTCACCACCCCTTGCCACGACATCCGGCTTGCTGCGCCACGCTTCGTGATACTTTGCGATGTCGTTCTTGGTCAGCTTGCGCTTCGGCGGAACCATCTCCTGCAGCTTTCGACGCTTTGCTGGGGTATTTCCGTCTCTCAGCAGCATGACATTGTAGGCACCTGCGGCTCGTTCGTAGAACCACCGCGTGGCACCATCAGGGCACCAAGTCTCGTTTGCTAGCTTCTCAAGCTGAACATGGAACGGCCGGTTCGCGGACAGGTCGGACATCTTCACAGCGTTCTGGCTGTTCGCATAGCGCGAGACGTTGCAGATCAGTCGCTCGCGCGCTTCATCTTGCGATCCCTTGAGGATGATAATTTTTGCCGGGACCATGACGTGGCTCAGGTCGATGGACCTATCATCGCGCGATGCGAAGTAGATGGACGAAGTCGTCTGTCCACCATTGACGATCTGGAGTCCCTTCAGGAAAGAGAGCCCCAGACTACCGTCATCGGCGCGCTCAAATGCCGCTTCGTCACAGACAAGGACGAGGCCGTTGTTGAAGGCAAGAAAGTGCTCCGGCTCCTTGCGGAGCGTTTCGACAATACCTTTGTTCACAGCCTTCTTGTTGCCAAGGAAAGTTCGCACGTTGGCTTCCAGCAACCGAGATCCGAAGCGTAAGTAAAGGTCACGAATGAGCTGACCCGGAATTGCAGTCAGCGCATACTCGTAGTCGGCATCCGGATCAGGGACATGGACGCAGGGAAGTGGTCGCCCGATTGACTGGACAAAGCTTAGGGCCAGTTCGTCCCGAGGTTTTCCATCGGTGTGACGGAACAGTCTTTCCAAGTCCATGGACTCGACGGCCACCATCTTGTCATGGACCTCCTTGTTGGAAAATCGCTTAGTCTTAGTCTTTCCGTCGGTGATAACGAACACCCGAAGTCGGTCAATGTCACTCCAGCGGGATCGAATGGTCGCGACTAGGTCTCGGACCGAATGGGTTGGATCAATTTTTGCGTCGAGGTTTCCGCTCGCCGCGCGAAACAGAAAGCGAACTCCTTCACTGGCGGTGGCTGTTGCATCCGAGTCTGCAAGATCTTGAAGTTGCTCAGTTCCAAAGTAATGACTGACAAACAGGTCGAGGGCAGTTTCATCAGCGCTGAGGGCATAGCCAGTGATACGCAGCTTCGCGTTGCCGACCTTTCCGTTCCAGTGGCAGACCACGGACTCTTCGCAAATCCCTGTCTCAGCAAGATGCTCCATGACCTTTTCAGCAAAGACGAGCTCCTCCGAAGGGAATGGCCCTTCACCTGCCTGAACTCGCTCTGCAATCGTCGTATACAGGTCGGAGCGGAAGTTGCGGTGAAATTCTTCGAGGCTCATTTCAATCCAGTCCAAATTCGTTAATCAGCTCCGAGAGTCCGATGGTGGGGACTTCGAGGGCGTCAAGGTCGAGCACATAGGCCGCCGAGCGGATGGCCGCTGGCAGCGCGGCACGAGTGAGGCGTGGCATGTCACCTTCCGCGTGGATCGCTCTCGCGTCCTTCAATGTCAGCGTGCGGCCATAGAGCGCTGCATGCTCGTCGAGGTATCCCATCACCATGAGCAACGCCTCGAATCCGCGTCGCACTCCGGCCAGTTTGAACCTTTCGCGGAGTTCGGACACGAGACCGGCGAGCGAGGCCCCATCAGTGTTTTCCTCAAAGCGAAAGGCGCAGAGGAAGATGGGTGCCCTGTCACTATCCAGCTGCTCGATACTGTTAATCCGAGCAAGGAAACTGCCGGTTCGAACAGTGCTCTTTACCTCTATCGCGCCACCCCGAACATGAAAGTCCTGCGCCGCCCGCAAAGGTCCCTGCCAGCAGTCGAGAGCACCCGATCCGAGGGGAGTGTTTGCAAGCAGATTGAGCAACCACAGTTCACCGAACAGGCCGATCTGCGCATCAGACGAAAGTGGGCGGTGCGTTCGAGCCATAAATGCCTGCCACTCCCTGACCCGTTCAAGGAAGGCATCCATCACGTCGCGGCTCGCGTTCTCGGCTGCAGCCTCCAGCGTCCTCAAGATATCAACAACCATGATGGCGAAGATATCCGGTGACCCTTCAGGCCGCCTCACCAGAGCGATGGCCGTCTTTCCGGCGAACACAAGCTGACCTTCTATGTTGGATACGTCGAACCCCTTGCCTTCGGGCAGCCGTGCCGGATTGACCGACCATGATCCGGGAAAGGAGACGATCAGCGCTTCACGACCTAAGGGAAAGTGACATCCCGCCTCGACCGAGAGAACGCCAATTCTCGTGAGGTGGACGAATCGCCAGTCTTCCCCTGCTTCCTGGCGCGCGAGCGCTCGCCACGCACGTGCGAGCCCCTCTTCAGTCCACCCACTCATTGAGACCTCCCCATAGTACGCTGTTGGCGATATACCTCGAATTGGAAACCCTTCTCTCGGAAGTGCTTGACGGAAAACTGATTGACCAAGCGACGATGGGATCGGCATCCTTCAGCTCATCGACGCCAGCACCCTCTGGATCCAGCAAATAGAGCATCAGCAGGCCGCGTTCCCGGCGAGGCGGGATGCCTGCTTCGGCGACGCCTTCTCCGAGAACCCGACGGATTTGGGGTCCTCTTGGTTCTGACGGAGGCTCCTTGCCTTCGTTGCGATCAGTGTCGTTGCGCCAGGCTTTCTGGCTGAGCTCTAGCGCAGCCTTCCATTCCGCTTCCGTCAGATCAATGGCCTGATCTCGAGGCGATATCAGGGTCTTAATCGAGTATCGATCCTCATGTTCGGTCGTTCGCTTCCGCTGCAGCATGTTGACCGAACAACCACCTACCGTGCGGTCTTTGTCGTCGGGGCCGCTGTCCTTTCCGATCAGCGCGACCGTCCAGCTTGTGAGCTCACGCCCCTTGTTCATCTCCTCGATGAAGTCAGCGATCAACGGACTCATAATCCGGAAGCTAGCCGGGTGCGTTCTATAGTCCCGAAGGAACGAGATTATGCTCAGAGCTGGCACATCGCGCCAAAGGTGACCGTTCCAATTCTGGCCATCCGGCACGAAGAACTGGTGGTTCAGGTCCTTTGATGGACCGAGTTCGGCGATGAAGCGATTAGTAGCCTTGAAGTTCGCAGTGATGTCGTCCTTGCGATTGGGAAAGACGATGGTCTGCAGCAGATCGCCGGAGTAGGTCAACTGCATCGCGCGAGCGTTCCTCATCTTGGCCCGCGACGTCACCGTGAGGACAGAGTGCGATTTCACGCGCAACCCGAACTGTTTGGGCGTAGCTCCGGCCGCAAACATGTTGTCGAACTCTTGGCGCAACTCTTCGGCGGCATCCGCGATGTGGCCGAACCACTCCACCATTTCCTGCGACGTGTAGAGGCGGCAGACATCGAGGTAACCGTCGCGGTAGCCAAACCAGCGCCCCATCTGCATGAGCGTGTCGTACATGCGTGCAGTTCGCAGAAAGTAGCTCGTGCAGAGACCTTCGAGCGTTAGACCGCGGGCAAGCTTGTCACCGCCGATGGCAATCACCTTGAGGCCGGTGACATCGTTCTCAGCATAATCGAGCGCGTCCTTGGCACTGCCGTTGATCTCGCGCACGCGTATGTCGGACAGCACATTGGGGAGGACGGCACGAATGTCCGCCCACGAGAAGTCCTCCAACGCTTCGCCTTCGACGAGCGCAGAGCGGATCCCCTGCATGCCCGGTAGGAAAGTCTCTTCATATTCCTTGCGCATGAACGCCTCGAGCTCCGCAAGCTCGATGCCGCGGGTATAGCGGCCCTTCAGATTCCGCACGTACGTCGCAACTTGGTTAACGACGGCATTCTGTACCGAAGTGAAGCGGGTAACGTGGATGAGCATCGAGGAATGCTTGCTGCCCTGTCCGCGCAGCTTCCTCACGGAACAGGCATAGACAAAGGAACGGATCGCTTCTGCGAGTGAATCTGGCACACGGTCCTCTCCCTGGCACCGCGGTCGGTATCCGTTCTTGTGCCGTTGCGGCATCCACGTCTGGAACTCGTTGTCCGACAGGGGGCGCACCATGGGTAGATCTTCAGGCGTGCTGGAAGCCGATCCGAAGACACGGCCAGGCCCGACATAGTTCGATGGTGCCGCAAGACTGGTGATGAAGGCTGCTGGGAATAGGTCTGGTCCGTGCTCCTGTGTCTCCCCGCGGTCATGAATGAAGATGTTTGCGAAGGGCGTCGCCGTATAGCCGACATAAGCCTTCCTCGAGAAGTGGTGGAGGATCGAGCGGATCAACCTGTTGATGGTCTTGGGTTTATGTTCGAGATCCGGGGCGCCGAACTCATCCACGATGTCTTCGCCCGTGTCGACCGATCCATGATCGGACTCGTCGTCGATCACTAGGAGAGGCAGGTTGGTGACGAGCTTGCTACCGGTTTCAGGGTCAACGTGGTTGGCGACACGGTTGCGGATCCAGTGCAGCAGGAGCTCGAGTACTGTCTTGTTCTTTTTGACCACGAACAGCCATGGCCGCTGTTCCGGGCTGATGTTCATCCTCGACGCAGCAACCGTGTTGAAGTCGCCATTGTCGTTTCGATTGGTTGCAGCGTTGGGACGGACAGACAAGTCCTTATCGATCAATCCCACCCCGACCGCAGGGAGCTCTTCAGCGTCAGCGATGGTGGCAAAACCCAAGAACCCCTCGTCGAGGCGGATCTGTGTCTGGGCTCTCAGATTGTTGTGCAGGCCGGCCAGCACGATAATGATCTTGTAACCTGCGTCGGCGGCCTTGCAGATCAATCCGGTGTAGTTGCCGGTCTTTCCCGACTGAACGTGGCCCACGACCATCCCGCGACGATCCCATGCGCCTTCCCGGGTCGGGTCCTCGAGTTGCGACAGAACTTCATCCGTAGCAAGGTCGAGGGCATCGAGGGCCGTCCAAGGGATGCGTGCTTCCATGTACTCGGAGTAACGCTGCCAGTAGGTCCAGTTCTTCTTCCTTTCCGCCTCGAGCCAAACGACATGGTCCTCACCGCTCGAAAGAGTAGCGTTCTTACCCACCGTACGGCTTGATCGGCGGATCAGTTCATCGACGAGCGCGTCGCGATCGACGAGGGCAAAGTCGTCCTCCATCATGATCGCTAGCTTGGTCAGCTCCTTTTCGATCATTTCCGGAGTGACAGGGCTCTGAGCGCGCTCTTCGGCGAGGCGGAGCATGTTCTGCGCCATGGATAGAATTGAATCGAAAGCTTTCAGGTTCGAATTCGTCATTGCGTATCTTTCACTCCAAGGGCTGCAACCAGTTCGAGGTGCCGGTCGAATGGGGGCGTGCGACCAAGCCGTTCGCGCGCCTCGGTCGGGTTGAGTCCGCGAAACTTCACCAGCGCTTCGAATATTGAGGACAACGTTTCCATCACTTCATTGTTAGGTGCTCCGGCGAAACCTGTTCTCGGAGTTTCCTTGTCTTCCGCCGTATCAAGCCAGATGCGCTGAACGGGAACAGTCTCCTCGATGAGCCTTAGTAGAGCGAGAATATCGGGCTTGAGCGCACCGGCGCGATTCAGGATCGAGGCGACTAGGTCATGGTCACGCGCGATTCGGTAGGATGTCCCTTGTGCCGAGCGGCGCACCTGCCAGGCCTCTGCTACGGCGTTCGAGCGCGCGCCCGACACCTGCGCAATGTGCCCCCTGTGGGCAAAAACCCGCCTCGCTGTGTCGCGTGTTTCCGATGCCAGACGGTTAAGCTGAGATCGAAGTCGTACCGGCGGGCTGGCCGCCGACTTCAGGACATTGATCTTCCAATCGGCGTCCGCGCTGTTCGGTATGTCGAGGCGGATGCGGGCAAGCCTGTGGGCTTCATCGCGTGTCCATGGCTTGCCTCCATCTCCGAGGCCAAGCCAGCCCCCAGCGAGAAGGAGACGCTTGTTGCGGTAGACGTAGAAGCCCTCCTGCTGCGTCCATCCTCCGGGCCCGGCTGCGGCTTCCTGTTCGGTGGGCTTGAGCATGTCGCGATGAGGAAGGACGTGGCATTGAACCGTCACACCTGTGGTGTGGAGGATGCGATACTCAGGGCTTTCGAACGCCTTGCCGGGATGTCCCATCAGGTATGGGTCCCACGGCTTAACCCCTCTGCCGTTCAGAAGGAGGCGAAGCGTTGGCTGATAGCCGTCGAGGAGACGATGAAAGGTCATCGCAAGATGCGCTTCAACGCGATCCGCGAGCTCGATCATGTCTGTGGCGCCGAATCCATCGGTCACGATGCGGTCGAGCTTCTCCCAGAGGACAACCGTGCCGTGTTCCATCTGTTCGAGTGGCGCAAACAGCTGCTCCGATCCCGAAGCTGGCCCTTCGAAGATTGGCCATTCGGGGCCCGACTCCTGACCGATGAGATCTAGGTCCCAGTGCAGGCACACGACAGGTCCACCGTTCTGCCGACTGGCGACGGTCAGTCGCCGCGCCTGCGAGAAACTCGCGGTCTTCAGACCCAGCCCGAAGCGCCCGAGGTCACTGGCAGCGCGTTCAGCCCTCGGATCGCGCGCACCGAACCGCATACCGGCCTCCAGACTAGCATCGTCCATGCCGTCGCCGTTATCAACGATCCTTACCCAGCTCTCCGGACCGGCCCATTCGAGATGAACGGCGACCTCGCTCGAATTCGCCGCGATGGAATTGTCGATGAGATCGGCAAGTGCAGTAGGTAGCGAGTAGCCCAGCCCGCGAAGTGACTCGAGCATCGAACCAGCATAAGGAGGTGCATTTCTAACTCCCACGCTATTCAATCCCCATTAATTCTTTCAAGCGGGCCTTGCGTGCTGGAAGAGAAAGACGTTGAAGCGCCTTAGTTTCGATCTGTCGAATGCGTTCGCGTGTCAAATCGTAGTACTTGCCAATTTCTTCGAGGGTCATTTCTTCGTCGCATCCTATTCCGAAGCGCATTTTAATCACAGCCGCTTCACGCGAATCCAACTCAGCCAATGCATCCACTACAATCCTCACAGTTTCTGCATTGTCGAAGATATCTTCATGTTCCTGGGCAGGTAAGAGCTCATCCCAATCCTCGATGCTTTCGGGATATTCAGCATTACGGGGTATTCTGCGAAACTCTCGCACTTGATCAGTTGTCCACCCTAGCTCAGTGGCAAGTTCATTGTCCGAAACAGCGCTGTCAGAGCGAGCGTCGAGCTTGTCTAGCACGCGATCAAGCATCGTCAAGTTGTGATACCGATGCGCAGGTACACGGACCGATGCACTTTCATCTGCACGCCATCTCGTTAGCGCCTGTTGCATCCAGAAGGTGCAATAGATAACGAACCTATCCCCACGCGCTGAGTCAAAACGCCTCGTCGATCGCTGCAGCCCCGTGAATACCACTTGGAAAACATCCTCCGGGTCTTCGCCTTCCTCCACGTTCCTTGCCGCAAAACGCCTCGCAAAGGGAAGATGCTCACGGATAAGACGCGCAGTGGCAGCCTCATAGACCGAAATCAGTTTGTCTAGCTGAATGGAGTGCCCGATGCTCCCCATATTTTGCTCTAGGGAACGGACCAAATCCTTGTGGAACGCCAGAGAGATATCGAGCGCATCGAGCGCATCAAGCGCTTCTCTTCGCCGCTTACCTTCCATCCTGCGACCATTGGCCTGCCAAGACTTAAGGGTTTCCACGGCGGCCATGACTTCGGCCGTCTCAGTGTGGTTCAAGCGCGAGGGAATGATGATCCTCAGCGAGACAGAATCGGGAGCTCGGTACCCGTCGCGGATGCTGTCGAAGACATCGACGATCGTTCCGACGGCGGCTTCGGAGGCGAGAATCCCTAGCTGAAGCTCCTGTTTTGCCCTCGCTATTGGCCCCAGCAGCTGCTGTTCGTAGGACTTGTCCATGCTGAATTTTTGCGTCCCTGGCAGCCTCGTTTCACGCGTAAGGGCTGCCTCAATCGCTTCGGCTAGCTCGCCGGACGATATGTCTGAAATGTCCGATCTGGCGTCCCATAGCACAACATCATGCTCGTCAGAATGATCGAAAAGATCGAAGCCAGCAGCTTCTAAGTTGCGCTGGAGATTAATGCGTAGCTCTTCGAAATCACCATTGCCCTCACAATGGGCGACCAGCCGGTCGACATCATCGAAAGAGCACCATCCCTTCATCAGGGTTTCCTTCGCCCAGGTGGTGCATATCTCCGGATTAATCGACAGCCGCGTGCCTGTCTGGAGGACAGCGCGTTTAACCGATTTTCGGCCGCGGTTACGGACCTTCAGGAAGTCATTCTCTGCGCCGTGATCGGCGGCTACTGCAACGTTAGTGCTGATACCATCACCGGCAATCTGTGCAGTTGACAGGTCGAGATCCCAATCCACCTCCTTGCCATCCCAAACCACAGGTTCCGAACTGAGGATCGCAACGAATGACCCCGAAGCCGATTCGCTATTGGATCGGGCGAAGAACTCTTGTGGTTCTATCGCGGACTCGAAATTGAGCAGGTCATCTAGTTCGCTATTAGTGTTCTCCAACTTCGCTTCTTGATGCGCCGTGCCTAGGCAGATTTCGGACATGGCTATCTCATTCTGAGTCGCCACTACCGCCGTTTCATCCTCCGCTTCATAGGTAGCCTGAAATGCTTCCGTTATCGTCGCAACGCCCGGAGTGGACTCACTTGGCAGTGACAAACTGTCATCAGATATCCTGCTCTCATTTACTTGGCCGAAAGCGTCTAGAGCCTCTCTTAGTAGAGCAATGCATTCAGGACATCCACCCTTCTCTGCGTAGACTATGACTCCCCGGCCCTCGGAGTCGAGCAGCTCTGGGTTTGCTCCAGCAACCAAAAGCAGCCGCACAATGCCCTTCTTCCTTCGTGCGGAAGCAAGCATCAGGGGGGTGGCACCTCCACTGTCCCGGGCATCTAGATCGTCACCCCGCGCAACATGGAGTTTGACAGCGACCTCTACGCCAGCAATCACCGCCATACGGAGCAAAGGGTTCAGTTTCACCACAGTGCTACCCACATGCCCCATGCGTCTGCATCATGAAGCGCTTCCGCAGCAATGACCTGAGAAATAAGCTTACTGCATGCTTTTGTTTTCACGGGCGATTCCTTGTCCATGTTACAGCTCTCTTAGGCATGCAAATCATGACCACCCTCAAGGCTGACATTAAGATGTCCTTGTCGGCCAGTGAGCAATGTGGAGTGAAACCTAACGAAATCACTTACATTGATATGTCGCCAAGAGCTTTGTAGTGGCAATCTGTTCACAATATCGACTTGTCATAAGCACGTAAAGGAAGAGCGGCGCCGCTGTTGGATCCGACAGTAATAACTGACCATGGCTCACTCGGGGCAAAGCGGGTCGGTCGTGGCTTGGCATAATGAGGTTAGTGCCGTCGTACCGAGGCTGGAAAGGCGCCGGCGTTGCGAACATGAAGCCCAATCGCTGCAGGTGATCAGCGTGAAGCGGGTTTACCAAGTGATGAGCGGCCACCACAGACTTTTCAAGTATTTGATCTGTGAGTACGGCCAGCGCGATATTCCACCTATCGCGAAATAGGGAGGCATGAACAGAAACCCTGAGTGGGCGAAGCATCCAGAGTGTCGAGAGGCTATGTTCTCTCGACCAGCTATTCCTGAGACGCACTGACCCCCCCATTACCCAGATAGAAAGTTCAAAACTATGGGCGCTGGGTACGTAGGTCGCGAATTCATTGGCGGAGGCAGGCAGAAAACTTGCCGTCGTTGCGGATGCCTGCCCCCGATACTATCTGGCGCCGATTGCGTTGCTCGATAGTCAGTCCGGTTCGATCAAATGCCAAGTGACGCTTGGCGGTTTTTCCCTGAACGATAGGAGTCGATGATCTCAGCGACAACGGCTGCGATTTTTCTAGCAAGAAGCGGCGGGACGGCGTTTCCAATTTGTGTGTACTGCTGTGTTCTATTCCCCTCGAAGAAGTAATTGTCAGGGAAAGTCTGCAGTCGTGCGGCTTCGCGAACAGTCAAACTGCGGCACTGACTTGGATCCGGGTGAATGTAGTAATGGCCATCTTTAGCTATGTGGGCGACGACAGTGGTAGACGGGCCATCTTCCATTTGAACTCTGAAACGATCACTAAAGGGGACGGAGTCGGAAGAAACGTTTTCATGAGCTGGGAGGAGCTGAGCAGGAAATTGATGTATTTTTGGCGAGGTGCCATTCAACTTTGCGTAGCTTGCTGCAAAGATATATCTATGCAGGTCAGAGCGCATATGGCTCCTGGCCTCATGCTGTAGTACCCCTTTCAGTCTTGGGTCGAGGAACCACTCACGTTGCTTGGTATTCATTTCTGGAACTACTTTCCAAGGTATGAACCCACCTCCACTAGATTTCAGCCTCTGTGCGTCTTCAGCAGCACTTTTCATAGCATCTATTAAATCTCCCCGGCCAGTTTCATAGGATCGAAAAAGCATAGAACTGGCCTCCTCCAAAGCTGAAAGCCAGGCTTCGGGAGAATCTCCTCCCCTTGAAATTTTGCTCCGTATTGGAGGGAGTCCTGATAAAGCCTGCCCAACTGTGAAAACCGTTTTGCTGCGTTCCATTACGAGCTTGTGCGGACGCTCCAATAGAGCAGGACAGTTCGAGGCAACGTCAGAGCGAACCCCAAGCAGGATAACCCTGTGTCGAGCCTGCGGAAGACCGTGACGTTCTGCTTGAATGACAAAGTCATGTGGATCTGGTTTCTCCACATCTTTAGGGACGACCAAGGAGCGGATGTTGTACGAAAGATCGCCACCAGGATTCGAGAGGTCCCCGAGAATTTGCTGGAAGATGTTCGAGCCGCTGTGCTTCGAGGACAATATGCCTTTCACATTCTCCATGACGAAGATAGTAGGTTTGAACTCGCGAATAATCCTCAGATATTCTTTGTAGAGGAAGTGTTTCTCATCGCTTTCAAACTTCTCTTGGCTCTCGCGTGTCCGACGGGCTCGGCCTGCTACAGAGTATGCTTGGCACGGTGGACCGCCTATAAGAACCCATTCATCTGCGCCAATCAGAGCTTCCCTGATCCAGTTGTCAACCTCGTCTGGCGAAATTTTGCCAAGCTCTGCAAGCTTAGCTTCTTTCGAGGCCTCCACGGCTTCCGCCGGGATATCCGGATGTTTGAAAAGTTCGTCCCGAGTAATTTCGCCCCGGACGTATTGGTAGTAAGCGTCTGGCGCTTCACCTTTAGGAAAAGCGCGAAACAATGCGCGGAGAGATAAAGTCGCGTGAGCGAGAGGGTCTTTCTCGATCGAGACACGTAGCTGGAACTTACGTACTCCCTTCTCAGGGCCGCCGATTGAAGAGAATCCCTCCCCTAGTCCGCCCGGGCCGGCAAAGAGGTCGATGACCGGGATAGAATCCTTATATTTCATTGATTTAGTCGATGCGCCTAAGACGAAAGTAGAAAAAGCGCACTGTCGCGCTCAGGTGATTGCGGCCCAGAAGCGGCAGGCCCGTTGCTCGATAAATGGTAACGGTTCACTAGGTACCGGGCAAGAAATGAACTTTAAGTAGAGGTGCCGAGTTCCACCGAATTTAGGTATGCGGCAAGGCTTTCGGTCCACTTCATTTTTTTAGCAAATGCCTCAACGGTCGGGCTGTCATAATGGTTGGAGTTTTGACTGGCCGTTGAGGCGGAAACTGCTGTAAGTGTTGTAGGAATTTTCTAAGTGAGGAGGGAGTGAACATCCACGACCGAATAAAAAGCCCCGATCAGATCGAGGCTTTCAGTTTTTCGATTTTTCGATGTATGACACCATCGTCAAATCGCGGAGAAACTAGGAAATCAATCCCAGCTCAACGCCCCACCAGTCTGATACTCAATAACTCTCGTCTCAAAGAAATTCTTCTCTTTCTTCAAGTCCATAATCTCGCTCATCCAAGGGAACGGGTTAGTCGTCCCTGGATACTCTTCTTTCAAACCAATCTGCGACAGACGACGGTTCGCGATGAACTTGAGGTAATCCTCCATCATCGCCGCATTCATACCCAACACCCCACGAGGCATGGTATCCCGTGCGTATTCAATCTCCAGCTGAGTCCCCTGCAGGATCATCTGGCTCGCTTCTTCCTTCATTTCAGCATCCCACAAATGCGGGTTTTCGATTTTGATCTGGTTGATCACGTCGATGCCGAAGTTCAGGTGCATGGATTCGTCGCGCAGGATGTATTGGAACTGCTCGGCGACGCCGGTCATTTTGTTGCGGCGGCCCATGGAGAGGATTTGGGTGAAGCCGCAGTAGAAGAAGATGCCTTCCAGAACGCAGTAGTAGGCGATCAGGTTGCGCAGCAACTCTTTGTCGGTTTCGACGGTGCCGGTTTCGAACTTCGGATCGGAGATCGAACGGGTGTATTTCAGGCCCCAGGTGGCTTTTTTCGCGACCGATGGGATCTCGTGGTACATGTTGAAGATCTCGCCTTCATCCATGGCCAACGATTCGATGCAGTACTGGTAGGCGTGGGTGTGGATCGCCTCTTCGAAGGCCTGGCGCAGGATGTACTGGCGGCATTCCGGGTTGGTGATCAGGCGGTACACGGCCAGGACCAGGTTGTTGGCAACCAGGGAGTCGGCGGTGGAGAAGAAGCCGAGGTTGCGCATGACGATGCGGCGCTCGTCGTCGGTCAGGCCTTCCGGGTCTTTCCAGAGGGCGATGTCGGCAGTCATGTTGACTTCTTGCGGCATCCAGTGGTTTGCGCAACCGTCCAGGTACTTCTGCCAGGCCCAGTCGTACTTGAACGGTACGAGTTGGTTGAGGTCGGCACGGCAGTTGATCATGCGCTTTTCGTCGACAGCAACGCGGGCGGAGGCGCCTTCGAGTTCGGCGAGGCCTTCGGCGACGTCGAGGGTGTCCAGGGCAGCTTTGGCACGGGCGATTGCGGCAGAGTCAGTCGCGGTAACAGCGCGAGCTTCTTGAGCGGCGACACCACCAGCGGTGTCGAGTCGGTCCATGTTGGCTTCAGTCGCGTGGCCGGCGTTGGCGCCTTTTACCACGGTCTCGCCGCTGTCTTCTTTGTCGAATTCGTCCCAGCTCAGCATGACGTGTCGTCTCCTGCGTGAGGGCCAGATTGCCCGTGTGAAAACTGATAGGTTGGTTTTTCACACAGCCGTTTCTGGCCGCGTTGGATCTAAAGGAAATCGTTTTTTGCAGCAGTACAACGCAGGCAATAAACAGAATTTTGTACGGGTGTTCTGAGGCCACTGACGGGCGCAGAAAGTGTGAACAGCTTCTGCGTGGGCTTCAGACTGGCGTGTTCCCCTGTAAGGGAATATTGCAGGCCCGATTTACGCCGCATTATAGGGAAATTTTTGGCCGCGTGGTGCGACGAAATGGCACTGAGAAGGGGAGGCAGGAGGCGTTTTTAGGCCGGAGTGAGGGTTTACAGGGCTTTGGCTGCTATCAGGGGTGCAGATTTTTTTTTCATAAATTTTAGCGCTCGATTATTTTTGTTCAAAAAACAATCAAAAACTGCCTTTTTCACTACATGTTGTGTTTTGAGTCGGTTTTCGGTAGCTCCAGACACAACTAAGCCCGACCAGTGTCGGGCTGTGAAGTCGTTCTCATTTATTAGCTGAGACGAGCCGCGCCAACGTGATCTGCACCATCCGCAGCGACCTTGGCTGCACCGGTGTGATCGAAGCCATCCGCAGCGACTTTGGCGGCACCAGTGTGATCAAAACCGTCAGAAGCGAGTTTGCCTGCACCAACGTGATCAGCACCATCGGCAGCGAAGGAGGCCGAGCCGGTATGGTCGTAACCATCAGAAGCGACAGCCGCTTCAGTGGTGAAAGCAGCCGAGCCAGTGCGGTCGTAGCCATCGGCGGCGAAGGTGTTAGCGGCCAGGACGGAAAGGGTCAGGGCGAGGATCAGTTTGGTTTTCATGGTAGTGGCTCCAGGTTCGTTGGCGTTTTGTGCCTTGGGTGTGGAATTCAGACTACGCCAGTTAAATTGATTAAAAAGCGCAAATATACGCTTAAATAAATCGTATAAATCGATATATAAGGTTCGGCGCTTCATCTGCCTTAATTGCGGGCGGGTGGGTCGAACCTTGGGAGGGGGAGAGCGGGTGATCAGCCGTTAGAGCAGCCGTTACCCATGACGCTGTAGCGCAGAATGTGTCGCTGACCTTTGGAGTCGTCGTATTCCATTTTGGCTGGAACCACTTCGCAGACATTCGGGATTTCGCTCATCGATATGACTTTGGCGATGTCCAGGTGGGTGGAGTAGGTGTATTCCTCAATGGCGGGTTGTTGCTGTGCGGCATCAGTCGGGACGTCATCCGCCATGGCGGTTGCGCACAGACTGCTGAGGACCAGAACCCATAAAGCTTTCATTTCAAATTTACCTTTCTGAGGTCGAATGGGGTCACGCAATCTTTTTGGGATTGCGTGTGGAGCTTTGATAAAAGAGTCTTGGATTAACTGCCTTCGTGGGGGCTGCAACTGGGTTAATCACGTTGCCTTGTTGGCGAGACCGATTTTAGGCCTGGGGGTGGCGTGCATATAGCCGTGCTTTTGATAAACACCTTTGGCAAATTCGGTAACAATCCCCGAATACGCTGTACGCCCCCTGTAGATAACCGGGGTTGAGCGCCTTGTTGCGGTATAGCCACATTTTGTAGGGGCTTGTTACTACCATCGTCGAATGGTTCTATAGGCCCCGCCCGGCTACAACTGGGGGCATACAAAAACAACTATTCCACCGAGGTAAGAAAGATGAGTGCGGCTTCTTTGTATCCCGTTCGTCCCGAGGTAGCAGCCAACACGCTGACTGACGAGGCCACCTATAAGGCCATGTACCAGCAGTCGGTCGTCAACCCGGACGGCTTCTGGCGCGAACAAGCCAAGCGCCTCGACTGGATCAAGCCTTTCACCACGGTGAAGCAGACGTCCTTCGACGATCACCATGTCGACATCAAGTGGTTCGCCGACGGCACGCTGAACGTTTCCTACAACTGCCTCGACCGTCATCTGGCCGAGCGCGGCGATCAAATCGCGATTATTTGGGAAGGGGATGACCCTGCCGAAAGTCGCAACATCACCTACCGCGAGCTGCACGAACAAGTCTGCAAGTTCGCCAACGCCCTGCGCGGCCAGGATGTGCACCGCGGCGACGTGGTGACTATCTATATGCCGATGATCCCCGAAGCCGTGGTCGCCATGCTGGCCTGCACCCGGATCGGCGCGATTCACTCGGTGGTGTTCGGTGGTTTCTCGCCGGAAGCCCTGGCCGGTCGGATCATCGATTGCCGCTCGAAAGTGGTGATCACTGCCGACGAAGGCATTCGTGCCGGCAAGAAGATCCCGCTCAAGTCCAACGTCGACGACGCGCTGACCAACCCGGAAACCAGCAGCATTCAGAAAGTCATCGTGTGCAAGCGCACCGGTGGCAACATCAAGTGGAACCAGCATCGCGACATCTGGTACGAAGACCTGATGAAAGTGGCAGGCAGTGTCTGCGCGCCGAAAGAGATGGGTGCTGAAGAAGCGCTGTTCATCCTTTATACCTCCGGCTCCACCGGCAAGCCGAAGGGCGTGCAGCACACCACCGGCGGTTACCTGCTGTATGCGGCGATGACCCACGAGCGCGTGTTCGACTACCGTCCGGGCGAAATCTACTGGTGCACCGCCGACGTCGGCTGGGTCACCGGCCACACCTATATCGTCTATGGTCCGTTGGCCAATGGCGCGACCACGCTGCTGTTCGAAGGCGTGCCGAACTATCCGGACATCACCCGGGTGGCGAAGATCGTCGACAAGCACAAGGTCAACATCCTCTACACCGCACCTACCGCGATCCGCGCGATGATGGCGTCGGGCACCGCCGCTGTAGAAGGCGCCGATGGCAGCAGCCTGCGTCTGTTGGGTTCGGTCGGTGAGCCGATTAACCCGGAAGCGTGGGATTGGTACTACAAGAACGTCGGCCAATCCCGTTGCCCGATCGTCGATACCTGGTGGCAGACCGAAACAGGCGGCAACATGATGAGCCCGCTGCCGGGCGCTCACGGTCTGAAACCGGGCTCTGCGGCACGGCCGTTCTTCGGCGTGGTGCCGGCGCTGGTGGATAACCTGGGCAACATCATCGAAGGCGTTGCCGAGGGTAACCTGGTGATTCTCGACTCGTGGCCAGGCCAGGCGCGCACGCTGTATGGCGACCATGACCGCTTCGTCGATACCTACTTCAAGACGTTCCGTGGCATGTACTTCACCGGTGACGGTGCGCGTCGTGATGCCGATGGTTACTACTGGATCACCGGTCGCGTGGATGACGTACTCAACGTTTCCGGGCACCGCATGGGCACCGCCGAGATCGAAAGCGCGATGGTCGCTCACCCGAAAGTCGCCGAGGCGGCGGTGGTCGGTGTGCCGCACGACATCAAGGGGCAGGGCATTTATGTCTACGTCACGTTGATCGGTGGCGAAGAGCCAAGCGAGCAGCTGCGTCTGGAGCTGAAAAACTGGGTGCGTAAAGAGATCGGCCCGATTGCTTCACCGGATGTCATCCAGTGGGCGCCAGGGCTGCCGAAAACCCGTTCGGGCAAGATCATGCGCCGGATTCTGCGCAAGATTGCGACGGCGGAATACGATGGGTTGGGGGATATTTCGACCCTGGCCGATCCGGGTGTGGTGCAGCATTTGATTGATACGCACAAGACCATGAACGTCGCGTAAGCGCCGATTCCTGAGTCATCGAAGCCCTGTCAGGTGTTGAGCCTGGTGGGGCTTTTTGTTGCCTGATGATTTTGTGTTGTCTGCTCTGGCCTCTTCGCGAGCAGGCTCGCTCCCACAGGGATTTGTGGAGTGCATGAAATCTAAGTCATCCCCGAAAAACCTGTGGGAGCGAGCCTGCTCGCGAAAGCAATCTGTCCGACACCGCATAAACAACGTCCAATAATTATCGACTTGCGCCGTAGGCCCATTCCCACTGTTACCCATCACCCTTCAAGTAACTGAATGTGTAACCGCGCGCTCCGCTACGGGGCGATGGGAAACGCAAAGCCCCGTTTCAGGGCCTCTCAACCCGGCATGAAAAATAAGACACCACGCTGCGCTTGCCGGATTAGAAGGGTTTGCCAATAATAGGCCCGCAATTTGCAATATAGATCGGTTCACTGTCTTTTGCTCTTGCATGAAATTGCAAGGCTGTCAACGCGCTCAAGCGGCTTTCTCGGTGCATCTGTAATTTGTTGTCGCATTGAAGAAATATCGGCTTCGGGCCTGTCGTTAGAATGCCGATCACTCGCTCGTCGTTGCCTGCGTTGAAATCAGCGTACGGTTCCTAGGACGCAGCACCGCTTTACGGTTTAACCCATTCGCATATTGGGCTGTCGCTCACTCTGCCGTTTTTGCCCTTTACCGATGGAGTCCCAAGATGAAGAAACTTGTGCTGCTTGGCGCCCTGGCACTGTCCGTGCTGTCCCTGCCGACCTTCGCCGATGACAAGCCCGTAAAAATCGGTATCGAAGCAGCTTACCCTCCGTTCGCCTCCAAAGCGCCGGACGGCAGCATCGTGGGTTTCGACTACGACATCGGCAACGCCCTGTGCGAAGAGATGAAGGTCAAGTGCGTGTGGGTCGAGCAAGAGTTCGACGGCCTGATCCCGGCACTGAAAGTGCGCAAGATCGACGCGATCCTGTCGTCCATGTCGATCACCGAAGACCGCAAGAAGTCCGTGGACTTCACCAACAAGTACTACAACACCCCGGCTCGCCTGGTCATGAAGGCCGGCACTCAGGTCAGCGAAAATCTGGCTGAGTTGAAGGGCAAGAACATCGGCGTGCAACGTGGTTCGATCCACGAGCGTTTCGCCCGCGAAGTCCTGGCCCCGCTGGGTGCCGAGATCAAGCCTTACGGTTCGCAGAACGAAATCTACCTCGACGTGGCCGCTGGCCGCCTCGACGGCACCGTGGCAGACGCTACGCTGCTGGATGACGGCTTCCTGAAAACCGACGCCGGTAAAGGTTTCGCTTTCGTTGGCCCGGCCTTCACCGACGTCAAATACTTCGGCGACGGCGTGGGTATCGCGGTTCGCAAGGGCGACGCGCTGAAAGACAAGATCAACACCGCGATCGCGGCCATTCGCGAGAACGGCAAGTACAAGCAAATCCAGGACAAGTACTTCGCCTTCGATATCTACGGCAAGTAATCGTCCCCGCAACAAGTCCGAAATGGCGCAAGCAACAGGATCTCTGAGGTTTGCGCCATTTTTTCATCCCAACTTTCGAGGACCTGAATCATGTTGAAAGGCTACGGGGCTGTCATCCTCGATGGCGCATGGCTGACGCTTCAGCTCGCCTTGTCGTCCATGGTCTTGGCCATTGTTCTGGGTCTGATCGGCGTTGCGCTGCGTCTGTCCCCAATACGCTGGCTGGCCTGGCTGGGCGATCTGTATTCCACGGTGATCCGCGGTATTCCCGATCTGGTGCTGATCCTGCTGATTTTCTACGGCGGCCAGGACCTGCTCAACCGCGTCGCGCCGATGCTCGGCTATGACGATTACATCGACCTGAACCCGTTGGCCGCCGGTATTGGCACCCTGGGTTTCATCTTCGGTGCGTACCTGTCGGAAACTTTCCGTGGTGCCTTCATGGCAATCCCGAAGGGGCAGGCGGAAGCCGGCATGGCGTACGGCATGAGTAGTTTTCAGGTGTTCTTCCGGGTGTTGGTGCCGCAGATGATTCGTCTGGCGATTCCGGGTTTTACCAACAACTGGCTGGTACTGACCAAGGCGACTGCGCTGATTTCGGTGGTCGGTCTGCAAGACATGATGTTCAAGGCCAAGCAGGCGGCAGACGCTACCCGCGAGCCATTCACCTTCTTCCTCGCAGTGGCGGCGATGTACCTGGTGATTACCAGCGTCTCGTTGCTGGCATTGCGTCACCTTGAGAAGCGCTACTCGGTAGGCGTAAGGGCGGCTGATCTATGATCTTCGACTACAACGTCATTTGGGAGGCCTTGCCGCTGTACCTCGGCGGCCTGGTGACCACCCTCAAACTGCTCGCGCTGTCGCTGTTTTTCGGTCTGCTGGCGGCGTTGCCGCTGGGGCTGATGCGCGTCTCCAAGCAGCCGGTCGTCAACATGAGTGCCTGGCTGTTCACCTACGTGATTCGCGGCACGCCAATGCTGGTGCAGCTGTTTTTGATCTACTACGGTCTGGCGCAGTTCGAAGCGGTGCGTGAAAGCTTCCTCTGGCCATGGCTGTCCAGCGCCACGTTCTGTGCGTGCCTGGCCTTCGCCATCAACACCAGCGCCTACACCGCTGAAATCATCGCCGGCAGCCTGCGTGCCACGCCGAACGGCGAGATCGAAGCGGCCAAGGCCATGGGCATGTCGCGCTTCAAAATGTACAAGCGGATCCTGTTGCCGTCGGCCCTGCGCCGGGCACTGCCGCAGTACAGCAACGAAGTGATCATGATGCTGCAGACCACCAGTCTGGCGTCCATCGTGACCCTGATTGACATCACCGGTGCCGCGCGCACGGTCAACGCTCAGTTCTACTTGCCGTTCGAAGCCTACATCACCGCCGGCGTGTTCTACCTGTGCCTGACCTTCATTCTGGTGCGCCTGTTCAAGATGGCCGAGCACCGCTGGCTGGGCTATCTGGCCCCGCGGAAGCACTGATATGGAACGCATCGATCATGTATTGCCGTGGAGCCACCTGGGCAGCGAACGCCAGATTTCGGTGTTCCGCTTCGGTACTGGCGAGCGCAAAGCCTACATCCAGGCCAGCCTGCACGCCGATGAACTGCCGGGGATGCGTACCGCCTGGGAGCTGAAAAAGCGCCTGAGCGAACTCGAAGCCCAAGGCTTGCTCAATGGCGTGATCGAACTGGTGCCGGTGGCCAACCCACTGGGCCTCGGTCAACTGCTTCAGGGTAACCATCAGGGGCGTTTCGAGGCCGGCAGCGGCAAGAACTTCAACCGGGACTTCGTCGAACTGAGCGAGCCCGTGGCCGCTGAGCTGCAAGGGCACCTGGGTGACGATCCTCACGCCAATATCCGTTTGATCCGTGAAACCATGAGCGATGTGCTGGCTGCATTGCCACCGGCTGCCAGTCAGCTGCAAGGCATGCAGCGCATTTTGCTCAGCCATGCCTGCACCGCCGACGTGGTGCTGGATTTGCATTGTGATTGCGAAGCGGCGCTGCACATGTACGCCTTGCCGCAACACTGGCCGCATTGGCGTTCACTGGCTGCGCACTTGAACGTCAAGGTCGGTCTGCTGGCGGAAGATTCCGGCGGCAGCTCCTTTGATGAAGCGTGCTCGCTGCCATGGCTGCGTCTGTCGCGTCTGTTTCCGGACGCGCAGATTCCACTGGCGTGCCTGGCGACTACCATTGAATTGGGTGGTCAGTCGGATACCGGTCGCCCAGAGGCGGAGGCTTACGCCGAAGGCATTCTGGCGTTCCTCGCCGAACAAGGCTTGATTAGCGGTGAGTGGCCAAAACCTGCGCAAGACGCTTGCGAAGGCATGCCGTTCGAAGGCACCGAATTGCTGTTCGCGCCGCATCCGGGCGTGGTGAGTTTCCTGCGTAAACCCGGTGAGTGGGTTGAAGCGGGCGACGAGATTTTTGAAGTGATCGATCCGTTATCGGATCGGGTCAGCACGGTGTGTGCTGGTACGTCCGGGGTGCTGTTTGCCATTGAACGGCTGCGTTATGCCCAACCCGGTTTCTGGCTGGCCAAGGTGGCGGGGCGCGAAGCGCTGCGTCACGGGCGCTTGCTCAACGACTGACTGACTGTTTTTGTGAGAACCGACCGCATGTACAAACTTGAAGTCCAAGACCTGCATAAACGCTATGGCAGTCACGAAGTGCTCAAGGGCGTGTCCCTGAAAGCGGCGGCTGGCGATGTGATCAGCATCATCGGCTCCAGTGGCTCCGGCAAAAGTACTTTCCTGCGCTGCATCAACCTGCTCGAGCAGCCGCACGCGGGCAAGATTCTGCTCAACAACGAAGAGTTGAAACTGGTCGCCAACAAGGACGGCGCGCTGAAAGCCGCCGACCCGAAACAGCTGCAACGCATGCGTTCGCGCCTGTCGATGGTGTTCCAGCATTTCAATCTGTGGTCGCACATGACCGCGATGGAAAACATCATGGAAGCGCCGGTCCACGTGCTCGGCATGTCCAAGACCGAAGCCCGCGAGAAGGCCGAGCATTACCTGAACAAGGTCGGTGTCGCTCATCGCAAAGATGCTTACCCTGGCCATATGTCCGGTGGCGAGCAGCAGCGTGTGGCGATTGCCCGTGCGCTGGCGATGGAGCCTGAGGTGATGCTGTTCGACGAACCGACCTCGGCCCTCGACCCGGAATTGGTCGGTGACGTGCTGAAAGTCATGCAGGCCCTGGCACAGGAAGGCCGGACGATGGTGGTGGTAACGCACGAAATGGGCTTTGCCCGTGAAGTGTCGAACCAACTGGTTTTCCTGCACAAAGGCGTCGTCGAAGAAAGCGGCAACCCGCGCGAAGTGCTGGTCAATCCGCAGTCTGAACGTTTGCAGCAATTCCTGTCTGGCAGCTTGAAATAATCAGGACTGCCGTTGTGCACCGGGATAGTGCATGCTTCGCGATTTAGAGGTCGGTCCCGATCCCTGTGGGAGCTGGCCTGCCAGCGATAGGGGTGGGCCAGTTTGCATCTTTGGCACAGGCACACCGCCATCGCTGGCAGGCCAGCTCCCACAGTTTGATTTCCATCGGTTTTGAGATTTGCGTTCATTTACGGGCTAGCATTGGCCCATGCCTTCATCACTGTTCTTCGTTTCGGATTGCCCGCCATGACTGCCCATCGAATTGGTTTCCTGATTTGGCCCAGCACTAAAGCTCTGACGCTTGCGCTGGCTGAGGAGGCCTTGCGTGTTGCCCAGCGTGTGCACCCGGACGTTGTTTACGAGCTGTCGTTCTTGCAGGCCGAACCGCCGACCGAAGGTGCCTGGCAATTGCCGGGTGAACCGTGGGCCGGCAAGCTCGAAAACTTCCAGAAACTGTTCCTGCTCGCCGACGAACCACCGACCTCGCTCGCGCCGGCGCTCAGCAGTGCGCTGAAACAACTGGTGCGCGCCGGTTGTGTGATCGGCGGTTTGTCGGCCGGTGTTTACCCGTTGGCGCAGTTGGGTTTGCTCGACGGTTATCGCGCTGCCGTGCATTGGCGCTGGCAGGACGATTTCGCCGAGCGCTTCCCGAAGGTGATTGCCACCAGTCATCTGTTCGACTGGGATCGCGATCGCCTCACTGCATGCGGTGGCTTGTCGGTGCTTGACTTGCTGTTGGCGGTGCTGGCCCGTGATCACGGTGCCGAACTGGCCGGTGCGGTGTCGGAAGAGCTGGTGGTCGAACGCATCCGTGAGGGCGGCGAGCGCCAGCGTATTCCGTTGCAGAACCGCTTGGGCTCCAGTCATCCGAAGCTCACCCAAGCGGTGTTGCTGATGGAAGCCAACATCGAAGAGCCGCTGACCACCGACGAAATCGCCCAGCACGTGTGCGTATCCCGTCGGCAGCTGGAGCGGATCTTCAAGCAATACCTCAACCGTGTGCCGAGCCAGTATTACCTGGAATTGCGCCTGAACAAGGCCCGGCAGATGTTGATGCAAACCAGCAAGTCGATCATCCAGATCGGCCTGTCGTGTGGCTTCTCTTCGGGGCCGCATTTCTCTAGTGCCTACCGCAACTTCTTCGGCGCCACGCCGCGGGAAGATCGTAACCAGCGGCGCAGCAGTAGCCCGTTCGAGTTGTCGTCGGTGCCGTCCGAACGCGGTTGACCCTGTCGTTAAGTCTGGCGTCGATCACTCATCGACGTCAGAGCCTTCGGACGATGACATCTCCACTTCCGCGTAATCAATGACCTCATCGACGCCGAAGTCGACGCCTGTCTGCTGGAAATAACTGATCAGCCGCTGCACGCTTTCTTCAGACAGCGGGTTGCCTCTCAGATTGATGCCCTCGCCGACGTCCAGCGACAATTCCAGAATGTCGGCGGGTATATGGGTGATCGCATTTGCGCTCAGGTCCACGGTGTCCAGGGATTTGAGTTGCAACAGGCCCGGCGGCAATTCGGTGATGCCGGTGTTGTTCAGCAGCAGGGTCGTGAGATGGGGCATCTGACTCACATCTGGTGTGGCACCCAGCGGGTTGTAGCTCAGGTCCAGGTAGTCCAGGCGCTCCATCTGTGCCAATTCCAGCGCACTTTGCGCAGTCAGGGTGAGTTGGCAATCGGTCATCGACAGTGCGGTCAGTTCGCCCATCCTGAAAATTGGTTCGGGGAGACTCTCCTGTCGGTAGTTTCGGATGGTCAGCCCTTTGAGCTGGGGGAAACTCTCCAGAAAGCGTCCGGCCCCTGAGGTCAATCCATCATCACTGTGCAGATACAGCAACGAAACGTGACTGAAGTCTGCACGCATCGCCGGCAGGTCACCGGTAATGACGGTGGGCAGGGTCAGCTCGTAGGTGGGCTGAAGGTGCTGATTGAAGTCGTCCAGATCGGTTTGCCGGCGCCAGCAACGTTCCACAATCCGTTTGAATTCATCCCGGATCGAGTGTTCTTCGAGCAATTGCTGCGCGGTGAACGGAGCGCCGCTCGTCGGGTGCATCGCCGGGACGTTTGCCGTCCAGGCTGACAGCTCATTGCCGAGGGTGTTGAATTCGGTTTCAAGGCGCGTGATCTCCACTCTGCCGTCGGCCAGTGTGCCGGGTAGCAGATAGATAAACTCACTCGCTTCTTCATGATCCATGCTCGGGTAAAGCGTTTGCACTCGATTGACATCCGCCTGTTCGGCAAACACGCCGAAGTCCTGACGCGTGTAGCCGAAATGTTTTTTTATGCGCTCGCGGGCAGCAGTAGAGAGCGGGTTACCACCCAGGTCCACGCCATCTCTGGTCGTGGAGGGGAGATCGAAGAGCGCGGCGGGCAGCTCCTGGAGGCTGTTGTCATTGAGCAGAATGGTGCGAAGGTGTGGGCGGGTCAGTACACCGGCCGGGAAGCCGGAAATGCCGGTGTCCGATACGTCGATGTAGCTCAGCTGCGGCATGTTCTCGACAGTGGGGCTGAGCCCCAGCGGGTTTTTGTACAGGTCCAGAAGCACCAGTTTGTTCAGCGCTGCCAGGGTGGCATGACTCTGTGGGGTAAGGGTGATGGCACATTCGCTGAGAATCAGTTCGGTGAGGTTTGGCGATTGCACGATGGTTTCTGGAAGATGATTCAGGGTGAAACCGCGCAAGGCCAGGCGGCGCAAGCCTGAGAACCCTCGCAAGAACTCATGCATTCCACGGGTGGCGATATGGCCATCCAGCGAAAGGCTTGTCACGTGACTGAAGCTTTCGCTGAGTACCGGAAGCTCGCCCAGTATCGGTTGGGAAAAACTGAACTCGACAAGCTGATCCTCGCCGCCGCGCAGTGAGGCTTGTTGTCGCCAGCAGTCGAGCAATTCATCCGCCAGGTGTCGGCGATTTCGCTGCTGAATGCTGAATTGCTCAGGGGTGATTCTGATCGGAGTATCCGGCAGCAACTGCGGGATTTCGTTACGCCAGAGGTGCAGGTCATTGCTCAATTGGGCGTGACTGACCATGAGTCGGGTCAGTTCTGCCCGTGGGCCGGTCGGGTGCCGTTGTAACCGCTCGACAAAGGTTTGCAGTTCCTCGCGCGACAGCTGGGGAAACAGCTGATGGGCGTGGGATTGTAATGTCGGCGTACCGAACGGCGCGCGATGGTAGCCCTCTGTGCCACCGAGCAAGCGCATGACGGTCGGGTCGTAGGTGGGTTTCAGAACCGGATGTTGCGCCAGGACCGTGAGCAGTTCATCGCGGTTCAGGGCGTGCGCGCGAATCAGTTGCCTGAGTTTTTCACCCTCGCCGATGTGGATGCCCAGCGCCGAGCGCTCGCTGTCGGGCAGCGCCTGCAGCAGATCAAGGTAGAACGTGTTCGCGCCGCTGAGCTCAAGACCCGTGTCGTCATAGGCCTGATAGGTTCCGTCTGGATTCAGTGCAAGTACTTTGCGGGTCGGTGCATCGGCATTGCCGATACTGTCGAGCAGACGTCCGTCATGGGCGTACTCACGGATCTCCAGGCGCAACTGCCCCGACCAGCCAGGCAGTCGCTTCAGGGTGTGCAGGGCCAGTCGATCGGTGTCGGGGTTGTTGGCGCCAGAGCTGATCTCCAGACCTTCGTAAGCTCGGGTCACCCTGACGTGTTCCCGGGCTTCACGGGTGAGCTGTGTGAGGCGTTTGGACAAGGTACCGCGCTCAAGTTGTTGCAGCTCTTGATCGCTGGCGGTTTGCAGCAGTGCTTCTGCCACGCTGGTCGGTAAACCGTGTTCGGCGTCGATGAGTTTTTGCGCCAGCGGGGAGGTGGTGCGTTCGAGCCGACGGTATCGATTGTCGAACAGGGTTTCCCGCTTGCTCTCGGCGAGTGCTTTTAGTGCCCTGCGCAATGTGCGGGCGCGGGTGTCGAGGCTGGGAGATGGTGTGCCGAAACTTTCACCCATCAGCGTTCTGGTTTCGCTTTCCCCGAGCCTCACAAACAGCGTTTTGATCAGGTCGCCGTTGCTCAATTGCGTTTGATTGATCTGCACCACGGGTTGGTTGGCGGTGCTGCGTTCCCAAAGGGTTCGCGCTTTTGCATCGACCAGTCGCAACCCTTTGTCAGCGGGCCAGTAGTTGTAGTCATAGAGCAGTTCCAGTTGCGTGATGAAGTCCGCTTTCTGGTAGTCGTTCGGCTGTTCGCTGCCGATCAGGTCGATGAAGGTCTGGATGTCCTGATCGATCTTGAAGCGTTTGAGCGTATCGGCCAGCAATGGCGGTAGTTGCCCGGCATTCACATGCATCTTGCGCAGGGCGTTCTCATGGCAGTTGCTGATGCTGAGCATTCGTTCACGCATTTGCGCCGAAAAGCGCTGCATGTCGGGGCCGATACGGCGCAAGACAGTGGCCTGATCCCAGCTCAGCGGCTGGTCGACCTCGGTCTGCCACGCGCCGTTGCCGTTGTGCTTCAGCGCGGGTTTGTAGGCTTCGGGGCGAGTCGGGTGTTCGATGCGATACTCGCCGGTCACTGGATCCCGGGACACGTCATAGCGTTTGTTTTCCAGCGCCAGCAGGGTTTTTCCAGTGTGATGGTGCAGCCCGAACTCATCGGGTTTGACATCGGTGGGGAGTGCGACGGGTTGTTCGTAGGTGCTCAAATCGGGCTTCCAGTAGCGGGTGTCGCCATTAGGAGTTTTTACCGGATTGAAGCGGTCGATGAACTGCACGATTTCCCGGGGTAGAACAGCCCGGAATTCGCTCGCTGCAATAACACCTCCCGCTGCAAATGTGCCCAGTTGCACCGCCGACTCAACCACGCCCATGAAATGCTCGAAGGCTTCAAGGGACAGGCCTTCTGCCCAGTCGACAATGCTTTCGAAGGTTTCGTCGAGTAACTGGTAAGCCATGTAGGCCAGCATCAACTCGCCGAGAAACGGCACAAACGGCAGGGCGACGAACGCGACGATGTTGATCAATGCCGAGGCGATTTCACTGAAGGAGTCCCATAGCGCCCAGCGGGCTTTTTGGTCGACCGTTGCGGTGGAGACCGCGATGACTCGTGCATCGTTGAGGATCTTGTCGAGTTTTCGGCGGTAAAGATGCACCCACAGGTCGCCGTTAATCGGCGTCGCGGCAATCTGGAGATTGGGTCGGTGATCAGGGTTTTCTCTCCAGGTGGGACGCGCATCGCCGGGCTGGATCGGTTGCCAGGTGATGGGGGCAAGTCGATCATTCAATTGTCCGAAGAAGTGCCCACGGTCCTGATGATCGATAAAGCGACTGAAGAACGTCTGGTAGTCATGAGTGCGCAGGCGCTGGATCAGCTCTTGGGCGAATGCGGCGGTGGAGGGGTACTCCTTGAGCGGATGCTCGGGGTCGTCAGGAATGTAGGCCACTACTCGGGCCGCTTCGCGCACGAGCTCCAGGTTCGGGCCGAACAGCACAATACCGGTCAGGCGGGCGTTCATGATGCTCAGTTCGTGGCAGAACCACGAGTGGCCGCGCAGTCGCGAAGGGTGTAAGCCATCGCTGATGCTCTGGATCAGGCGATGAGGATCGGCACCGACACAGCTTTGCAGCTTTGCCATGTACAGGGCGGCGGTGAGTGCCGCCTTCTGGCTGTCGCGTACTCGGGATTGCAGGAGGCTCGCGACGACTGGATTGCTGATGCCCAGATTCTCTTCGAGGTATTTTTTATAGTGTTCGCCGATATCCAGGTCCCGGCAGAGCCGGGTAAATGCGCTGATCGGCATTTGTCTCAAGACGTGCGGCAGTTCATTGAATTGTCCGGTGGGCGAGGGTGGGCTGATGTAGGTCGACGCCGCCTCGAACGCATCGTCTTGGGTTTCGCCGCTTTCGAAGTTGTGCAGTGCGGCGTCCAGCAGTGACACCGTCCAGATGCGCGCCGCGCCCGACTTCAGCCGCAGCCACGGGATATGGGCGGGAATATAAAGACGCAAAAAGGTTTGGTGAACGTCCAGCTCAAGGCCGAAGCGCTCCTTGAGCGCTGCTACCAGTAACGGTTCGGCAAAGTCGCTGGCATTTTTCAGGTTGGCCAGGGACTGATCGACGCGGTTCTGCGCTCGCCAGTGCAAGGCATTGAGTGTGCGTAATTCGGCGTGCTGGCTGCGGGGCGTGTTGTTGAACCCGGCTGGCAGACGAGGTTTGGCCTTTCTCAAGGCTTCACGCTTTTGCAGGGTCGCCTGCGTCAGCCAAGGGGGAATGACGCTCATCAGATGCTGGTAATGGGTGTCCCTGTTGAAGGGGGGCATCGGATCGAGATGGATAGCGTCCGGATTTTCGTTGGTAAGGCTCATGAAGGTTGCCGTTGGCGTTAAGAAGGCTTCAGAAAACACCATGAGCGCCAGCGACGTGCGGTACATATATACCGCCACCGTAAAATCCGGATGAGTAAGATCCTCGCAACCTGCCGCAAACCCCGCAGGCAGTTTAAACTGCGCCTTTGCGACGGTATTTGTCGCATTGCCGTAAACCCGGGCAAAACCTGTGTTTGCGCTATAAGAAGTTGTCGCTTGGCGGCAAGGCCGGGCTGAAAACTGTCCTTACAATCCTCACCAAGCTCGCCAGTTTCAGGCGAGCGTTCCTCTTCAGGAGACTCCGATGTCCGTTGAGCACGCTGCGGTAGAACGCGCCGATTTCGACCAGGTAATGGTTCCCAACTACGCGCCTGCCGCTTTCATTCCTGTGCGTGGCGCCGGTTCCCGTGTCTGGGACCAGTCTGGCCGCGAGCTGATCGACTTCGCCGGCGGGATTGCCGTTAACGTATTGGGCCATGCGCACCCGGCGCTGGTCGCTGCATTGACCGAGCAAGCGAACAAGCTGTGGCACGTATCGAACGTGTTCACCAATGAGCCGGCCTTGCGCCTGGCCCATAAGCTGGTCGACGCCACTTTTGCCGAGCGCGTGTTCTTCTGCAACTCCGGCGCCGAAGCCAACGAGGCCGCCTTCAAGCTGGCCCGTCGCGTGGCCCATGACCGTTTCGGTACCGAGAAGTACGAGATCGTTGCCGCGCTCAACAGCTTCCACGGCCGTACCCTGTTCACCGTGAACGTCGGTGGCCAGTCGAAGTACTCCGACGGCTTCGGTCCGAAGATCACCGGCATCACCCACGTGCCTTACAACGATCTGGCCGCGCTCAAAGCCGCTGTTTCCGACAAGACCTGCGCGGTGGTTCTGGAGCCGATCCAGGGCGAAGGCGGCGTACTGCCGGCCGAGCTGTCTTATCTGCAAGGTGCCCGTGAACTGTGCGACGCGCATAACGCGCTGCTGGTTTTCGACGAAGTCCAGACCGGCATGGGCCGCAGCGGCAAGCTGTTCGCCTATCAGCATTACGGCGTGACTCCGGACATCCTCACCAGTGCCAAGAGCCTGGGCGGCGGTTTCCCGATTGCAGCGATGCTGACCACCGAAGACCTGGCCAAACACTTGGTCGTCGGCACCCACGGCACTACGTATGGCGGCAACCCGCTGGCGTGCGCTGTGGCTGAAGCGGTGATTGATGTGATCAACACGCCTGAAGTGCTGAACGGCGTCAATGCCAAGCACGACAAGTTCAAGACCCGTCTTGAGCAGATCGGCGAGAAGTACGGCCTGTTTACTGAAGTCCGCGGTCTGGGCCTGCTGCTCGGTTGCGTGCTGAGCGATGCCTGGAAAGGCAAGGCCAAAGACATTTTCAACGCCGCCGAGCGTGAAGGCCTGATGATTCTGCAAGCCGGCCCGGACGTGATTCGTTTCGCGCCAAGCCTGGTGGTTGAAGACGCCGATATCGATGCCGGTCTGGACCGCTTCGAACGTGCGGCGGCAAAACTGACGCAAGCCTGATAGACCCTTCGACGCCTGATGATTTCAGGCGTCGATCCAAATATTTGTTTCGGGCTGGATCAAAAGTGTGGGAGCTAGCCTGCTAGCGATGAGGGCCTGATAGCCAACATCATTGTTGCCTGACAGGACGATATCGCTAGCAGGCTAGCTCCCACAGTTGACTCTGAGTTGTTTCAGGGATGGCCCGGGTTTTTTTCTTCTGTAAGTTCTGAGATTAAGGAGTGACACCATGCTGGTGATGCGCCCCGCGCAAATGGCTGATCTGGGCGAGGTACAGCGTCTGGCTGCGGACAGCCCGATTGGTGTCACTTCCTTGCCGGATGACGTTGAACGCCTGAGCGACAAGATCGCGGCAAGCGAAGCTTCGTTCGCCGCCGAAGTCAGCTTCAACGGTGAAGAGAGCTATTTCTTCGTCCTTGAAGACACGGCCACCGGCAAACTGGTCGGTTGTTCGGCGATTGTTGCCTCGGCCGGTTATTCCGAGCCGTTTTACAGTTTCCGTAATGAAACCTTCGTGCACGCCTCCCGCGAGCTGAAGATTCACAACAAGATCCACGTGCTCTCCCAGTGCCACGACCTGACCGGCAACAGTTTGCTGACCAGTTTCTACGTGAAGCCGGAGTTGGTGGGTTCGCCTTGGGCTGAGCTCAACTCCCGTGGTCGCCTGTTGTTCGTGGCCAGCCATCCGGAGCGCTTTGCCGATTCGGTGGTGACCGAGATCGTCGGTTACAGCGATGAAAATGGTGATTCGCCGTTCTGGGATGCCATCGGTCGCAACTTCTTCGACCTCAACTACGCCGCCGCCGAGCGTCTGTGTGGCCTGAAAAGCCGCACGTTCCTGGCCGAGCTGATGCCGCATTACCCGATCTACGTGCCGTTGCTGCCGGATTCCGCTCAAGAGGCGATGGGCCAAGTGCACCCACGGGCGCAGATCACCTTCGACATCCTGATGCGCGAAGGCTTCGAGACCGATCACTACATCGACATTTTCGACGGTGGCCCGACCCTGCATGCCCGCGTCTCGGGGATCCGTTCGATCGCCCAAAGCCGTGTCGTCCCGGTGAAAATCGGTGAGCCAGTCAAAGGTGCCGGTCGTCAGTATCTGGTGGCCAACGCCCAGTTGCAGGATTACCGCGCTGTTTTGCTTGAGCTCGATTACGCGCCGGGCAAACCCGTGACCCTGGATCTGGAAGCCGCCGAAGCCCTGGGCGTCGGTGAAGGTGCCAGCGTGCGCCTGGTGGCGGTTTAACGCCTGCTGCTATGCCTATAAAGAGTGAATGCTGAGTAAAGCAGCGAGTTTCACGGGTGGCGTCAGCGGCCCGTTTGAGGAGATAGCATGATCGTTCGTCCCGTACGCAGCAGCGATTTACCCGCTCTGATCGACCTGGCCCGTAGCACCGGCACCGGCCTGACCACCTTGCCGGCCAACGAAGAGCGTCTGGCCCATCGGGTCGGTTGGGCCGAGAAGACCTTTCGCGGCGAAGCCGGGCGGGGCGATGCGGACTACCTGTTCGTGCTCGAAGATGACGATGGCCGCGTGGTGGGCATTTCCGCCATCGCCGGTGCCGTCGGCCTGCGTGAGCCCTGGTACAACTTTCGCGTAGGCCTGACCGTCAGCGCCTCGCAAGAGCTGAACATCTATCGCGAAATTCCGACGCTGTTCCTGGCCAACGACCTGACCGGCAACTCTGAACTGTGCTCGCTGTTCCTGCACGCCGATTACCGCAGTGGCCTCAACGGCCGCATGCTGGCCAAGGCGCGGATGCTGTTCATCGCCGAGTTCCCGCAACTGTTCGGCAACAAGATCATCGCCGAAATGCGCGGTGTGTCCGATGACGCCGGGCGTTCGCCGTTCTGGGAAAGCCTGGGTCGACACTTCTTCAAGATGGAGTTCAGCCAGGCCGATTACCTCACCGGCGTGGGCAACAAGGCGTTCATCGCCGAACTGATGCCGAAATTCCCGCTGTACACCTGCTTCCTGTCGCCAGACGCGCGCAACGTGATCGGCCAGGTTCACCCGGACACCGAGCCGGCCCTGTCGATGCTCAAGAGCGAAGGTTTCAGCTACCAAGGCTACGTCGACATCTTCGATGCCGGCCCTGCGGTGGAATGCGAAACCGCCAAGATTCGCGCAGTGCGCGACAGCCAGGCGCTGGTGCTGGCCATCGGCACCCCGGGTGACGACGCCACGCCGTTCCTGATTCATAACCGCAAGCGCGAAGACTGCCGGATCACTGCCGCGCCAGCACGCTTCGCCGCCGGCACTTTAGTGGTCGATCCGCTGACCGCCAAACGCCTTCAACTCAACGCTGGCGATCAAGTGCGCGCCGTTCCGTTGTCCGCTGCTCGGGAGTCGAAATAATGAATTCGCTATACATCGCCGGTGAATGGCTGGCTGGCCAGGGTGAAAGCTTTCAATCGGTAAACCCGGTGACCCAGCAAGTGCTGTGGGCCGGCGAAGGCGCCACGGCCGGTCAGGTCGAGTCGGCTGTGCAAGCTGCGCGTCAGGCGTTCCCGGGCTGGGCTCGCCGTACCCTGGATGAACGCATCAGTGTGCTGGAAGCCTTTGCCGCTGCGCTGAAGAATCATGCTGACGAACTGGCTCGCACCATTGGTGAAGAAACCGGTAAACCCCTGTGGGAAGCGGCGACTGAAGTCACCAGCATGGTCAACAAGATTGCGATCTCGGTGCAGAGCTACCGCGAACGTACCGGCGAGAAGAGCGGCCCGCTGGGCGACGCCACGGCGGTGTTGCGCCACAAGCCACACGGTGTGGTGGCGGTGTTCGGTCCTTACAACTTCCCCGGTCACTTGCCGAACGGTCACATCGTGCCGGCGCTGCTGGCCGGTAACAGTGTGCTGTTCAAGCCGAGCGAATTGACCCCGAAAGTCGCCGAGCTGACGGTCAAGTGCTGGATCGAAGCCGGTTTGCCGGCCGGTGTGCTGAACCTGCTGCAAGGCGCTCGCGAAACCGGTATCGCCCTGGCGGCGAACCCGGGCATCGACGGTCTGTTCTTCACCGGTTCCAGCCGTACCGGCAATCACCTGCATAAGCAGTTTTCCGGTCGTCCAGACAAAATCCTCGCGCTGGAAATGGGCGGCAACAACCCGCTGTTGGTGGATCAGGTCGCGGACCTCGATGCCGCCGTTTACACCATCATTCAGTCGGCATTCATTTCTGCCGGTCAGCGTTGCACCTGTGCACGCCGCTTGCTGGTGCCGCAAGGCGCCTGGGGCGATACGCTGCTGGCGCGTCTGGTGGCGGTCAGCTCGACCATTGACGTCGGTGCGTTCGATCAGCAACCGGCGCCGTTCATGGGCTCGGTGATTTCCCTTGGCGCTGCGAAAGCGCTGATGGAGGCGCAAGAACACCTGCTGGCCAACGGCGCAGTGGCGCTGTTGGAAATGACTCAGCCCCAGGCTCAGGCAGCCTTGCTGACCCCCGGCATTCTGGACGTGACGGCGGTTGCCGATCGCCCGGACGAAGAGCTGTTCGGTCCGCTGCTGCAAGTGATCCGCTACGCTGATTTTGAAGCGGCGATCGCTGAAGCCAACGACACCGACTATGGCCTGGCGGCTGGTTTGCTGTCGGACTCCGAAGCGCGTTATCAGCAGTTCTGGCTGGAAAGCCGGGCCGGTATCGTCAACTGGAACAAGCAGTTGACCGGTGCGGCGAGCAGCGCGCCATTCGGCGGTGTCGGTGCATCGGGTAACCATCGCGCCAGCGCCTACTACGCCGCAGATTACTGCGCGTACCCGGTGGCCTCGCTGGAAACCCCGAGCCTGACCATGCCAGCGGCTCTCACGCCTGGCGTGAAAATGGCGTGATGCCCATCGCCAGCAGGCTGGCTCCCACAGGTTCGGTGGTGTACACAAATTTTGTGTGCGACCCAATCACTGTGGGAGCCAGCCTGCTGGCGATGGCCGCGCCGCGGTCTTACTGAATAGTTACTGAAGCCATAACAACAGATTCTCGTGGAGCCTCGCTGATGAAATCCTATGAAGTCAATTTTGACGGTCTAGTGGGGCCGACCCATAACTACGGCGGCCTGTCCTACGGCAACGTCGCGTCCCAGAGCAACAGCCAGCAGTCTTCGAACCCGAAGGAAGCCGCGCTGCAAGGCCTGGCGAAGATGAAAGCGCTGATGGAAATGGGCTTTCAGCAAGGCGTTTTAGCGCCACAAGAGCGTCCGGACGTAGCCGCACTGCGCCGCCTGGGTTTCAGCGGTACCGATGCTCAGGTGATCGAGCGCGCCGCCAAAGAGGCCATGCCACTGCTGGTTGCCAATTGCTCTGCGTCGAGCATGTGGGTGGCCAACGCCGCCACGGTCAGCCCGAGCGCCGACACCGCGGATGGCCGCGTGCATTTCACCGCCGCCAACCTGAACTGCAAGTACCACCGCAGCATCGAACACCCGACCACCAGTCGCGTACTGGGGGCGATGTTCGCCGATCAGAAGCACTTCGCACACCACGCCGCTTTGCCGGCCGTGGCGCAGTTCGGTGACGAAGGCGCGGCCAACCACACCCGTTTCTGCCGTGAATACGGTGAAGCCGGCGTCGAGTTTTTCGTGTTCGGTCGCAGCGCGTTCGACACCCGTTACCCGTCGCCGCAGAAATACCCGGCGCGCCAGACCCTCGAAGCGTCCCAGGCGGTCGCGCGTCTGCACGGCCTGAGTGATGACGGCGTGGTCTATGCCCAGCAGAACCCTTCGGTGATCGATCAGGGCGTGTTTCACAACGACGTGATCGCAGTGGGTAACGGCGAGGTGTTGTTCTATCACGAGGACGCCTTCCTCGATACCGAACAGATGCTCGCTGAACTGCACGGCAAACTCGCAAAAGTCGGTGGGAAATTTCAGTCGATCTGCGTACCGCGTTCAGCGGTCACCGTGGAAGACGCCGTTCGTTCCTACCTGTTCAATAGCCAGCTGCTGTCGCGTCCTGACGGCTCCATGCTGTTGATCGTGCCGGAAGAATGCCGTGGCAACGAACGTGTCTGGCAGTATCTGCAAGGCCTGACCAGCTCTGGCGGCCTGATCCGCGAAGTAAAAGTTTTTGATCTCAAGCAGAGCATGCAGAACGGTGGTGGCCCAGCTTGCCTGCGGTTGCGCGTCGCACTCAACGAAACCGAGCTGGCAGCCGTCAACCAAGGGGTTATCATGACGGCACCGTTGTACGGCACGTTGACCGAATGGGTCGACAAGCACTACCGCGACCGCATGACCGAAAACGATCTGGCGGACCCGCAATTGCTGCTTGAGTGCCGGACGGCACTGGATGAACTGACGCAAATCCTTAAACTGGGCGCGGTTTATCCATTCCAGATCAATTGAACGTCGAGAGCGTAAACACATGAGCGATACCCTGCAGCTGATCCTTGAAGACACCGACGGCACGCAACTGGAAACTTCCTGCACCCGCGTCGCGGTCATGTGGCAAGGCAAAGAGCTGTGGATCCAGCAGGACGGCCGCGGCCAGTTGCTGATCGGCGTAGACGTCGAAGAAGGTGACGCTGAGTACGCAAACCTGCTGCTGCGCCCATTGGCGACTAATCTGGTAAGTCTGCAACTGGAGATGGAACCGGCTGACGTCGGTGATGATGAGGACCACGTGCACGGCCCGGATTGCAATCACGACCACTAAGGAAACCGCTCTATGCTCGCCCTCGGCAAACTGCTTGAACTGACCCTCGCCGGCCGCGAACCGGCGGAGAAGACTCAACTGACTGTCGAAGGCGTGCGGATGCGCTGGTTGAGCGAAGGTGCGCTGGAAGTCCGGCCACCGCAAGCGAGCGACAATGGCCTGGACCTGCTGCTTTCGGCCGGCATCCATGGCAACGAAACAGCGCCGATCGAGCTGCTCGATCGCCTGTTGCATGACATCGCCCGCGGTGACTTGAAGCCGCGTGCACGTATTCTGTTCCTGTTCGGCAATCCCGAGGCTATTCGCCGCGGTGAGCGTTTCATCGAGCAGGACGTCAATCGGCTGTTCAACGGTCGGCACGAACAAACCAGTGGTTCCGAGGCGTTGCGCGCTTGTGAGCTGGAGCGGCTGGCGGCGACTTTCTTCAGCCTGCCGGACCGCAATCGCCTGCACTATGACCTGCACACGGCGATCCGTGGCTCGAAAATCGAGCAGTTCGCCCTGTACCCCTGGAAAGAAGGTCGTCAGCATTCACGCCTGGAACTGGCTCGCCTGCGCGCCGCCGGCATGGAAGCGGTGCTGTTGCAGAACAAACCCTCCATCGTCTTCAGCTCCTATACCTACGACAAGCTCGATGCCGAGTCCTTCACCCTGGAACTGGGCAAGGCTCGGCCGTTCGGGCAGAACGATGGGGTCAACGTCAGCCTTCTTGAAACCCGCCTGAAGCAGATCATCGAAGGCACCGAGCCGCCAATGACCGACGAAGGCCTGGATGGTTTGCAGTTGTTCAGCGTCGCGCGGGAAGTCATCAAGCACAGCGATAGCTTCCGCCTGAACCTGCCGACGGATATCGAAAACTTTTCGGAGTTGAAAGTGGGTTATGTGCTGGCCGAGGATATCGCCAATACCCGCTGGGTCATCGAAGAGCAGGGCGCCCGGATCATCTTCCCGAACCCCAAGGTCAAGAACGGCCTGCGCGCCGGCATCCTGATCGTGCCGACCACCGACGAAAACCTGGCCTGAAAATTATCGCCGCCCCCCTGTAGGAGCGAGGCTTGCCCGCGAAAGCGATTTCCAATTCAACGGTGATGTTGAATGTTGAATCGCCTTCGCGGGCAAGCCTCGCTCCTACAGGGATGGTGTTGTGCTTTAAACGGCTACTGCGCGAGGCTCGCTACGGCGCAACGCATGCATCTTGTGCAGCGTATCCGCACAAGTCTTCGCCGCTTCCTGGCCTTTGTGCACGAAATGCTCGAAGAAGAACTTATGATGCAGTTCTTCACCGGCATGGAAGTGGTGCGGGGTCAAAGACACCGAGAACACGGGCACTTCGGTTTCCAGCTGAACCTGCATAAGGCCGCTGACTACCGACTGGGCGACGAACTCGTGACGGTAGATCCCGCCATCCACCACCAGGGCTGCGGCAACGATGCCGGCATAACGTCCGGTCTTGGCGAGTAACTTGGCGTGCAGCGGCATTTCAAACGCACCACCGACTTCGAAGAAATCGATGTCCGACTCCTGATAACCCTGAGCAATCATTTCGGCGACGAAGCCTTTACGGCTCTGATCGACGATTTCCTTGTGCCAGCAGGCCTGGATGAACGCGACGCGCTCGCCCTGATGGTTTTTGCTTTTGCTATCGATTGCGGTGGGTTGCATGTTCTGACTCCTGTTTGTGTGAAAAACAGGGCGTTATGAATCGAATGGGATTTAAGGGTATGCACGCTCGCACGAGTGCCTGCGGACAGCCCTTTGGCGCCAATCCCGTTCTCTCTTCATCCGGACTATGACCGTCGGCCCCGGGATCACACCGGGTCTGCTGACCTTGCCGCCATCACAGCCATTGCCGTGCTGCCGCCAAGCGCTCGCGGGCTATGCGCATTGCGCGCAATTACCGCCGGTGGGGAGTTACACCCCGCCCTGAGAACGTTTTGCCGCCAGATTGTTTGGCGGCGAGCGTTTTTAACACATATTTCCGGCGCGCGCATAGCCAATGCCGGTCACGAAACCTGTGGGAGCGGGCTTGCTCGCGAATACGGACTGCCAGTCGACAATGATGTTGCCTGACACACCGCTTTCGCGAGCAAGCCCGCTCCCACATGGATTGCGCTTTTTCGAAGGCGTAATCAGTCTTTTCCTCGCGAAGGCTTGATTATTTATCGGCATGACCGCAGTAATTCCTTCCTGAAAGGGATTTTCCCCCTGTTTACCGAGGCCAGATTCATGAGCGTTATCGATCTTCGCAGCGACACCGTCACCCAACCGACCGCAGGGATGCTCGACGCGATGGCCAATGCAGCCACCGGTGACGACGTTTATGGCGAAGATCCGACGGTCAACCGTCTGGAAGCCGAACTGGCAAAACGACTGGGTTTTGCCCAGGCGCTATTTGTCCCGACGGGCACCATGAGCAACTTGCTGGGCCTGATGGCCCACTGCGATCGCGGTGACGAATACATTGTCGGACAACAGGCTCACACTTATAAGTACGAAGGTGGCGGTGCGGCAGTGCTCGGTTCGATCCAGCCGCAGCCGCTGGAAGTGCAGGCCGATGGTTCGCTGGACCTGGCGCAGGTCGCCGCCGCGATCAAGCCAGATGACTTCCACTTCGCCCGCACTCGTTTGCTGGCGCTGGAAAACACCATGCAGGGCAAGGTTTTGCCGCTGGAGTATCTGGCTCGAGCTCGCCGATTCACTGGTGAAAACGGCCTGGCGCTGCATCTGGATGGCGCGCGGCTCTACAATGCGGCGGTCAAGCTGGGTGTCGATGCCCGAGAGATCACTCAGCATTTCGATTCGGTTTCGGTCTGTCTGTCCAAAGGCCTGGGCGCGCCGATCGGTTCGGTGCTGTGCGGCTCGGTCGAGTTGATCGCCAAGGCGCGACGTCTGCGCAAGATGGTTGGCGGCGGCATGCGCCAGGCCGGGATTCTCGCCGCGGCGGGGCTGTATGCGCTGGATAACCATGTTCAACGCCTGGCCGATGACCATGCCAACGCACAAAAGCTGGCCGAAGGCCTGCGAGCGGCGGGCTATGAGGTCGAGCCGGTGCAGACCAACATGGTTTACGTGCAGATGGGCGACAAGGCCGAAGCGATCAAGGCCTTTGCCGCGACACGCGGGATCAAGCTCAGCGCTGCCGGTCGTCTGCGAATGGTCACGCACATGGACGTCAGTCGTGCGCAAATCGAGCAAGTCGTCGCCACATTTGCCGACTTTTCTCACAACTGACCGTGTTAGCCGTCCAATTGACTGTTTGTATCGTACAAACACACTGTACCTAGTCACTAACGCCGATATAATGCGGCCCTTTGCCGTCGCTTCGTCTGTTGACGTTTCGCACAGGCCTTTGGCCGCAGCCTCCGTGGAAGAACCTAATGAAAAGCGCAGAAATCCGTGAAGCCTTCCTTCGCTTCTTCGAAGAGCAAGGCCACACCCGTGTAGCCTCCAGCTCTTTGATTCCGGGCAACGACCCAACCCTGCTGTTCACTAACGCGGGGATGAACCAGTTCAAGGACTGCTTTCTGGGCCAGGAAAAGCGCGCGTACACCCGCGCTGTAAGCAGCCAGAAATGCGTGCGTGCCGGCGGCAAGCACAACGACCTGGAAAACGTCGGCTATACCGCCCGTCACCACACCTTCTTCGAAATGCTGGGTAACTTCAGCTTTGGTGATTATTTCAAGCGTGACGCCATCACCTACGCCTGGAACTTCCTGACCTCCGAGAAGTGGCTGAACCTGCCGAAAGAAAAGCTCTGGGTCACCGTCTACGCCAGCGATGACGAGGCGTACGACATCTGGACCAAAGACATCGGCGTGCCGGCCGAGCGCATGGTTCGCATCGGCGACAACAAAGGCGCGCCGTACGCGTCCGACAACTTCTGGACCATGGGCGATACCGGCCCGTGCGGTCCTTGCACCGAGATTTTCTATGATCACGGCGCCGACATCTGGGGTGGCCCACCGGGCTCGCCGGAAGAAGACGGCGACCGTTACATCGAAATCTGGAACAACGTGTTCATGCAGTTCAACCGCACCGCCGATGGCGTGTTGCACCCGTTGCCAGCGCCGTCGGTGGACACCGGCATGGGCCTGGAGCGGATCAGTGCCGTGCTGCAGCACGTTCACTCGAACTATGAAATCGACCTGTTCCAGAGCCTGCTGATTGCATCGGCCAAGGCCATCGGTTGCACCAACGATGCTCAGGCTTCGCTGAAAGTCGTGGCTGACCACATCCGTTCCTGCGGCTTCCTGATTGCCGACGGCGTGCTGCCGTCCAACGAAGGTCGCGGCTATGTGCTGCGCCGGATCATTCGTCGCGCTTGCCGTCACGGCAACAAACTGGGCGCCAAGGGCAGCTTCTTCTACCAGATCGTTGCGGCGTTGGTCGCCGAGATGGGTGAAGCGTTCCCTGAGCTGAAATCCCAACAGGCGCACATCGAGCGCGTCCTGAAAGCCGAAGAAGAGCAATTCGCCAAGACCCTGGAGCAGGGCCTGAAGATCCTCGAGCAGGATCTGGCCGAACTCAAAGGCGACGTGGTGCCGGGCGACGTGGTGTTCAAGCTTTACGACACGTACGGCTTCCCGATGGACCTGACCGGCGACATCGCTCGCGAGCGCAGCCTGACCATCGACGAAGAAGGTTTCGAGCGCGAAATGGAAGCCCAGCGCGTCCGTGCCCGCTCCGCCAGCTCCTTCGGCATGGACTACAACAGCCTGGTCAAGGTTGATGTGGCCACCGAGTTCACCGGTTACACCGCTCACAGCGGTTCCGCCAAAATCGTTGCTCTCTATAAAGACGGGCAATCGGTTGACGCACTGAGCGAAGGCGAAGAGGGCGTGGTCGTTCTCAATCAGACCCCGTTCTATGCCGAATCTGGTGGTCAGATCGGTGATTGCGGCTTCCTCCAGGCTGGCGCTGCGCGTTTCGACGTGCGCGACACCACCAAGACCGGCGGCGCGTTCCTGCACCACGGTGTGCTGGATTCGGGCAGCCTGATCGTTGGCGCTCCGGTCGAGACTCATGTCGATGCCGACGTGCGTCACGCGACTTCGCTGAACCACTCCGCCACTCACTTGCTGCACGCTGCATTGCGTCAGGTACTGGGTGAGCACGTTCAGCAGAAAGGCTCGTTGGTCGACAGTCAGCGTCTACGCTTTGACTTCAGCCACTTCGAGGCGATCAAGCCTGAGCAGTTGAAGGCGCTGGAAGACATCGTCAACGCCGAGATTCGCAAGAATTCCGAAGTTGAAACCGAAGAAACCGACATCGAAACTGCCAAGCAAAAAGGCGCCATGGCGCTGTTCGGCGAGAAGTACGGCGACAGCGTGCGCGTGCTGAGCATGGGCGATTTCTCTGTCGAGTTGTGCGGCGGTATTCACGCCACCCGTACCGGCGACATCGGCCTGCTGAAAATCATCAGCGAAGGCGGTGTAGCCTCCGGTGTGCGTCGTATCGAGGCATTGACCGGTGCAGCTGCGCTGGCCTACTTGAACACGGCAGAAGAACAACTCAAGGAAGCGGCCAACCTGGTCAAGGGCAGCCGCGATAACCTGATCGACAAGCTGTCGGCTGTGCTGGAGCGCAACCGTCTGCTGGAGAAGCAACTCGAGCAGTTGCAGGCCAAGGCGGCCAGCGCGGCGGGCGACGATCTGTCGGCTTCTGCCCTGGACGTCAAAGGCGTGAAAGTGCTGGCCGTGCGTCTGGACGGTCAGGACGGCAAAGCGCTGCTGGCGCTGGTCGATCAATTGAAAAACAAACTCGGCCGCGCAGTGATCCTGCTCGGCAGTCTCCATGAGGAAAAGGTCGTTCTGGTTGCAGGCGTGACCAAAGACCTGACTGGCCAACTCAAAGCCGGTGATTTGATGAAACAGGCTGCTGCGGCAGTGGGCGGGAAGGGCGGTGGTCGTCCAGACATGGCGCAGGGCGGTGGTATTGACGCTGGCGCACTGGATGCCGCATTGGCCCTGACTGTTCCATTTGTAGAGCAGGGTTTATAAGGCAGTGTGTCTGGCCCGCGGTCTAGTGGCGGGCCAGAACGCTGTTTGAGTGATTATTGGGCGCCCTTCATGGGCAGAGGCGGCTTTGAAATGGCTTTGATCGTACAGAAATTTGGAGGCACCTCAGTCGGCACTGTCGAGAGAATCGAGCAGGTCGCCGACAAGGTTAAGAAATTCCGCGAGGCGGGCGATGACCTGGTGGTTGTGCTGTCTGCAATGAGCGGCGAAACCAACCGTCTGATCGATCTGGCCAAGCAAATCAGTGGCGACGGCCAGCCGGTTCCTCGCGAACTGGATGTGATCGTTTCCACCGGTGAGCAGGTGACGATTGCACTGTTGGCCATGGCGCTGATCAAGCGTGGCGTGCCAGCGGTGTCGTACACCGGCAACCAGGTACGGATTCTGACGGATAGCGCGCACAATAAAGCGCGTATCTTGCAGATTGATGACCAGAAGATTCGCGGTGACCTGAAGGCCGGTCGTGTGGTGGTTGTCGCCGGTTTCCAGGGCGTCGACGAGCACGGCAATATCACCACCCTCGGTCGTGGCGGTTCCGACACCACCGGCGTGGCGCTGGCGGCAGCCCTGAAGGCTGACGAATGCCAGATATACACCGACGTCGACGGCGTCTACACCACCGACCCGCGTGTGGTGTCCGTGGCTCAGCGCCTGGACAAGATCACCTTCGAAGAGATGCTGGAAATGGCCAGCCTCGGTTCCAAGGTGTTGCAGATCCGTGCGGTGGAATTCGCCGGCAAGTACAACGTTCCGCTGCGCGTACTGCACAGCTTCAAGGAGGGTCCGGGCACCCTCATTACTATTGATGAAGAGGAAACCATGGAACAGCCGATCATTTCCGGCATCGCTTTCAACCGCGATGAAGCCAAGCTGACCATCCGTGGCGTGCCAGACACCCCGGGCGTAGCGTTCAAGATTCTCGGCCCGATCAGTGCCGCGAACATCGAAGTCGACATGATCGTGCAGAACGTTGCGCACGATAACACCACCGACTTCACCTTCACCGTGCACCGCAACGACTACCAGGCGGCGCACACCGTGCTGGAAAACACCGCTCGCGAGATCGGTGCCCGTGAAATCGTTGGCGACACCAAGATTGCCAAGGTCTCGATCGTCGGCGTCGGCATGCGCTCCCACGCAGGCGTAGCCAGCCGCATGTTCGAATCCCTGGCGAAAGAGAGCATCAACATCCAGATGATCTCGACCTCGGAAATCAAGGTGTCGGTGGTGATCGAAGAGAAGTACCTGGAACTGGCTGTGCGCGCTCTGCACACGGCTTTCGAACTGGATGCGCCGGCCCGACAGGGCGAGTAATGCGTTTCCCGAAGGGCGCGGTCTGACCGCGCCCTTTGTTTTTTGAATGGCGCGTACCAAAACTGTTCTTTTGCTCGCGCTAGTCAATACTCAGGCATGTAGGGCTGCGATCGTTCTGGTTGTAGGTCGAATGCCTTTTTTTTGCAGACTGTTGTCCCTGAAATGAAATGCGTGAGGAGAAAGGTATGCTGATTCTGACTCGTCGGTGCGCAGAAAGCCTGATTATTGGTGATGGCGAAATCACTGTGACCGTGCTCGGCGTTAAAGGAAATCAAGTGCGTATCGGTGTCAACGCCCCGAAAGAGGTTGCGGTCCACCGTGAAGAAATTTACCTGCGTATAAAGAAAGAGAAGGACGAAGAACCAAGCCATTAATTTTTATCGTTTTTTATGTTTGCAAACGGGGAAAAGGTTGGTTAAGATACGCCCCGTGTTGCGGAGAGCTGGCCGAGTGGCCGAAGGCGCTCCCCTGCTAAGGGAGTACACCTCAAAAGGGTGTCGGGGGTTCGAATCCCCCGTTCTCCGCCATTATTTGCGTAGTACGTTGTAATCTGGCTTCTTCGGTAAGTTGTTGAAATTACTAGAAAAAGTGCTTTACAAAAAGATTCAACGGCCTATAATGCGCGGCAACAAATGCACTCGTAGCTCAGCTGGATAGAGTACTCGGCTACGAACCGAGCGGTCACAGGTTCGAATCCTGTCGAGTGCACCATTTAAGAGTTGTTTGCAGTAATGTGAATAACTTGGCTTCAACCAGTTGTGATCTGGTATAAAAACACAAATGCACTCGTAGCTCAGCTGGATAGAGTACTCGGCTACGAACCGAGCGGTCACAGGTTCGAATCCTGTCGAGTGCACCAAACAACAAAAAGCCCGCGTTTAACGCGGGCTTTTTGCCGTCTGCGATTTGGCTTTTCCTTTGGTACAACCTTTCTCGTCGAACTCGATGTTTGCACTGCGACCTCGCTTGTTGTCGTAGCGGTAGCTCATGGCTGAATTGCGGGTGCTGATCTTGTCGGGCTTGCCAAGCGCGCTTTCGACCTCCTGCTGAGTCATGCCGGCAACGACCCGCTGATTGATGATCGCTATGCGGCGTTCCTTCGCGCTGAGCAGATCTCCACATTTGCCCTCGGACTGACCCACGATCGTCGGCTCTCTCCTTTGGAATTTCGTACCTGATGTTTCGCGAAACCCGGCTTCCGGCATCAGGGGTATCGCGCTGCCTGGCAAAAAAGTGCGTACGTCCTGACGCGAGAGGCTTTCTCCAGCCGTACAACTCAAGGTCGTGAAGGTGATGTGCCCGTTGGTGGCTTCGCACCGGTGAACGGTCGTGGCAAGCGCCTGAGGCGACAGGCAGAGCAGGGTGGCAAGCAAGTAACGAGCAATCGATAGCATTCGACGTCCTCCATGACGGTCTCCATCAAGGGTAGTCATTACATTTTCAGGCGGCAGTGTGTTTTCTTTTCAGGATAAGTCGTCGCAGTTTCATGGATCAGGATGGCGTTCAGGTTTGTCTCGCAAGCACTTGTTTCAGCCGCGATTTTTTAACGTTTAAAACCATCAGGCGGTGTTATCATTGCGCCCGTCAGCCCCGCCGGGGCTTGTGGAATACCTCCATGGACTTACCCAGTAGTTACTCAGTACCCCGTTTCTACAATCATGAATTGACTGATTGATCCTTCCGGCGTGCCCCGCTGCTGGGAGTGGAGTTCGCCTATGTCTGAAGTTGAAGTAAAGAAAACGCAGGAAAGCTTGCAAGACCGCCTCGCTCAAGTCGTTGAGCTGCTGCAACGCCAGCGGGTGGTCGAAGACCTGACTCATCGCCAGGAAGGTCCACATCACGACCGGGTCGAGAACCTGGTTCACCGGCAAAACCTCGTCGAGTTGCAACGCAAACTCGATGATCTGCACTCCGCCGACGTTGCCTACATCCTTGAAGCCTTGCCGCTGGACGATCGTCTGGCGGTCTGGCAATTGGTCAAGGCCGATCGTGACGGCGACATTCTGCTCGAAGTATCCGATTCGGTTCGTGAAACCCTGATCGCCGACATGGACGATCACGAGCTCCTGGCAGCGGCCAAGGACATGGATGCCGACGAACTCGCTGACCTGGCCTCCGAGCTGCCGCGAGACGTCGTCCACGAGCTGATGGAAACCCTCGATAATCAACAGCGTGAGCGCGTCCGCTCCGCGTTGTCCTATGACGAGGAGCAGGTCGGTGCACTGATGGACTTCGAGATGGTGACCATCCGTGAGGATGTCAGTCTCGAAGTGGTTTTGCGTTACCTGCGCCGTCTCAAAGAGCTGCCAAGCCACACCGACAAACTGTTCGTGGTCGATTACGACGGCGTGCTCAAGGGCGTGTTGCCGATCAAGCGTCTGCTGGTCAACGACCCGGAAAAGCAAGTGTCGGAAGTCATGGCCAGCGACCCGGTGAGTTTTCATCCGGACGAAGACGCTTACGAGGCCGCTCAAGCATTCGAACGTTACGACTTGATCTCGGCCCCCGTAGTCGACAAGAACGGCAAGCTGATCGGTCGTCTGACCATCGATGAAATGGTCGACCTGATTCGTGAAGAGAGCGAAAACGAAGTTCTCAACATGGCGGGTCTGCGTGAAGAAGAAGATATTTTCGCGTCAGTCTGGAAGTCCCTGCGCAACCGTTGGGCCTGGCTGGCGGTGAACCTGATCACCGCGTTCATAGCATCGCGGGTGATCGGCCTGTTCGAAGGCTCGATCGAGAAACTGGTAGCCCTTGCGGCATTGATGCCGATTGTCGCCGGTATCGGCGGCAACTCGGGTAACCAGACGATCACCATGATCGTTCGGGCCATGGCGCTGGACCAGGTCAGTACCGGCAATACCTCGCGGCTGATGCGCAAGGAGTTGGCGGTCGGCTTGATCAATGGTCTGGTCTGGGGCGGCGTGATTGGTGTGGTGGCCTATCTGCTTTATGGCAGTTGGTCCCTGGGCGTGGTGATGACCGCCGCCATGACGCTTAACCTGTTGCTTGCGGCATTGATGGGGGTTTTGATTCCGATGACCCTGGCGAGGCTTGGGCGCGACCCGGCAATGGGTGCCAGTGTGATGATCACTGCCATGACCGACAGCGGTGGCTTTTTCATCTTCCTCGGACTGGCGACGATTTTCCTGCTTTAACGTCCTGCTTCAAAAAACAACCCGCCTGAGCAAGCCGCTTTTTGTAGGAGCCAGGCTTGCCGGCGAAAGCGCTCTTAAGGGCGCCTTCGCCGGCAAGCCTGGCTCCTACAAGTCTGGGCCCGATCGGCGGGTTTTTTTTAGCCAAATTTCAGGCAAAAAAAGCCAGCAATTACGCTGGCTTGAGCTTTCGGGGTGAATCAGGAAGCGTCTGCGGCCATTTCGGCATCATGGGCGATCAGCGAAACCAGAGCGTTTTGCTGACGGTGGGAGAGTTGGCGGAAGCGTTGCAGCAGTTCGCGTTCATGCAATGACAACTCAGGGCTGTCCAGGCGCATGCTCAACTCTTCACCCAACGCGCCTTCCTGAATAAGACTCTGCTCAAGGCGCGCGATGATTTCGGAGTTCATGCTGCGATGATGATTGCGAGCCACCTCGGCAATGCGTTCACGCATTCCGTCTGGCAGACGTACGACGAACTTGTCAGCCGTACGGCTGGAATAAATTGCCTGTTTCAATGGGCGCATATATTTAACCGGTTAGTTCAGGGGAGCGGTTCTCGGGATAGGCCGCAGGATGTCAGATAGGACAAGCACTCCGGCCAAATGTTCAACCTGAATTGATAGAGGCGCGCATCATGCCTCAAATTAGCCAGATCATTGGCGTCAATTCTGTGACAAATATTGATCTGGGTAAAGGCTTAATGCCAGCACCTATTATCAGAAATGCGGACTGGTTTGAAAATAATCCATGAGTCCGTATCGCTGAACCGCGTCCTCTTGCCCGACAGGTGATGCCCGAAGACGCCTGAAGGTGCATGCTATGCGGATTCGATCCTTGTTCCTTACCTTATACAGGATAGTGGCAAATGGCCGATTTACTAGTGTGGGCACGTGGCGCGGGATAATTTCAGGATGGATGGCCGGCTGATTTATTTGATGGGGCCTTCGGGATCCGGCAAGGACAGCCTCATCGAAGCTGCGCGTGGGCCGCTGCGCGCGGGCAATTGCGAAGTCGTGCGCCGCGTTATCACGCGCTCGGCGGAGTCCGTGGGGGAAGACGCCATCGAGGTTTCCCGCGAAGAGTTCGAACGACGCAGAGCCAAAGGGGATTTTGCATTGTCGTGGCAAGCCAATGGGCTGAATTACGGCATTCCTGTGCGCATAGACCAATGGCTTGCGGACGGTCGCGATGTGTTGATCAACGGTTCGCGCGGGCACCTGGCAGAAGCGCAACAGCGTTATCCCACGCTATTGCCGGTGCTGTTGACGGTCAAGGATGAAGCCCTGCGCGAGCGCCTGCTACGGCGAGGGCGTGAGAGCCCGGCAGAAATTGAAGCAAGACTGCACCGTAATGCGCTGTTTACGGCTGATGATTCAATCGGTGATCTGCAGATCCGCCGACTCGATAACTCCGGCGACCTTGCTGGCACCGTGGCTAATCTTCTGCAGCTGCTGAACTTCAGCGCAAAACCGGATCGAACTTGATCTTGCGCCCGGCGATCAGCGCCAGCACGAACAGCGCACCGAACACGCCGCAGGCAATCAGGGGCAGGGTGACGACCGTGTCCTGGACCAATGACAGATGAAGGATGCCACTCAGTAAAGCGAGGATGAAAAATCCTGCGGCTGATTTGGACATGCTGTGCTCCTGATGGGGTGATTCAAAATACCAAGCGTTCGAAAGACTGTGTGCGCAGCTGAACAGTCTCCTGGCTCACCTCTTGGCTGATAAAACCGCGTTGATCGCTCATGACTGCCAACTGCGGGGTTTTTTGCAGTTGCAGGTAATGGGGGATGCGCTGAGCAATCGTCGCAACGTCGTTTTCGGGGAAGAAATGAAAACCCACCAGAACCGCCAAAGCGACTGCGTTCGCGACTAAAAGAGCGCTGTTCATGGGGCTGATCTCCAGTGTTCTGTGAGAACAGTCGAAGCAGCCCGCATGCCAAAAGTCTAACGGCTATTAAATCCTTTAAAAACAACGAATTAAGATATTTTTGCAAAATGCCCACATTGCATTTTGCAATGATGGCATTTTGCGGTGATGCAATTTGCACGGTAAACAAAGCCACGCTGCCGTGAGGCGTCTGCCTACACTTAAAAAGCCTACGGACGACATGACAAAAGCGGGCCTGCCCGTTAACATGCACGCCGTCCATCGCTGCGCATTCCTTGCGGGCGACTTGTGTCTCAGTAGCTCAATTGGATAGAGCATCCCCCTCCTAAGGGGAAGGTTGGCAGTTCGAACCTGCCCTGGGACACCATATAATTCAAGGCCTCCAGCAATCTCTGGCTTCTCAGCTTAACTCTTATGGGTGCAGGGTGGGTGCAACTGGTGGTCCAAAACCGTTTCGGCTATGGCTCTGAACTTAGAGGTAAGTTATGTCAGTGACCTCTGAGGGATCACCATCGGTCAGCGTCTTCATCTCATATTCCCATGACAGCCTTGATCACAAAAAGTGGGTCGAAGCGCTTGCTAATCGGCTTGAGCTCGACGGAATCCACGTGATTTTGGATCAGTGGGATCTCCCATCCGGTGGCGACCTCCCGCGCTTCATGCATTCAATGGCATCTGCGGATAAGGTGATCGCGATTTGTACACCCTCCTATGTGTCCAAAGCCGATTCTGGCAAAGGTGGTGTTGGCTACGAGAGCATGATTCTTACTGCGCAGCTTATGCGGGATGTGAAGCTGGAGAAGATCATTCCGCTTGTTCGTGCGACTGCAGAGGATGCTGATAGCGTGCCGATATTTCTCGCCTCAAAGCTATATGTAGACTTCCGCAGCGAGCCTAACTTTGAGCAAAGCTATGGCGATTTGCTACTTGATATCTATGGTCAGCGATCGAAACGGCGTCCAGTGCGAGGAAAGAATCCCTTTCATAATCATTCGTCCACGCCGGCTGCTGCACCAGCTATTCCTTCGATGATAGAAGGAGAAAAAATGATCTCGGGGCCTTCGGTTGCTGCCGTTAACGCGGGGCTGAAGAAACTAGTAACCGGGTTATCTGGTTACTCATCATCAGCTCTAGCCGGGGTCGTAGATTTCGATTATTCAAACAACAATGGCGAATATTCGTGCGGCTCCGGGGCGATGGGGTTCCTCACCAAATGGAGCAGCGCTTCAAATACGTCTATTCACGTCTATAGCGATCCTTACAATATTGAAGGCGTGGCGATCGCGAAAGGCGCCAAGCAGTTTGAAGAAATCCTCAATCCGCAAGGCTATGATTTTACTTCTCGTGCGCGTACGCCCAAGGTCGGTGAGATAGTCGTCTTCAAAAATATCAATGGATTTTTTATGGCTGCGCAAATTGAGCAGATACAGTGCTCCAGCCATGGGAGCATGAGCGATCGTGTTACCTTTGCTTACGCCGTTCTATCTCGACCTGGCTCTCTACTGGCGGGTTAGATTCCGGTTGCTTCCTTCACTCGAAGAACTGTGGTGGTTGAACAGTTTGCATGACTTGCCGTTGCTCGGATTCCCAGTCCCGCGGCGAGCAATTCAGTCACGCGATTGTGCAAATGGGCGTCCACCATCCTTGAGAAGGCACAGCAGCTCAGGCCGGTCCGCGGTCGCACCGCTGGCATTCTCTAGGTACACACTGACAATTGTCTTGTCGTGATCGGCGGTGAACTGCTCTAGGGAATCGCGAGCGCGCCCGGCGTCTTGCTCTTCGGTCGATGCTCGGAGGTATGTGCGGATGAACATGAAGGGTGCCTGTATCAGTTAGGGTGTTCTCCTAATGCTGTTTCACTTTGGGTGTTACTTATCAAGCGAAAAGGCTGAAAAAGGCAAAATCTGCCCGTATCTGGATAGGCATAGGCAAAGTGATACAGGGCTGAGTTTTCAGCTCAGTCGTCCACCATCAACACAAGAAAGCTGGTCGGATCTCAAATCCATCCAACCCCCCAGTTGGGGATGAATCCGATGCAGGAGTGCGGGGGGGGGGGGATCCTCAATTTTAGAAATATCCACCGTTGGTGGGAATTGGCTTTGAGTCGGATACCCGGCAACAAACCTGACCTCCCATTTCGGTAGGGCAGGTGTCGCGACACGTTTTGCGAATATTGAAAACGTGTCGCGTACCTAGGCGTACAGATCTAAATGCAGATGATCCCCCGCCGGGGAAATACCTCGAATTCGAGGATTTTCGAACCACAGAGAAATCCTCGGTGGTTCGCAGTCAGGGCAAAGTGAGAAAATCCCACATCGGTATGGATGGCTCAAATGTGAGCCAGTCATTTTGTAAAGTGAGTCTCTAGAACCTGGCCAGACGCTTCATCAATGCGGCAATTGAAGCCAGCAAAGTTTGCTACCCAAAGTGGCTCCTCGCTTGTCACGCCGGTATAGGCATCCACAATCCCCATCCCGATATCTGGTGCGCGCCAAAGAAGGTTGCCGGATCGGTCGTAGCAGAAAAGATTTTGTGCAGGAAGATCCCTCTCAAAAGCCATCCAGTCGAACGTCACTATCACTCGCTCGTTGATCAACACGGCTTCAAGGGCGGGATACTCACCCTCAAAGCTTATCCCGTTACCGAAAATCCGTTTACCGCTGACGTTGAGTTGCATTCGGTCTCTTCCTGTCCCTGCCATCACCACAGCAGAGTGTTCTACCATCTCCGGATACGCGGGTGACCTGCTCTAGCCTGCTGTCAGGCTGCACTGGGCGTGCCTTATTCTGGGATCAACAGTTCGTTGTACTTGGCGGGCACCAAGGCGACCTCTCCCCAAGCCAGATTTGTGGCAGCTAATCCGATGCCGCTCTCAGTAATCTTTCCGAAGAACATCACGATGCGCCCATTGGACTTGTCAGTAATTCCTTTGTCCCGGCAAAAGCCGTTAGGGAGCTTCAGATAAAAGTCCTTCACTGCGGAATTGCAAACGAGCTTCGTCATGCGGGTGGATAGGTCATGGCTACCAGCATTGTGGCTCCCGATGATCTTTCCGTAGTAAAGGCGCGATGTTTGTGGGTTGTCGAGGATGTCGTAATCAACGTCGGCCACGTCAGTGAGCAGCTCAGCTAATTTCACCGCATGCGAAGCTTCAGGTAGGAAAAAGTACTTGTCTTTGTTTTTTTCGAAGCTCCGGCATATGCCCGCGACGGTAGTAATCGTACTCGGTAGCTCGAATGAGTCTCCCTCATGTCGCGCTATCGGGGTCGCCGAAAGAGGCCCTTCAATGTCTTCGACAGGTGTTTCGTCATACTCGCCACCTGGAACCAATTGAATTTCTGGCTTCTCCTGCAAAAATTCCTTCACGATCGCCAAGTGTTCATGTTCGATCGCCCGTCTAGCTTCTTCCCAAGTGTCATACCGTTTTCCGACTGGCTTCTTCGCGCTAAGCACGCAAGCGATGTGTTGCCAGCGATTCAGGTGACGGTAAAAAGGATCGCGCTGGTTCGTGGATATGTTCTTTTCTTTCGGGGTGCGTTCGACGTTGGTGTAACACCCTGGGCAAAACAGGTTTCCCATCATCTCTTCTTCGTACTCATCTGGTACGACACGGCGGCTTGCCTTCAGCGTTTCTCGGTTTCCGCCATCGAATTTCCAGCCTGGAAGGTGATGAGCGTACGCAATTTTTCTTTTGGTAGGCACTGATTTTCTTCCTTGAATGGGATGGTGACAAAAAGCCATACCAAGGAGGGAAAATCAAGTCAGAAGGCGGCGACTGCTACTTTAGTTCAATGAGATGTCGAACTCACTGGCGGGGTGTTGCGAGCCAAAGTCGGCGAACTGGAATCTACTCTTGTCACAACGTAAGGGACCGCAAATGCTCACCCACTGGATTTTCGTAATGTTCATCGGCGGCCAGCCGGTCATGACGGAGCAGAAGGCTTCTGAGGCTGACTGCAATAGAACGCTTGTACGTCTTGTGCCGATGGCGCGAGCGCAGGGTAAAGACGCGGTTGGCGCTTGCTATCTGCGTGCAACGGCAGATACCCGATAGTCGCAGCGACGGCTGCCCTTTCGCCGTTCGCGAGAAATAAAGAGAAAGTCGCTACAAACTTGATCTGCCAAAGAGCCAAATCGTCTCAGTGAGACAAAAACGTCACACGTCGCGATATTTCACTGTGGGGGCGGGGGTATCAAAGGGTTTTACTTGGGGAGGGGAGATGTACTCAAAGCTGAGTGCATTGGTGAGATGTGCGTAAGGTAGCTCACAGCTCAGCTCACCAATACACTAGCACCTCTCAGACTGCTCCAGCAAAGGAAATTAGTTGATCAACTATTCTTTAATAACTCGGAGCTTATACATTAAGGATTCTCCACTCGGGGTAAGCCTCCAGAGTTTTTCTCGTGAATGTTCATTTGCAGCGTTGATTGTGATTAATCCAAGGATCTGCATTTGCACTGATACAGTCTGAAAGTCCTGATCGCTCAAGATATTTTTGTATGAGTTGATTCGGTACTTGGAGATGATTCCATCTTTTAGGTGTTCTTTAATCACAGCTTCTGAGGTGTTGATTGTGAGGTATGGCGAAATTAAATAAAATATCTCTCTCCAGTTCGTGTTTGCGCTCCACCCTTGTCTCGTCATGTTTGCTGAGTATGTTCCGTGCAAAGTTATGTTTGAGTCTAGGTCGGCAGGATTTAGTTCTTCAATTGTAGGGATGTTTTTCTGAAGCTCATACTTTGCTTTTAAGGCTTGGTTTTCTTTTCTTAGGTCATTTATTTCGCGAAGCAAGTCCTCGCTTGCAACGTTATTGCCTCGAATCCATCCGACCCTTGGGAAGCGCGATATGGCCTGCGCAATACTGATTGCCACTTGTCCAGGTAAGTCACTTCCGCTTTTCCAGTGTTTAACTAATCGTCCAGTTGATACGCGTGCTCGAAAGCGGTTGAGTCTTTCTCGCATTTCTGTGGAGATTTCAGATTTTTCTACAGAGATTGAATTTGGGGTTTCATGCAGTAGTGCTATCACGGGAATGGTTTGCTCTACCGCGTATTCATATTCTTTCTCTGTATAGCTAATCCCTTCTTCAGTGGTAGATCCATAGCGGCCACCAATAATTAGCAAGTAGTAGTCGCAGTCGTCGATCACTTTTTTGATGAAATCGAGTTGTTCTTCATCTGTAGCAGGAAAAAGCTCCATGCCTGCAGGTATGCAATCCATTTGCATGAGAGTCTGCGTGACCAGTGCTCGCTCTTCTTTCAAATCCGTGTAGGTCGAACTGATAAATACCTGATGCCTTTTCTGCATTTTCGTTCCTTGATCGATTCGCGCTTTGATCGATCAAGATAGCTATCGCGTGTGGATGAGTCGAGACCCCTTGAGCCGTGTCGCTCCGCTTTACGCAGTCTTGTGGGGCTTTTTTGTGGCTGTTCATCGGCGGATTACTGACTAAAAATATTCAGCCCCACCTTCGGCTTTGCCAATCGATGTGCTCACTCGTGTGATATGTCGACGTCCGTTGACCGAATAACTGCGTGCCTGGTCTTCAGATCCCGGTTTGCGCAACGTCAGTAGTGCAAACAGCCCGTCCTTGTCGCTGTAGCTCCCGTACCAATTGATCAGTCTTGCGATGAAGCACTCATTGCCGATGACCACCGGCATATCGGCGACGGGTTCGACCGCGTAGTAACTCGCCCCGAAGCTGTAATAGTCATCACTGTCTTGTGCTGAAGAGGGGATGGGGCAGATCGGGGTTTTCTGCTGGCCAGTCTCCTGGGCTTCACTTGCATTCACTTTGATCAAGGCTTTCGCGAGTACCTTTTGCAGCGCGGGATCCAGTTCGAAAGGGGTGGTGCCGTCCTCCATATATTGAGTGTGAGGCACTGTCAGTTGATAGCCGTAGCGAACGGTCAGTGTGGGCACTTTGTTATTGATCTTCAGGGGATTGAGAAGAAAGACCTGATCAACGCCATAGCTACCGTTTCGGTAGGCGACGTACATTTTTCCGCGAACCTTGATCCAGTTCACGGATTGGTTGGCGCCGCGGTCATTGGTATGGAAAAGTGAGCCGGATTCATGGGCTGGCTCCGATGTTGTGCTGATGAACCGACCTTCACTGCGACGGTAGGTTTCTGTGTAACTGAACATCCCGGTGCCGCCGGAATAGGTTTCAACGATGAGGTCACGTTGTCCGTCGCCATCCATATCCATCAGCGTGTATGTGGTCTGCCCGGATTCAGCGGCGCCGTCGATGTTGGACGCTTTCAGTGCCTTCCACTCGTCCTCCGAGACCTTTTGGGGAATGGTCTTGGGAAAGAGGGATTGCTCATCTTCACCCGAGTCGCCAGAGAATGATGTTGCGCCGCTGTCGAACGCCATAGAGTCGAGTGTCCGCTCCAACGCAAACTCCGGGTTGTCCTTGCTCAGGTCCTGGATGCGTTGTTGCAGATCCTCATCACTTGTTTATCGACGTCGTCAGGTTGGTAGGCAACGGCGTCGACCCATTGCGCGTGCAATGCTTGCAAGCGTTCGCGATAGTGTTGTTCCAGGCAGGCGACGTCTTCGACGCATTCATTGCGCACTTTCAACCACTGACGCTGGGATCTCTTCAGTTCAACCTGCGCCTGCGAAGCGGCGTTCATCAGCGTTCGATAGGCCGACCCCATTTGCGTATCCAGCTCATACAGCTCTTTGTTCGCGCAAATTGTATTTTCGACAGCGTTTGCCGCTTTTGTGCAGTCCATTCCGGTCGCCAGTGCGTGCTGGAAAAACAGCAGCGCGCAGGCAGACACGATGTAGCGTCCTTTGATGTACACGATGAAATCCTTTTCCAGAGATGTGCACATTAAACTATGAGACGCAGCCCAAAGGTTCATCTAACGTGTTGCATCCATCGGTTGAATCCACTAACAGCTCTGCAAAAGCAGACTCTGCGGTCGGGCTCGTCCAGCAGGGGCGGCGCTTCCATGCAGCGTGAGCGAAGGAGTTGAGTAGCCAGATAATGATTCCGGGGACACCACTATCATTAACTGCTCAACTCCAGCCCAATACCTCAAACCGTCAGCGTATGGTCGGTATCCCCGAACAAGGTACGCACAAGATCAGTACCATTCGTGCCAGTGTTGGCAAGGACCGCCACATCGGCGAAATTCGTACCATTAGCTGCGCCATCGGTATCCACCTTCACGGTGATATCGCTGCCTGTTTGCGTCAGTTGGACGAAGTCGGACACTTGACTGCTGCCGCTGACGAAGTTGGCTTTGAGCAGCGCGGAGAGGTCAAGCGCGTCACCTTCGGCGAAGTTGTAGTCGAGGATGGTGTCCCCGCCTTCAGCCACGTTGAGGTAGGCGAACACATCGGCTCCCGCGCCACCGCTGAGCGTGTCCTCCCCGCCACGACCCACGATGATGTCGTTGCCATCGCCGCCACTGAGCGTGTCCGCAAGCATGCTGCCCACCAGTGTGCCGCTGGACTCGCCGTTGTAATTGACCTGGGTGCCGGCCTCGCCGCCGTCGGTGGCATGGAAGTCGTCCACCGAGTAGTGCCCCAGCAGATTCACCTCGGCCCGATGCACGCCGTCGTCCACCGTCAGCTGGCCACCACTGCCGTAGGCGTTGGCGCTGTAGCTGAGCTGAGTATTGGCGCCGAAGGCTATATTGCCGAACGTCAACATGTCATCGCTCTCCAGGCCGAGGATGCCGACCAGCGAGCCCGCCGCTTCGGCCTGGGCGATCACCAGCGTGCCCGCACCTTCGCCGTGGAAGGCGACGGATGTGTGGGCGGCGCCGGCGAAGCTCAAGGTCGCATTGCCATCGATGGTGGCACTGCCGTCGCCGGTAACATCGGCCAGCAGGCTCATATCACCGCCATTTGCCCACAGATGGCCGGTGTTTTCGACCGTACTGGCAACCGTCATTCCGCCTGCGCCTGTGGATTCCAGCACTCCGCTGTTGGTGATGGTGTGGGTGCCGGTGTCGAGCACCAGGCTGTTCAGTCCGCTGGCCAGGATCAGCCCCGCATTGACCAATACCATCTGCCCGGCGCCCAACTGGCCGGCGCCGGAAATACGGTTGTCGACGTTGGTCAGGACGGTGTCGGCGCTGCCGCCGAAAATCACGTTTTGTGCGCTGTCGGATAGCTGCACCTGACCGCCACCGGTCAAGGTCGCGCCACGAAACAGAATCTCGAGACTGGTCGCGCTGCCGGTGGAGCCGAGTTCGATGGTGCCGCTGTTATGGATGCTGCCACCGAACGGCATGATCGCGCCGTCGGCAATGCTGAGGGTGCCGGTATTGGTCATGACCGGGTCCACATCGAACTGGAAGTTCGCTTCGCTCAAGTTCGCCGCATCGACACCTTTCAGGGTGACCGACTGGCCGGAGCCGATGCTGACCAGCGCATTGCCGTTGGCGTCGTTGGCGATACTCAAGTCAGCAAAACCGGTGACGCCCGTGAAGCCGATCAGGTCGATCTTGTCTGCCGTGACATCGAAACTGTAGATCTGGTTGTTGCCGATCGGCTGGGCGAAGACGAAAGTGTCGGCACCGGACGAGCCAGTCAGGTTGTCGTCAGCGGACAAGGCAAAGATCGGCGCTCCAGGGGCATAGACTTCGACGTTGTTGAACACATAGGCGCTGGCGGTGCTGCCGTCGCTGTTGCTCCAGTTCATGTTGACATCCAGCACCAACGCTCCCACGAAGTCGCTTGGGGTTGTCACCGTCAATGCGCCGGGATCGCTGGTCTGCACGGTCCAGGTTCCGTCGCCGTTGTCGGTTCCCGCATTGAATATCCATCCCGAGGGAACACCGCTGATTGACACCGTTATCGGACCGCTGATATCGGCCGATGGAGTAGTGAGGGCTAGATTGATGGGTTCGCCGGCAACGCCTGCCGGAAGGTTTGCACTGCTTCCGGCAGCACCAGCATTACCCGCCAGGTCGGTGTAGCTGTTCGCAGTAACATCGACTTTTATGCTACCGCCCAGTGTTCTGGTCAGCGTTGCCGTGTAGGTATCGCCGTCTACCTGCGTGAAGTTACTCCAGGTTCCGCGGGGCGTTCCGCTCGTTGTAGTCACCGTGACGTCCGAAAGGTTGAAACCGCTCACAACCTCACTGAACTGGAATGTGACCGTCGACGTTGAACCGTTCGAACCCCCTAAGGCAGTCCCCGTCACTGTCACCGTTGGCGCCACAGTATCAACTGGCGTCTCAACTACGTTCTGCACGTTTACCGTAATCGTCTGGGTGTCGATTCCGCCATTGCCATCGGCCACCTGAACGTCCACAACGTAGGCGTTGTCGCCGTCAGCTCCACCGACATCCAGGGGATTCTCGTAATCGGGCGCTGAATTGAACGTCAGCACCCCGCTCGAACTGATCGAGAACTTGCTGAAGTCCGTCCCGGCCGTATTCAGGATCGAGTAGCTCAGGGTTTGCGCCGGAAGATCAGCATCGGTCGCCGTTACTGTCGTGACCGCCGTGGTGTTCTCCGCCACATTGACCGAAGCCGTCGCACCACCACCGTTGGAGGTGATCACCGGGGAGTTATCGTTGACGCCCGTCACGGTTACTGCGATCGCCTGGTCGTCAAAC
>NZ_AKJK01000060.1 GCF_000282375.1 Pseudomonas sp. GM50
ACAGGTCCAGGTGATCGGCGCCAGCCGATTGGCTGCCCAGGTCCACCACCGTGACGAACACGCGCATTGCTTGTAGACGATCCATGATTTGCCCGCTTTCAGAAACAAACTATGTTCAAGCATCGCATTTTTTGTATCGAGTCGGGCAACTAAGCTCTGTCCCATCGCCAAGCATGGCATTCGGACAACGGAGCAACAGATGATCGGCTTCACTTCAATCAAACGCATTCTTCTGGCAACCGCCGCGCTTGGCTTCGCGGCCCATGCCGCTGCGGCGTCGACCCTGACGCTGGACGTCTACAACCCTGGCACCAACGCGATCTTCCCGGTGACCTCGGTGCTGGTCAGCGGCGAGAAGGAAGCGATTCTGGTGGACGCGCAATTCGGCAAAGCCCAGGCCGAACAGGTGGTGGAAAAAATCCGCGCCAGCGGCAAGCAACTGACCACCATCTACATCAGCCACGGTGACCCGGATTACTACTTCGGCCTCGACACCGTGACCAAAGCGTTCCCGAAAGCCAAAGTGCTGGCCTCGCAACCGACTGTTGATCACATCAAAAAAACCGTCGACGGCAAACTGGCGTTCTGGGGTCCGAAAATGGGCGCCGACGTGCCGAACAAAACCATCGTGCCGCAGGTGCTCAAGGGCGACAGCCTGATGCTGGAAGGGCAGAAATTGCAGGTGATCGGCCTGGACGGCAAGCAGCCGGATCGCAGCTTTGTGTGGATCCCGTCGATCAAGGCTGTGGTCGGTGGCGTGGTGGTCGCTGAGAACATTCACGTGTGGATGGCCGACACCCAGACCCCGCAATCCCATGCCGATTGGCTGACGACGCTGCAGGCGATTGAAGCGCTGAAGCCGAAGACCATCGTGCCGGGTCACTACCTTGGTGAGAGCGCTCGTTCTCTGGCGGCGGTGCAGTTCACTGCCGATTACATCAAGGCTTTCGACGAAGAAACCGCCAAGGCGAAAGACGCCGCCGAACTGATCGCCGCGATGAAAAAACGCTACCCGACCCTGGGCGAAGAAAGCTCGCTGGAGCTGAGCGCCAAAGTCGCCAAGGGCGAGATGAAGTGGTAATCCGCTGAGCACAACATTTTTGGCGAGGGTGCTTTGTGGCGAGGGGGCTTGCCCCCGTTCGGCTGCGCAGCAGTCGTGAAACCTGAGCATACGGTGCGGCTGAAAGAATGTAGGGGAGCGCTTCGCACTCCAACGGGGGCAAGCCCCCTCGCCACAAAAGCTCATCTAGCCACAAAAAAACACCTAGTCACAAAAGCCCCGTGCCATACAAATAAATACAGATTCACCCAAACCAACTGGAGAAACGTCATGAGCAACATCGCAATCATCGGTGCCACCGGTCGTGCCGGTAGCCAACTGTTGGAAGAAGCCCTGCGTCGCGGTCACAGCGTTACTGCCATCGCCCGCGACACCTCGAAAATCGCCCCGCGTGCCGGTGTCGTGAGCAAAAACGTCGACGTGCTCGACGCTGCTGCATTGCAAGCCGCCGTGGCCGGGCATGATGCGGTGATCAGCGCGGCGCACTTCTCCACCATCCCCGCCAGCGCGGTCATCGAGCCGGTGAAGAAGGCCGGGGTCAAGCGTCTGCTGGTTGTCGGCGGTGCCGGATCGCTGTTGCTGCCGAATGGCTCTCGGGTGATCGACAGCGAAGGTTTCCCGGAGGAATACAAGGCAGAGGCCAGCGCCGGTGCCGCGTTCCTGAATACCTTGCGTCAGGAACAGGACCTGGACTGGACCTTCCTGTCACCGTCGGCGGAATTCGTCGAAGGTGAGCGCACGGGTACGTTTCGAATCGGTAAGGATGACTTGCTGGTGAGTGCCGAAGGCCGCAGCTGGATTACCTTTGCAGACTTCGCCATTGCATTGCTTGATGAAGTGCAAACGCCGAAGCATTCCCGCCAGCGGTTTACTGTCGGGTATTGATGGCGCTGCTTAAATCATTCGCGAGCAAGCCCGCTCCCACATTTGATCTACGTCGTACACAAATACTGTGTTCACTGGAGATTTAATGTGGGAGCGGGCTTGCTCGCGAAGGGCTCACCGCGATTGAGCCTGCTCCACCAACCACCCCATCAATTCGCGTAACTTCGGCGAAGGCGCAGGTTTCTCGGGGAACACCAGGTAATACGCCAACCCGGTTTTCACCTTCAGGTCAAAAGGCATGACCAGCCGTCCGGCACTCAGGTCATCGCCGATCAACGACCAATCGCCAATCGCCACGCCCGTCCCCTGGGACGCCATCGACATCGCCAGGTCCAGGGTTTCGAAATGCTGCCCTTTGCCGACATTGCTCAGCCGAATATCCGCAGCCTTCAGCCAGGCGTTCCAGTCCCGTTCATCGCGGGTGGGGTGCAGCAACAAGTGCTGTTGCAGATCGGCCGGTGTCTGCAAAGCCATCGGCCCTTCAAGCATCGGTCGGGAACACACCGGCGTCAGTTGTTCATCGAACAGATGCTGGGAGGCCAGTGAGCTGTCCGGCGGCGGGCCGTACATCACCGCCGCATCGAACTGCTCGCGATGAAAATCCACCCCGTGTTTGACCGTGGTGGTCAATTCCACCGGCACATCCGGGCGTTCCTTTTGCCACTGCAACAGGCGTGGCAACAGCCAGCGCATCACACAGGTCGGGGCTTTCAGTTGCAGGGTTTCGCGCTTCTCGCCGATCTGCTCCACCGCCTCGTCGATCAGGCCGAAAATCTGCTGCACCCGTGGCAGCCACTCCCGTCCTTCGGCGGTCAGGCTCAAGCCCCGCGCCTGGCGAATGAACAACTCATAACCCAGATGATCTTCCAGCCCGGCGATCTGCCGGCTCACCGCGCCTTGGGTGATGTGCAGTTGTTCGGCGGCCCGGGTGAAGTTGCAGCACTGCGCGGTGATCAGAAAAGTGTGCAGCGCCGGCAGGGGAGGCAATCGTTTCATTGGGATCCAAGGTATGACGTGAGGACATGGCTAGTATGACTTTTTATCCATTGTTGCGGCTACGTGTCGCCCGTTCCAATGAGGCCATCCCTGGACCTGCCAACCCATCATAAACACTGCGCAGGCCCGGCGTCTCAAACGAACAAAAAGGGCAAAGACATGGCGACGTGCGGCGAAGTATTGGTCAAGTTACTCGAAGATTACGGGGTCGAGCAGGTGTTCGGCATTCCCGGGGTACACACCGTGGAGCTGTATCGCGGGCTGGCCCGTTCGAGCATCAACCACGTCACTCCGCGTCACGAACAGGGCGCCGGCTTCATGGCTGACGGTTACGCTCGCACCAGCGGTAAACCGGGCGTGTGCTTCATCATCACCGGCCCTGGCATGACCAACATCACCACCGCCATGGGTCAGGCTTACGCCGACTCGATCCCGATGCTGGTGATTTCCAGCGTGCAATCGCGCAGCCAATTGGGCGGCGGTCGCGGCAAGCTGCATGAGCTGCCAAACCAGAGCGCACTGGTCGGCGGTGTGGCAGCGTTCTCCCATACCTTGATGTCGGCGGCTGAATTGCCGGGCGTCCTGGCTCGCGCCTTCGCGTTGTTCCAGGCTGGCCGTCCGCGTCCGGTACACATCGAAATCCCGTTGGACGTATTGGTCGAAGAGGCCGATGACTTGCTCGCCAGCGTGCCGGTGAACATCGACCGCGCCGGTGCTTCGCCCAGCGCGATCAGCCGCATGACCGACTGGCTGGCCGGTGCCAAGCGCCCGTTGATTCTCGCCGGTGGCGGCGCTATCGATGCCGCGGCCGAGCTGACTGAACTGGCCGAACTGCTGGACGCGCCGGTGGCCCTGACCATCAATGCCAAGGGCATGCTCGAATCCCGCCACCCGCTGCTGATCGGTTCGACCCAAAGCCTGGTAGCCACTCGCGCGCTGGTCGCCGAGGCCGACGTGGTGCTGGCCATCGGCACTGAACTGGCCGAAACCGATTACGACGTCACCTTTGCCGGTGGCTTCGAAATTCCTGGCGTGCTACTGCGCGTGGACATCGACCCTGACCAGACCGTGCGTAATTACCCGCCGAAAGTCGCGTTGGTGGCCGACTCGCGCAACGCCGCTCAGGCCTTGCTGAGTGCGCTGTCCCACAAGTCACTGGCCGAGCGTCGCAATGATTGGGGCCAGGTACGTGCCGCGCGTTTGCGCGATGAATTGGCCGCATCCTGGGACACCCCGACGCTGGCCCAGACTCGCTTCCTGGAAACCGTTTTGCATGAATTGCCGAACGCGGTGTTCGTCGGCGATTCGACCCAACCGGTGTACACCGGCAACCTGACCTTCAACCCGGAGCGCCCGCGCCGCTGGTTCAACTCGTCCACCGGTTACGGCACCCTCGGTTACGCCTTGCCGGCGGCGATTGGCGCCTGGCTCGGTGGCAGCGTCGAAGGCGGCGCACGCCCTCCGGTGGTGTGTCTGATCGGCGACGGTGGCCTGCAATTCACCCTGCCGGAACTGGCCAGCGCGGTAGAAGCACGCACGCCAGTGATCGTCCTGCTGTGGAATAACCAGGGCTACGAAGAGATCAAGAAATACATGGTCAACCGCGCCATCGAGCCGGTGGGCGTGGACATCTACACCCCGGATTTCATCGGTGTGGCCAAGGCCCTGGGTTGCGCGGCCGAGGCGGTCAGCAGTGTTGACGGATTGCGTGATGCATTGCGCCTTGCCACCGATCGCCAAGGCCCGACCCTGATTGAAATCGATCAGACCCAGTGGATGAAGGCGGTGTCGAAATGAGTTTTCCAACTACTTTGGATGGCCTGTACATCAACGGCCAATGGGCCGCCGGCCACGAACATCTGCGCGTGATCAACCCGGCGACCGAAGCCCTGTTGACCACCGTTAATGGTGGCGATGCACACGCTGTCGATCAGGCCGTCACGGCGGCGACCAACGCTTTCAAAGAGTGGTCGAAAACCACCGGCGCCGAGCGCGGGGCGATCTTGCGCAGAATCGCCGCGGGCGTGCAGGCCGGTCGCGAGCAGTTGATGAAATTGCAGTCGAGCAACAACGGCAAACCGCTGTTCGAAGCGGCCATCGACGTCGACGACGTGATCGCCACCTTCGAGTATTACGCCGAGCTGGCCGAAGGCCTGGACGCGAAGCAAGACAGCGCCGTGGCGTTGCCGAGCGATGATTTCAGTGCCCGTTTGCGCCGTGAACCGTGCGGTGTGGTGGGGCTGATCGTGCCGTGGAATTTCCCGATGGTCACCACCGCCTGGAAACTCGCCCCGGCCCTGGCCGCCGGTTGCTGCGTGGTGCTCAAACCATCGGAAGTGACGCCGCTGCCAGAGCTGGAACTGGCGACGATCATTGCCGAAGCAGGTCTGCCAAACGGTGTGTTCAATCTGGTCTGCGGCACCGGCCTGGCTGTTGGCGCGCCGCTGTCGGCTGACCCGCGCATCGCCAAGATTTCCTTCACCGGCAGCAACGCGGTGGGCGTGCAGGTGATGCAGCGGGCGGCGGAAACCGTGAAGGGTGTGAGCCTGGAATTGGGCGGCAAATCTTCGCTGCTGGTGCTCGCCGATGCCGACATCGAACTGGCCGTGGAAGTGGCCTGTGGCGGTGGTTTCTTCAACGCCGGGCAAATGTGTTCCGCCACCAGCCGCGTGCTGGTTGCCGATGAGCTGGCGGAAGAATTTGTGGTGCGATTGAAGGCGCGCGCCGAAGCCATTCGTGTGGCCGACCCGTTCGACCCGAATGTGGAAATGGGCGCACTGGTCAATCAGGCGCAATACCAACGTGTGCTGGGCCACATCGATCGCGGTTTGAGCGCTGGCGCAAAGCTGATCTGCGGCGGTAATCGCCCGGCGGATCTGTCACGCGGCTATTTTTTGCAGCCGACCATTTTCATCGATGTGCCCCTCGACAGTGCGCTGTGGTGCGAAGAGATTTTCGGCCCAGTGATCTGCGTACGCAGTTTCAGCTCTGAAGCCGAGGCGATTGCCTTGGCCAACGACAGCCAGTTTGGCCTGGTGGCCAGCGTGGTCACGCGCGACGCCGAAGCGGCCGATCGGGTCGCCAACGCTTTGCAGGCGGGGCTTGTGTGGATCAACGCGCCGCAAGTGATCTTCCCGCAGACCGCCTGGGGTGGCTACAAACAGAGCAGCATCGGCCGCGAATTGGGGCCGTGGGGTTTGCAGGCTTTCCAGGAAATCAAACACGTGATTCGGGCCGTCTGACAGCACGAAAAAGGTGAGCGCATGCCTCGTGATGAGGCATGCGCCAGCGTCATGGCTTCAATGAGTTTTTATCGATAGTCAGGTGTTTTGCACGACCTCAGGATGAAGCTGTCGGCGCCGCTCTTGCCCTTTGAAACCGGGGGCTTGGAGCTGATCTGACCGCGCGGATGCAAGGGTTGCGACCAACCTCATACTTAAAAAAACAAAGGGAGTCCTTCATGGGCGAGCACGATCTGAACAGACGTCAATTCATCAAAACCGTGGGCGTGGCGTCCGTGGCTGCGGCGGCCATGAGCATGCCGTTCATCAAGGCCAATGCCAGCGACACACGCTTCCAGGGCAAGACCCTGCGCTTGCTGACCTGGTCCGATGACACCGGCCTTGCGGCACTGCGCAACATCGCTGCAACCTTCGAAGCCAAGTACGGCTGCAAGGTCATCGCTGACCGCACCGGCAGCACCTCGGAAATGGTTGCCAAACTCAAGGCCGGCGGTGATCGTCCGCAGTACGACATCATCACGCTGGCCGGCGTCGGCGCCGAAGGTCTGGCCGCCGCCAACCTGCTGGAAAAACCCGATCTCAACCGCATCCCCAACCTGATCGACGTGCCGGAGCAATACCGCACTGGCGCCAACGGTCACGGCATCGGTTACCTGCTGTGGTGCAACAGCCTGGTCTACAGTACCCGCACCATCAAAGAAGCGCCGGACAGCTATGCCGCCCTGTGGGACGCGGAACTGTCGCCGAACATCTTCCTGCCGCCGCCGAACTGGACCGAGGCCATGGACCTGATCATCATCGCGGCCAAACTGGCCGGTGGTGACGAACACAACATCGAGCCAGGCTTCAAGAAACTCGCCGAGCTGAAAGATCGCGTCGTGACCCTGGGCGAAAACCCGAACCAGATCGCAGAACTGTTCCGCACCGGTTCGCTGGACATGGGTGGCCTGTACGCGCCGGCGTTTTTCCCGAAACAGATTCGCGATCCGGCCTACGGTCTGGGCGCCACGTTCGGCATGAAGGAAGGCTTCTACACCGATCTGATGCTGTCGGTGATGCCGAAGAATCGTCCGGGCGATACCGACCTGGCCTACGCCTTCATCAACCACTCTCTGGACCCGCTGGTGCAGGGCAAGATGGCCGAAGATATCTACAACGGCCCGGTCAACGCCAAGGCGATCATCTCCGCCGAAGCGCGCAAGAGCCCGTACATCCTCACGCCGGAGCAGATTGCCGAGAAGGCGATCATGCACGACAACGCCTTCCTGGCCACCGTGCATGACCAATGGATTCGTCGTTACACGGAAATCTTTTCTTCCTGATCGAGTGGCGTACGCAAGCCTTCTGAGACACCACAAATCCAATGTGGGAGCGAGCTTTTGTGGCGAGGGGGCTTGCCCCCGTTGGGGCGCGAAGCGGCCCTGAATCCTGTCATCGCGGTGCATCAGGTGCACCGCATGAAATGGTTTACGACTGCTTCGCAGTCGAACGGGGGCAAGCCCCCTCGCCACAAAGCCCGCTCCCACAGGGTTCAACGTGGTTTCAAGTCTTGTGTTCGTTCAGCTGCTTTCCATTGACGAGACCCTTGCTATGGAACACCAACCTCTGACCCATCCGGTAAGCGCCGCCCCCGTGCGCGTCAACCGGGGTGTCTCACCGACGGCGCGCGCCTGGCTTTTCCTCTCGCCGTCGATGCTGTTTCTCGGCGTGCTGATTGCCGCGAGCCTCTTGGTACTGCGCATGAGCGTCGGTACCAAAGGCGCGGAGTGGACCGGGTTCAGCCTGGCCAGTTACGCCCAATTGCTGGAACCTTATTACCTCAAATCGTTGCTGCTGACGTTGCGCCTGGCGCTGATCAGCGCGGTGATTGCGGTGTTGCTGGCGATCCCGGTGGCCTACACCATGTCGCGGCTGACCTCACCGTTTGTGCGGCGGATCTTCCTCGCGGCGGTGCTGCTGCCCTTGTTGGTCAACCTGCTGCTGCAAAGCTACGGCTGGCTGGTGATCCTCGGCCCCGGCGGCATGCTCAATCAGGCGCTGATGGGCCTGGGTCTGATCAAGCGGCCGATCATGCTGCTCTACAACCAGAACGGCGTGTTGATGGGCCTGGTGCAAACCGCGTTCCCGTTGGCCGTGCTACCGATTGCCAGCGCCATGCGTGGCGTTGCCCGCACTTACGAAGAAGCCGCCGCCACCCTCGGCGCCAGTCGCTTGCAGGTGTTCCGCCAAGTGGTGTTGCCGATGAGTTTGCCAGGGATTATCACTGGCGCGACGTTGGTGTTTGCCTACAACGCCAGCAGCTTCGTGGTGCCGCTGCTGCTCGGTGGTCGACGCGTGCCGATGCTGGCGGTGATGGTGCATGACCAGATCGCCCCGCTGATGAACTGGCCCGCCGCGTCCGCTGCCGGTGTGGTGCTGATCGTTACCACCCTGGCGATCATGACCTTGTCCGAATACATCACTGGCCGTCGTCGGCGCATGCTGGAGGCTTCCCAATGAGCACCCTGATCAAGAAGCGCCATTCGCTGCTGCCAGGCGATACCGGCAAGTTCGCCGGCATCCTGTCAGGCTTCATTTTGCTGCTGGCGGTGCTGCCGATCCTGACCATGATCGTCATGTCGTTCAGCGGTGCGTCGAACCTCGACTTCCCGCCCAGCAGCTATAGCCTGCAATGGTACAAAGCCGCCTGGAACACCTTCGTGTCGCCGGATTCCAGCGATGTGCTGAGCCTTGGCAAAGCCATGACCACCAGCTTGATGGTGGCCTGCCTGACCATGGTTTTCGCCACGATTATCGCGGTGCCGGCAGCTTATGCCCTGACCCGTTGCGAGTTTCGCGGCAAGGCCGTGGCGCTGCAATTGATGTCGCTGCCACTGGTGTTCCCGATGGTGGTGTTGGGCCTGGCCTTGCTGCTGGTGTTCGACAGCCTGCCGTTCCAGATCACCACCTCGCGGCTGGTGATTGCCCACGTGATCCTGGCGCTGCCGTTCGTGGTGAAAAACTGCACCGCGGCGATGCTCTCCATCGGCAGCGAAGTTGAAGAGGCCGCGCAGATGCTCGGTGCTTCACCGACTCGGGCGATTGTCGATGTGGTGGTGCCGTTGATGAAATCGGGGATTCTGGCGGGCATGCTGCTGGCGTTCATCGTCTCGTTCAACGAATTCACCGTGACCTACTTCCTCTACACCATCGACGTCATGACCGTGCCGATCTGGATGTACAGCCGCACCGTGTCTTCGCTCGACCCTACCGTTTTCTCGTTTGCCGTGCTGATCGTGCTGATCGACTTCGTGCTCATTTGGGCGCTGGAAAAGTTGGTTGGCGAAGGCGGCGTTTCGTTCTGATTCTTGAGGTGATTCACATGACTGGTTTGATTCTGGAAAACGTCGAGAAACATTACGGCTCGGCCTGCGCGGTAAAGGATGTGAACCTGCATTTGCCCGAGGGCAAACTGGTGTGTTTCCTCGGCCCTTCGGGCTGCGGCAAAACCACCTTGCTGCGGATGATCGCCGGGCTTGAAACCCTGACCGGTGGCGAGATTCGCCTGGACGGTGAAGACATCGGCCATACGCCTGCGCACCAGCGTAATTTCGGCATGGTGTTTCAATCGCTGGCGCTGTTTCCGCACATGACGGTGGGGGAGAACATCGCCTATCCGCTGAAACTGCGCGGGGTCAGCAAGGCTGATCAACAAGCGCGGGTGGTGGAGTTGCTGGAGCTGATCCAGCTGCAGGAAATGATTGATCGGCCGGTGGCGAAACTCTCTGGAGGGCAACGTCAGCGCGTGGCGATTGCCCGGGCGATTGCCTCGCGGCCGAAAATCCTCCTGCTCGATGAGCCGCTGTCGGCGCTGGACGCCAAGCTGCGCGAGTCAATGCAGGTGGAAATCCGTCAGCTGCAACAACGTTTGAACATCACCACCATCATGGTTACCCACGACCAGCGCGAAGCCATGACCATGGCCGACATCGTGGTGGTGCTGGGTGAGCATCGGGTGCAGCAGGTGGGTACGCCGATTGAAATCTATCGGCATCCGGCCAATGAATTCGTCGCGGACTTTATTGGTTCGGGCAACATTTTCCCGGCCACGGCGCTGGGCAATGGCAAGGTCGGGCTACCCGGTGGCGATGCCCTGCAAGTGCCGATCTGCAGCAGCATTGTGGTGGGGGAGAAGGTGAAAATGCTGATTCGCCCTGAGGATCTGCAATTGTCGCAACCCCAAGCCACGGCGGGTAATCGCTTGCTCGGGAAGGTGACGTTTGTGCGCGATATCGGCGCGACGATTGAAACGACTGTCGAGTGTTCCGGGGTGTCGTTTACCGCGTTGAGCACGCCGTGTCAGGGGGTTGGGTTGAGCATTGGCAATCCGGTGTCGGTGACGTTGCCGGCTGAGGCGTGCCGCGTGTTGAGCGCCTAAAAAAACACCACTGTACCTGTAGGAGCGAGGCTTGCCCGCGAAGGCGTCTTATTGGCCAACACTAATGTTGAATATGAAATCGCCTTCGCGGGCAAGCCTCGCTCCTACGGGTTGTGTGTTAATCCTGTTATACACTCAACCGCAACCGCGCCAAATCCCGGAGCGGCGGCGCGCCAAACAATCGGCTGTACTCCCGGCTGAACTGCGAAGGGCTTTCATACCCCACCCGATAACCCGCCGCCGAAGCTTCCAGGCCTTCAGCGAGCATCAACCGCCGCGCCTCTTGCAGGCGCAACTGCTTCTGATACTGCAGCGGACTCATCGCCGTCATCGCCTTGAACCGGTGATGCAATGTCGACACGCTCAGGTTCACTTCCCGCGCCAGATCATCAATGCGCAACGGTTGCTCATAATTGCCGTTGAGCCATTTGATCGCCTGGCTGATGCGATGGCTCTGGCTGTTGGCAATGGCAATCTCATACAACCGATGCCCCTGCTGGCTGCGCAACAGCCGATACAGAATTTCCCGGCGAATCAGCGGCGCCAGCATGGCGATGTCTTTGGGTGTATCCAGCAACCGCGCCAGACGCAACACGGCATCGAGCATTGCCGTGTCGATCTGCTCCACATACAGGCCGCGGCCGGTGGGCCGTGTGGGTACGCCAATGGGGCCGGCGTCGGCAATCAGTGCGGTGATTTCCGCCGGGTCGATGTCCAGCCGCACGGCGAGGATCGGTTCCTCGGGCGAGACATTCACCACTCGCCCGCTCAAAGGCATCGAGACCGACACCACCAGGTAATTCAGCGGGTCGTAATTGAAGTATTCATCCGCCAGCCGCACTTCCTTGCGCCCCTGGGCCATGATGCACAGGGCCGGTTGCGCCAGCACTGGGGCGAAGTCATGGTTTTGACTGTGGCGCGACATGAACAGCGAACCGACGGCGGTGGCATAAGTGCCATCCTCCATCGTGTTCCGGCGGATGAGGGCGGCCAGTTCCGCGCGCTGTTTTTCCATGTCGGCATCCAGCGGGGCTTGAAAGTGATCGAGCGACGACATGCAGGGCATCCTCGGTGACGCGTTGGTAATGGGCTGAGCTTAAATTTGTGCAAGGGACAGCGGTAGACACATCCTGCCAAAAGCTTGCCTGATTCTGCATGGGCTTCGGGTGTCGCCCCGTCATGACGTGACGCAGATGGGCAACGGCTGACGCAAACCTCCCCCTGTAGGAGCTGCCGAAGGCTGCGATCTCTAGATCTTAAAAACAGAAGTCAAAAGATCGCAGCCTTCGGCAGCTCCTACACAAAGCTCGTGTGACAGTGGTGTGACGGGTTTTACCGGTTGTTACAAGTGTTGAGCCAAGTCTCGCAGGATTGTGCAATGCGTCGGCAGGAATCGACTAACGGCGACTGCGACACGCCGCCTAATCTTGGATCCTGTCGCAGCCCGTCCCCGGCTGCCACTGGATGACCTGGGAGGGTTGAACATGTCTACGCAAATCCCCGTCAGTCATATGGCCTTCGTCCGCGCCCGCGCCGGGCGTTCGGCAGAACTCGGTGCACGCCTGAGCGCCCTGATCGAGCCGTCGCGCAACGCGCCGGGTTGCCTGAGCTTTGCCCTGCAACACTCGCAATGCGATCCCGAGCTGTGGCTGGTGTCCGGTTTCTGGACCAACCAACAGGCCATGACCGCTTACTTCGGCAGCCCGGCGATGCAGATTTTTGCCGAGCTGGTGCAAGAACTGGTGGTCAATAGCCTGGATTTCCATACCTTCAAGGATGTCTCGGCGGCCCAGGCCCTTGGCCAGTCCCAGGCAGCGGTACACAAACTCGCCGGTTGAGGGTTTAATGGCGCAATTCTCCATTAGCCAGGATCCGCGACATGGCACGCAAAGCCTTTGAACACTTCGAAGCCGTTTCAGCAGTAGTACCGGGCGAGGGCGGTTACCACGCCGCGATTGCCGTCAAAGCCCTCGGCGGTTCCGGTGCCCCGACTTTTCACAAAGTGCTGGAAGGCCAGACCTTCAAGACCGCTCACGAAGCCGACGAGGCCGCAGCCAAAGAGCTGACCCGCCTCAAAGACGTTAAAGAAGACGCCGATCTGCTCTGGTAATTACTTGACTGCCCCCGGGCGGAACATCTTGAACAATGCCTCTGGCCCCAGCTGAAAATAATCCGCCGGCCCGCCGCCGCGCAGAATCGGTTCTGCCGCGGCGGTGTCGTACACCCCGTCCTTCAACAGCCATTTGGCGATGTGCACGGCAACCACTTCGCCGAGAATCAGCCAGCTCGGCACTACTTCCTTGTTGGCGCGCTGCAACTGAATGATCTGCGTGACCTTGCATTCAAAGGACACCGGGCTTTCGGCAACCCGTGGCACCTGAATGATTTTCGACGCAACGGTGGTCAGCCCGGACAATTCGAACTCGTTGACCTCAGGCCCGACCATGGCGCAGCTCTGGTTCATCTGCTCGGCCAGTGGGCGGGTCGCCAGGTTCCAGGCGAATTCGCCGGTCTGCTCGATGTTGTTCAGGCTGTCTTTGCGCCCGACGCTGGAAAACCCAATGATCGGCGGGATGTAGTTGAAGGCGTTGAAAAAGCTGTAGGGCGCCAGGTTCAGGCGACCGTTGGCGTCCTGGGAAGAAATCCAGCCGATAGGACGCGGGCCGACGATGGCGTTGAATGGGTCATGTGGCAGGCCGTGGCCGTTGGCGGGTTCGTAGAAATGGATGTCGTCGGGCATGGAAGGGGTTCCTGAGGGCGTTGTTCGCAGTGATCGCCATAGTGCAAGGGCAAGCGGGTAATTTCCAGCGATGAGCCCAATGTGGGAGCGAGCCTGCTCGCGATGGCTGTCTACCTGTCAACAAGGAGGTGACTGACAGATTGCTATCGCGAGCAGGTTCTTTGCTTTGCTCCAGAAATGACTAAGCCCGGCCAAAGCCGGGCTGTGGTGTTGCGTGCAGGGATCAGTTGGTGCGGGCGGCGTCGGTGCGATCGGCGCCGTCGGTAGCGACTTTGGCCGCGTCGGTGCGGTCGTTGCCATTGGAAGCGACAGCGGAACTGCTTTCAGCGGTAAAAGCGGCGGAACCGGTGCGGTCGTAACCGTCTGCAGCATAGGTATTGGCGGCCAGCACGCTGAGGGTCAGGGCAAGGATCAATCGGGTTTTCATGGTGGTTACTCCAGGTTCGTTTGCACATCGCGATGAATTGATCAGACGGGTGCAGGGTGAGTTCTGGGCATTAACCAGCGATTACTCGCGTTCTTTTGCGTGAGTGACGGATTTTTCATACAGCACTTACCTATTTTTCACCGCTCCATCGCCAGTCTGCGCAACGGCCAATAACCCGAAGAAACGGTCGCCATGAACACTGGAGCTCACCTTGAATGAATAAACTTCCTCAGATCACCCTGGCGTTCTGGGTCATGAAAATCTGCGCGACGACCCTGGGGGAAACCGCGGGGGATCTGCTGTCGATGACCCTCAACGTCGGTTACGCCATCAGCTCGCTGATCCTGATCAGCGTGTTTGTGCTGACACTGATCACGCAGTTGATGTCCAAAACCTACAAGCCGGTGCTGTACTGGATCGTGATTCTGTCGACCAGCACGGCCGGCACCACCATGTCCGACTTCATGGACCGCACCCTTGAGTTGGGCTACGCCACGGGGTCGATGATCCTGATTGCCATTTTGCTGGGGATTTTCGCGGCCTGGCGCTTGAGCGGCGATTCGCTGAACGTCACCAAGGTGCAGACCTTCCGTGGCGAGATGTTCTATTGGATGGCGATTCTGTTTTCCAACACCTTGGGCACGGCACTCGGCGATTACCTGGCCGACGACTCGGGCCTGGGGTTTGCCGGTGGTGCGCTGCTGATCGGTTCGACCATTGCGGTGGTGGTGCTGCTGAAATACTTCACGAAGATTTCGTCGGTGTTGCTGTTCTGGGTAGCGTTCGTGCTGACACGGCCGTTCGGCGCAACGTTGGGTGACTTCCTGACCAAACCCCATGAAAAGGGCGGCCTGGATTTCGGCACCATCGGCTCGTCGCTGGTGTTGGCGGGGATTCTGGTGGTGATGATTGCGGGGGCTTCGATTGCCCAGAGGAAGTTTGGGAAGCAGGTGGCTCCCGAGTTGTCTTGAGACCGAGGTGCGGCCATCGCGAGCAGGCTCGCTCCCACATTGGATCTGTGTACACCGACCCTTGTGGGAGCGAGCCTGCTCGCGATGGGGCCTTAACAGCCACCATCAATTTTGCTGTCAGTCCGTCTCGATCCGCGAATGTTTGCGGGTGTCTTTCATGGTGATGTACACCAGCAACGACACCGCGATGCACGCCGTGACATACCAGTAATAACCGGTTTCCATGCCGATGCTCTTGAACCACAGCGCGATGTATTCAGCAGTACCGCCGAAGATCGACACGGTCAGTGCGTACGGCAGGCCAACGCCCAATGCACGGATCTCGGTCGGGAACAGTTCAGCTTTGACCACGGCGTTGATCGAGGTGTAGCCGCTGACGATGATCAGCGCCGCCATGATCAGGAAGAACGCGCCCCACCAGCTCTGGATAGTGTGCAGGGTAGTCAGGATCGGAACGGTGAACAGCGTCCCCAGAATACCGAAGGCAATCAGGATCGGACGACGACCGACTTTATCCGACAGCCCGCCGATGATCGGTTGCAGGCACATGAACAGGAACAGCGTAGCCGCGGAAATCGTGGTGGAGTCGGAAATGCTCATGCCGACGGTGTTCACCAGGTATTTCTGCATGTACGTGGTGTAGGTGTAGAACGCCAGCGTACCGCCCATGGTCAGGCCGACCACGGTCATCAGTTCCTTCGGATGGCGCAACAAGGTGCGCATGGCGCTTTCCTTGGCTTTCTCTTTCTTGGTGAACGACTCGGTTTCTTCCATGCCACGACGCAGGTAGAGCGCGACCACGGCACACAGCGCGCCGATGGCGAACGGAATGCGCCAGCCCCAGGCGTACAGCTCTTCGGTGGTCAGGACGTTTTGCAGCACGATCAGCACACCCAAAGCGATGAGCTGGCCGGAGATCAACGTCACGTACTGGAAGCTGGAGTAGAAGCCGCGACGTTCCTTGGTCGCCATCTCGCTGAGGTAAGTGGCCGAGGTGCCGTACTCACCCCCGACCGACAAACCTTGCAGCAGGCGGGCGAACACCAGCAGGATCGGCGCGCCGATGCCGATGGTTTCATAACCCGGGCTCAGGGCGATCAGCAACGAGCCGAAGCACATCAGGTACACCGAGGCCATCAACGCACGTTTGCGACCGGCCTTGTCGGCGTAGAGACCCATCAGCCAGCCACCGATCGGGCGCATCAGGAAGCCCACGGCGAAGATCGCGGCGGTGTTGAGCAGTTGTGCGGTGGTGTCGCCTTTGGGGAAGAAGGCTTTGGCGAAATACAGGGAGAACGCGGCGTAGACGTACCAGTCGTACCACTCGACCATGTTGCCGACAGAGCCGCTGAAGATCGATTTGATCCGGCTGGCAGTGGTTTTTTCTTTGACCGGCAGGGCAGCCGACCCAAGGGGCAGGGTGTTGGAGTTATCCATTGAAGGATCCTCGTTTAATTGTTTTTGTGGAGCGCGTGTAAACGCAGCCTGCTGGAGCTATAGCAGGAGCTGTGCCAAGGGGAGGAGGGCCGGTTTAGAGGGGGTAGCAGGTTTTGTTGAGCGGAAATCCGCTTATTGCGCACAAAGTAACGAGCGGATTTCCGCGCACGAACCGGCCCCCTGTAGGAGCGAGGCTTGCCCGCGAAGAGGCCATCAAGACCGCCAAAAGCTTCGCGGGCAAGCCTCGCTCCTACAGGTCCGGTTGTTCGGGTTGTTGATCAGCTGTCCTGCAAAAACATCTCCCGGCTCAACCCATGCCGCTGCATCTTTTCATTAAAGGTACGGCGCGGCAGTTGCAGCTCTTCAAGCACCGCTTTCACATCACCCTTATGCCGGGTCAGTGCCGCGCGCAGGCAATGCGCTTCGAAGGCCTCTTGCTGCGCTGCCAGTGACTGACCGGGGTCGATCCCCGCCGGTTCCGGTTCGCCGAGGCCCAGCACTTGTCGTTCGGCGACGTTCGCCAGTTCACGCACATTGCCCGGCCAGTCGTGGCTCAGCAGATGGCTCAGTTGCGGCCCGCTCAAGGGCGCAAAGGTGCGACCCAAACGCTCGGCAGCACTTTGCGCGAAGAACTCGAACAACAGGGGAATGTCTTCACGCCGGTCACGCAACGGCGGCAGACGCAACTCGGCGACGTTCAAGCGATAGGCCAGATCTTCGCGAAAGCGTCCGGCCCGGGCTTCATCCAGCAAGTCGGGTTTGGTCGCGGCGATGATCCGCAAGTCCACGTGGATGCTCTGGTTGGAACCCAATCGCTCAAGTTTCTGTTCCTGCAACACCCGCAGCAGTTTCACCTGCTGGGCCAGCGGCATGCTTTCGATTTCATCAAGAAACAGCGTGCCACCGTCGGCGTATTCGAGCTTGCCGATGCGTTTGCCCTGGGCGCCCGTGAACGCGCCGCTCTCATGGCCGAACAGTTCGGCCTCGAACAACTGCTCGGGAATCGCCGCACAATTCAGCGCCACGAAGGCTTTGTCGGCGCGCGGACCGAAGTCGTGCAGGCAACGGGCAACCAATTCCTTGCCGCTGCCGGTTTCGCCACGGATCAGCACGTTGACCGGCAACGTCGCCAGGTCCAGTACCTGCCGACGCAACGTCTGCAAGCCACGGGACACCCCCAGCAGGGTGGCATCGAGTTTGGCGCGATTGTCCGCCTGCTCATGCAGGGCACGGTTTTCCAGCACCAGCCGGCGCTTGTCCAGCGCCCGACGCAGACTGCTCAGCAGGGTTTCCGGGCTGAAGGGTTTTTCGAGGAAATCGTAGGCGCCATCGCGCATCGCTTCGACGGCCATAGGCACATCGCCGTGACCGGTCAGCAAAATTACCGGCAAGTCGGCATCGCGGCGCTGGACTTCGGCCAGCAGCTCCAGCCCCGTCATGCCGGGCATGCGCACGTCGCTGAGAATCACCCCGGGGAAATGCTTCGGCAACTGCGCCAGGCACTCGTCGGCGCGACTGAACAGCTGCACTTCGAACCCCGACAGGCTCAGCCACTGTTCGACAGCGCTGCGGATGCTGCTTTCGTCATCGACCACCATCACCGAATTGAGCATCAGGCAGGCACCTCCAGATCAATGGGCAACGTCAGGGTAAACACCGCGCCGTTTTCGCCATTATCGACACTCAGGCGTCCTCCCGCTTCGTGAACGATAGCGAAGGAGACGGCGAGGCCCAGACCCAGGCCATCACCCACCGGTTTGGTGGTGAAGAACGGATCAAAGACTTGTGCCAGGTTTTCTTCGGCAATGCCGCCACCGTTATCGGCGACGGTCAGGCGCCACAATTGTTCATCGGCTTCGAGGCGGATCTCTAGACGCTTGCAGGGTTTGTCGTGCATCGCATCCAGGGCATTGCGCAGCAGATTGATCAGCACCTGTTCCAGACGAATCGCATCGCCACGCACCCACGCCGGGCGAGTCAGATGTAGCACGGTGCTGATGTGCTCGTCACGCAGGCGCGCCTCCAGCAACTGCAAGGATTGATCGACCACCGCCGCCAGGTCCAGCCGTTCGCGCAGGCCGCTGGGGCTTTTGCGGGCGAAGGTTTTCAGGTGGCCGGTGAGGGCGGCCATGCGCGTGAGCATGTCGTCCACCGGTTTGAGCGCCTTGTAGGCGTCTTCGACACGGCCGTGATCGAGCAGCAGGCGCAAGGTCGCCAGTTGCATGCGCTGGGCGGTCAGCGGTTGGTTGATTTCATGGGCCAGCGCCGCGGACATCTGGCCGAGGGCAGCGAGTTTGGCTGATTGCACCAAGCCGTCTTGGGCTGTGCGCAAATCCCGGGTGCGTTCTTCCACCAGTTGTTCGAGTTCTTCACGGCTGCGCTGACGCAGTTTGGCCAGGCGCCAACGCTGGTTGAGGAACAGCAACAGAAACACCAGCGTCAGCCAGGCGCCGGCGGCGGCGAGCCCGGCGTTGCGGCGGTCTTCGAACGCGACTTGCGGGCGACGCAGCAGGTGCAAGGTCCAGTCTTCAGCGGCCAGTGGCAGCGATTCCCAGAGGTAATCCGCCGTCCCGTCGGGGCCTTCGACTCGGGTCAGGTCGCTGTTGTCGTCGAAGCGCTGCACCGAACGATATTCAAGCGGAGTCAGCGGTTGTTTGTCGTATTGGCGGGTGGCTTTGAGCTCGGCGCGGTCGCTGTCGCTCAGCGGTTTCAATTGGCGATAACGCCAGCCCGGCTGGTTGGCGATGAAGATGATCCCGCGCGCGTCGCTGACCAGCAACGTGTCGCTGCCCTGACGCCATTCGCGCTCAAGTTCCGGGAATTCGAGTTTGACCACCATGGCGCCGAGGAACTCGCCACTGTCGCTGGTCACCGCGCTGGACAGGAAGTAGCCGGGAATGCCGCTGGTCACACCCACCGCATAAAAGCGTCCGGTGCCTTGGGTTCGGGTCTGGCTGAAGTAAGGGCGAAAGCCATAGTTGTGGCCGACGTAGCTGCTGGGCAAGCGCCAGTTGCTGGCGGCCACGGCCAGGCCGGTGCGGTCGAGCAGTTCCAGGGTCGAGGACTGCGCGGCGCCGTTGATTTTTTCCAGTTTGCGATTCAACGCAAGCTGCTGTTCAGGGCTCACTTCACCGCTTAGCGCGGCACGCAGTTCCGGGTCCAACGCCAACACGGCGGGCAGGGCACGGTAGCGGTCGATCAGGGTGTGCAGCGAGTTGGCGTACAGCGCCAGTTGCTGATTGGCACGTGCGGCGTCTTCGACCAGGGCCTGGCGTTCGGCGTGGCGGATGGCCAGGGTCGCGGCGAGCACCGCACCGGCGATGATCAACAGGGTGTACAACGACAGACGCAAGGTACGGGAAGTCGGCAGCATGCTGGGGCAGACAGGTGGAAAGTGGGGCGGGCACCATAGCATGGAGTGCCCGCCGGGGCGTTGGTTACGATAGGTATTACGGGGCTGTACTCCCTCGACGTGAGCCGGTCGCTAGCGGTGAATTGATTCTGGTACGAAGGCTATCAACCGACCGATGGGGGCCTGTCTTGAGTCCAATAGCGTCGAGTTGCTCAAGCCATGCCGATTTCTCTGCCCCTGTCGCCTCGTTTCCCGTAGCTCGACTGGCCGTTACTAGAAGCTCCAACTTCGATAGGTCCCTCATGCCGGTTTCAAATAGTGGATTGGCCAAATGATGATGGATATAGGCTAGAACTAAATTACTGCTACCTCCAACAATCATGCCTATGAGGGCGTCGTAAACGGTTTGGAAGTCATGGCTTGCAAGTGTCTGCTCTCTGTAATCCAGATCCTCTTGAGCTCTTTGTATCATTGGATAGTACATTGAAGAGTTGTCTTTAACTTTTTCGAGATCTACATCTATCATTTCCAATGGCGAGGAATGAGTAAACATTGATATTCCCCAGCCTATCGGTCCTCCAAGTTGTACTCCTTCCTTCATTGCGCTCATACCAGCCGGGCTGAGTGCAAATGTCATGAAGCTTCGAGCCTCTCTGATCGCGGCAGGTATTCTGACTTCATCCGCCAAATTGTAAATAACCGTCCCGGCAGTGCCGAGTTGGGATCGTGTGACAGGAGACCAATTGGCGATTCCTGCTGCAGCGGAAGATGCCCCTTGGGTCAAGCTTGTATACAACCAGCTGCCAAGCCTATCGGTATAGCGAACTCGTTCGCCGCTGGCGAATACGCTTGATGTTGGTTGGGTGGCAGGTGCTGCTGCACCGGTGTTTTGAACGGTAATTGAAGTTGTTCTTCGTATGGATCCGGTCGGCGTACCATATGTGCTGCCGGCTGACTCCAATGCTTGCATTGGAATGCCTCCAGTATTTGATGCTGTTGAGTTCTGCCGGCTATGAGCGGGACTTTGCATGCCTCCGCTATCGTCAAAGTAATTCACCGGATCCCCCCCCACCATCCGATAAACATTCAACCCATCCACCTCGCCCAACGGATCCGGGTTAATCCACCGCCCCATCCACGGTGCCAAATACCTCAACCCGTAATACACCAGCCCGCTGGCATCCATCTCCTTGCCCGAATAGCGAATTGTCTTGTAGTGCGCCTCGACCTCCGAGCGCGCAGCCCAGCAGGCGGTGCCGCCGTAGGGGTAGTAGCGCTCGTAGCTGATCAGCGCGCCGTCGCGATCCAGCTCCAGGGTGCAGGAGTGCAAGTGATCGTCGATGCTGTAGCGCAGTTGATCGGCTTCGATCCCGGCGGGTTTGCCTTTGACCCAGTGCAGGCAGCGCACGCTGCCCAGGCCCAGTTGCACGCTGATCACGTGCAGTTCTTCATTGTTGTCGCGACGGCGGATTTCCAGATTCGGCAGGTAACGCACTTCACGCCAGTGAGTGACGGCGCGTGTCTGGGCGATATGCACTTTGCGCACGCGGCTGCCGGCGCTGTCGTAGTCGTAATATTCACCGTCGTTGGCCGCGCCGTCGCGGCTCACGGTGGTCAAGGCGTGCAGTTGGTTGCGGCGATCCCACAGCATGGGTTGTGCACCCGGTAGAAGCTTTTGCAGATTGCCGTTGGCATCGAACAGTTTGTCGAAATCCGGCTCGGGCTCGCCGGTTTCCCAAGGCAGGGCGCGGTTGCTGGTAGCGGCCACGCGCAGCTGCCGGGTGTATCGGTTACCTTCGCGTTCGTGGCGGATCTGGTCGAGGCTGCCGCTTTCGTCATACTGGAAATGCTCGGTGTAGTTGAGCAAGCGGCTGGGGTCGATCGGGCTCACCAGGGTCGGCAGCCCGGGGCGAAGGCTCGCACCGACGACTTCGCTGCCGGTGGCCAGTATCAGTTGGTCGAACGTGTCGTAGCCGTAGGTTTGCAGCGGTTCGACCCGCTGATTGGCGAAGTAACGCACGGTCTGGGTGTGGTCTTCGATTTGGGTGATCTGACCCTTGGGGCTGTATTGGTAGCTGAGGTTCTGCACGACATTGGCGCCGCTGACGGCTTTCAGATCCACCATCAGGCCGGAGGACGCTTCGAAGGTCGCGGTGGTGACGACACCATTGCCGGCGGTCTGTGCCTGCAACTGGCCTTGGGCGTTGTAGCTCGCGGATTTCAGCAACGCAAGTGGCTGATCCTTGAGTGTCAGGTCGATCCTGAGCAGCTGTCCGGCGCGGTCGAAGGCGAAGTGCTGACGGTGGCCAGCGGCGTCGGTCAGCTCAATCGCATTGCCCACCGGGTTGTAGCGTCCCAGGCTGGTGTGGCCGTCGCCGGGCTCCAGCAGAGCATCCCGGGCCGGCTCGGCGATCGGCCAGTCGGCGCTTTGTTGCTCTGGCAGCAGGCGGCGGGTCTGGCTGATCACTTCGCCGGTCAGCGCCTGCTGATTGAGCAGCAGTGTTCCGGCGGGGTCGTCATGGCGTATCAACTGACCACATTGATTGCGGGCGGCGAAGACATTGGCGTTGTCGGCATAGGAGAGACGTTCGATGACCCGTTCGTTGGTGCCCGGGGTTTGTTCATGGATCGCCGTTGGCCGCAGTTGTTTGTCATAAACATGCTGCCAATGACTGGCGCGACCATCCCAACTCTCCAGCACCGCGCCAGCCTCACCCGGCAGCATTCGTCGCCATCCGGCATCGACGCTGTCCTTGCCCAGCACCGCCTCGGACAGGCTGTAGACCGTGCGCACATTGGGTTGTGCGGTATCGGCAACAAAACGTGGATCGCGCTGACACACTCCACGCCCCGCCGCGTCGAACTGCTGTCGGGTGATGCGTGCGAGAGGGGCGTCGGACGCAGTTTGACGCAAGTAGGCCACCTGACGGATCGGCAGGTGGCGGCTGTCGATGGCGGTCAGTTGCGGTGTTTGCCGGTGCAGCAAGAGGCTCATCAGTTTTTTCCTCTTCGATTGAAATCTGTTGGTAACTTAATAGATAAGGCAGTCTCTTGGCTTTTTAAGCATTACTGGAACCACCTAGTCTTTTCAGTCGTCTATCGAGAGAGCTAATTTGCCTTTCGCGGAAATCTGGAAGGTGCGAGCCGGAGGTTGATGAACTTAGGCCACTCGATGTCGATGCAGCAGATTGAAGGTTCGTTCCGGACGCCGTGAGTCTGTCGTGATATTCGATGGCCGTCCCCACAAGATCCGCACCTGCCTGAATGGCCTTCAATGCTTTGAGACGCTCTATTTTGGGGAGCTCATTCAGTACGCTCATTGCCTCGCTCCTTACAGTTTCGTTGATATAACTCAGCGTCAACTCCTTGAAATCATTTAACTGTTTCCCGGCCTCGGTCAGATCAGGTAGTTCGATACCGTCCAGGCTTTCCAACTTTCTTTCCAGATGGCGTATAACCCGGCCCTTGATATGGTCGGACAATTTGTGAGCGACATAGCCTCCGATGGCAGCACCCATTGCGGTACCGCTACTAGCGGTGATTTCCATCGGCAGTCCGGGTGCCAACGCATGAGTGAACCCACCGAAAGTGGCCCCAACGATTCCGCCTAGTGTTCCCCCCAACGCCATTAATTTGGTCGTGGCTCTAGAGGCAAGGCTTTCATAGAAACTATTGAGCATCCGCGTACCAATAGAGGCCGGATTAATGGTTGTTCTGTTTCGATCCAGGTCTTCTATTTGTCGCCTGAGTTGCTCGATTCTTTCGGAGTTTTCGCTTCCGCTTGGGCTAGGTAATCCGTCTGGCGATTGATCGCGCTCTACATTGTGGCGCGCGGTGGGAGCACTGCGCCTAGAAGGTGTTGTTCTTCTTGGGTGGCGATTTTCATTGGGACGCCTTGACGCCTCACCGATATCGTCGATAAAAACGACGGGGCTATTCCTCACCATCCGATAAACATTCAACCCATCCACATCCCCCGCCGGATCCGGGTTCAACCACCGACACAACCACGGCGCGTAGTACCGCAACCCATAGTCATACAACCCTGAGCTGTCACGCTCCTTGCCGGAGTAGCGCACGGTCTTGTAATCGGCCTCCACCTCCGAGCGCGCTGCCCACCAGGCAGTGCCGCCGTAGGGGTAGTAGCCTTCGTGGCTGATCAGCTCAGCCTGTTGATCCAGTTCCAGGCTGCTGGAGCCCAGGTGGTCGTCGAGGCTGTAGCGCAGTTGATCGTTGTCGAGGTAGGCGGGTTGACCGCTGACCCAATGCAGGCAGCGCACCGATTGGTGGCCGGCCTGGATGCTGATCACTTGCAGCTGTTCGCGTTCGTCGCGGGTGCGGATTTCCAGTCCCGGCAGATAACGTACTTCGCGCACATGGGTGACACCGGACGCCAGGGTGCGCTGCTGTTTGCGAATGCGCAGGCGCTGATGGTCGTAGACGTACTGTTCGACGTCGTCTTCGGCTTCGGCGCGGCTGACCAGGGTCAGGGATTGCAATTGGTTCTGTCCGTTCCACTGCAGGGTCTGCTGATGCGGGTGCAGACGTTGCAGGTTGCCGTTGCGGTCGAAGCCGTTGGCCAGATCCGGTAGGGTCTGTTCGTCCCACGGCAGGGCGCGGTTGCTTTCATCGGCGACATTGAACGCACGACGATGAGGCTGATGGCCGTCGTGACGCAGCAGGGTCAGATTGCCGCCTTCGTCGTAGTCGTAATGTTCGGTGTAGGGCCGCCAGCGACTGCTGTCGCCGGGGTTGGGCAATAGGTCCGGCAGCTCCGGGCGAATGCTCTGCCCATGGGCTTCTCGGCCTTCGGCGCGGATCAATTGGCTGAGGCTGTCGTAGAAAAGATGGCTGATGCCATCGACCCGTCGGTTGGCAAAAAACTGTGGGGTCAACGTGTGATCGGTCACTATCAGGACGTTACCGACACCGTCATAGGCGTAGCTGAGATCCTGCAACAGGCCGCGGCCAGGACGTGTGGCGCTGAGGTGAGTAAGGTTCCCGTCCGCCGGGTCGAATTCGGCATGGCTGAGCACGCCGTTGCCGGCGGCTTGCGTCTGGATCTGGCCTTCGGCGCTGTAATCGACGCTGTGCAACAGACACTGTTCTTTGCTCGCGCCCTTGGGTTGCAGCCCGACCTGCTGCAACTGGCCGGCTCGGTCAAAACGCCAGCGCTGGCAATGACCGGCAGCGTCGATTTGCTGCCGTTGCTCGCCGCTGGCGGTGTACAGGTGGGCGGTGCTGAAGCCATCGCCCGGTTCCAGCAAGTCGTTGCGGGCCTCGACGGCAATGGGCCAGTCCGGCAAGGTGAGCGCCTTGAGAAAATGCCGGGTCTGCAGCAGCGACGCACCCTGCATGCTGTAGTCATGCAGCAGCAATGTGCCGCCGCTGTCGTCGTGACGGATCAACTGGCCGCATTGGTTATGCGTGGCGACCCCGGCAGCGTTGTTGCCGTAAGTCAGGTATTCAATCGTTTGCCCGGGCTGCCCGGCCATCTGTTCATGGCGGGCGATGGGGCGTCGCTGCGGGTCGTAGTCGACGGTCCCATGAACGCCGCGGCCATCCCAGTGCTCCAGCGATTGCCCATCCGACCCGAACAGGCGTAACTGCCAGCCTGAATCGACACTGTCTTGCAACAGCACTGCATCACCCACACCGTACAGGCGGGTCTGGTTCGGCGCCGCCAGACGCGGATCCTGCTGCGAGACCCAACGACCCTGCGCATCGTGCTGGCGACGGGTGATGCGCGCCGCCGGCTGATCCGACGCCACGCGCCGCAGGTACGCCACCTGCCGGACCGGCAAGCCTCGGCTGTCGATGACGGCCAACGCCGGTGTATGGCGATGCACTTGTGCATTCATGTTTTGGCCTGCCGAGCTTCGTTCCACTCCGCCATGGCCTCTTCATAGGTGTCGTTGGCATCGAAGAAAATCTCGTACCAGCAACGGTACTGCTTTTCCTCACGCAGGGGCTTTTTCGCCAGCAGGGTACGCGTCGGTCGGCCCGCAGCGTCGTAAAACTGCTCGTCGTAATAAGCGTGCTCGCGTAACGAGTGGTCATGAATGCGCCGGGGTTGGTCGGCGAAGTAGGGCCGGTAGATCCGTACTTTCTGGCCTTTGTTGTTGTACTCGAACGGTTCGCTGACCCGCCAGCGTCGTGTCGCTTCGGCCTCCAGCGGGGTGTTGTCGTCCTTGAGTCTGAGCGTTCCATCCTCGGCGACGACCCAGGCTTTGCCAGGTTCGACTTCTTGCTTGGTCTGCAGGACGCGGGCGAATCCGTCCTGATGGATGATGGCGATGCGAATCTGCAACTCCGGGTCGCCGGGATAACGATCAGCCTGCAGAGTGACGACGTGGACCGGCTCACGCTGGGCGGTGTTGAGCTGATGCTGGAGAATCCGTTCGTCCGGGCTGAGATCTTCACGATCCTGCAGGTGTTGCCGGGCGCGATCGCACAGGTGGCCGTCGGGCAGTACAAAACCTGCGCTTTCGGCCCAGGCCAGCCACTCGGCGGTGGGTGGGTCGATCCCGGAAACGCGGCCCATCCAGCTGAACGGATCGGTGAAAATCGCGCTGGCGAAATTGCCGATAGCCTCGCGGGGGAATTCAATGGCCCGGGCCGGGCTGTTGTCGTCGGCCGGCAGGTAGTTGCGCAAGGAGTGAAAGCCGACCTTCTCGCCCAATTCGGTGCCATAGAAACTGGTGACCAGCACTTCGCCGAAGGCGTTGTAGCAGGCTTCCTGGATATTGCGATTGGGATCTTCGATGGCGGCGGGCAGGAACGATCGGTAGTCGGTGTTCAGGGTGCGGGTGATGCAACCGTCCGGTAATTCGACGGCCACCGGCAGACACCAGTAAGGGTCATAGGTGACGGTGGTGTCGCCGTGGCTTTGGGTCTGGCGGAACTGCCGGACGTTATAAAAACCGTCGAGCCCATGGTAGGTGGGGAACCCATGGTGCACGGACCACAGGTAATTTTTGGCATCACCTGGATCGTCGGGTTCCACCTCCTCAACCTCGGGCAGGAACCACTTCATGATGTGGTAGCCCACTTCAGGTGACTCAAGCTTGGCCTTGAGGTTGAAGGGCATGTTGCCCTGTTCGTCCTTGAGCTTGTCATAGGCGCTCAGGGCCGTGGCATCCAGCTCGGCGGTTTCCGTGTAACCGGCCAGCGCTTCGATCGTGGCCTGGCCTGACTCCATCAGTTGCCCGCTGAGGTCGATATAAAACTGCCGGGACAAACCTGTCATGACCGAATGTTTAGCCCAGTCGCCGTCGTCCTTGCTCCATTCGAGCAGGTTTTCATGGCAGATGTCCGCAGGGGACAGCCTGTTTTTATCGAGTACCAGTGCATTGCCGCGTTGGCGATAGGGCAAGCCCAGACGCCGCGCCTGTGTTTCCTTGATATGAATGTACTGCGCCTTGCTCTGGGTGGCGTACCAGCACTGTTGCGCCGGGTCGTGGGCGTCGCTCCACCACTGGTTTTCGTACTGATCGGCAAAGGGCGGTGCATCGTTCTCGGTGGTGCGGCGGGCGTAATACATCGTAAAAGCATGCGTAAGGAAACCGTACTCGTCCCATTCCAGATTGAGGGTGTGCTCGCAGCGTGGGTCGTCGGGCATTTGCGGTTCGTATTGATAGCTGATCGACTCCAGCGCCATGGGTTGCATGACGGTGTAAGGCTGGTATTCGCCCTTGGGACGCAACAGACGGATCAGAAAGCGGTGTTCGGTTACCGCATAAGGCACCACGGGCGTGTCGGCGGCGAACACTTCCGTGCGTAACACCGAGCCGCTCAGCGCGCGGGCCATTTCGCGGGCGGTGCCTTCATCCGGCGGGTCAATCGGTTCGGCTGCCCGGTCGCGGGCGTGATAGCGCTCCAGCCGAGCCGAGCCGAGCGGCACGGCCTGATCGTCGCCGCTGTAGTAGCCGGTTCGCGGCAGATCAACCTGTTTGCCGTTATGGAACCAGGTCTTGGCCAGGATGGGCGGCGTGAAGCCCGAGCGTGCGCGTTCTGCTTCATTGGCCTCGGTGTCGGTCTGCAACAACAGGCCGAAGCCACGGAACTCCCGCTCGAAAGGGTCGTAGTAACCGTCGCGATAGCTGAAGGTCTGGGTCAGTCGATTGCCGGTGATCTCGTCTATTTGCGTCTGGCGCTTGGCCAGGTGCACGGCGAACGGCACGCCGGATTCGACGATCCGGTCTTTATCGATGTCGTGCTGCTCTTTTTCCTCGTCCAGAAACTCCTGGGCCGAACTGCGATAGTCCACGAGGCTGCTGGCGCCCATGTTGTTGCTGGTGCGGTTGAGCAGATACGGCTTGGCCTTGATGAAGTCGTAGCGCCAGTGCCGTGGGGACATGTGCGGCAGGGTCAAAATCAGGCTGGTGCAACCCAGGCCCTGCACGTCGGCGGTGCTGACTTGGCAGAGACGGTCATAACGCACGCCTTCGGGCCAGGGCAGGTCGATGGACTCGCTGGCGAAGCCTTCGCCACTGTGGTTCATGAACACCCGGATGCGCTCGGACTCCAGGTAGATCAGGTCCACCGCGCCCGAACCGTCCAGATCCGCCAGCAGAACTTGGGCGGCGTTGAATTTTTCGTAGGCGAATGTCGGCGTACTGAGCAGGATTTTTTTGCCGAAGCGTCCATGTCCAAGGTTAGGCCAGCATTCCAGCGTGTCATGGCGCAGGCGGATCAAATGCTGTTGGCCGCTGCCCAGTACATCGCCGAAGGCCACGATTTCGGTCTCGGCGTTGCTCTGTAAGGGCAATGCATCGTTTTCGTGGTGATCGACATCTGCACCGTTGTCGAACCCTTTGTCGTCGCCCAGGTTGGGGTATAGGCGCACGCTGTTATGGCCGATCAACACCACATCGCTGCGACCGTCGCCCACCAGATCCGCCAATTGCGCCTGAGGATGGAAGAACTCAGTGGGGAACGCCTTATAGGGCACGTAGGTCGACCAACTGCGATCAGGCTTGAGGGTAAAAAAACCGCTGTAGGCCGGTGCGTGCAGCCCCCATTCCAGCTTGCCGTCACCGTTCAGGTCGCTGAGGGTCTGGCGTATCGGTTGGCTGCTGTCAGCCACCGGAATGTTCGGCAAGACCTGCCAATCATCGTAGACCACCTCATCGCCACCGGCGTCGGCTCGCAATGGTTCGCGGTAGTACCAGGCCTGGTCGGTGCGCAGCAGCACTCCCGGCATGCCCTTGCCGTACAAGTCGACGAACTGATAGTGCTGACCATCATTGAGGCCTGCCATCTGTGGGAATGGCTGCCAGCCCTTTTGCCCGGTTTTGAGTTCAAAAGGCGCGTAGCCGAATTCCATGGGCGGGAGGTTTTGTACCTTGCCGCGGTTGTCATAGGCCTGAAGATGGGCAGCAGTCAAATGGTTGTAACCCAGCGCACTGGCGCGGTGTTGCAGCAGCAGGCGTTGAACCAGCACCGGGTGCTCACCGAGTTCGGCGGGGAAGTGATGAAACATCAACACTTGCCGGCACAACCGACGGGTACCGATTTCGAACCCGTAAGCGTAATTCCAGAACGGATCGCTGCGTTCCAGCCAGTCGCCGTACTGATCGTCCGGTTGCGAGTAGGGAGGGCCGTAGACCGGTTTTTCGCTCAACCCAATGCTGCGCTCGCCATAGTCGAACAGCAGATGAAAATGAAACTGCACACCCTTGTTGCCATCGGCCTGCCAGGCATACAACTGTGGGTCGGCTTCGGCATTGCCATAGAGCACCCGATGCAAATAACGCTGGGCACGATAGTCCCGCAGTTGTGGCGCAACCGGTTCCTCCTCTTCGGCCTTGTACTCATAGACCACGTGCTCACCGCGGGCGTTGAGACTTTCGTCGAGCAACCAGACCCCGATCCGTTCGGGTTTGTGCGGGTTGTTTTCGTCCAAGGCTTCGGCCCGGCGCGAGGCGAGGGTCTTGCCGTACACCTGCACGGTGGCATCGGCGCCGCGGATCACCCAGAAACCGGCCGGGTCATCGTCGCTGTAATAGCGCTGGATCAAATCGAAACCGCCTTCGATTCGGGGCCAGTAGCGAGCCACCTGATACGTCTTCGCCGGTTCACCGATAGTCACTGGGCTGACGATCAGCTCGCCCTGTTCATCGCGCTCGGGCATCCACACATCGCCACCGGGGCCAACCACCAAATCACTGCCGTCATACAACGGCACGCCCTTGGTGGTGCGCAGGGTGATGGCGTGGACGGTCATTTTCCAGCCAATCCCGAACGGGCTGTTGCCCACCTCGCTGCTGTAGCCCAGCGCCAAGGCCGGCACCATGTCGCGGTTGGGGGCTTTGGTGATCGGCAGCGGCAACCCCAGCGACGCCGCGCCGCTGGTGCCGACTGCCCCCCAACCCCTGCCGAGGCTGGCAATGGCACCGCCCCCTTTGGGCAGGGTAGGGGCGGTGATTTCAAGAGGTGCTGACGGCTGGTTCATTGTGAACCTCCGCTGACAGCGGTGTATCTGACATGCAAGATGATGTCGGTAAGCGACTTGATCATCTCCAGTTGCTTGTTGTGGTTGGGAAATTGCAGGTACCACTTCGAAACTGCACCGGTGTACTCGAATGGCAAGTAACGTTCATCCTGGAAGTTGAGCATGAACAGGCCGGCGTCATCGTGCCCGGTGGACAGGGCAATCCGCTGACTGGCGCGCAGGTTGTCCTTGGGGGTGGCGCCGACGACCGAGGACATTTCAACCCGGCTATAGGTCTGCGACAGAATCGCGCAGATGTTCTGGTACGGGCCGAGAAGCCCGGGCAGCGACACGCTGATGCTTTTGATCCGGCGCAGATAGTGTCCAGGATAATCGTCGTCGAACATCGCTTGGGTAAGCTCGAATTCGCAGGAACCGTTTTCCAGATCGAGCTTGATGCCCGTCCAGTCTTTGTTGAGGGTCGAGGTCGGCTCCATGGCCTTGAGCGCTTGAAGAGACACGGTTTTGCTGATTTCCAGATCGCGTTCATCCTGCAACAAATGCTGTGTTTGCAGGCCGAGCAGTCCTTGCTTGAGTGATTCGCCTGCCCCCAGCCCTCGATAGTTGCCATTCCAGGAGGCGCCGGTAAACGCCGGTGGCCGGTGATAGTCGGCTTCCTCGTAGCGCCAGCACGCTTCGGCGTTCTGGCATAACGACAGGGCTGAGGAGTAGGCGTTGAAGTAGAAGCCGGCGAGTTGGCTGATGAGCCAGTCGTAGGTTTGGGATTTGCTGAAGCGGTCGCTGCTGGTGAGGAATTCGTAGGTTTTTTTGGACTGGTTCAGCGTATTTCTGGCGTAAGTCACTTGCAGGGAAGTCGCCTTGTGCTGCGCTGTCCAGACGTCGAGTTGTGCGTCGATTTGCGCCGTTTCGCGGGTGGCTTGATCCATGGCCTGTTTCCATTCCATGTGACGGTTCTGAAAACTGGCAGTCATGAACAGTGACTGACTGCCCTTGTTGGCCGCGTCAGCCAGATTGGAACTCCAGGTTCCTGCCGCTTCCTGCGTGCCTTCAAGTCGCTGGCCGCCACCAAACAACACCCCGGAGATAAACCCCAAACCGACGGCGGTAAACACACCGCCGACATTGGGAGAGGTTTTCATCGCCTCGCCGTATGCCCGGGCAGCCGCTGCGGTGCCAGTGAGCACCTTTGCCATCAATGGAAGACTGGAGGCTGCCAACTCCGTCAGGCTCATGTATTCCTCAACCCGCTTGCTGTAATACTCCAGCCGTCCCTGGACGACGCTTCTGCTTGCCAGCAGCGCCGTCTTATTTGTTTTGTCGATCTCCAATGCCTGGACTTGCACATCGAGCGAACTCTGCGCCAGGGTCCAGGCCTGTTGCTGTTGCATCTCCAGCAGTTGCGTCTGTTCCTTGCGCTCGATCAGCGATTGCAGGGTGCTGCCGAACTGAATCACCTGCTCCACCGCATTGAGGGCGTAGGGGTACATCACGCTGAAGCGATACGGCGGAATATCGGGGTTGAGGAACTGCCCCAAATTTGACCCCGACAAGCCCTGCCCGTAAGCCGCCAGCAGCGCACGCGGATCCAGTGGCGTGGCGAACAGCGGCAGGTGCAGCGGTTTACCGGCCGGGTCGAGGTTATGCCGCAGGTTGTACAAGCGACTTTCGGCGTGATCCCAGCGCATGATCAACTCGGGGTTGAATGGCAGGCGCAGGTGTGGGTTGTCCACCGTCGGCAGGGACGGATCTTCGGCGTACGGGCGCAGGCATACGTAAGGCACGATGTTGGTGTGTGCTCCGCCGAAGGTTGGCAATGGGTGGTCGAGCACCAGCTGTTGGGGGTTCAACAGGTTTTGTTCGAACCGGCGCAGCTCGGGATTGGTGGCGTCGCTCAGGGTTTTCAGGGTGATTGGCTGCCAGGTGTTGACCTGGCTTACATCCGGACGAGGCCCCAGTTGATCCAGCACATGCACATAGTGCAGTTTGGCTTCGGTGAGGCTGTCCGGGGTCAGTTGCATGTAGGCATGATCGGCCCGATTGAGCTTGATATCGGTGCTGAGCAGAAACAGTGCCTTGCGGATATGCACCGGGTGACTCAAGCCGATCTGGTGGGGATCGTTGGGCCACAGCGCGGCATGGCTCGGTTCTGCTGAACCCTGGGTGGCCTTCTCCGGCGCAATCGGCACAACATTCCAGTAAGGCGGGTTGCCCTTCTTACTTTTTTGCCGCATCGGATCGAATGCGTACCCCAACCAGCGCTCGGCCTCATCGAACTGCTGTTCCAGGTTCAGGCGATGGGCGACCAACCATGGCAGGTACAGGAACAGCTCCAGGAAATACAGGTAGTAGGCGCCGGTGAAATCCATGGGCTCCGCCCCCAGATCGGGCGACATCGGCGGCTCCTCGAGCTTCTGTGTTCCCCAACTGAGCAGTTCATCCATGCCGGCTTCGGCCCGATGGATCAGGTTGCGGGCGAAGGTGGTGTTCATGCGGATTGGGGCGCGGTCGATCTTGGTCTCACTGTTCTTCGTTATGTCGTTGTGCTGAATGGACGAACCGTAGAAATCGATGAATTCGGCGGTGCCCAGGGTTGGGCTTTCCAGATGATCGATCCTGGGCGCGGTTTGCGGCGTGACGTCAGGTGTCTCGCGCCAGCCGACCGAGATCATTTTCAAGGCGCTGCCCTGGTAGGCATAACCGAAGCGGCCCTCCTGAAATACAAGTCGGTGGACGAAGACACCGTGGATCAGCGGGATGGACACATGGCCTGTTGGCCACTCAACAGGCCATGTGTCAGGGCGAAGGTTTTCCTGATCGATGGGGATCCGTGTCGACAGAATGTCGTCCTTGTCTATGGAAGGGGCGATACTGCCTTGGTACATCTCAAGCATTTCAGCAGGTGTTTTTGGGACTTCCGTAACGTTTCTTGGATGCAGGATTACGTGCTGAAAGTAGTAGGGGCCATCTATACCGGTGATGTCCATACTGTCGAGTTTGAGCGTCCTCTTGAACGCCAAAATTTTTTTAGGGTACATGGGGCTATGATTTTGCAGTAGCAATGCCAGCACATCCTTGTGCATCCGTTTGTTAACAAGAGCCGTCGTCTCACCTTGGGCCAGTTTTGGCAGCTCAAACTCACTTTTTGCATCTAATTCAACAATCAATCGGTTAAGGGTTCTGGGTTCCGCTTCGGTGAAGTAAAAATCTCGGCCTTGGTTAAAAAAATCAGTACCCGTTGCTTCGATAGTTGAGCCTTCCAGCAGATTCAGCCAATTGGCGGTAGATGAACTGTCGACAACCAAGGTCAGTTTTAGAAGTACAGTCCCCTGTGCCTTCATTGAAATGGAAATGGTGGTTGTGTGTGGAAAACCGTGCTCCAACCGGGAATCAATATAAATGGCCGAGTCTTCCCGCGAGTACCGCACCGAGTCGATTTCGTTGCGGATCCGGTTCTGCCAGCCTTTGTAGTTCCAAGTATTGGCTGTATCACCAGGAGATGAGGGCGTGACAGTGCCGAACTCCTGGCGACCCGTTGGCAACCAATACTGAAACCGGCTTCTCCCTGTCGCTTCATGGGCAAACAGATGGCACACCATCCGCACATGCCCCTCTTCAATGTTGGTAATCGCCTTCTTGGGCGCCTCCACATAACCGACCGCCGGAAACATCGGCGTCTTGTTGAAATTCATATCGATGCGCACGGTTCTTAAAAAGCCGTAGCTGTCATTGCCACCGTTTTCCGAACCAGTGCCGGCGTGGTAGTCCGCATACAACGCCAGAAACAACGATTCCGGTGTGGTCGAGTGATCCCACACTGCAATGGTGTCGGTGCCTTGTTCCAGCAAGTTCGGATCCATCTCGCGAGTTTGCGCGGTGGTGCTGTAGCTCTCGATGTAAACCTGCGGCGTACTCCAGGTGTCGTCGTATTTCTTGTACGCGCCATACAGGCGAAACATCGGATTGGCCTTCGAATTCGGTAGCGCAGGCTGGCCATCCGCCGGTGGTGGCGATGGCGGCATGGCATTTTCATCGGTGGTCGTCACCTCGGCCCAGAACACGAACAGGCGCTTGTTGAACCACACCGGGCGCACTGAATGCTCGATGGCCTTGGTAGAGATCGGCACGTTGGCGCGTTTCCAGTCGCTCCAGGCGTCGGGCAGTGGCTTGTCATATTTAAGGGGGGGATCTTGGGGATCACGCGCCGGCCCTACGACCGGCCGATTGGCCATGTCCAGCGTGCGCCAGTACCAGGTGTTTTCTGCCGGTGACTTGCCAATGAAGTAATACACGTTGTTGGCGAATTTCTCGCCGTCGATGTAGCCGTTGACGCAGCGCACGTTGGCAATTTCCTCGAAGCGCGCCAGGTAGGCCAGTACCGCGGTTTGCACCGTTTCGGGCTGGATGCGGTTCTGGTTGATGTCGTTTTCGAACTGCTCGAAGCTGTCGGTCTTGGTCAGGCGCAGCGTCGGGTCCATGTAGATCGACGGGAAATAATGCAGTTGCTGCACCGCGGCCCATAGCGCGTACTGGTTACTTTCCAGCCGCCAGGTGCGCCGTTGTTCCTCGGAAAGACTGGCCGCGCTCTGTTCCGGCTCCAGGCCCAGCAACACACCGTGGATGTACTGCTGCATGCTGGCAATGGCACAGGCCACCGGGCTGGTAGGCACGTCCTGGCTGACCAGAACGTCCAGCAACAGGTATTCATAGATGTCATTGGCTGTTTCGAGTTGGTGGCTCAGCTCAAGGTCGATCAGGGTCGGGTCGTTGGGCACCGCTTCGTGCAGATACATCGCCAGCAAGGCGTCTCGCCGGGCTTCATTGAGCTGTTTTTCGATGGCAGTGGTCATGATTGCTCCTGGCTCACAGCGAGAGTGGTTTGAGGGCGACTGGCGGCGATGATGGTTTCGCCGGCTTGTTTCCAGTTGGCGAACGGGCTTTGGGCGGTCAGGGCGGTGTTTTGCAACAGGCCATCGCTGGATAAGCCGCTGGCTCGGCTGCCGGCCTGGCAGCGACGGATCCAGTCCACGTGGGCCATGGTCGTGGCGCGCTTGGCTGGCAGGGTGTCGGTCAATACCTGGATTTGCTGCTCGTCCCACTCCAGCAAACGGGCCAGTGCGGCGTTGGCGCTTTCGCTGGCGGTTTGGCGCAGAGTTTTGTTCTTGAGTGCCGACGCCGGCGGATTGGCGAGGTTGAAGTAGCCCAGCAACACGTTCTCTGGCTGGTGTTGCGTGCGACACCAGTGGCCGAAGCGCTCCAGCAAGTACACCTGGGCCAGGGCGGGTGTTGTCGACGCCTCGTTGGCGGGGCCAAGCCAGCTTGGGTTGAGCAGGAACAGGGTCAGGGCATCGTTACTGATTTTCAGGGTCTGGCTGGCCTCGGCGTGGCGCGAGATGTCCACATAGAGCGCAATCAGCGCCGGCGACGGTGCATCCGGGTTTTTCAGGGCTTCGTTCAACAATGCGTTGACCGACGTACCGGCCCATGCAATCACCGCCAGCGAACGCTCTTTGGATAACTTCTGCGTGTCGTGTAACAGGTTGCTGATCAGGCCCACCTGACGTTCGAGCGTGCTGGCCACAAACCGGTGGAGTTTCTCCACGACCTGTTCTTTCAGGCCCGTTGCTTTCAGGTTCAATCGACCGACAACAATGCTCAGCATGGCCGCCAATGTATCCAGCGGATCGTTGGCTTGTTCCAGCGGCAGTGCAACCACTAACCCCTGCGGATCAATCAAGGGCTGTTTGGCCGCTGCGCCTTTTTCGTCCTGCAGCACCTTGAACCAGTCGATCGCCACGCCGGGGTCGGGTTTGTTCGGGTCTGCATTGTCTTCGTGCATGGGCAGGCCGAGGGCGTTCAATTGCTGCGCGGTCACCACAGTGTTCGCACTGTCCCTCTGGAACCTGACCAGACGCGCCAGCAGTTCGACTGGCATTGGCGAGGTGTCAGTATCAAGCCCAAGCAGATGGCGCAGTTGCGGCACGTTTTGCTGGCTATCCTTGAGCCAGTCCACGGCCCAGTCCATCTGCATCAACACGTCCAGAATGTCGGGGGTAAGGTCGGTTTCTGTGTTGCGCGCGGCCAATAGGCCGGTACTCAGGCAAGTGCGATAAGCGTCGCCACCCAGCAAGTGCGCCAGGTTGAGGGTATCGGCGGCTGATAACCCGAATAGCTGGGCGACACGCGCCTGCCGGTAAATCGATGAGAGGGTTTGCAGGTCGCGCTTGAGCGTTTCCAGGTGCTTCAGCGTTTGCCGAACCAGCAGAAACAAGGCGTCTTCGCTTGGTTGCAGGCCCAGGCCGGCACACAGTTGCAGAAGGGTTTTCTGGGACGCGGGATTCGGCTTATCCACGGTGAACGCCGTCTGGTCCAGCACCAACGGTGTATCGAACAGTTGCACGCGGTTGAACACCTGATCGAACAGCGGCAGGTGCTTGCCTGTGGCATAAGGCGACAGGTGATGCAGGAAGGCGGCGAACTGTTCAGCCGCGATGCCGTACTTGTCGTTCAGGTATTGATACACACCCACCGTGCGTAGGGTATTGGTGTTCAGCTCCAACCCCGGGTTGTTTGCACCTTCGGCGCGGATGGCGCTGATGACCAGGGTATCGAGTTGCGCGAAAGGAATGTCGAGCCAGCGTTGCAGGCGAATCATGCGTTGCAGGCGATCGAGGCGATCGGGGGAAGTCTTGGTGATGTGCCAGCTCGTTAGATCACCGACGGTGTGTTGCACCAGATCCATCGCGTTATCGAATTGGTCTTTTTGTATGGATTCGGCGGTGGGGGCATCAAGACTGTCGTAGTTGCCCGAGCCGGTGCCATTGACGTAGCAGGCGCCGTAATGGGAGGCGTGCGGGTAGGGCAGTGCTTTTTCACCATTAGGCGGTGGGATGGGCGTCCCCGATTGTTGATCGCTGGTACTCGGAACATTGGGTGACAGGCGCACAGCATGCGTGCGCCGGGACAACAGCATTTCCACATGTTCAGCGTTCAGGCCGGTGTGCTGCATGAACGTCGGCAATTCCGCGAGCAGCGATGTGTTCGGTGAATGAACCGTCACACCATAGGATTGCTCGAAAAAACCCTGTTGCGCCGCGGTGAATTGATAAGTGCTATCCAGAGTGAGCGTGAAACTTTGTTTGAGTGGCGCCAATGCCGTCCCCGCCGTGTCATGGGGGGCTGTGATCAAGTGGAAGGAGGCACTGTAGCCTTCATTGTCCGATGGCAACACTTCCGTGGCTTTGATCGAAAGACACAATCGGCGAGCAGCAACCACACCATGAAGGTGATTCACTTGCCATAAATCTGTCGCGATCAGGGCATTGGCCGAGTTCAAGTTCAGTGACACGGGAACGTCTGAAGCGTCCGTTTTTGAGAATTTTGTGAGCGCAACGTTGGTACCGACAGAAGTGCTGGTCGTTGCCGTCGCCGATGGATCAACGGAAGTGATAGCGGGTTGTGACGATGGCACCAGATAGGCCGAACGCCACGACTGTAATGGCAGGATGATGCTTGAGTGGGGGCCCTTCCATCCGTTGGTCAGCTCATCGCGCCCCAGATAGAACGTTGTAAACAACGAAGGCGCAATCAACAATTGCTGCTGCTGCGGGCTTAACCCTGACAGCAGGCACTGTGCCTGAGTGCTGTTGTTGTTCTGCCATTGACCGTATTGATTATCTGCTTTGCGAGCGAGGGGCAGCAGGGGACTGATGCGGTAGTTCAGTTCGCCCGGACGCAGCTTTTTATCGGCGAGACCCAGCAGGCATTGCTGATGGTACAGATTGTAGGGGAACGTGAAGGGGTAACGCCGATCGGCCATGACTTCATAGAGCGACTTATCCTTGTCCTCTGTGGTATCCAGATACGCTCGCACGTTTTTGCTCAGCGTATCGATCACGATGCGCAGCATCGATATGGGTGTAAACGTACTGTGCTCATCAATGAGCAGGGTTTTCAGATCGGGACGGCGTTTATCCAGCAGCACTCGCTTGTCCTTCTCCCCCTCTTTTGGTGCGCTCAGCTTTTCGATCTCGCCAATGAAGCGATACAAGTGGCTGGCATAGGCGACCGGTGAATCAACGGCAGCAATCGCACCGACGGAACAGAAGTCGTCCCACTCTTCTTCGAACAGGTTTTGCCACGTCGCGCCGAGGCTGATCAGAGAGCGGATGCCGGTGCGGCCGCTCCACGCTCCTGTCTTGCCGGTCGAGGTCTGGTATTCGCGGAACAACCGGCCGATCTGTACGGCATACGACATCGCGTTGTCATAGGCCTGACCGGCATCGGCATCGCTGTATTGGCCGATCTTGCGGACGAAGACAGCCTTGGGCTCGCGGATGACGTCGAAGACAGAGGTGAAGTTCAGTTGTTGCAAGGCAACCTTGAATGTCACGAGGCCTTTTCGGGGCACGACGTTATCAGGCGCGATCAACGTGGCCAGTGACGTGGGATTTTGTTCGTCCATTCAAGTGAACTCCTGCCTGGAAAGGGAATAAGGCTGCAGGAGTTAAACTAGCGATTGGTGGAGGTGGCGTAACCTGTCATATCTGACAGTTCGGCGGGGTTTTTTAGAATGATTTGATCAGCGCTGGCAGTTTTTAATTGCCAACTGAAAACCTTCTGACATAAAAAAAGCGACCCCGAAGGATCAATGCCAGTCAGTTGTGCGAGCAAACCGATTTTTGTAGGAGCCAGGCTTGCCGGCGAAGGCGTCCTTAAGTGCGCTTTCGCCGGCAAGCCTGGCTCCTACAGGTCCGATTTGTCCTTAACTGACCGGCATTACCCCGAAGGATCGCCCTTTTTACTGCGAAGCAAGCGCTTACTGCACTTCCACCGCCAGGCTTTCACTGATCTTTTGCTGCCAGATGGCAGGACCGGTGATGTGTACCGACTCGCCCTTGCTGTCGACCGCAACAGTCACAGGCATGTCTTTAACGTCGAACTCGTAGATCGCTTCCATGCCCAGTTCGGCGAAAGCCACCACGCGGGATTTCTTGATGGCTTGCGCCACCAGGTAAGCCGCGCCGCCAACAGCCATCAGGTAAACAGCTTTGTGGTCCTTGATCGCTTCGATCGCGGTAGGGCCGCGCTCGGATTTGCCGATCATGCCCAACAGGCCGGTTTGCTCGAGGATCTGACGGGTGAACTTGTCCATCCGCGTCGCGGTGGTCGGACCGGCAGGGCCAACCACTTCTTCGCGCACCGGATCAACCGGGCCGACGTAGTAGATGAAGCGACCTTTCAGATCTACCGGCAGGGTTTCACCCTTGTTCAGCATCTCGACCATGCGCTTGTGCGCTGCGTCGCGACCGGTGAGCATTTTGCCGTTGAGCAGGACGGTTTCGCCCGGCTTCCAGCTCTGCACTTCTTCCGGCGTCAGGGTGTCGAGGTTGACACGACGGGCCGACGGACCGGCTTCCCAGACGATTTCCGGGTAGGCGTCCAGCGGTGGCGCTTCCAGCGAGGCCGGGCCGGAACCGTCGAGCACGAAGTGTGCGTGACGGGTGGCGGCGCAGTTGGGGATCATGCACACCGGCAGGGACGCGGCGTGGGTCGGGTAATCCATGATCTTCACGTCGAGCACGGTGGTCAGACCGCCCAGGCCCTGGGCGCCGATGCCCAGTTGGTTGACCTTCTCGAACAGCTCCAGACGCATCTCTTCGATACGGTTGGATGGGCCACGCTTCTTCAGCTCGTGAATGTCGATGGATTCCATCAACACTTCCTTGGCCATGACGGCGGCTTTCTCGGCGGTGCCGCCGATGCCAATGCCGAGCATGCCGGGTGGGCACCAGCCGGCGCCCATGGTCGGAACGGTCTTCAGCACCCAGTCGACGATCGAGTCGGACGGGTTGAGCATGGCCATTTTCGACTTGTTCTCGGAGCCGCCGCCCTTGGCCGCCACGTCCACTTCCACGGTGTTGCCCGGAACGATGGAGTAGTGGATAACGGCAGGGGTGTTGTCCTTGGTGTTTTTGCGAGCGCCCGCCGGGTCGGCGAGGATCGAGGCACGCAGGACGTTTTCCGGCAGGTTGTAAGCCCGGCGCACGCCTTCGTTGATCATGTCGTCCAGGCCCATGGTGGCGCCATCCCAACGTACGTCCATGCCCACGCGTACGAACACGGTAACGATACCGGTGTCCTGGCAGATCGGGCGGTGGCCGGTGGCGCACATGCGCGAGTTGATCAGGATCTGCGCCATGGAATCGCGGGCTGCCGGCGATTCTTCACGCAGATAGGCCTCGTGCATCGCCTGGATGAAGTCAACGGGGTGGTAGTAGGAAATGAATTGCAGGGCGTCGGCAACGCTCTGAATCAGGTCGTCTTGCTTGATCACGGTCATGAGTCGCGCTCCTCTAAAAGACGGGAACATTCAATAAGGTGCTTGCAGCTTGGGTGCATCGGTCGGTTGCAAGCACCTTTCAAGGCACGCCGGGCATGCTGGCGCGACGCTAAAAAGGCGCGGCAGTATACCGCGCCTCGCAGGCCTGTACACGCACCGGATTCTGTGGCGAGGGGGCTTGCCTGTGGGGGAGGGGGCTTGCCTGTGGCGAGGGGGCTTGCCCCCGTTGGAGTGCGAAGCGCTCCCCGACATTCTTTCAGGTACACACACCGCATTGGCAGATTTTACGACTGCTGCGCAGCCGAACGGGGGCAAGCCCCCTCACCACAGGATTATCCCGAGTCCGGGTCATGGCTTTGACGCCAGTTTTCTGCCCCGAAAATTGAATGGTCATTTATCAGACTCGCCACTAAAGTGGCATCCGGCCTGTAGAGTAGGACACTCAATCAGCCCCCTTTCCCACGGTGAATCCACGATTGACCCATAACGCCATCCAGCGGCTTTTGCTCAAACGCTTTGCCCTCGCAGCTGGCACCTACGCCCTGGCTTTGCTACTGCTGTGGCTGGCGTTTTTCACCGGCCATTACGATGAATCCATCGCCGGCATGGCGATCGGCAGCGCGTTGGTGGTGCTCAGCCAGGCGGCGTTGTTCGCGGTGTTCTCCAGCGGTCGCAACCTGCGCTGTTCCGACCCGAGCCTGACCGAAGTGCAAATACTGCTGGGGCTGGGTTGGCAAACCTGGCTGATCGCTCATCTGGACGAGGCTCGCGGCGCGTTTCTGGTGTTTTACCCGCTGATTCTGTTGTTCGGGCTGTTTCATCTTTCGCGCACGGCTTTCGCGCGATGCGCGTTGCTGGTGTTTTTCAGTTTCAGCGCCATCACGTTGTGGGAGGGCTACCACTTTCAGCTGCCCGACCCGACGCTGGCCCTGTTGCAGGTGTGCGTGCTGTTTGTGGTGCTCGTGTGGCTGGTGCTTTACGCCCGTTACGTCCAGATGTCGCGCCAGCGTATGCGTCAGCGGCGGTTCGCCCTGCAGGCGCATCAAGACACCCTGCGCGGAATGATGCGCCAGCTCGAAGGCCTGGTGGCGACCGACGAACTCACCGGGCTGTTCAACCGCCGACATTTCCTGCGCCTGGCCTCCCGCGAGTTGAACGCCATGGAAGCTGATGTGGTGCATGGCCTGGCGTTGATCGACCTCGACCACTTCAAGCGCATCAACGATGTTCACGGCCATGCCGCTGGCGATCAGGTGTTGCAAGCGTTCGCCGGGGTGGCCACTGCCTGCCTGCGCGATGGCGATGTTTTGGCCCGCTATGGCGGCGAAGAGTTCGTGGTGCTGTTGCCTGATTGCGATGCCGAGCGCCTGACGGCATGTTGCGAGCGGTTGCGCATTGCCTTCATGGATGTCGAGTTGATCGGCCTGGATGTGCGCCACCTCAGCCTGTCGGCGGGCATGACCTTGTTGGCGCTTGGCGACGATCTGGATGACGCCTTGCACCGCGCCGATCAAGCGCTGTATCGCGCCAAGCGTGACGGCCGTAACCGTTGCGCGGCGGCCTGGGAGAATGTCGATGCCTGAGCTGCGGGTCGGCGAACGCCAGTGGACGGTGGCGGCGGGGAGCAACCTGCTCGATGCCTTGAATCAGAATGGCGTATCGGTGCCCTATAGCTGCCGCGCCGGCAGTTGCCATGCGTGCCTGGTCAAGTGTGTCGAAGGCTTGCCCAGCGACAATCGTCCCGATGCCTTGAGCCATGAGCAGCGTCAGCAGGGTTGGCGGCTGGCCTGTCAGTGCCAGCTGATCGACGATTTGCAAGTCGAAACTTTTGACCCGCTGCGTGATGGTCTTGCTGCGCAGGTGGCCGCCAGCGATTGGCTGAGCGCCAGCGTTTTGCGTTTACGCCTGACCTGCGAGCGACCGTTGCGCTATCAGGCGGGGCAACATCTGGTGTTGTGGGCGGGTCAGGTGGCGCGGCCGTATTCCCTGGCCAGTCTGCCGCAGGAAGACCGATTTCTGGAGTTTCACCTCGATTGCCGCCAACCGGGGGCATTCAGTGATGCGGCGCGTCGCTTGAAAATCGGCGATCCGATCCGCCTCGGCGAGTTGCGCGGCGGGGCGTTGCATTACGACCCGGACTGGCACACCCGACCGCTGTGGTTATTGGCGTCCGGGACCGGTCTGGGGCCGTTGTTCGGTATTTTGCGCGAAGCATTGCGTCAGGATCACCAGGGCCCCATCCGCGTCATTCACCTGGCCCATGATGCGGGTGAGCATTATCTGGCCAAACCCCTGCAAGCCATGGCCGCCAGCCGTCCGAACCTGAGCGTCGAGCTGTGGACGGCGGCCGAGTTGCCCGCGGCTTTGGCACAACTGCGCCTTGTTTCGCGGCAAACCCTGGCCTTAGTCTGCGGGGCCCCCGACAGCGTCGACGCCTTTGCCCGGCGCCTGTACCTGGCCGGTTTGCCGCGCAATCAACTGCTGGCGGATGTCTTTCTACCCCGTGGTTGAGCGCTGATTTCTGTGGCGAGGGGGCTTGCTGTGGCGAGGGGGCTTGCCCCCGTTGGGCTGCGAAGCGGCCCCTAAAAACAGACGCCACCTCGGTGTATCAGACAAACCGAGCGTGCCGGTTTTACGACTGCTTCGCAGCCGAACGGGGGCAAGCCCCCTCGCCACAGTTGATCCCCTCTCAGATCAGGACTCACCATGCCCGATACCATCCGATTTGAACGCGAGCGCGGCCTGCTGACCCTGCGCATCAATCGCCCCGAGAAGAAAAATGCCCTGACTCGCGCCATGTACAGCCACCTGGCCGAGGCCTTGAAGCAAGCCGATACCGACCCTGAAATCAATGCGGTGCTGATCACCGGTGGCGCTGAGTGTTTCACCGCCGGCAACGACATCCTTGATTTCCTTCAGCAACCCCCGGGCAACCTCGACAGCCCGGTGTTCCACTTCATGCTCAATTTGCTGGAGTGCCGTAAACCGGTGATCGCCGCCGTGGCCGGCGCGGCAGTGGGGATCGGCACGACGATGCTGCTGCATTGCGATCTGGTTTACGTCAGCACCGACGCCCGGCTGCGTATGCCGTTCGTCAACCTCGGGTTATGCCCGGAGTTCGGTTCTAGCCTGATCCTGCCGCGCTTGCTCGGCCATGCCAAAGCCGCGCAGTTGTTGTTGCTCGGCGAGGGTTTCAGTGGTGAACAGGCGGCGGCGTGGGGGATAGCGACTGAAGCCTTGGACAGTGGCGAGGCGGTGTTGGCCAAGGCGCGGGAGATGGCGTTGCGATTTGAATCGCTGCCACCAGAGGCGGTGCGCATCAGCAAGCAATTGATGAAAGCGCCGGATCGGGAACAGTTGCGCAAGGTGATCGAAGAAGAGGGTGCGTTGTTCACCCAGCGGCTGCGTTCGCCGGAAGCGATGGCGGCGTTGTCGGGGTTTATCAACAGGCATTGAATGTGTGGAGATCGGGCTGACGCCATCGCGAGCAGGCTCGCTCCCACAGGGTTTTGTGGTGGTCACATGATTTGTGAACAACTCTGGCCAATGTGGGAGCGAGCCTGCTCGCGATGAGGCCCGCCCAGGCAACACAACTTTCGGCTCAAAAACCAAAAAGCCCCGCCATTCACATGGCGGGGCTTTTGTATTTCAGCGAGCGATCACTCAGACCTGCGGGTCGCCCACGTGCAGGATCTTCATGCCGTTGGTGCCGCCGGTGGTGTGGTAGCTATCGCCCTTGGTCAGGATGACCCAGTCGCCTTTTTCCACTACGCCACGCTTGACCAGCTCGTCGATCGCCTTCTGGCTGACTTCATGCGGCTCCAGCGAAGCCGGATCGAACGGGATGGTGTACACGCCACGGAACATTGCCGCACGCGCCTGGGTCTCGCGGTGTGGCGAGTAGGCATAGATCGGCACCGAGGAGCGGATGCGCGACATGATCAGCGGGGTGTAGCCGCTTTCGGTCAGGGCGATGATCGCCTTGACGCCCGGGAAGTGGTTGGCGGTGTACATGGTCGCCAGCGCAATACTCTCGTCGCAACGGGTGAATTCCTTGCCGATGCGGTGGCTGGAGGTCTTGCCGGTCGGGTGCTTTTCAGCGCCGATGCAGATGCGCGCCATGGCCTGTACGGCTTCCAGCGGGTACAAACCGGCAGCACTTTCGGCCGAGAGCATCACGGCGTCGGTGTAGTCGAGCACGGCGTTGGCTACGTCGGAGACTTCGGCGCGGGTCGGCATCGGGTTCTGGATCATCGACTCCATCATCTGGGTCGCGACGATCACCGCTTTGTTGTGGCGGCGTGCGTGCAGAATGATTTTCTTCTGAATGCCCACCAACTCGGCGTCGCCGATTTCCACACCCAGGTCACCACGGGCAACCATCACCGCATCGGAGGCTTTGATCAGGCCATCGAGGGTTTCGTCGTCGGCCACGGCTTCAGCGCGTTCGATCTTCGCCACCAGCCAGGCAGTACCGCCGGCTTCGTCGCGCAGTTGACGGGCGTATTCCATGTCGGCGGCGTCACGCGGGAAGGACACCGCGAGGTAGTCGACTTGCATTTCCGCTGCGAGCTTGATGTCGGCCTTGTCTTTCTCGGTCAGGGCCGGTGCAGTCAGGCCGCCGCCGCGACGGTTGATGCCTTTGTGGTCCGACAGCGGGCCGCCGATGGTCACGGTGCAGTGCAGCTCGGTGGCGGTGGCGGTATCGACGCGCATGACCACGCGGCCGTCGTCGAGCAGCAGCTCGTCGCCCACGCCGCAGTCTTTCACCAGGTCCGGGTAGTCGATGCCGACCACTTGCTGGTTGCCTTCGGTCAACGGATGGCTGGTAGAGAAGGTGAATTGATCACCGATCTTCAGCTCGATCTTCTTGTTGGCGAATTTGGCGATACGAATTTTCGGGCCTTGCAGGTCACCCAGCAGGGCGACGAAGCGGCCGTGCTTGGCAGCGAGGTCACGCACCAGCTTCGCGCGAGCCTTGTGCTCGTCGGGGGTGCCGTGGGAGAAGTTCAGACGGGCGACGTCCAGGCCAGCCAGAATCAGCTGTTCGAGAACTTCCGGCGAGTTACTGGCCGGGCCAAGGGTAGCGACGATTTTGGTACGACGGACGGACATGCAAAGACTCCTGAGTTCAAGCGCAAGCAGAGGCTACTATGGTCTTTGGGTGTAGTCATTGTTCGTTTGCACTACTTTTTCATGAAGAACCTGGTGATTGCTTTCTTTATTGAACACGACAACTTTGCAGCAAGCCATCCTGAAGATTTCCGCTGATGGGTCGATACAGAGCTCAAGACAGGAGATCCCCCATGCGATTCGTGCTCATTGCCGCCCTTGCCATCAGTGCCCTCAGCGTCACGGGCTGCACCCGTTGGTCGATGAACCATCATTTGAATAATGCCTACAGCGCCTATGAGCGCGGCAACTGCGAGCAAGTGATGCTCGAGCTGTCCAAGGTCGAGCGCGCCAGCCGTGCGCGGCCTTATGTGTGGCCGGAAGTGTCGATGATGCGCGGCCAGTGCCTGGAACGGCAGAAAATGTTTGTCGACGCGGTCCAGACTTACCAGTTCATCATCGCCTCGTACCCGCAAAGCGAATACGCCTACCGCGCCCGTGCCCGCCTGGAAACCTTGCAGAGCCTGGGGCATTACCCGACCCGTAGCGCGGCGGTCGTGAGCCCGACCCGGTTCTGATTGAAGGGTATTCAAAGGCTGGCTGACCGGCGGCGGTGAGCTATAGTCGAATAAATCGGTTTAGAACCTTGTTTCTAATCGAGGTAACACCTGTGATCGGCAGCAGTAAGTGACAGCGGATGGACGGACTGTCGCACCAGGATCGGGGAGAGCGCGGCTTATGCCTATAAAGCAATAGAGCAGGCCCGTTCCGAAGCATTAGTGCGGCCCTGCTTAAGGGCCTTGCGTAGCGAAATCAGCATGTTCACTGACCGCCGGATCGAGCGGCATCAACTGCCGTATTTTCTCAAAGTGTTCAACAGCGTCACCGACAAGCCCATTGGCTTTCTGGGCAATTTGTCCGAGGACGGGCTGATGTTGATCAGCCAGTTGCCGATGATGGTGGGCGCCGACTTTAATCTGCGCCTGAAAATCCCCATGGATGGCCATTGTCAGCAGGTCATCGACCTCAACGCCTGCTGTCTGTGGTGTCACGAGGACGCAACCCCCCACCACTACGACGCCGGCTTCAGCCTGCAACGGGCACCGCCGGAATATGGGCAATTGGTCGGGGCGTTGAAACAGTACTTCAGTTTTCAGCCGTTGCCTGCCTCGGCCTGAAGGCTGCGGCGGCGTCATAATCGCCATCGCGAGCAAGCCCGCTCCCACAGTTTCGGCGGTGTTCACCTATTGTGTGGTCACCGAAGATCCCTGTGGGAGCGGGCTTGCTCGCGATGGCGTCAGTACAGACACCCGACATCTAAAGGTCAGGCCGGGCTGATCGCCCGCTCGATATCCAGCGACCGCTCCGCCAGCATCAACCCCATCTCACTCATCTGATAAATCGCCATCGCCAGATGCCGCTGCTTGTCGTCCAGGCTTTCTGCCAGATCGAGCAACAGAATGCTGACCGAGGAAAAGGTTTCGTAGGTCTGGATGATGAGGGCTTCGGGGTTTGCATCGGGTACGACGGTGAACATTTTCATGGATCGTTCCTCGGTGGTGCGTTCTTCGGCAAAGCACGGTTTAGTGTTTTCCCGTTTGAGATAGTGATCGAGGGCCCTGTCGGCAGCTTCGTGGAGTTTTTTCGAGTCGAGGGTGCTGTAGGGCGAACTGGAGGTGGTTTTGAGTGGGTTGGGTCGGGGCGTTATCACGGTTAACTCCTTGTTGGGGCTGCCACCGATTCGGAAATAACGAAAGGGCGGCGATAGGAGAACCTTATGTCGGGACGGACATCACCCACAATCAGACTGGTCGCTGATATTTGTAGGCAGATGCGCTTCATTCTGTAGTCATTAGCGCAGTTATTCGCGAAGCCTGATGGGAGAGGACAACAAGCAGATTACCGGCCATTAACGTCAGTTTTTACATGGCATAGCTTATTGCCCCTCGTTACTACACGATCAGGAACATCGGGTAATGCCTAGGAGAATCTACAAATGTTGAAGGTTAGCTAGTCATTAAGATCAGGCTTTTTGGGGATCTGTGAATTATTAAAATCGGTGGAGATAGAAATAAGTGCCAAAGAGATAAAATCTTGGTTTACATCTAGCGTTTGTAAGGCGCATCGGATGTTATCCGCTGTTTCGGCAGCCCCTTGCTGCGCCACCCAATTCGATAGCTCCTCTACAGCGGCACACAATGCCAGTTGGTTCTCATTGATCTGCGTTAGCACTGAAGCGAATAGTTTTGCATCGTCCATGATTGATTCCTTGTGATAGAGCTATCAGATTGGTGGGTGGGACTGCTTCTCGTAATTACTCTGGGGTGGGAGCTAGTCATACGTGCTCGCACATCATATTCATATCGTGACATGACTATTTTGTATGGGATTGGCCATTACATCGTTCCAGCTTTTTTCCATCCCATATACCGCGTCACCATCTCGGCCCCCAGTTCTGAGGGCCGAGCATCCAGCACCGGAACACCATGAGCACTCAACTGCTCATGGAGCTCTGCCCGTACATTCATATAATCCACTATCCCGCAATAGGCCAGCGCCTCGGGCAATGTTTGTACCGGCGCGTGCCGCAGACTGTCGAGCACCTCTTCGCGCAGGCTGCCCACCAACACCCGATGCTGACGGCTCAGCCGTTTGACGGCGGTAAGCAATTCTTCGTCGTCTTCATCCCTCAGGTTGGTCACCAGCACCACCAGTGCCCGGCGTTTTTGTCTGGCCAACAACTGGTTGGCGGCGACCAGATAGTCGGCGGGGCATTGTGTGCTGTCGAGATCGTAAACGCTGTTGAGTAACACGTTGAGTTGACCAGTGCCTTTGACCGGGGCTAGGTAGCGCGGCTGATGGCTGGCGAAGGTGCTCAGGCCCACTGCATCGCCCTGGCGTAGCGCGACGTAGCTGAGCAACAGGCAGGCATTGAGCGCGTGATCGAAATGCGAAAGTTCGCCGTCCTGGCTGCGCATGCGCCGCCCACAATCAAGCATGAAAATGATCTGCTGATCACGCTCGTCCTCATACTCACGGGCAATCGGTGTGCGCTGGCGTGCCGTAGCTTTCCAGTCGATCTGACGCAGGCTGTCGCCCTCGCGGAATTCGCGCAGTTGATGAAATTCCAGACCCAGACCGCGTCTCTGGCGTTGGCGCACGCCGAGCTGGCTGAGCCAGTTATCCACCGCCAGCAGTTGGCCGCCGTAGAGGCGGGCGAAGTCGGGGTAGACGCGGGTGTTGTCGACTACGTTCAGTAAACGTTTGCCTGACCATAGGCCCATTGGGCTCGGCAGGCTGATTTCGCAGTGGTCTAAGGTGAAGTGGCCGCGCTTGAGTGGGCGCAGGCGATAGCCGATCTGGCTCTGTTGGCCGGGTTGCAGTTCGACGGACAATGGAAGGTGTTCGAAGTCCAGGCCGTGCGGCACATGGTCGAAGATGTGTACGTTCAGCGGTTGAGCAAAATCGTGCTCGACCTCCAGTCGCACTTCGCCCCATCGACCGAGCGCCAGGCTGCCGGGCATTTGCCGTTGCACGCGAGGCGAGGGCTGGCGTTTTAGGCGGATGGCGTCGAGTGTCGCCAGGGCCAGCAGCGCTAACAGCAATCCCCAGTTGATCGACAACAGGCTCGATGGAACCTCGATGTCCAATGCCCGCAATGCGCCCAGCACGATGCCGATGGCCAGCAGGACTGCGAGCCAGATCAGTAGCAGGCGCGTGGGTTTCATGGCGTCGCGACTCCTTGATAAGGGCTACATTCAACCATTTGGCACAGTACCTCTGTGGCGAGCGGGCTTGCCCGCGTTCGGCTGCGAAGCAGTCGTAAAACGGATAGACGCGTTCTCACTGACAGTACGCGTTGACTGCTTTTGGGGCTGCTTCGCAACCCAACGGGGGCAAGCCCCCTCGCCACGGATCGGTCACAGCCGCGGCGCCGGCACTTGATCGAGCAGTTGCTTGAGCACCTGATCCACTTCCAGCCCTTCGATGTCCAGCTCCGGGGCAATTCGCACACGGTGACGCAGAACGGCCAGCGCGCAGCCTTTGATGTCATCGGGAATCACAAATTCGCCGCCGCGCAACAAGGCCCGGGCGCGGGCGCAACGTACCAGGGCGATTGATGCGCGTGGCCCGGCGCCGAGGGTCAACCCCGGCCAGGTACGAGTGGTGCGGGCCAGGCGCACGGCGTAATCGAGTACCTGATCGTCCAAGGGCAGATCACTGGCAATGCGCTGCAAGGCCAGCACGTCCTTGGCTTGCAACACGGTGCGCAACGGTTGCACATCAAGCATGTCGGCACGGGTCGAACGGCTGACCTGGCGCACCATGTCCAGTTCCTGCTCGGCATCGGGGTAGTCCATGCGCACCTTGAGCATGAAGCGGTCGAGCTCGGCTTCCGGCAACGGGTAAGTGCCTTCCTGTTCGATGGGGTTTTGCGTGGCGAGTACCATGAACGGTTGCGCGATGGGCAGGGCGCGGCCTTCGAGGGTGACTTGGCGTTCCTGCATGGCTTCGAGCAACGCCGCCTGGGTTTTCGCCGGGGCGCGGTTGATCTCGTCGGCCAGCAGCAGGTTGGTGAACAACGGCCCTTTGCGCAGTTTGAATTGCTCGGTTTGCAAGTCGTACACCGCGTGCCCGGTGACATCGCTGGGCATCAGGTCCGGGGTGAACTGGATGCGTGCGTATTCACCGCCGAAGCAGCGAGCGAGGGCACGCACCAACAACGTCTTGCCCAACCCCGGCACGCCTTCGAGCAGCACATGGCCGCCGGCGATCAGGGCGGTGAGCACATCGTCGATCACGATGTTCTGGCCGATCACGGCTTTCTGCAGTTCCGTCCTTACCGCTTGGGCCAACTGGCTGGCGCGCTGGCGCTGCTGGGCGGCGTGGGTCTGTGTGCCGGGCTCAATCTCACTCATAAGGCGTTCCTCAAGGTTTGCAGGTGGGCGACCTGACGGCTGAATTCAGCGCTGGGCAGGCGCTGCTTCGGTCGCGGGCTCATGGCCTGGCTGATGGCGCGTGTGGGTTGGCCAGTCAGGCGTGCGAGCACCAGCCATTGTTCGGCAACGCCGAGTTGTTCAAAACCGGGATGACGGTGACGGACACGACGCAGGATGTCTTGTTGCAAGGCTTGCAACAGGCTGTGCTGACCGTTGTGACGGAGCATGAAATCGGCACTGGCACGCAGGTGTTCCTGAAGCTGGCGGCGGGCTCTCGTGGCCGGCTCCAGCAACGGGCCGTTACGTACGCCAACATGCCAGCACCCGAAAATGATCAAGGCGATCAGGGCCACCAGGGCTTGTGGAAAGTAGCGCCACAGCAAGGTCAGCAAGCTGTCGTGATCGGTATTGAACAGCAGGGTCACGTCGGTGTCGGCCGTCAGGTACCACAGCAGCCAGGCGTTGTCGTACTGGTCGATGGCCGGGGTTTTCCAGAGGTCGGCGTCGGTGACCACGGTGATCGAACCCAGCCCGTGACTGAGCTGCATCATGTGCGTGGCCTTGCCGCTGTTGGCCCAGGCCTGGGCGAGGTTTTTCGGGTCGTCGAGGTGGAACGCGGTATCGAAGCCGGCGTAGGCCGGCGCCTCCTCGTTTTCCAGGTAGAGCTTGGTCAGTTTGGGGTAGGGGTCATCGAGGAGATCGGGTGGCGGGTCCTTGAGGTCTTTGCTCAGGAACTGGTGCACCTGCACCCGGTCGAGCAGCAGGTCATTGCTCTGGCCGGTCTTCTCATCCCACAGGGCTTCGGCGACGAATAAAAGACGTCCACCGGCCCGAGTCCAGTTCAACACCTGATCCACCTGTCGCGGCGACATGTTCGAGCGGTCGCCGAGCAACAACAGACTGTGTTGATGGGGTTCAAGGGTCGGCAGGATATCGAGGCTGTTGGCGTGGCTGACGGTCAGGCCCTGTTTGCGCAGAAAGTGCTCGGCCGCCAGATAGGGGTTGGCCTGGGCTTCGGGCGATGGACCGTGATCAATTTCTGCTGGATAGGGTATGGCCTTGAAGTACAGGTAAACACTCAGTGCGCCCACCAGCAGAGCGATGAACGCACCGACCGAAAGCCACAAACGCCGGTTCAACGGACCGCTCCCGGGCCGAACAACGTGCGCCAGCCGTCACAGAGTTCCTGTTGCAAATGCGCGGGGGGCAATCGATGCCCATACGCCATGTTTTGCCAGTGCCCGGTGAGGTTTTTACTGAAGGCCAGCAAGGCCGGTTGTCGCAGTTGTTCGACGCGCTGAAGAACTTCGCCTTCGGTGTCGGCGGGTTTGAGCGCCATGTTGAAGTCGTGCAGCAAGTGGCTGAGCAGGGCGCGATAGAGCAACCCGAGGGCTTCACGGGGATGGGTCTGCCAGAGGCTTTCGGCGCTGGCGGCGATGTCGGCGGGCAGGGTTTCGCGGCTGAGGTCCAGGCCGAACGCCTGCTGCGGTAACCGCGCGACTTTGCGATTTAATGTGGGGCGGCGGCTGACAAAGGCCCGCAGCCAGTCGCGGTAACGCCAGATCAACAGCCCAATGACGCCGATCACTGTGCTCCACAGCAACACTTCGATCAGGTTGGCCAATACGCCGAAACGTTGGCTGTCCAGCAAGCTGAACAACGCCTTCAGCCAAGCGGGCGTTTGACCATCGCCCGCAGTATCGGGGGCGGGTTTGTCTTCGCCAAAACGATAGCGCGTGACCGTTTCCTTATTCTTGAAGGGTGGTTGATCGAGGATGGCCTTGATGCTGTCCCGGGATGCCTTGCTGGTCAGTGGCTGGTCGAGCAGGCGCGCAGAGTCCGGTGAGATAACCGGTTCGGCGGCCCAGACGCTTTGCACCGTCGGCACCAACAGGATCGCGGCCAGCAGCAGCGTGACGACCGAGCTGGTCATGCGCTGGCGCAATCGGCGAAAGACCAGTTCGATATCCCAGGCTTCCAGCCGCGTGCGCCGGTTCAGATAAAGGCTGAAACCGCAGGCCACATAAATCGGTTCCCAGACAATCAGCACCAGAACGTAAAAGGTATTGGTCAGGTGTTCCAGCCAGCGCCAGTCCTGGGTGGCGGCGGTAATCAAGGTCTGCCAGCCCCAGTCGAGTTCGACCTGTTGCGGCAAGAGCATGTAGAACAGCACCATCAAGCCGATCCACAGCGCGGTTTCCAGATGTACGCCGATGATCGTCAGCCACTGGGCGGCACCCGCGTTGCGTTGCAGCAGTACGCGCAAACGTTGTTGGCGTGCTTCGTCCGCCAGACCTTCGAGTTGCACCACCGGCATCAGAAAACTGCGGCTCAGGCTCAGGCGGCGCCAGGTCAGGCTGGCCAGCAATTGTGGCTTGAGCAAGCGCGGCCATTGGCGCAGGGCCTGTTTCAGCGTGGGCGTTTCGCCAAACATGGCTTTGGACAGGATGTACAGCGGCAGCCGATCGAACGCCGGCTTGAGCCACCAGAACAGGAACACGGCGAGGGAGGGTGAATCCCACAGCAGCAAGGTGAGCAGGGCGAAGATCGGCAAGGTCATGATGGCCCAACTGGTCATCAACAGGCGTCGATGACGCTGACTCAGCAACACTCCCAGGTCCATGGCTTCCCAGGTCGTGCGCGGGCGGATCACCACACTGGCATCACTCAGGCGCATGGCGAGTCCGTCCGGCAAACAGCAGATAAGTCGCCACCAACAACCAGAGCACCGCGCCGACCAGGTATTTGGTCAGCGGCGCGAGCCCGGTCCGCGACGACCAGTAGGCTTCGATAAACGCCGCAATCAGCAGAAACAGCATGACCCCACAAATCAGCAACACGCTCTTGCGCGCCGCCAGTCGCAAGGCCTCGGCGCGGGGCAAACGTCCCGGCGCGATCAACGCCCAGCCCAGTTGCAGGCCGGCGGCGCCGGCCAGGGCAATGGCACTCAGTTCGAAGGCGCCATGGCCGATCACGAACGACCAGAAGGTTTGCCCATAGCCGATGTGCGTCAGGTGCCCGGCCACCGCACCAATCATCAAACCGTTGAAGAACAGGAAAAACGCGCTGCCCAGGCCAAACAGCAAACCGCTGGCGAAGGTCTGAAAAGCGATGCCGATGTTGTGCATGATGTAGTAACCGAACATTACCCAGTCTTCACTGGCCGCCCGTTCGGCCGAACGTCCCAGGTGGCCGGCGACCGGGTCGTACATACTTTGCATCTCACTGACCTGCTCGGCCGGGATCAGGTTGTAGACCAGGTCGGGGAACAGATACACCAGCAACGCGAAGCCGATCAGGCTGGCAAAAAACATCAGGCTGGCGGCAAGCACGAAACGCCACTGTTCACGCACCAGCCGCGGGAAATCGGCGAGGATGAAACTCAGTACGTTGGCACCCAGTCGACTGCGATGCCGATAAAGCTGTTGATGCCCGCGCAGGACCTGTTGCTGCAATGAATCGATCAGGAAACTGCTGTAGCCGCGCTCCTGAGCCAAGGCCAGGTGTTGGCAGAGCCGTCGATAGTCGCTGGGGAAACTGGCGACTCCTGAGGCGCTCCGGCCTCGTTCCAGCCGTTCAAGCATGAGTGCAAACTGCTCCCATTCGGCGCTGTGGCGACTTTCGAAAAGGCTTTGCTTCATGTGGGGCCCAACAGTCCACGGGCGATGCCATTGAGTTCGGCCCTCGCCTGTGGCGTCGATACCTGCAACGGTTGCGCGAGTATCGAGGCGAGCTCGTTGGCCCGCGCCTCGGAGAGTTCACCCTGGCGCTCGGCAAACCCGAGGATGGCGCGTTGCTCGGTCAGCGTCAGCGCGAAGGCCGCGCGCCGCGGTGGGACGTCGGGCAGTTGCGGTCGGGTGAGCGGTTGTTCGCGGTAGATCACCAGCGTACCGGCGGCCAGGTCGCCGAGGCGTTTGAAGGAGGGGTGTTGCAGGCAACTGATCGCCCCGAGAAAGTAGCCGAACGGCAACATGTCGACAAACCGCAGCAGGTTGCGCAGCAAGGACGCGGACCAGCCGATCGGCGTGCCATCGTCATGAACGACGCGCAACCCCATCCACTGCTTGCCCGGTGAGCGGCCCTGATTGAGCACTTCGAACAGCACCATGTACCACCAGCTCACCACGAACAGCAGAATAGAACCCAGCCCGGCGCCCAGTTTCCCCAGGAACGCCAACACAATAAACAGCAGGCCCACAATCACCCCGCGCAGGCCCAGGTCGATGGCGAACGCCAGCGCACGTACCATCAACCCGGCCGGGCGCAGCGGCAAGTCGATGCCTTCGGGCGTTTCGACGTGATACCGCGTGTCCAGTGGCGGGGCCAGCGTCGCGTTCCTTTGCAGTGCTGTGGTCTCGAGCATGGGCAACCTTGATGTGGCCTGGTCCGGATTCGATCTCCGTTCGATGCTAGCAGCCTCTTGGGGGAAAACGACATAACTATGTATTGCACAGTGAGTGGCCAGAGATGATTGAATGACAAGATTCTGGTCGGGGCGGTATGTGTGCGCCTAGACTTCGCCGGTCTTCAGTTCAGGAACAACCCGTGACCTCGATCTTCTGGTACGACTATGAAACCACTGGCATCAACCCCCGTTGCGACCGCCCGCTGCAAGTGGCGGGGATTCGCACCGACTTCGATCTCAATGAAATAGACGAACCGGTCAACCTTTATTGCCAGCCCAGTGACGACATCCTGCCTCATCCGGCGGCGTGCGCGATTACCGGTATTACGCCCGGGCGTCTGGCCGAGCTAGGTTTGAGCGAAGCCGATTTCATGACACGGGTTCATGCCCAGCTCGCGGCGCCCGGCACCTGTGGGGCCGGCTACAACACGCTGCGTTTTGACGACGAGATGACCCGCTACAGCCTGTATCGAAACTTTTTCGATCCTTATGCACGAGAGTGGCAGGGCGGCAACAGCCGTTGGGATTTGATCGATGTGGTGCGCGCAGCTTATGCCTTGCGTCCCGATGGCCTCGTCTGGCCCAAGGACGACGAAGGGCGGGTGACACTCAAACTCGAACGTCTGACGGCCGCCAATGGCATCGATCACGGGCATGCACACGAGGCGCTGTCGGATGTTCGCGCCACCATCGCCCTGGCGCGTCTGATTCGGGAAAAACAGCCGAAGTTGTATGACTGGCTGTTTCAATTGCGCAGCAAACAAAAGGTGATGGATCAAATTCGGCTGTTGCAACCGATGGTGCATATTTCCGGGCGCTTTTCGGCGGCCCGCCACTATGTGGGTGTGGTGCTGCCGTTGGCCTGGCATCCCCGTAATCGCAACGCGCTGATTGTCTGTGACCTGCACCTGGACCCTCAGGGGTTGCTCGACCTGGATGCCGAAACCTTGCGTCAGCGGCTTTATACCCGGCGCGATGACTTGGCCGAAGGTGAACTGCCGGTGCCGCTCAAGCTCATACACATCAACAAGTGCCCGGTAGTGGCGCCGTTATCGGTACTTCGTCCTTTGGATCAGCAACGTTTGGGGCTGGACATGGCGCTTTATCAGGAGCGGGCGCTGCGGCTAAGTGACGCACAACAAGTTTGGCGAGATAAAGTGTCAGACATTTACGCCCGCGACGATTTTTCTCCGAGCCAAGACCCCGAGCAACAGTTATACGACGGTTTTATCGGTGATCGGGACCGGCGTCTATGTGAGCAAGTCAGAGCCGCCGACCCTGCGCAATTAGCACAAGAACAGTGGCCTTTCGATGATGAGCGTTTGCCTGAATTATTGTTTCGTTATCGTGCACGCAACTTTCCCGATACGTTGAGCCTGGAAGAGCAAGAACGCTGGCGAATATTCTGTCAGAAACGTTTGTGTGCACCTGAGTGGGGCGCGCCAAATACGCTGGATAGTTTTCTGGAGGTGGCTGCTCAATTGATGACTAGTGCTACATCGTTTCAGCGAGAGGTTCTGGATGAATGGCAGAATCATGTCCAGGCATTACGCAAACGTTTGAGTCTTTGAAAACGAGAATAAGCTGCGCTTGAATTCCAGGCATAAAAAAACGCCAGCATTTGCTGGCGTTCTTTTGGTCGCGGATCAGTCTGCGACACGCTTGCGGCTTAGCCCAGCAGGGTAGCCCAGCTTTCAACCACGTCACCGCCCCACTTGGCTTTCCACTCTTTCAGAGTCTTGTGGTTGCCACCTTTGGTTTCGATGACTTCGCCGTTGTGCGGGTTTTTGTATTGTTTAACTTTGCGAGCACGCTTGGTGCCGGTAGTTTTTACTGCGCCGCCACGTGGAGCCTTGGTTTTGGACTCTGGATCCAACAGCGCGATGATGTCACGCAGGGATTTGGAGTATTCGCCCATCAGGGTGCGCAGTTTGCCTTCGAATTCCAGCTCGGTTTGCAGTTTGTCGTCTTGGGACAGATTCTTCAAACGGGCTTGCAGCTCTTTGATAGCTTCTTCGGTGGCGCGATATTCGTTGATCAAGGACATGGGGACTACCTTATGTTGGGCGCTGGATGACAGGGTGACAGTGCGACAATAATAGTCAGGGTGTTTCATCAAGTAAACATTTAACCGGAGTTTTATTTAAATTAGTTGCGGAACAGGACACACATTGGAGGGACAGTTAAATAGCGTCACAAATATTCACAGTTGACCTCTTGAAGATTGCCCAAAGAACACCATCGCGTGGGGCAGCCAGGTGCTTGCAGAACCTGTACCGGCCCTGCGGGCAAAGCCATACGTCATCAATACTGCAGTTTTGCTGCACAATCGCTAGAATAGCGGCCTTTGCGAAGTTCTGGAGTTTCCCCCTCATGCGCACTTTTCGGCTGGTGATTGCTTGCCCGGACCGCGTCGGCATCGTTGCTAAAGTCAGTAACTTTCTGGCGTCACATAACGGCTGGATCACTGAAGCGAGCCATCACTCGGATAATCTCAGTGGCTGGTTCTTCATGCGTCACGAAATTCGTGCCGATTCGCTGCCTTTCGGTATCGAAGCCTTTCGCGAAGCGTTTGCACCGATTGCCGAAGAGTTTTCGATGGACTGGCGCATCACCGACACCGAGCAGAAGAAACGTGTGGTGTTGATGGCCAGCCGCGAATCCCACTGCCTGGCCGACTTGCTGCACCGCTGGCACAGCGATGAACTGGACTGTGAAATCGCCTGCGTGATTTCCAACCATGATGATTTGCGCAGCATGGTCGAGTGGCACGGTATTCCTTACTACCATGTCCCGGTCAATCCACAGAACAAGGAGCCGGCCTTCGCCGAAGTCTCGCGTCTGGTTAAACAGCACGAGGCCGAAGTGGTGGTACTTGCCCGTTACATGCAGATTCTGCCGCCTGAGTTGTGCAGCGAATATGCCCATAAAGTCATCAACATTCATCACAGCTTCTTGCCGTCGTTCGTCGGTGCCAAGCCGTATCACCAGGCTTCGATGCGCGGTGTGAAGTTGATCGGCGCTACTTGCCACTATGTCACCGAAGAGCTGGACGCCGGTCCGATCATCGAGCAAGACGTGGTGCGCGTGAGTCACAGCGACAGCATTGAAGACATGGTGCGCTTCGGCCGTGATGTCGAGAAAATGGTGCTGGCCCGTGGTCTGCGTTATCACCTGGAAGACCGGGTGCTGGTGCATGGCAACAAAACCGTCGTGTTCTGATAGCTGTACGGTTGAAATTCGAAGGGCCTGGGCGTTCAATCGCTTTCAGGCCCTTCGCCGTTTTTGCACTGAGAACATGACCATGGCCGATCCACTGGACAAAGCCACTTCCAAAGCACCCGCCACATTGGGTGAGGGCTGTTTGAGTCGTTATGACCCGGATGACCTGAACCCCGAAGACGGCACGGAGTTTCCCGGTGCCGCCGAGTTGTGGGAGCAGTTGCAGGACGATTCTGAGGATGAACCCAGGGACTCCTGAAAAAGATCCTTTAAGCCTGCTTGAACTTCATCAACTTCTTGAGCAACGGCCGCCCAAGCATCAGCAAGAACACCGGGCCACCGACCACCAGATAGAAGTAATAGGTCACTGTTCGCCAGATCAGAATCGCCGCCGCCGCGGTGGATTTCCCGACCATGGGCGCCAGCAGCGCCGCCGATGTCAATTCCGCCGCCCCGGCACCGCCCGGCAACAGGCTGAACTGCCCGGCACTCAGCGACAGCATCTGGATCAGAAAACACCAGGCCCACTGCAAGTCCACACCCAGCCCGCGCAATGCCAGATACAACACGCTATAGCGCAAGAGCCAATGCAGGCAGGTCAGTGCAAACACCGTGATCAACGTCTGAAAAGGCAGCTTCAATGTGTCAGTGAACGCTGCCAGAAAGTGCAGGAGTTTTCGCGCCCAGCGCATCCGGGTGGTGCCTTTGACATTGAGACGAGCGAGCAACCGACCACTCAGACGAATCAGCGAGCGGTGGTAGCGAGCCGCTAATACGCAACTGAACAACCCGCCGAACATTGAGACGGCGCTGACCGTCAGCAGCCATTCCATGCGCTGACTGAGGTGCTGGAACAGTGCATAAATCAGAATCGCGCTCAGCGCGCAGAGAAAAAACAGCAGGTCGCTCAACTGGTCCATGGCGAACACGGCGCTGCCCCTGGCCGGCCGCACGCCGTGGCGTGCCAGCAACGCCATGATGGTCAGCGGTCCGCCACTGCCGCCGGGGGTGGCGCAGTAGGCGAACTCGGCGGACATCACCACCCCGAGACTTTTGAAGCGGCTGACCTTATGGCGTTGATCCCCCAGCAGCAGGCGCAAGCGCTGGCTGTTGAGCATCCAGCAGAGCAGGATCATGCCGAACATAATCAGCAACCATTTCAGCGGAAAGCTTTGCAACCGCGACCATGTCTCTGCGCCACCCAGCAACGACGGGATGAGCACCGCAGCGAGCAGGGCGACGACCAGCAGAATCCCGCGGCTCATGCGGCGCGACCGATGGGGTCGCGTTGCCGGGCCAGCCAGTTGGCCTTGGTCATTGGCACGCGGCCCTCGTCGAGCAAACGCTTAAGGGTTTGCAGCCAGTAGTGACGCGAGAACTCATGGCGCATGTCCACGGGGTGCAGGCCGAGACGAATCACCGGGGCCTGGCGCCAGCGTTGTTCACGCTGATCGCTGACGATTTTCGACAGGCCTCGACGCCAGGCGCTGCGCGCGCTCCAGACCAGGCACGGGGCATCGATCGCGGTGAAATCCGGCAATCGATACAGATGCTGCGAGTCGCTGGTGTAGCGCAGCGGTACCTGACGCAAGGCTTGGCGGGTGCCTTCGCTCATTAGCCAGGCCGGAGCGACGAAACCTTCCAATGGCCAGTTGTAACGCTGGAACACCTCGATTCCGCCACGCAGGCGGGTGAGGGCGGCTTCCTGTGACAGGTCGTAGAATTCGCCTTCATGGGTGTAGATTCGGCGCATGAACCAGTCTCGGGGAGTGATGGGGATCGGTCCTTCATCGCAATGAAAATAACCGTGCAGTGCCAGTTCGTCGCCGCGAGTGACCCGGCGGGTCAGCAAACGTCGAAACGCCGGATACGCATTCAGGTCGTTATGCTTGTGGAAATCCGGCACCACCAGCCAGGTGATCGGCACCTCACCCAGCGCGTCGACGGCTTCGACGAAGGCCTGGTAATCGGGCCAGGTTTGCGGCGCAACGTCGTGCAGCACCAGTAACAGGCTGGGCGCGTTCATGGGCTCAACCATTGGCGGTCAGTGGCCATTGAGTACCGAGAACGGCGTGATAGTGCCCCAGCAGGCTGTCGACCACGGTGTCCCAGGCGTAATGTTGCTCGACATGGCGGCGGGCTTGTTTGCCCAGCGCGGCGCTGCCCTGACTGAACAGTTCGCGCACCGCGTTGGACATCGCGGCTGGATTGTTCGGCGCGCAAAGCAGGCCGCATTGATCGGTGACAATTTCCTGAAAAGCCCCGGCCGCCACGGCCACCACCGGAATGCCGCTGGCCATGGCTTCGAGGACCACCAAGCCGAAGGTTTCCTGGTCACCGGCATGCACCAGCGCATCGGCACTGGCCATCAAACGCGCGACTTGCGCCGCCGGGTAGAACTCATCGAGGACGGTGACATTGCGCGGTACCAGGGTAGGCATTGACGAGCCGACCAGTAACAGGTGATAGCGACGACCCAGGCGTTTCATGCATTTGAGCAGCACCGGCAGGTTTTTTTCCTTGGAACCACGGCCGGCGAAGATCAGCAGGTGGGTGTTTTCATCGATGCCCAATTCGGCTCGCAAACCTGGATCCCGTGCACTGGGGTTGAACGTTTGCAGGTCGACGCCCAGCGGTTGTACAAAAACGTTCTTCACGCCCAACCCGATCAGTTTATCGGCCATGATTTGACTCGGCGCCAGAACCCGGTCGAAGTTGCCATAGAGTTTGCTGACATAAGCTTCGATATTGGGGGTAACCCAGTTACCCATGCGATTGCTGACCAGCAGCGGCAGGTCCGAATGATAAAAGCCGATCACCGGCACATCGAGTTGCCGCTTGGCGTCCAAAGCAGCCCAGGCAGTCAGGTAGGGGTCGCCGACTTCAATCAGATCGGGTTGTAAAACCTGCAGGACATTGCGCCACGGCGCGAGACGGAGGGGGAAGCGATAACCCTTGCCAAAGGGCAAGGCAGGGGCCGGAACCGTGTAAACGCCATCCTGTTCACTCAAATGTGCCCCAGGGATCAGCAAGCTGTGACGAATGCCTGGCTTGCTGCCCAGGCGGCGGTGTTTGGCATCCAGGTAAGTGCGCACGCCACCGCTGGCAGGGGCGTAGAACATGGTTATGTCAGCGATATGCACGATGAACATCCCTCCGGGACCGTTGTTCTCCCTTTGGTTGACCTATATGAAGGATAGATGTTCGATTGGGGTTTTGCGGGTGGGGGTGTCAGCGAGGTTTTGCGGGGATTAGCAAACCGTCTTCGCGGGCAAGCCTCGCTCCTACACGGATTGGAGTGATCCTGTAGGAGCGAGGCTTGCCCGCGAAGGGGCCCGCAAGAGCGACTTAAATCCGGAAACTACCTACCAACTGCTTCAATCGCGAAGCCTGCTGTTCAAGGTCCGAGCACGCTCGCAACGTCGAGTGCAGGTTTTCCACGCCTTCCTGGTTCAGCGTGTTGATCTCGGTGATGTCCACGTTGATCGATTCAACCACCGCCGTCTGTTCCTCGGTCGCTGTGGCCACGGACTGGTTCATGCCGTCGATTTCGCCGATGCGCAACGTCACGCTGTTCAAGCGTTCGCCGGCCAGGTTGGCGATTTCCACGCTGTCCTGGCTGTGGCGCTGGCTGTCGCTCATGGTGCTGACGGATTCGCGGGCGCCCACTTGCAGCTCCTCGATCATGGTTTGCACCTGTTGCGCCGACTCTTGCGTGCGGTGTGCCAGGTTGCGCACCTCGTCGGCTACCACGGCAAAACCACGCCCGGCTTCACCGGCACGTGCCGCTTCAATGGCAGCGTTGAGCGCCAGCAGGTTGGTTTGCTGGGAGATGCTGGTGATGACTTCGAGAATCTGCCCGATGTTCACGGTTTTGCTGTTCAGCGATTCGATGTTGGTACTCGAAGCGCTGAGCATGCTCGACAGTTGATTCATCGCGGCAATGCTGCGATCCACCACTTGCTGGCCGTCTTCGGCCAGGCTGCGCGCGTCGCTGGCCTGACTTGACGCTTGCGCGGCGTTACGGGCGATTTCCTGGGCCGCGGCACCGAGCTGGTTGATTGCCGCAGCAACGCTGCTGGTGCGCGAGGCTTGCTGGTCGGAATTGAACATCGACGAATTCGAGGCGGCCACTACCCGCAGGGCCACTTCGTTGACTTGCCCGGTGGCCGAGGACACTTCGCGGATCGAGGTATGAACCCGTTCCACAAAACGGTTGAACGCCGTGCCGAGGATGCCGAATTCGTCCTGATTCTGGATGGTCAGGCGCTTGGTCAGGTCGCCTTCACCGTCGGCGATGTCTTCCATGGCGCGGGTCATGACGTGCAGCGGCTGGATCAAGATGCGGATCAACATGCCCAGCAGGGCGATGATGATGGCCACGGCAATCACGGTCGCGATGACCGCCGAGGCACGGAATTCGCTGAGCTTCGCGAAGGCTTTGTCTTTATCCACCGACAGGCCGATGTACCAATTGACCGAGGATAAGCCTTTGATTGGGGTAAAGGTGACGATGCGGGTCTTGCCGTCGACGTCGATTTCACTGAGGTCTTTGCTGATGCGCGGGGTGTTTTTCGGGTACGCCTCGCTCAGGGACTTCATCGCCAGGGCTTTGTCCGGGTGCACCAGAATCTTGCCATCGGCGCTGATCAGAAAGGCATAACCCATGCCGTCGAAGTCCAGCGCGTTGAGGCTGTCGGCGATCACCTGCAAGCTCAGGTCGCCACCGACCACACCGATGCTTTGACCGTCCTTGAGCACACTGTTGACGATGGAAATGACCAGTTGGCCGGACGCGAGATCGATATAGGGTTCGGTCAGTGCCGAGCCGCCGGTGCTTTGGGCGCTCTTGTACCAAGGCCGGACACGAGGGTCATAGCCGTCGGGCATCTTGCTGTCAGGGCGGATGATGAAGGTGCCATCCTTGTTGCCCAGATAGGCGCCCATGAAAGTCGAGGTTACCGCCTTCTGCTCGAGTAGCTTGGAGACGTTGTCGGTGTCGGCGTTCAGGGCGACGTTTTGTGACAGGTTCTCGATCAGCAGGCTGCGTCCGGCCAGCCAGGTCTGGATATTGTTGGCCGTTACGCTGCCCATTTCTTGCAGATAGTTGTCCAGGTCGTTGCGTATCGCATTACGCTGCAGATAGTCGTTGTACAGTGTGAACGAGGCGAAGGCAGCAATAACGATGAGGGCGGCGGCAAGCAGTATTTTATGGCTGAAGCGCAGATTTTTGTTCATGGCCTGGGGTCCGCTAAGGTCTTATTGTTTTTATAAAGACGCGCAAAATGGGTAGTGTTGAAAGTAAGCTGATATTTCCGTCCTCTCCTTAGGGAATTACCTACGCTATTTTCAGTCTGGTCTCTCGTTTGTTGTATCGGCCATGAAGGATCAAAGATTAACCATGGGTGACAAAATGCCTGACTCATTGCAACTCGTTATCGGCGCTGATCTCGCGGGCCAGTCCATCGCCCAGGCCATGCGCCTGGCCAACCGTCACGGCCTGATAGCGGGCGCTACCGGGACTGGCAAAACCGTCACCTTGCAGCGTCTGGCGGAAGCCTTCAGCGATGCCGGCGTGGCGGTGTTCGCGGCAGACATCAAAGGTGACCTGTGCGGCCTGGGCGCCGCCGGCAACCCTCAAGGCAAGGTCGCGGAGCGGATCGCCGGGATGCCCTGGCTGAACCATAAGCCTCAGGCGTATCCGGTGACCCTGTGGGACATTAACGGTCAGTCCGGTCACCCACTGCGCACGACCTTGAGCGAAATGGGCCCGTTGTTGCTCGGCAGCCTGCTGGAACTGACCGACAGTCAGCAGTCGGCACTCTATGCCGCGTTCAAGGTGGCCGACCGCGAAGGGCTGTTGCTGCTGGATCTCAAGGATTTGAAAGCGCTGCTCAATCACCTGCGCGACAACCCCGAACTGCTGGGGGATGACGCGGCGTTGATGACCACCGGCTCCAGCCAGGCGCTGTTGCGCCGTCTGGCGACGCTGGAACAGCAGGGCGCCGAAGCGCTGTTCGGCGAACCGGCGTTGCAACTGGAAGATATGTTGCAACCGGCCGTGGATGGTCGCGGGCGCATTCACTTGCTCGATGCCAGCCGTCTGGTGCACGAAGCGCCGAAGGTCTATGCGACGTTCCTGCTGTGGTTGCTGGCCGAATTGTTCGAGCAACTGCCGGAGCGCGGCGATGCCGAGAAACCACTGTTGGCGCTGTTTTTCGACGAAGCGCACTTGTTGTTCGCCGGTACGCCCAAGGCATTGCAGGAACGTCTGGAACAAGTGGTGCGGCTGATTCGCTCGAAAGGCGTGGGCGTGTATTTCGTCACCCAATCGCCGGGTGACTTGCCGGATGATGTGCTGGCTCAACTGGGCCTGCGCATTCAGCACGGTTTGCGCGCGTTTACCGCCAAAGAGCAGAAATCCCTGCGTGCGGTGGCCGACGGTTTCCGGCCGAACCCGGCCTTTGACGCCTTGTCGGTGTTGACCGAGTTGGGGATCGGCGAGGCGCTGGTCGGTACCTTGCAAGACAAGGGCACGCCGGGAATGGTCCAGCGTGTATTGGTTGCACCGCCGCAATCGCGGATCGGGCCGTTGACCGAGACCGAACGCACCGTGCTGATCGCCGGTTCGCCGTTCAAGGGGCGTTACGACAAACCGGTCGATCGCGAATCGGCTTATGAAGTGCTGATGGGGCGCAAAGGCCTGGCGCCGGATCCGGAAGCCGCGCCGGGCAAACCTGCACCTGAAGAACCGAGCTTTACCGACAAGGCCGGGGAATTCCTCGGCACGGCGGCAGGCCAGGCGCTGAAATCAGCGATGCGACAAGCGGCGAATCAATTGGGCCGACAGCTGGTACGCGGGTTGATGGGCTCATTGCTCGGTGGCAGCAAACGCCGCTGAAAATCTGAACGGACACAATCACCCCCTGTAGGAGCGAGGCT
>NZ_AKJK01000061.1 GCF_000282375.1 Pseudomonas sp. GM50
CGGGGACTCCCTCGCCACAAGTGCGATGTTCCTCTCTAAAAACCTTAACTGACCTGCTCGCGAAAGCGGCCTGATTAACGCCTCCATCCTTCTTTGAAAATAAATAGAACTTCTCGTCTCGCGCAATCCTCCTAGCTAACAGGCCTCTCCATTCTGGTAACAATATGGACCTTGTTATCGCTCGTCCTGAAGGTTTGTACTGCCCGCCCGGGGATTTCTATATTGACCCATGGCAGTCGGTCGATCGATCGGTCATCACCCACGCCCACAGCGACCATGCTCGCCGTGGCAATCAACATTATCTGGCGGCGGCACCGGGGGCAGGCATTCTGCGCGCGCGCCTGGGCGAAGACATCAACCTGCAAACCTTGCCCTATGGCGAGCCATTGCTGCACCGCGGCGTAAAACTGAGTTTTCACCCTGCCGGTCATGTACTCGGCTCCGCCCAGGTGCGTTTGGAATATGAGGGGGAAGTCTGGGTCGCCTCGGGAGATTACAAAACCGAACCCGATGGCACCTGTGCGCCGTTCGAACCGGTGCGTTGCCACACGTTCATCACGGAATCGACGTTCGGTCTGCCGATTTACCGCTGGCAACCCCAGAGGCAAATCTTTGCCGAGATCAATCAGTGGTGGCAGACCAATGCCGCAGCCGACAAAACCAGCGTGCTGTTCTGCTATTCCTTCGGCAAGGCCCAGCGGATTCTCCACGGTATCGATGCCAGCCTCGGCCCCATTCTGGTACATGGCGCGGTTGAACCCATCAATCGGATTTATCGCGAGAGCGGCATTTATTTACCGCCAACGATCTATTCCGGCGACGTAAAAAAACACGACCCGATGATGCGCAAGGCCTTGGTCCTCGCGCCGCCTTCGGCGAGTGCCAGCCCTTGGGTACGGCGTTTCGGTGACTACAGCGATGGCTTCGCCAGCGGTTGGATGCGCTTGCGCGGTCCACGGCGGCGGCGCGGCGTGGACCGTGGTTTCGTGCTGTCCGATCACGCCGACTGGCCCGGCCTGCTCTGGGCCATCGAACAAACCGCAGCCGAACGCGTGATCGTCACCCATGGTTCCATTGGAGTGCTGGTGCGCCATCTGCGCGAACAAGGCCTCGATGCCATGAGTTTCAGCACCGAGTATGGCGATGATGAAGACACCACAGTCCTCGAACCCGAGAGCGCCGAGGTGCTGGCATGAAAGCCTTCGCCGACTTGTATGCCGAACTCGACGCCACCACCTCGAGCAACGCCAAACTGGCGGCGATGCAGAGCTATTTCGCCCAGGCCGCACCCGAAGATGCCGCCTGGGCGGTGTACTTTCTGTCCGGTGGACGACCTCGGCAATTGGTGCCGGTACGCATGCTGCGGGAAATGGCCACAGCGTTTTCCGGGCTCTCGCCCTGGTTGTTCGAAGAAAGTTATCAGGCCGTCGGTGATCTGGCGGAAACCATTTCACTGGTGCTGCCCGAAACGCTCCACACCTCTACCGACGGGCTGGCGGTGTGGATTGAAGACAAACTGCTGCCGCTGCGTAACGCGCCCCCGCTGACCCTTGCCGAATGCTTGCCCGCGCTGTGGGCGCAACTGGATCGCCAGAGTCTGATGCTGTGCATCAAACTGATCACCGGCAGTTTCCGTGTCGGGGTCTCCAAATTGCTGGTCACCCGCGCCCTGGCGGCGATGGCCGGGCTCGACAGCAAACGTGTGGCCCAGCGTCTGGTGGGTTACACCGATCTGTCCAACCGCCCAAGCGCCGCCAGTTACCTGAAGCTGATCGCCCCCGAATCACCCAATGAGCATGCCCAACGGGGTGGCCAGCCGTACCCGTTTTTCCTCGCCCATGCGTTGTCGCACCCGGTCGAGCAGTTCGACGCCCTGCTCGGCCCCGTCAATCAGTGGCAAGTGGAATGGAAGTGGGACGGCATCCGCGCTCAAGTGGTCAAGCGCGATGGGCGCTTGTGGATCTGGTCGCGAGGTGAAGAGCTGGTGACCGAACGCTTCCCCGAACTGGACAGCCTGGTTCACGGTTTGCCCGATGGCACGGTGATCGACGGTGAAATCGTCGCCTGGAAAGCTGCACAATCGGGCATCAACGACGCCTTCAACCCGCAATCGCCGTCGCCACCCGCTGTGCAGCCCTTCGCCCTGTTGCAACAGCGGATCGGCCGTAGAACGCTTAGCAAGAAAATCCTCGATGAAGTGCCCGTGGTCATCCTGGCCTATGACCTGCTGGAATGGCAGGGCGAGGATTGGCGTAACCAGACTCAAGCCACCCGCCGTACTCAACTGGAACAACTCATCAACACCTGCGCAAACCCGGTGTTACTGAGCTCACCCGTGCTGACCGGTGAAGACTGGTTCGACCTCGCCCGCCAACGAGAAGCCTCCCGCAGACTGGGCGTCGAAGGCATGATGCTCAAGGCTCGCGATGCGCTGTATGGCGTCGGGCGGACCAAGGACATGGGCGTGTGGTGGAAATGGAAAGTCGACCCGTTCAGCGTTGATGCGGTGCTGATCTATGCCCAGCGGGGCCATGGCCGCCGGGCCAGTCTCTACACTGATTACACTTTCGCTGTGTGGGACGGCCCACCCTCTTCCCGCGAGCGAACGCTGGTGCCTTTCGCCAAGGCTTACTCCGGATTGACTGACGAAGAAATGCGCCAGGTCGACAGCATCGTACGCAAGACCACGGTGGAAAAATTCGGACCGGTGAGTAGTGTGAAGCCGACCCTGGTGTTTGAGCTGGGATTCGAGGGCATAGCCCTGTCGAAACGGCACAAGAGCGGAATTGCGGTGCGGTTCCCGAGGATGCTGCGTTGGCGCCAGGACAAGTCGGTGGAAGACGCTGACAGCTTGGCGACATTGCAGGATTTGCTCGCCTGACCTGATTTCTGTGGGTTGATCCTGTAGGAGCGAGGCTTGCCCGCGAAGGCGTCCCCAATTACGCCAAAAGCTTCGCGGGCAAGCCTCGCTTCTACAGAGCAGATTGGGCATCAGGGCAAGCTCTCTCCCCACATTCAGCACCACCCTGGCGCAGGAATCTGGCGATGCCCGTTTCCGTGCATAAATCGCGCTTTGCCACTTCTTGTATTACCTTTTAAACGCTTGTTCGGGACTCTGGTTCGGAAATTGCTACTTTTAATAGGTCTGACGCTTTCCAGTAACAGTACTTCTGCGCCACAAGCGCTCATATTGGTTCTTAGGGATTGAATAATGAAAAAAGCATTGCTGACCCTTTCTGCACTGGCGTTGTGCATGGCTGCCGGCTCCGCGCTGGCCAAGGAATACAAAGAATTGCGTTTTGGCGTTGACCCTTCTTACGCGCCGTTCGAGTCCAAAGCAGCCGATGGCAGCCTGGTTGGCTTCGACATCGACCTGGGCAATGCAATTTGCGCCGAGCTGAAGGTCAAGTGCAAATGGGTCGAAAGCGATTTCGACGGCATGATTCCGGGCTTGAAAGCCAATAAATTCGACGGTGTGATCTCTTCGATGACCGTCACCCCGGCCCGCGAAAAAGTCATCGACTTCTCCAGCGAACTGTTCTCCGGCCCAACCGCTTACGTGTTCAAGAAAGGTTCCGGCCTGTCCGAAGACGTCGCTTCGCTGAAGGGTAAAACCGTCGGTTACGAGCAAGGCACCATCCAGGAAGCGTACGCCAAGGCCGTGCTGGACAAGGCTGGCGTGAAAACCCAGGCCTATCAGAACCAGGATCAGGTGTATTCCGACCTGACTTCCGGCCGTCTCGACGCTGCGATCCAGGACATGCTGCAAGCCGAACTGGGCTTCTTGAAGTCGCCAAAAGGCACCGATTACGAAGTCAGCAAGCCAGTCGACAGCGAATTGCTGCCTGCCAAAACAGCGATCGGTATCTCGAAAGGTAACAAAGACCTCAAGGCACTTTTGGATAAAGGTATCAAAGCGTTACACGACGATGGCACCTACGCCACCATTCAGAAGAAACACTTTGGCGATCTGAATCTGTACAGCGGCAAATAATGCCCGGCGCCCATCTCGCGATGGGCGCTTTCTTCACCCGATCAGGTTGCTGATTTATGTTCGAAAACCTATTACAAAACCTGGGGCTCTCAGCCTTCAGCCTTCAGGGCTTCGGTCCGTTGCTGATGGAAGGCACCTGGATGACCATCAAATTATCGGTGTTGTCGCTGTTGGTGGCCGTGTTGCTCGGTTTGCTGGGCGCCAGTGCCAAGCTGTCAAAAGTCAAACTGGTACGTGTTCCGGCCCAGCTCTACACCACGCTGATTCGTGGGGTGCCCGACCTGGTGCTGATGCTGCTGATCTTCTACAGCCTGCAAACCTGGCTGACCTCGTTTACCGACTTCATGGAATGGGAATACATCGAGATCAACCCGTTCAGCGCCGGGGTCATCACCTTGGGCTTCATTTATGGGGCGTACTTCACCGAAACGTTTCGCGGGGCGATCCTCGCCGTGCCACGGGGCCAGGTCGAAGCCGCCACTGCCTACGGCCTCAAACGCGGCCAGCGTTTTCGTTTCGTGGTGTTCCCACAAATGATGCGCTTCGCCCTGCCGGGTATCGGCAACAACTGGATGGTGATGCTCAAGGCCACCGCGCTGGTCTCGATCATCGGCCTCGCCGACCTGGTCAAAGCCGCGCAGGACGCCGGTAAAAGCACTTATCAACTGTTCTACTTCCTGGTACTGGCCGCACTGATTTACCTGGTGATCACCAGCGCCTCCAACGTCGTCCTGCGCTGGCTCGAACGCCGCTACGCCGCCGGCTCCCGGGAGGCCGTACGATGATCGAACTCTTGCAGGAATACTGGAAACCCTTCCTTTATACCGACGGTTACAACATCACCGGCCTGGCCATGACCATGTGGCTGCTCAGCGCGTCGATCTTCATCGGCTTTCTGGCGTCGATCCCGCTGTCCATCGCCAGGGTTTCGTCCAGGATCTACATCCGCTGGCCAGTGCAGTTTTACGTTTACCTGTTCCGGGGTACGCCGCTGTATATCCAGCTGCTGATTTGCTACACCGGTATCTACAGCCTGGCGGCCGTGCGCGCCCAGCCGGTCCTCGATGCGTTCTTTCGCGATGCGATGAACTGCACGATCCTGGCCTTCGCCCTGAACACCTGCGCCTACACCACGGAGATCTTCGCCGGGGCGATTCGCAGCCTGCCTCACGGAGAAATCGAAGCGGCCAAGGCCTACGGCCTGTCAGGCTGGAAGCTCTACGCCTACGTGATCATGCCGTCGGCCCTGCGTCGCTCGTTGCCTTATTACAGCAACGAAGTGATCCTGATGCTGCATTCGACCACCGTGGCGTTCACCGCGACCATCCCGGATGTATTGAAAGTCGCTCGCGATGCGAACTCTGCGACCTTCCTGACATTCCAGTCGTTCGGCATTGCCGCGCTGATCTACCTGACCGTTACCTTTGCGCTGGTCGGCCTGTTCCGTCTCGCCGAACGCCGATGGCTGGCCTTCCTCGGGCCGACTCACTAGGACAATTCGTACATGCGCCACCAGATTCATAACCTGCTGGCCCCGCTGCCGGGGACCGTGCGACAGATTCACAGCTTCCACTTCGGCCCGCCGTCGGCCAAAGGCAAGATTTACATCCAGTCCTCCCTGCATGCCGATGAATTGCCCGGCATGTTGGTGGCCTGGCACCTCAAGCAACGTCTGGCGGAGCTGGAAGCCGCCGGCCGGCTGCGCAGCGAAATCGTGCTGGTACCCGTGGCCAACCCGGTCGGCCTGGAACAGGTGTTGATGGACGTTCCACTGGGCCGCTACGAGCTGGAAAGCGGGCAGAACTTCAATCGCTGGTTCGTCGACTTGAGTGAAGAAGTCGGCAACGAGATCGAAGGCCTGCTCGGCGACGATCCGCAACGTAATCTCGAACTGATCCGCGATAGCCTGCGCAAAGCGTTGGCGCGGCAGACCGCAGGCACTCAACTGCAATCCCAACGCCTGACCCTGCAACGGCTGGCCTGCGATGCGGACATGGTGCTGGACCTGCATTGCGATTTCGAAGCCGTGGCGCACCTTTACACCACGCCCGAGGCCTGGCCGCAGGTCGAGCCGCTGGCGCGCTACATCGGCTCCGAAGCCAGCCTGCTGGCCACCGACTCGGGTGGCCAGTCGTTCGATGAATGCTTCACCCTGCTCTGGTGGCAGCTGAAAGAGCGCTTCGGCGAGCAGTTCGAGATTCCGCTGGGCAGTTTTTCAGTCACTGTCGAATTACGCGGCCAGGGTGACGTCAATCACCCGCTGGCCAGCCTCGACTGTCAGGCGTTGATCGATTATCTGATTCATTTCGGCGCGATTGCCGGTGAGCCGGCGCCATTACCGGAGCTGCCCTACCCGGCCACGCCGCTGGCGGGTGTCGAACCGGTGGCGACACCCGTGGGCGGACTGCTGGTGTTCACGGCCCTGCCCGGGGAATACCTGGAGGCCGGGCAACTGATCGCCGAAGTCATCGACCCGATCAATGATCGCGTCACGCCTGTTCATTGCACCGCCGCCGGCCTGATGTACGCTCGTTCGCTGCGGCGCATGGCCACTGCCGGCATGGTGATCGCCCACGTCGCGGGCACCGAAGCCTATCGCAGCGGCTACCTACTTTCGCCTTGAGGATGCATGTCCCATGTACAAATTGACCATTGAAGGCCTGCATAAAAGCTATGGCGATCATCAGGTGCTCAAAGGCGTTTCGCTCAAGGCCAAAACCGGCGACGTCATCAGCCTGATCGGCGCCAGCGGCTCGGGCAAAAGCACCTTTTTGCGCTGCATCAACTTTCTCGAGCAACCCAACGACGGCGCCATGAGCCTGGACGGCCAGACGATCCGCATGATCCATGACCGTCACGGCATGCGCGTGGCCGATGCAGATGAACTGCAGCGGATTCGCACCCGCCTGGCCATGGTGTTCCAGCACTTCAACCTGTGGAGCCACATGACGGTGCTGGAAAACATCACCATGGCCCCGCGCCGGGTACTCGGTTGCAGCAAGCAAGAGGCCGAAGACCGTGCCCGACGTTACCTCGACAAGGTTGGCCTGGCGGCCCGCGTGGCGGATCAGTACCCGGCGTTCCTTTCGGGCGGTCAGCAACAACGGGTAGCCATTGCCCGCGCACTGGCCATGGAACCGGAAGTCATGCTGTTCGACGAACCGACCTCGGCACTCGACCCGGAACTGGTGGGTGAAGTACTCAAGGTGATCCAGGGCCTGGCCGAAGAAGGCCGGACCATGATCATGGTCACCCACGAAATGAGCTTCGCCCGCAAGGTCTCGAGCCAGGTGCTGTTCCTGCATCAGGGGCTGGTGGAAGAAGAAGGTGCGCCGGAGGATGTGCTGGGTAATCCGAAGAGTGAACGGTTGAAGCAGTTCCTCAGCGGCAACCTCAAGTAACCCCTTGCACTGCCACTTGTAGGAGCGAGGCTTGCCCGCGAAGACGTCGGAACATTGCGCATTGATATGACTGGAAGGACGCCTTCGCGGGCAAGTCGGATCGCCGCACCGCTCGCTCCTACAGAAATCAGGTTGTACCCAGAGGTATCAGGCAACAGGCGCAGGAGGAGGCTCATCCGGAAGAGTGGGCTCCCCGGGTTCTGTCGGTTGTTCGTTGGGGGTATCGGGATCAGGCTGACCGGGGATGCCCCCTGCCGTGCTGACTGGCGGATGTGCCAACAAGGACCAGGCCAGCAGGCCAACCTGATTGGGCTCAAGCCTTGCCAGTTCGGCACTTATTCGCGGATCGATCTTCATGAAGCACTCCTGAGCGATGGCCCGATCCGCCTTGCGCGAATCGGAACAGTACATTCCATAGAGTGTACGCCCGCTCAGGAATTCCAACGGTTTGTCAGACGGCTGACTCAGGTACGCGGCAGGGTCACGCCACGCTGGCCCTGGTACTTGCCACCACGGTCCTTGTAGGAGACTTCGCACTCTTCGTCCGACTCAAGGAACAACATCTGCGCCACGCCTTCGTTCGCGTAGATTTTCGCCGGCAGATTGGTGGTGTTGGAGAACTCCAGGGTCACGTGACCTTCCCACTCAGGCTCGAGCGGCGTGACGTTGACGATGATGCCGCAACGCGCGTAGGTGCTTTTACCCAGGCAAATGGTCAATACGTTACGCGGGATGCGGAAGTATTCGACGGTGCTGGCCAGAGCGAAGGAGTTCGGCGGAATGATGCACACGTCGCTGTGGATGTCGACGAAGCTGCCAGCATCGAAGTTTTTCGGGTCGACGATCGCCGAATTGATGTTGGTGAACACCTTGAAGTGATTGGTGCAACGCACATCGTAGCCGTAGCTGGACACGCCGTAGGAGATCACACGGCTATCGTCGCTACCGCGCACCTGGCGCTCGACGAAAGGCTCGATCATGCCGTGTTCCTGCGCCATGCGGCGAATCCACTTGTCCGATTTGATGCTCATGGCGGGTGTCCTGAATAGCGAGGTGGAAAAATTCTGTCCGGCATCTTACCGGGCAGGCGCTCCGGGTTCAAAGTCCGGGAGACAATTCTCGACGATCCCCCGTGAATTCCGGGCCTTCACCGCTATTCGATGCACCGTCAGTCATGAAAACAGAGAAACCTTCGCAAGAACCATTGGCACGTTCCGGAAAAAGGGTTAAGGTGGCGCCACTGTGCTGCTTGTGTCACTGAGAATCTCTACACGATATGTTGAATTTCGATCCAACCATCTACAAGAATTTTTCCTGCTCTTTGCACTCAGTCTCGGCCAGGGTTCTTCCTGTGTCGCAGTTATCTTTGTTCAAGGAGTTACACCATGTCTAATCGCCAAACCGGTACCGTTAAGTGGTTCAACGATGAAAAAGGCTTCGGCTTCATCACTCCACAATCCGGTGACGACCTGTTCGTTCACTTCAAAGCTATCCAATCCGACGGCTTCAAAAGCCTGAAAGAAGGCCAACAGGTTTCTTTCATCGCTACCCGCGGTCAGAAAGGCATGCAAGCTGAAGAAGTTCAAGTTATCTAACTTGTACTTGCTTTAGTAAAAAGCCCCGCCCTCAAAAGCGGGGCTTTTTTGTGCCTGTGTGTTTTGCATGGCAAAAAAGATCGCAGCCTCGCTTCGCTCGACAGCCCCTACGTTGACATACGGTCTCTGTAGGAGCTGTCGAGCGAAGCGAGGCTGCGATCTTTTGATCTTTCAGTGTTACCAGGCTACGCCAAAACCCGCCGTGTAACGGGTCTTGCTCAGGTCCGCATCGTCAGTACCGCTGATAATGTCTCGTTCGGCCTTCAGGTTAAGCGACGCCCAATCGGTCACTTTGTAGCGCAAGCCCATTTCGGCATCGAGTGCGTAATCAGCTACGCCTGACAACGGCTTGCCAACTTCGCCATTGGTGAAGAACTCCACCCTCTTGCCGATCAGGTAGCGGTTGTAATCCCACTTCATCGCCAGGGAGTAGAAGTTTTCCTTGCTGCCATCGCTGAACTCATAGTCCGTGCGGTTGACCAGCGAGCCCAGCGAGAATGCGCCCAGCTCATCGTCCCAGAATTGGTAACCGGGGCCGGTACCGACTGTGCGCTGGCGGGCCAGTTCTTCGACCTTGTCGCGCTTATAGACCGCGCGCCCTTGCCAGAACCATTTTTCGGTCAGGAAGCGGTCGAGCGAGTATTCGCCCCGCCAGTTGTCGGTAGTGACCACGTCGTCCTGAAATTCGCGGTTGTACTCACCTTCTGCGGTGTGTCGCCATCTGCCATGACGCGCAGTGGTCTTGAAGTCGATATCGTAATCGTCGGTGTCTTTCTCGGCCCGCTGATAATCCAGCGCTGCATCGACATTACCTTTCCACACCAGATCCTCAACCACCGGCTTGGGCTTGAGCATCTGCTGGATACTGGCCAGCTCCACAGTCTTGGGGCCATCGCCGTTGGCCAGGGTGACCTTGCCGTCTTCTGCCGCGTGCAGGGACTTGGCCTTCTCTCCGGTGTACGCATCCTGCTTGACCAATAGTTGCTGATCACTTTCCAGGGTTTTGACCTGCTTCCAGTCGATCGGAACCGCGCCAGCGTACTCGGTCTGAATCAGCAGTTTGCCACCATCGAAGACGGTGATTTTGCCGCTCAATTTGTCACCGTTCTTCAACCAGACAGTATCGGCGAGCAAGGGAGTGGAAGCACTGGCGACAGCGAGGCACAGCAAGGTTCTGGACAACATAAGCGAATCGAAGGCTCAACTTTGCGAAAAAAAGTCGGCATTATCCCTACGAATAAGGCCATGACAAGGACTGACCCGACTTTTTCTATTGAGTTCATTTCTCAATGGGCAATCCAGGATTTACTCTACAGACGGTCAATGCGCATTTTTTTCAGGAAGCCCGGGACGTGACCGACTCAACCGCTGAAACCGAAAGCGCGGCGCAAATCCGACGCACGGCGCTCTACCTGACCCTGGCACAAGTGCCCGAGGGCAAAGTCGTGAGCTATGGCCAGCTCGCCGAGCTGGCCGGGCTGGGTCGTGCTGCCCGCTGGGTCGGGCGAACACTGAGCCAATTGCCCGGCGACACCAAACTACCCTGGCACCGTGTGCTGGGTGCCGGCGGTCGGATCAGCCTGCCCGTGGGCAGCCCTTCGGGGGATGAACAACGGGCCCGATTGCGCACGGAAGGCATCAGTATCCTGAACAATCGTGTTGATATTCAGCGCCATGGGTGGCGCCCGGTAGAGCACAGCGGTTAGAGTGCGCGCTTTGTTTCCGTAATCCTTGAGGCAGACTCCAGCCCATGCCCCGTAAAACCTGGCGCGCCGCGCTCGCCGCCTATGCCAGCCCCTCAACGCTCGTGCTGTTGCTGCTTGGTTTCGCCGCCGGCCTGCCTTACATGCTGGTGTTTTCGACGCTTTCAGTCTGGCTGCGCGAGGCCGGTGTTGCCCGCGAAACCATCGGCTACGCAAGCCTGATCGGCCTGGCCTATGCCTTTAAGTGGGTCTGGTCCCCGCTGCTCGACCAATGGCGCCTGCCATTGCTCGGCAAGCTCGGTCGACGACGCTCCTGGCTGGTGCTGGCCCAGGCTCTGGTGATCCTTGGCCTGATCGGCATGGGTTTCTGCGACCCGCAAAAGCACCTGTCCTGGCTGATCGCGATTGCCGTGGTGGTCGCCTTCGCCTCGGCGACGCAAGACATCGCCGTCGACGCTTATCGCCTGGAAATCGCCGACGAAACCCGCCAAGCCGCGCTGGCGGCCAGCTACATGGCCGGCTATCGGGTCGCGGCCCTGCTGGCGACGGCCGGTGCACTGTTCTTCGCCGAAGGCTTCGGCTCCACCGGTTTCAACTATAAGCATGCGGCGTGGACCGGCACCTACGTGCTGTTCGGCGTCTTGATGGTCCCGGCGCTGCTGACCACCCTGTTCATGCGCGAACCGCCGGTGCCTCTGCGCACTCAATTGCAGGCCGGACGCTACAGCTTTGTGCACCAATTGGCATCGGTGTTCGTGCTGATCGTGCTGCTGGTGTCCGTACCGGCCATGTTCACCCAGCTCTACAACACTGACTTCGCCAGCGTACTGTTCAACGGCGTCAGCGTGCTCGACCTGCTGCTCGAAGACCGCGCATTCCTGCGGGCGATCCTCTATATCACGCTTACCGGCCTGTGCCTGTCGGCCATGGGTCGCCGCGGCCTGGCTCCGGTGCTGACGCCGGTCAACGACTTCATCCTGCGTTACCGCTGGCAAGCCCTGCTGCTGCTCGGGCTGATCGCCACCTATCGGATGTCCGATACGGTGATGGGCGTGATGGCCAACGTGTTTTACATCGACCAGGGGTTCACCAAGGATCAGATTGCCAGCGTCAGCAAGATATTCGGCCTGATCATGACGCTGGTCGGCGCCGGCATGGGCGGCCTGCTGATCGTGCGCTTCGGCATTCTGCCCATCCTGTTCATCGGCGGCGTGACATCGGCCGGCACTAACCTGCTGTTCCTGATGCTCACGGACATGGGCGCCAATCTGCAGATGCTGATTGTCACTATTTCACTGGATAACTTCAGCTCCGGCCTGGCGACTTCGGCATTTGTCGCTTACCTGTCGAGCCTGACCAATCTCAAGTTCTCCGCCACCCAGTACGCCCTGCTCAGCTCGATCATGCTCCTGCTGCCCCGCCTGATCGGCGGCTATTCAGGGGTCATGGTGGAAAAATTCGGCTATCACAACTTCTTCCTGATCACCGCCCTGCTGGGCGTGCCGACCCTGCTATTGATCGCCTTGCACTGGTTCCAGGAGAACCGCCGCGCAGGCCCGACAGCGACGCCGGAGCCGGTTCAGACCCAGGTCGCGGAAGAATCGTAGGCTCTTTACGCAGGAAGCATCGCAGAGGGCGCAGATTCTCGCCCTCCTGCCACACAGCCGGCCGCACTCCTGTACGCCAGCAGATCTCGCCCGTACAATGTTCCGTCATTTCTCGTCATCAGCAACCGACAACGGCCAACCATGCGCACCAGTCAATTTTTGCTCGCCACACAGAAAGAAACGCCTTCCGACGCGGTCGTCATCAGCCATCAGCTGATGCTGCGCGCCGGCATGATCCGCAAACTCGCCTCGGGCCTGTACACCTGGCTGCCCATGGGCTTGCGAGTGATGCGCAAGGTTGAAGCCATCGTGCGTGAAGAAATGAACGCCGCCGGCTCTCTCGAAGTGTTGATGCCGAGCACGCAACCGGCTGAGCTGTGGCAGGAATCCGGTCGCTGGGAAGAATACGGCCCTGAATTGCTGCGCTTCAAGGATCGCCACGGTCGCGACTTCTGTGCCGGCCCGACTCACGAAGAAGTCATCACCGACCTGATGCGCAACGAATTGAGCAGCTACAAACAGCTGCCGATCAACCTGTATCAGATCCAGACCAAATTCCGTGACGAAATCCGCCCACGCTTCGGTTTGATGCGCGGCCGCGAGTTCATCATGAAGGACGCCTATTCGTTCCACGCTGATCAGCCTTCGCTGCAGATCACCTACGACCGCATGCATCAGGCGTACTGCAACGTGTTCACCCGCCTGGGCCTGAAATTCCGTCCGGTTGAAGCCGACAACGGCTCGATCGGTGGCGCCGGTTCCCACGAATTCCACGTACTGGCCGAATCCGGCGAAGACGACATCGTCTTCAGCAACGGTTCCGACTATGCGGCGAACATCGAGAAGGCAGAAGCCGTACCGCGCGAAACCTCTCGCCCGCAGCCTGCCGAAGAGCTGCGCCTGGTCGACACGCCGAACGCCAAGACCATTGCGCAACTGGTCGAAGGCTTCAACCTGCCGATCGAAAAAACCATCAAGACCCTGGTGGTGCACGCTGAAGAGCAAGGCAAACTGATTGCCCTGATCATCCGTGGCGACCACGAGCTGAATGAAATCAAGGCCGCCAACCAGCCTGGCGTTGCCAGCCCGCTGGTCATGGCTTCCGAAGCTGAACTGCGCGACGCCATTGGCGCCGGCGCCGGCTCCCTTGGCCCGTTGAACCTGCCACTGCCGATCATCATCGACCGTTCCGTCGAGCTGATGAGCGACTTCGGCATCGGTGCCAACATCGACGACAAGCACTACTTCGGCGTGAACTGGGAGCGTGATCTGCCGGTTCCGACCGTGGCCGACCTGCGCAACGTCGTGGCCGGTGATCCAAGCCCTGACGGCAAAGGCACCCTGGAAATCAAGCGCGGCATCGAAGTCGGGCACATCTTCCAGCTGGGCAACAAGTACAGCAAAGCGATGAAGTGCGAAGTGCTGGGCGAGAACGGCAAGCCAGTCACCCTGGAAATGGGTTGCTATGGCATTGGTGTGTCCCGCGTGGTGGCTGCCGCCATCGAACAGAACAACGACCAGAACGGGATTATCTGGAGCGACGCTCTGGCTCCGTTCCAGGTTGCCCTGGTTCCGCTGCGCTACGAAACCGAACAGGTTCGCGAAGCCACCGACAAGCTCTACGCAGAACTGACTGCCGCCGGCTTCGAAGTGCTGCTGGACGACCGCGACAAGAAAACCAGCCCGGGCATCAAGTTCGCGGACATGGAGCTGATCGGCATTCCACACCGGATCGTGGTCAGTGACCGCGGCCTCGCCGACGGCAATCTGGAATACAAGAGCCGCACAGAGGCCGAGGCGCAAGCGCTGCCGGTCGCTGACGTGCTGTCTTTCCTCCAGGCCCGTATCCGCCGCTGACACCAGATAGAGACGTCATGTTCAAGCGAAACACCTTAGGCCTCGGTAGCGCCGCCCTGTGCGGCGCGCTGCTGGTCAGCGGCTGTGCCAATCAGATGTCACAACGCAGCGAGCACGAGGAACGGGTCGAGCGCAAATTGCTCGATCACAGCCTGCAGATCGATGTTGGTGAGCCCAAGGTGCTTGAGCTGCCGCAACGTCGGGTGAAAATCCACGAGCAGAAGACCTTCGAAGTCACCGAGTTCGAAGTCACGCGTCACTACGATCGCTACACGCCTTACCAACCCTGGCGGGAGGTCTACGAGATCCCGCTGGGCGCGGTGGCCGTGGTGGCCGGTGTCGGTGCGAACGTGGTCAACGTGTTCGCCCTCGGCAATCTGCCAGACAGCGTGACGAAGGACTGGCTCAGCTATGGTTTCGCCGGGCTCAACCCGTTCATGAACGCGCAGTCTCATGGTCGGGCACAGCAGAACCTGGCGGGTATCGACGAAGTCCAGCGCGACAAGCGCACGGAGTACTCGAGCCTGCCGTGGAGCGAGCGCCCGGTGCAGGTCAAGGCTGGCAAGAACACCTTCGAACTGAGCACCGACCGTAACGGCGTGTTGCGCCTGAACCTGCTGGACAGCCCGTTCGCTGAACATGACCTCAATCATCTGGGCAAGCTGCAGATCAGTGTCGAGGACAACAAGGACGATGTGCACACCGACTCGTCCCTAGCAATCAGCAGCAACTTGCGCGGCAAGCTGCTCGAAGCGCACGGGTTGATTTACGACGACCTCGAAGACGACGAAGTGAGCCAGTGGGTACACCGGGTCAAACGTCTGTCGGAACTGGGTCTGGAAGAAGAAGCCAGCGAGCTGGAACAGAGCCTGATCGAACTGACCCGCAACGATCCCGAGTTGCAGGCCGAATTCCTCAAGTCATTGACCAAGGATGCCGGGCGACTGGTGGCGGATCCGGGACCGAATTAAGGCCGAAAAGCATCGCGAGCAGGCTCGCTCCCACAGTTGACCGAGTTGTTCAAACGAACGCGGTCTAATGTGGGAGCGAGCCTGCTCGCGATGAGGCCCTTAAATTCACCCCTGAACTACCGCTCAAACAACTCCATCTGCTCAAACCCGCCCCGCAAATCCTCCAGCCTCACCCCAATCCCTAACAACCGCACTGGTTTCCCGCCACGGTTAAAGGCCTGGGTCAGCAGCAACTGATAACTCCCCAGATCCCGCCCTGCCCCGGCCTGCTCCAAAGTGGTCTGGGTAAAATCATGGAATTTCACTTTGACGAACGGCTTGCCCGGTCGATAGCTGCTATCGATCCGCGCCATGCGACCATTCAGGGACTCCAGCAACTCGGGCAATTTATCCAGACAACTCACCAGATCCGGCAGGTCCACGTCGTAAGTGTTTTCGACGCTGATCGACTGCCGCCGACTGTCGTTGTGCACCAACCGTTCATCGATCCCACGGGCCAGGCTCCAGAGCCGCTCGCCAAAGCTGCCGAATTCGCGCACCAGCGCCAACTTGTCCCACTCGCGCAAATGCGAGCAATCAACGATGCCTAGCCTGCCGAGTTTGTCGGCGGTCACTTTGCCGACACCGTGCAACTTGCTCACTGGCAAACCACTGACAAAGTCTTCCACCTGATCCGGCGTGATCACGAACAGGCCGTTAGGCTTCTTCCAGTCACTGGCAATCTTGGCGAGAAACTTGTTCGGCGCTACGCCGGCCGACACGGTGATGTGCAACTGATTGGAGACCCGGCGGCGAATGTCCTGGGCGATTCGCGTGGCGCTGCCGCCAAAATGCGCGCTGTCCGACACGTCGAGGTAGGCCTCATCCAGGGAAAGCGGCTCGATCAGGTCGGTGTAATCGCGAAAGATCGTATGAATTTCCTTCGATGCTTCTCGATAGGCCTCCATGCGCGGCTTGACGATGGTCAGATCCGGACAGAGTTTCAAGGCATGCCCGGAAGACATGGCCGAGCGTACGCCATAAGCCCGCGCTTCATAGTTACAGGTGGCAATCACCCCACGCCGATCCGCCGAGCCGCCCACCGCCAATGGCTTACCGGCCAGGCGCGGGTCATCACGCATCTCGATGGCGGCGTAGAAACAGTCACAATCGACGTGGATGATTTTTCGCTGGGTCATATAAAAGCGGTGTTCATGGCGAAGAAATGATGTGTTGGCGAGTCGTACCGGCAGTATCTCACTGACACCTGTATATAGCACCAGTACTCTGAATGTTCTTTTTCCTTTGTAGGAAAAGCACGCAGGAATTTATTTTCTCAATCGAAAGAGCCCTCTCGATAGAGCCACAAGCCTTGCCCTGCCTGCGTTTCAGACCGGTCAGCCGTTGCCTTTTTCACCTAAGCGCTTGAACAGGAACAGGTTTTACCGAGATTGAAGGTTGACAGCCCTGCGATCCTCTGTAGAATGCCGACACACAGACGCGGGATGGAGCAGTCTGGTAGCTCGTCGGGCTCATAACCCGAAGGTCGTCGGTTCAAATCCGGCTCCCGCAACCAAACATCAAAAAAGGCTACTCGAAAGAGTGGCCTTTTTTGTGCGTGCCTGTTTTATAAAAATCGGCGACCTATGCCTTTCGGCACAGAAACAAGAAATCGTTCTGATTCCGAAACTTAGGTCTCCCCTGCGACCGCTCACCGTCGTTTTACACTTATTTGAGCCATACTGGGATTAACGGTTGACACTCCGGCGTTCGCCTGTAGAATGCCGCCACACAGACGCGGGATGGAGCAGTCTGGTAGCTCGTCGGGCTCATAACCCGAAGGTCGTCGGTTCAAATCCGGCTCCCGCAACCAAACATCAAAAAAGGCTACTCGAAAGAGTGGCCTTTTTTGTATCTGTTGAAAAAGTCCTTTCGCAACAATGATCTGTCACTGTGCAGTGAGCCGTTCGGGATCGCCGGACTGTGAGTTCAGCCCAGGCTGAACCGCAGACAGAACCCTCTACGACTGATGACGCGCCATCGCCTACATCCGGTGAGAGGCGTTAATATTTGTGATTATTTTTTTCTACAGGGATTGGTAACTTGGCTGGATACCTCCATCCTGTCGCGCACAATCCAAGAGGTGATTGATGCGCGCCAACTCGTCTGATCCACAAGACACCGTCACAGCGACACAACCGATCAAAGCCGAGCGTCTGCGCTTGCTGGATCGAATCAGCAAATACCGTCAGCCCATCGGTCTGGCGGTCACTTTGCTGTTGTTCGCCATCGCGCTGATTGCCTGTCGTCACCTGCTGAGCGAACTCGATCTGTACGCGCTGCACGACTCGATCCTTGAAGTGCCAAAACCGGCCTTGCTGGGCGCGCTCGGCGCGACCGTCATCGGTTTCATCATTCTGCTGGGTTACGAATGGTCGGCCAGCCGTTATGCCGGCGTGACGCTGGCGCCGCGATTATTGGCATTGGGTGGTTTCACCGCGTTTGCCATTGGCAATGCCATCGGTCTTTCGCTGCTGTCAGGCGGCTCGGTTCGCTACCGTTTATATGCACGTCATGGTGTGGGGGCTTCGGAAGTCGCGCACATGACCTTGTTTGCCAGCCTCTCGCTCGGCTGCGCCCTGCCGCCCCTGGCCGCCCTCGCCACCCTCAGCAACCTGCCCGCCGCCTCCGTGGCCCTGGGTTTCTCCGAGACGTTGCTGGGCGCGATTGCAGCGGCCGTGCTGCTGCTCTCAACAGTACTGGCCATCGGTATCTATCGCCGTCGCTTGCCGGAACAGCCTTATCCCGACAACCTGCTGGTCAAGGTCGGTCGCCGCACCTTGCGCCTGCCGGGTCGTCGCCTGACGTTCCTGCAACTGGTCATTACCGCCCTGGACGTCGCCGCCGCCGCGACCGTGCTCTATCTGTTGCTGCCGGAAGCGCCGCCCTTTGGTGCCTTCCTGCTGGTCTATCTATTGGCCCTGGCCGCTGGCGTGCTCAGCCATGTACCGGGCGGTGTCGGGGTGTTCGAAGCGATTTTGCTGGCCGCCTTCGCCGACAAGCTCGGCGCCGCACCACTGGCCGCCGCCCTGCTGCTCTACCGCCTGATCTACGTGGTGTTGCCGCTGCTGGTGGCCTGCGTACTGCTGCTGATCAACGAAGGCCAGCGCCTGTTTCAGACACGCCAGTCCCTGCGTGCAGCATCTGGTTTGGCCGCGCCGATTCTGGCGGTGCTGGTGTTCCTGTCCGGCGTGGTGCTGCTGTTTTCCGGCGTGACGCCAGAGATCGATACCCGCCTTGAACACATCGGCTTTCTGATTCCGCATCGTTTGGTCGACGCCTCGCACTTTGGCGCCAGCCTTGTAGGCGTGCTCTGCCTGCTGCTGGCTCAGGGGCTGCGTCGCCGCCTGTCAGCCGCGTGGATGCTGACCACCATTCTGTTGTTGGTCGGCGCCCTGCTCTCTCTGCTTAAAGGGTTCGACTGGGAAGAGGCTTGCCTGATGACCCTGACGGCGAGTTTGCTGGGGGTTTTCCGGCGTTCGTTCTATCGCCCCAGCCGCCTGACCGAAGTGCCGTTTTCGCCGCTGTATCTGGTGGCCAGCCTGTGCGTACTCGGCGCGTCGATCTGGTTGCTGTTGTTCGCCTATCAGGATGTTCCGTACAGTCATCAACTCTGGTGGCAGTTCACCCTAGACGCCGATGCCCCGCGTGGCTTGCGCTCGTTGCTCGGCGCCGCGGTCCTGCTGGTGGTGGTGTCCCTGACCTGGCTGCTGCGTACCGCGCGCCCGGTGATCCATCTGCCAACGCCCGATGAACTGGACCGCGCGGTAAAGATTCTGATGGCCTCGTCCCAACCGGATGGCGGCCTGGCCCTGACCGGTGACAAGGCGCTGCTGTTTCATCCCAACGACGAGGCGTTTCTGATGTACGCCCGCCGTGGCCGCAGCCTGGTGGCGTTGTATGACCCGATCGGCCCGACCCAGCAACGGGCGGAAATGATCTGGCAGTTCCGCGATCTTTGCGATATCCACCACGCCCGCCCCGTCTTCTATCAAGTGCGCGCCGAGAACCTGCCGTATTACATGGACATCGGCCTGACCGCGATCAAGCTCGGCGAAGAAGCCCGGGTCGATCTGCACCGCTTTGATCTCGAAGCCAAGGGCAAAGAGATGAAGGACCTGCGCTACACCTGGAACCGCGGCACCCGTGATGGCCTGTCGCTGGAAATCCATGAGCCGGGGCAAGCGCCGATGGATGAGCTCAAGGTGATTTCGGACGCCTGGCTGACCGGCAAGAACGTGCGCGAGAAAGGCTTCTCGCTCGGGCGCTTCAGTGATGACTACCTCAAGCACTTCCGTGTCGCGGTGATTCGTTTCGAAGGGCGCCCGGTGGCGTTCGCCAACCTGCTCGAGACCTACGGCCATGATCTGGCCAGCCTCGACCTGATGCGCGCGCACCCCGACGCCCCCAAGCTGACCATGGAGTTCATGATGGTCGGCCTGATTCAACATTATAAAAATCATGGATACGCGCGCTTCAGCCTGGGCATGGTGCCGTTGTCGGGGTTACAACCCCGGCGTGGCGCACCATTGACCCAGCGCTTGGGCTCGATGGTATTCCGCCGTGGTGAGCAGCTGTACAACTTCCAAGGTTTGCGCCGCTTCAAAGACAAGTTCCAGCCCGACTGGGAACCCCGTTATATGGCCGTGCCCGCCGGACTTGATCCGCTGGTTGCCCTGGCCGACACTGCCGCCCTGATTGCAGGCGGCTTGACTGGATTGGTGAAACGCTGATGATTCAACGCTCCCTGCGGTACGTACTGGCCACACTGGTAGTGCTGGCCCTGATTGTCGGTGGCGGTTACTGGTACCTGAAACGCCCGGCGCCAGAACCGACCCTCGAACTGCTGGCGCCGGCCGATGGCGCCGCAATGACCCGCGTCATCCCCGGCAACACGCCGCGCGCCCAGGTGCTGGTGGCCGTCAACGAAGAGCAGAAGCTCAGCGACAAACAATTGCTGACCCTGAGCCGCAGCGGCTCGGCACAGATCGTCCAGGTGATCCTGCCCAAGGACTGCATCCTGCAAGGTCGCGCCCTGCAAGCAGGCCTCAGGCAACTCAAAGGCCCGGCAACCCTGGTCAGCGGCATCGGCCCAGGCGCCGTGCTGGCGTGGCGCTGGCTGGCCGAGCAGAAGGACGACAAGGCCCAGGCCATTTCGGTCGACCTGGCCCTGGAAAAACCCGGCTGCACGCACCTGCTGCCAAAAAGTGCCGCCCACGGCCATTGGCTGGTGGCCTGGAACGACAACCCGGACGACACCAGCGCCGGCTTCGTGCGTGACCAGCCCAATGCCGAAACCAGCATCAGCGACTACGACATCAACCTGCCGCAAGTGCTGAACAACGAACTGCGCAAAATCCTCGTCGGTGGCGATAAAGCCGCTGGCGGCCTGCAGATTCCAGTCGTTGAAGTGCCGGCCGGTCAAGCCAAGGACACCGTCACCCTGTTCCTTTCCGGCGACGGCGGCTGGCGCGACCTGGACCGTGATGTAGCCGGCGAAATGGCCAAGATCGGCTACCCGGTGGTCGGCATCGACACCCTGCGCTACTACTGGCAGCACAAGAGCCCGGAACAAAGCGCGCTGGACCTGACCGAACTGATGCAGCACTACCGGCAGAAATGGGGCACCAAGCGCTTCATCCTGACCGGCTACTCGTTCGGCGCCGACGTACTGCCTGCCATCTACAACCGCCTGCCGGAAGCGGAGCAGCAGCGCGTCGACGCAATCATCCTGCTGGCCTTCGCCCGCACCGGCAGCTTCGAAATCGAAGTCGAAGGCTGGCTCGGCAACGCCGGCAAAGAAGCCGCCACCGGCCCGGAAATGGCCAAGCTGCCCGCCGCGAAAGTGGTGTGCATCTACGGTGAGGAAGAAGTCGACGAGAGCGGCTGCACCGACAAGACCGCCGTGGGCGAAGCGATGAAACTGCCTGGCGGCCATCACTTCGACGAGAACTACCCGGCTTTGGCCCAGCGGTTGGTCGATGCCATTGAGAAGCGTCAAGCCAAAGAGACGGCCGCTCAGGAGTGATCTGAGCCGCGCTCACAAAAAAGCCCCCGCTGCCTTATGGTTGCGGGGGCTTTTTTCATTCTCACAGACGCCACAGATCCCTTGTGGGAGCGAGCCTGCTCGCGATGCGGCCGTCACCTTCAACATGTGCGTTGGCTGACACTCCCCAATCGCGAGCAGGCTCGCTCCCACAGGGGATAACCTCTAACTTCAAGAGTTTCGTCGTTAGAGACGGCGCTCTGCAGCGTCGTAAACCTCTTCATCACGTCGCGCACCGACAGCGACGATCAAAACCTGGATCGCCTTTCCATCGACTCGATAAACAATACGCGTGTCACCTGTGCGGATACGCCTACAACCCGCGAGACTGGCTCTTAGGGGTTTGCCGCTCTTGTCCGGCTCGCCATTGATAATCCGCTCTTCGATAACATCAAGAATGCGATTCGCCGCCGCAGCTCCCAGCAGATCCAGATCCTTCTGGACCTCCGGATGATAGATAACGCCCCAAACCATCCACAGCTCCTTTAGTCTTTCCTGGCGTACCGCGCCCGCATATCGTCGTGGCTGATTGCCTTGGCCTGATCAAAACCGATCAATCGCTCCCGAGCCGCTGCTTCAACCCGAAGGTCCTCAAGCTCGTCGAGCATTTCCTGATACGCATCGACATTGATAATGACCGCTGCAGGCTGATTGTCTTTGAAAATGACCAGCCGCTCAGTGGCTCGGCTGGAAATCTCTTTTAGCCTCGCACTGAACCCCCTGACCATTGCCGTCACCGAAATCGCTTGGTCAGCACGCTCCAGTAATGCCGTCATACTCACCTCTCTACACATTGATGCAAATTTGAACACACAGTTCTACGCAGAGTATCGCGTCGAATTCGACATACAGCAAGCTGCAAAAAACGCGAATCTACCAACCTGCGTTTTTCCATGCCTACAAATAATGAGCCGAACGACTTTCACCCCGTTTAGTTTTGTTTACTTAAGGTTTCGCAATATCAGATGACGCCCGCAGACCTTGTAGGCAAACTCCGAATCGTCCTTTTTGGGCACTTTGCCGCCTTGTTGCGCTTTTCTTCGACGGGATACTCTCCGGACGTCGCTGACCATTCAGCGATCGGGCTTGGAAACCCGTCGAGTTAAGTACAACAGCGCCCCCCATCAGTACGGTAGCGGCTTTTACGCTGCGATCCTGTTATGGCGGCTGTGCGTGGGACGCCTTCGGGCGTGCCGGTTCCTTAGCTCCCGGTTTTCCAACCTGCGCACAGCTGCCACCCATTCGCTTGGAAACGAACGTGGCCGCTCCCTCGGGTTAAGGAGTTAGACATGAACAAAACAGATTCGCCCGCCCCCTCAGAACTAAAAACCATCGGCCTCACCCCGCTCATCTACTGCTCCGATCAGGCGTTGTTCAACGTCCGCGCCGGTGTCCCCATCGTTGATGCCTTGTCACAAGCCTCCGACCTGCTGTTCCTCGCCAAATCATTTGCCGAGGATGCGGCCTACATAAAAGACACCGACCGCCACGCCTGGGCCGCGCATTACCTGACGGCGATGAGTAAGGCAGTGATTGATGACGTGGTGAAGGTGCTGACACCGCGACCTGCCCGGACAAAGACTGAATCTGAAGAAGAGCTGCCTGAAAGCCAGTAAAGGTGCCAACACCGCAGATCCCCTGTGGGAGCGAGCTGTGGCGAGGGGGCTTGCCCCCGTTTGAGTGCGTAGCACTCACAAAATTTTTGGTACATCAGAGATTTGGGGACTGCTTCGCAGCCCAACGGGGCAAGCCCCCTCGCCACAGCTCGCTCCCACAGGGGATTGTCAGTGGATTCAAGTCATCGGACACAAAAAAGCCCCCGCTACCTTCATGGCAACGGGGGCTTTTCGTTGTGGCTTACATCTCGACTTGCGTACCCAGCTCAATCACCCGGTTCAACGGCAAATTGAAGAACCGCAGGTTGCCGTTGGCGTTCTTCAGCATGAAGGCGAACAACGCCTCGCGCCAGCGGGCCATGCCTTCGAGTTTGGAGGCAATAACCGTCTCGCGGCTAAGGAAGTAGGTCGTGCGCATCGGGCTGAAATTCAGGTCATCCAGATGGCACAGTTTCAAGGCCTCTGGCACGTCCGGCTCGTCTGTGAAGCCGAAATGCAGGATCACCCGGAAGAAGCCTTCGCCGTAGGAATCGACATCGAAACGCCGTTGCGGCGGGACGCGCGGGATGTCTTCGTACACCACTGTCAGCAACACGACTTGCTCGTGCAGCACCTGGTTATGCAGCAGGTTGTGCAACAGCGCGTGAGGCACGGCATCCGGGCGAGCGGTGAGGAACACAGCCGTGCCCTGGACCCGATGCGGCGGTTGCACGCGGATACTGCTGATGAAGATCGGCAGCGGCAACCCGCCTTCGTCCAGTCGATCCACCAGCAGTTGCTTGCCGCGTTTCCAGGTGGTCATCAACACGAACAGCGCGATACCGGCAATCACCGGGAACGCCCCGCCCTGAATGATTTTCGGCACGTTGGCGGCGAAGTACAGACCGTCCACCAGCAGGAAACCCAGCAACACCGGAACCGCGAGAATCGGTGGCCACTTCCACAACAGCAACATCACCGCCGACACCAGGATAGTGGTCATCAGCATCGTGCCAGTCACCGCCACGCCGTAGGCCGAAGCCAACGCGCCGGAGGACTCGAAGCCCAGCACCAGGAGGATCACGCCAACCATCAGCGCCCAGTTCACCGCGCCGATATAGATCTGGCCTTGCTCGGCACTGGACGTGTGCTGGATATGCATCCGCGGGATATAGCCGAGCTGGATCGCCTGACGAGTCAGGGAGAACGCACCAGAAATCACCGCCTGAGAGGCGATTACCGTGGCCAGGGTCGACAACCCCACCAACGGAATCAGCGCCCAGCTCGGTGCCAACAAGTAGAACGGGTTACGGGCGGCTTCCGGATCACCGAGCAGCAATGCGCCCTGACCGAAGTAGTTCAGCACCAGGGCCGGCAGCACCAGAATGAACCAGGCCCGGGCGATCGGCTTGCGACCGAAGTGGCCCATGTCGGCGTACAACGCCTCGGCACCGGTCAATGCCAGCACCACCGCGCCAAGAATCGCGATCCCCATGCCCGGGTGGACCATGAAGAAGCGTACGCCCCACACCGGATTCATCGCCTGCAACACTTCCGGATGCTGATTGATGCCATACACGCCCAGCGCGCCCAGCACCAGAAACCAGGTGACCATGATCGGCCCGAACAGAATGCCAATCCGCGCCGTGCCGTGACGCTGAATCAGGAACAACGCCACCAGCACGATCAACGACAGCGGCACCACCCAATGGTCGATGCCTTCAAATGCCAACCCAAGGCCTTCAATCGCCGAGAGAACGGAAATCGCCGGCGTGATCATGCTGTCGCCATAGAACAGCGCCGCACCGATCAGCCCGCAGACCACCAGCAACGTGCGCAATTTTGGATGGCCGGCCGCTGCCCGCCGAGCCAGGGCGGTCAAGGCCATGATCCCGCCTTCGCCCTGGTTGTCGGCACGCAGCACGAACATCATGTATTTGATCGAGACGACCCAGATCAGCGACCAGAAGATCAGCGCCAGAATGCCCAGCACGCCGTCATGGTTGACCGGCACGCCATAGCCACCGGAAAACACTTCTTTGAGGGTGTACAGCGGGCTGGTGCCGATATCGCCATAAACCACCCCAACCGCCGCGACCAGCATACCGATCGGCTTCGCCGCCGAATGCTCGGCGCCTGCCACCTGACTACTTGCCTGCCCCATCCAAAACTCCTACTACTCAGACTCGGACTTCTTATAGGAAGCACTATGCTTTGTGGTGCAGCATGCGCTGTTTTACGTGTTGTTACAGACGTTTTATTGACTATAGAAAATCGGTAAAGCGTAACGGCGCGAAGCATAGCGCAGCACTCGTCGTATTTCCCTGCATAAAGCTGGTCAAGTGCGCCTCTCATCGCTAGAATTGCGCACTTTTTGACCAGAGACGCAACATAGCGTCCGTCTGTCGCCTTGCCGACTTCGGCTGGAGGCGTCCCAAATACCGAGGTTAGACATGTCCACCACTCCTGCGCCGGCCAATCCAAAGGTTGGCTTCGTATCCCTGGGTTGCCCGAAAGCACTGGTCGACTCCGAGCGCATCCTTACCCAGCTGCGCATGGAAGGCTATGACGTTGTGTCCACTTACGAGGACGCCGACGTCGTGGTGGTCAACACCTGCGGCTTCATCGACTCGGCCAAGGCAGAGTCTTTGGAAGTGATCGGCGAAGCCATCAAGGAAAACGGCAAGGTCATCGTGACCGGCTGCATGGGCGTCGAAGAAGGCAACATCCGCAAGGTGCACCCAAGCGTATTGGCCGTAACCGGTCCGCAGCAGTACGAGCAGGTGGTCAACGCCGTGCACGACGCCGTGCCGCCGCGTCAGGATCACAACCCGCTGATCGACCTGGTGCCGCCGCAAGGCATCAAGCTGACCCCGCGCCACTACGCCTACCTGAAGATTTCCGAAGGCTGCAACCACAGCTGCAGCTTCTGCATCATCCCCTCGATGCGCGGCAAACTGGTCAGCCGTCCGGTCGGTGATGTACTGGACGAGGCTCAGCGCCTGGTCAAGGCCGGCGTCAAAGAGCTGTTGGTGATCTCGCAAGACACCAGCGCCTACGGCGTCGATGTGAAATACCGCACCGGCTTCTGGAACGGCGCGCCGGTGAAAACCCGCATGACCGAACTCTGCGAAGCCCTCAGCACCCTCGGTGTCTGGGTGCGTCTGCACTACGTTTACCCGTACCCTCACGTCGACGAGCTGATCCCGCTGATGGCCGCCGGGAAAATCCTGCCGTACCTGGACATCCCGTTCCAGCACGCCAGCCCGAAAGTCCTGAAAGCCATGAAACGCCCGGCCTTCGAAGACAAGACCCTGGCACGGATCAAGAACTGGCGCGAAATCTGCCCGGACCTGATCATCCGTTCGACCTTCATCGTTGGCTTCCCTGGCGAAACCGAAGAAGACTTCCAGTACCTGCTGAACTGGCTGACCGAAGCCCAGCTGGACCGCGTTGGCTGCTTCCAGTACTCGCCGGTCGAAGGCGCACCGGCTAACCTGCTGGACGCGGCCATTGTGCCGGACGACGTCAAGCAAGACCGTTGGGACCGCTTCATGGCGCACCAGCAGGCCATCAGCTCGGCGCGCCTGCAAATGCGCATCGGCCGTGAAATCGAAGTGTTGGTCGATGAAGTCGACGAGCAAGGCGCGGTTGGCCGCTGCTTCTTCGATGCCCCGGAAATCGACGGCAACGTGTTCATCGACAACGGCAGCAACTTGAAACCAGGCGACAAAGTCTGGTGCAAAGTGACCGACGCCGACGAATACGACCTGTGGGCTGAACAGATCTAAACGCAAAAAATATAAAAAGCCCCGCTCTCTTGACGAGATGCGGGGCTTTTTTACGTCTATCGTTTTGTGAGGAAAGGATTCTCGACATTCACAGTAAAAGGGGCTGCCGGCCATGCGCCAACATTCGGTCATCCACACGCCGAAACAGAGCGACTACGAAGAGCTCACTCAGGTCTGGGAAGCCTCGGTGCGCGCCACCCATGACTTTCTGCCCGACAGCTACATCGACCTGCTGAAGAACCTGGTGCTGACGCGCTACCTCGACGCGGTGATGCTGATCTGCACCAAAGACTCACGCCAGCGCATCACCGGGTTCGCCGGCGTGGCGGCGGGCAAGGTCGAAATGCTCTTCATCGACCCGGCGCATCGCGGCAAAGGCCTGGGCAAGCAATTGCTGCGCTATGCCCTGGAACACCTGAACGCCGATGAGCTGGACGTCAATGAGCAGAATCCGCAGGCCTTGGGGTTTTACTTCAAACAGGGCTTTGAGGTGATCGGTCGCTCCGAGCACGACGGTATGGGTCAGCCGTATCCGTTACTGCACATGCGTTTGCGCCAAAACCAGCAACACTCGCAGCACGGCTGACACAACACAGAACAAAATGTGGGAGCGGGCTTGCTCGCGAATACGGTATGTCATTCAACAGATAAATTGACTGATCGACCGCTTTCGCGAGCAAGCCCGCTCCCACAAAAAGCCACACGGTGCAAATGGAGCCGGGATTAACCGGCGCCCAGCAGGTACAATGCCCACCCCTTTTTTGTTACGGCCCTGTCATGACTGACCCGATTCGTCTCTCCAAACGCCTCATCGAACTCGTCGGCTGTTCCCGTCGGGAGGCTGAGCTGTTCATCGAGGGCGGCTGGGTCACCGTGGACGGCGAAGTCATCGACGAGCCGCAGTTCAAGGTCGACACCCAAAAAGTCGAGCTCGATCCCGAAGCCAAGGCCACTGCGCCGGAGCCCGTGACCATTCTGCTCAACGTCCCTGCGGGCATGGATGCGGAAACGGCCATGGCGACCATCAGCGCCGAAACCCTGAGCGAAGAACACCGCTACGGCAAACGCCCGCTCAAGGGCCACTTCCTGCGCCTGACCGCCAGTACCGATCTGCAGGCCAATGCCAGCGGTCTGCTGGTGTTCACCCAGGACTGGAAGATCCTGCGCAAACTCACTGCCGACTCCGCCAAAATCGAGCAGGAATACGTGGTGGAAGTTGAAGGCGACATGGTGGCTCACGGCCTCAACCGCCTGAACCACGGCCTGACCTACAAGGGCAAGGAACTGCCGCCGGTCAAAGCCAGCTGGCAGAACGAAAACCGCCTGCGTTTTGCGATGAAGAACCCACAACCGGGCGTGATCGCCCTGTTTTGCCAGGCCGTGGGCCTGAAGGTCGTCGCCATCCGCCGCATCCGCATCGGCGGTGTGTCCATCGGCAAAGTGCCGTTGGGGCAATGGCGCTACCTGTCCGGCAAAGAGAAGTTCTAAGACTTTTCACGCCGCCATACATTTCGGCGCCGCGGCTTATGCGGCGCCCACTGCTGAATATCAGGATTGCACACCATGATTCATAACGACGTACTGCGCAGCGTGCGCTACATGCTCGACATCAGCGACAAGAAAGTCATCGAGATCATCAAGCTCGGCGGCATGGACGTGTCCATGGAAGACCTGCTGACGTACCTCGACAAGAAAGAGGAAGACGAGGAAGGCTTCGTACGCTGCCCGGACGAGGTCATGGCGCATTTCCTCGATGGCCTGGTGATCTTCAAGCGCGGCAAGGACGAAAGCCGTCCGCCGCAGCCGATCGAAGTGCCGGTGACCAACAACATCATCCTGAAAAAGCTGCGTGTGGCCTTCGAGCTGAAAGAGGACGACATGCACGCGATCCTCAAGGCTGCCGAGTTCCCGGTGTCCAAGCCTGAGCTGAGCGCGCTGTTCCGCAAGTTCGGCCACACCAACTACCGGACCTGCGGCGACCAGTTGCTGCGCAATTTCCTCAAGGGCCTGACCCTGCGCGTTCGCCCGCAGTAAATCGCCCACGAACCTGTAGGAGCACAGCTTGCTGGCGAAGGCGATCTTCAAAACGCCATCGCCCGCAAGCCGTGCTCCTACAGGGCTGTATAGCCCCTCATTCCTCGCAAAAATAGTGGCTCCGCTTCCAGCGGCTGACGGCTAGGGTGTTCTGACCCTCCGCCCTCAGGACTCGCCCTATGCACCCGTATTTTTCTCTCGCAGGCCGCACCGCTCTGGTGACCGGCGGCACTCGCGGTATCGGCAAAATGATCGCCAAGGCCTACGTCGAGGCCGGCGCCACCGTTTACGTGTGTGCCCGCGATGCCGACGCCTGTCAGCAAACTGCCAACGAACTGAGTGCATTCGGGATTTGTCACGCGGTAGCTGCCAACCTGGCCCACGAAGAAGGCGTCCAGCAATTAGCGGCGCAATTGAGTGAACAGATCGGTCAGCTGGATATTCTGGTGAACAACGCCGGCACCACCTGGGGCGCGCCGCTGGAGAGTTACCCGGTCAAGGGCTGGGAAAAGGTCATGCAGCTCAACGTGACCTCGGTGTTCAACTGCATCCAGCAATTTCTGCCGCTGCTGCGCAAGGCCGGTTCGGCGGCGAATCCGGCGCGGATCATCAACATTGGTTCGGTCGCCGGGATTTCGTCCTTCGGCGAACAGGCGTATGCCTACGGCCCGAGCAAGGCTGCCCTACATCAACTGTCGCGGATTCTGGCGCGGGAACTGGTGAGTCAGCACATCAACGTCAATGTGATCGCACCGGGACGGTTCCCGAGCAAGATGACTCAGCACATTGGCAATGATGAGCAGGCGTTGGCCGAGGACACGGCGCTGATTCCGATGAAGCGCTGGGGGCGGGAGGAAGAGATGGCTGCCTTGGCGATCAGTCTGGCAAGTACGGCTGGGGCGTACATGACTGGGAATATTATTCCTTTGGACGGTGGGTTTAGTCTCTGAGATTGGCGGTGCGGCTATCGCGAGCAGGCTCGCTCCCACAGGGGCCTGCTGTGACCACAACATTTGTGTCCGCCGCAAATCAAATGTGGGAGCGAGCCTGCTCGCGATGGCAGACTGACAGGCGCCACCGTTCTTCCGGTCGATCGGGGTATCATGCCCGCCCACACCCCGCCTCGACCCCAAACCATGACCTACAGCGTTTCCCCCATCGGCTTCGTGCGCTCCTGCTTCAAGGAGAAGTTCGCCATTCCGCGCCAACCGCAACTGGCCCCGGCCGCTCGAGGCGTGCTGGAGTTGGTGGCGCCGTTCGATCAGGGTGATGCGGTGCAGGGGCTGGAACAGGTCAGCCATGTCTGGCTGCTGTTCCTGTTCCATCAGGCCCTGGAAGAAAAGCCACGCCTGAAAGTCCGTCCTCCGCGCCTGGGCGGCAACAAATCCATGGGCGTATTTGCCACTCGGGCGACGCATCGACCCAATGGCATCGGTCAATCGGTGGTCAAGCTGGACAAAGTCGAAGCCAATCGGCTGTGGATCTCCGGCATCGATTTGCTCGACGGTACGCCGGTGCTCGACATCAAACCCTATGTGCCTTATGCAGACATCATCGATACGGCGTCCAACAGCATCGCCAGCGCCCCGCCATCGCTGATTCCCGCGCAGTGGACAGACTCAGCACTGCAACAGGCTCACGGCCACGCTCAGCGGCTTGATGAGCCCTTGGTCGAGCTGATCGAACAATGCCTGGCACAAGACCCACGCCCGGCGTACCAGATTCCTACGCCAGAAAGGGAATACGGCGCGCAGTTCTGGGATGTGGATGTGCGCTGGCATTACCCCACGCCTGACCTGATCCGCGTCCTCGAAGTCATTCCCGTATCCAACCTGTAGGAGCTGTCGAGTGAAACGAGGCTGCGATCTTTTGATGTAGCTTTAAAAACAGGATCAAAAGATCGCAGCCTCGTTTCACTCGACAGCTCCTACAAGGTTTGTGTCAGGCATAAAAAAGGTTCTTCACGGATTACCGGGAAGAACCATAAAAAAGCCCCCATTGCCTGCACAGGCAATGGGGGCTTTTCAGTCATGCAGGTTTCTTACTTCTCGACGAACGCACGCTCGATCAGGTAATCACCCGGCTCGCGCATCCGCGGCGAAACTTTCAGGCCGAAGCTGTTCAACACTTCGCTGGTCTCGTCGAGCATGCTCGGGCTGCCGCACAGCATGGCGCGGTCGTCCTGCGGGTTGATCGGTGGCAGACCGATGTCGCTGAACAGCTTGCCGCTGCGCATCAGGTCGGTCAGGCGGCCTTCGTTCTCGAATGGCTCGCGGGTCACGGTCGGGTAGTAGATCAACTTGTCACGCAGCGCCTCGCCGAAGAACTCGTTCTGCGGCAGGTGCTCGGTGATGAACTCGCGGTAAGCGACTTCATTGACGTAACGCACGCCGTGGCACAGGATCACTTTTTCGAAACGCTCGTAGGTTTCCGGGTCCTGGATGACGCTCATGAATGGCGCCAGACCGGTACCGGTGCTGAGCAGGTACAAATGTTTGCCAGGCTTCAAGTCATCCAGCACCAGGGTGCCGGTAGGCTTTTTGCTGATGATGATCTCGTCGCCTTCCTTCAGATGCTGCAACTGGGAAGTCAGCGGGCCATCAGGCACCTTGATGCTGAAGAACTCGAGATGCTCTTCCCAGTTCGGGCTGGCAATCGAGTAAGCGCGCATAAGCGGGCGGCCATTGGGCTGTTGCAGGCCGATCATCACGAACTGACCGTTCTCGAAGCGCAGGCCCGGATCGCGGGTGCACTTGAAGCTGAACAGAGTGTCGTTCCAGTGGTGAACACTGAGGACACGCTCGTGGTTCATGTTGCTCATGTACGTGGGACTCCTGGAGATTTGCCTGCGCCGATGATGTGCGCAATTGCATCGCATTCTAATGGCAGCGACAATATCTGTTAAATGGATTATTAAGATAAGGGTTATCGGTTATATCGATATGCGATTTACTCTCCGTCAACTTCAAGTATTCGTCGCCGTCGCCCAGCAGGAAAGCGTATCCCGTGCGGCCCTGACGCTCAACCTCTCGCAATCGGCGGCGAGCACCTCGATCACCGAGCTAGAGCGTCAGTGCAGCTGCCAGCTGTTCGATCGCGCCGGCAAACGGCTGAGCCTCAACGCCCTCGGCAAACAACTGTTGCCGCAAGCGGTGGCCCTGCTCGATCAGGCCAAGGAGATCGAAGACTTGCTCAACGGCAAGTCCGGTTTCGGCTCTTTGGCGGTCGGCGCGACCCTGACCATCGGCAATTACCTCGCCACCCTGCTGATCGGCAGCTTCATGCAGCGTCATCCGGAAAGCCAGGTGAAGCTGCATGTGCAGAACACCGCCAACATCGTGCAACAGGTCGCGCACTATGAAATTGATCTGGGTCTAATCGAAGGCGACTGCAGCCATCCAGACATCGAAGTGCAGAGTTGGGTCGAAGATGAGCTGGTGGTGTTCTGCGCGCCTCAGCATCCGCTGGCCAAACGTGGCATCGCGACCATGGAGGAGCTGAGTCATGAGGCGTGGATTCTCCGCGAGCAAGGCTCGGGGACACGGCTGACGTTCGACCAGGCCATGCGACACCATCGCAGCGCGCTGAACATTCGCCTGGAGCTGGAACACACCGAAGCGATCAAGCGCGCGGTGGAATCAGGTTTGGGGATTGGTTGCATTTCGCGCCTGGCGCTGCGCGATGCGTTCCGCCGCGGCAGCCTGGTGCCAGTGGAAACACCGGATCTGGATCTGGCGCGGCAGTTCTATTTCATCTGGCACAAACAGAAATACCAGACATCGGCGATGCGCGAATTCCTCGAACTGTGCCGCGCGTTCACCGCCGGGGTTCAGCGCAGCGACGAGATCGTCCTGCCCACCATCGCTTAAAGCAGAATCACCGCCCACACCAGCGCGATCATGCTCAACGCCACGAATTGAGCAGCGCTGCCCATGTCCTTGGCGTTCTTGGACAGTGGGTGCAACTCAAGGGAAATGCGGTCGATGGCCGCTTCCACCGCCGAGTTGAGCAATTCGACGATCAAGGCTAACAGGCAGACCGCAATCAGCAGCGCCTGCTCGACGCGGCTGACGTTCAGGAAGAACGACAGCGGAATCAGGATGACGTTGAGCAACACCAGTTGCCGGAAAGCCGCTTCACCGGTGAAGGCCGCGCGCAGGCCGTCCAGAGAATAGCCGGAGGCGTTAAGGATGCGTTTGAGGCCGGTCTGGCCTTTGAAAGGTGACATAGAGTAGGCAACTGACCAAAAAGGAGTGGGAAAACTAGATTAAGCAAAGTCAAAAAAGCGTGAACACGTAGCGCCTTAGTTGCTCGAAATTGACTCAAGTTGTTGCAAGAGCAGCGCCGCCTGAGTCCGGGTCCGCACATTCAGCTTACGGAAAATGGCCGTGACGTGGGCCTTGATCGTCGCTTCGGAAACGCTCAACTCGTAGGCAATCTGCTTGTTCAGCAAACCTTCACAGACCATCGTCAATACCCGGAACTGCTGGGGTGTCAGGCTGGCAAGGCCTTCGCTGGCCGCCTTGGCTTCGTCAGAAACGCTGACCGCTTCGAAGGCCTGGGGCGGCCAGAAAACGTCGCCATCGAGCACCGCGCGTACGGCTTTCTGAATAACACTCAAGTCACTGGACTTGGGAATGAAACCGCTGGCGCCGAATTCACGGGATTTCACCATGATCGACGCTTCTTCCTGAGCCGAGACCATCACCACCGGAATCTGCGGGTACTGCCCACGCAACAGCACCAACCCGGAAAAACCGTAAGCCCCCGGCATGTTCAGGTCCAGCAATACCAAGTCCCAATCGGCCTTTTCGTCCAGACGGGTTTCCAGCTCGGCAATGCTCGCCACTTCCACCAGACGGACATCCGGGCCCAGGCCCAGGGTCAACGCTTGATGCAGGGCGCTACGAAAAAGAGGGTGGTCATCGGCAATCAGGATTTCGTATGTGGCCATTTTTCAAATGATCCTGTTTTTTTATGGGACGCCTGATGCATTCAGGCCTCGCCAAAACAACTCGAGGTGCAGCCACGCAGCGGCACCAACAGGGCACGTTCAACGCCAATTACGTAAAAAAGCAGCGTTTCAAACCTTGGCCGCGCCCTAATCGGCGCCAAGCATGCCCAGCGAAGCCGGGGTGGTCAAGTTGCGTGGCCCTGCCAGCAAGCCTGGTTCTTTTGCAGTATGGGCGACTCTCAGCAAACGACGGGCGCCGCGTGCTGCACAAAGGGCATCAGCTCGGCGTGGGCCGGTGTTGCAACATTCATATCCAGCTGATGTTTAGCGTCCAGGTAATGCTGGCTGAACACATCAAAATAAGCGTCCAGCGCCGAGGCAGCGTCTGTATCACCGGCAAGATCGAGGCACAGCGCCGCCACTTCGGCCGTGCACAGGTGCTCGCTGCGAGTGGACCTGCGCAATCGGTACCGTGAAAGTTTCTCAGGAAGCAGGCTCAGAATCGGGAACGCATCAAAATAGGGGCTTTTACGGAAAATCTTCCGGGCTTCAGTCCAGGTGGCGTCCAATAGAATAAACAGTGGGCGCTTGGTGCTATCGACCTCGACGCTGTGGGTAACTCGCTCGGGCTCGACGTATTCGCCAGGAAACACCAGATACGGTTGCCATTGCGGGTCCGCCAACAGCGCCAGCAGTTGTTCATCGACTTCCGTGCGTGACCAGATGAATGCATGGTTGTCGCGCACCACATCGGCAATCAGCCAACCGGTATTACTCGGTTTGAACACTTCTTTATTGGTCATGATCAGGCACACGCCACTACGGGTGTCGACTTGCGGGCGCCAGGCGCACAGGCAGTGACTCTCGATCACACGGCAGGCACGGCAACGGGTTGCTCGCCAGCCACGGGCCTGAATCGGCTTGATGCCCTCTTCCTCTCGCTGATCACGCAAGCGGGCTACGGCGTTGGGGGCGTGGTTCATCGTGGGCAACACCGGCAGACAGGAAAACTCGACACAAACGGCACTCGGCAAGGCAATAAAGGCCAGCAGTTTACCAGAGCGGCCAGCGCAAGCCTGTACCGTCCAGGCGGGCTCCCCTATAATTCGCCGCCACTGAACGCACAGCCACGTGGCTGGTCGAACCACCAGTCACTGAACCAGGAGAGTTTCATGCTGCGCCTTATCGTTCCCACCGCTGCCATTCTGCTGGCGTCGTCCTTCAACGCTCAGGCTGCGTCCTTGAGTGAGCAGAATCTCAATAGAGAGCTGCGAAACGTCGCCGTACAAAGCAGTGTCGGCACGCCACGGGCGATCAACGAAGACATTCAGGATCAGGGCTATACCGTCGAAGGCAATCAGCTGATCAACCATCTGAGTGTTCAGAGCAGCCACGCCGACAAGATGCGCGCCGATCCGAAAGCCGTGTACTTCCAGCTTGGCGCCTCCGTCTGCCGAAACGACGGGTTCCGCAAGCTGATGGCTAAGGGCGCGATCATGCGTTACGACTTCACCGAAGTGAAAACCAATCGCCCGGTCGGCTCCGCAAGCTTCCAGGAATCGGATTGCCCGAAAGCCACACCGGCCAAGAAAAAGTAATCAACGGGAATTGGCGCGCCGCTGTTCATCCTCGGCGCGCAATTCTGCCAACAACGCCTGCAAGTAGCGCGAACGTCGCTCCCCGCCCTCCAGACGTCGGCAGCACTCCTCTTCGAGACTCAAATGATTGGTCTCGGCTGATAATTTCAGCAATCGATACAGTTGCGCATCGATTTCCAGAGTGACTCTGGGCATGGTTTCCCGCCTCCCTGCACGCATTGATCGTCGTTGATCACGCGAAAAATCCCTGAATTGCTTGAACGTTGCGTCCTGCCATTGACGCAAAGTTGTCGTGTCACGCTTGTAACTTAGTAAATCAGAGCGCAGGACATATGGCTTGCGTTCAGACGAGCGGTGAAAGCACCTTGCAAATCGTCAATAAGCGGTTGCCAGGAAAGACTTTGCGGCGCAATGATCGAGCAGCAAAAATCGTTGCGAGGGTCTAAATTCAAAGTGTTCACGTTGATTTTTTTCAGGGCAGAAAAGGGGCTGCCCATTGCGTGTCTTATTGTGCGAACGTTTCTTTCATTCAAGGGATAAGCAGAGCCCGTATGGATGGCTCGATTGCAACCGAGTCAGGTGGAGCGCCCAGGCAAGGGCTTGGGCAGACAGCGACACAAGGAGTGTCGCGGCGCCGACGATTGTTTTGTCGGGCCAAGGGTTCTGTGCAGAAGGAGAAGTTGAATGCCTTACCAACCGAATGACCTCCTGAGCCGTCATTTTCAAGAAAGCGGCCACGACCTCACCAGCAAGGTCGAAGAACAACTCAACCTGGTTTCACCCAACAGCCCCAACATCCCGATTTACCGCGACATGATCCTGACTGTGCTGCGCATGGCCCAGGAAGATCACAACCGCTGGAATGCCAAGATCACCCTGCAAGCCTTGCGCGAACTCGAACATGCCTTCCGTGTGATGGAGCAGTTCAAGGGACGACGCAAAGTCACTGTTTTCGGCTCGGCCCGCACGCCGATAGAACACCCGTTGTATGGTTTGGCCCGAGAACTTGGCGCCGCTCTGGCGCGCTCGGACATGATGGTCATCACCGGTGCTGGCGGCGGTATCATGGCGGCGGCCCACGAAGGCGCCGGCCTGGAACACAGCCTGGGATTCAACATCACCCTGCCCTTCGAGCAGCATGCCAATCCCACGGTCAATGGCACCGGGAATCTACTGCCCTTCCACTTTTTCTTTACCCGCAAGCTGTTCTTCGTCAAGGAGGCCGATGCGCTGGTCCTGTGCCCAGGCGGTTTCGGTACGCTGGATGAAGCGCTGGAAGTACTGACCCTGATCCAGACCGGCAAAAGCCCGCTGGTGCCTGTGGTGCTACTGGATGCGCCGGGCGGCAAGTTCTGGCAAGGCGCGCTGGACTTCATTCATCAGCAACTGGAGGAAAATCGCTACATCCTGCCAACCGACATGAAGCTGTTGAGTCTGGTCTACAGTGCCGAAGAGGCAGTGGAGCAGATCAATCAGTTCTACAGCAACTTCCACTCCAGCCGCTGGCTCAAGCATCAGTTCGTGATTCGCATGAACCACAAACTCAGCGACCGGGCGCTCGAACACATGCAGGAGGCATTCGCCGACCTGTGCCTGAGCGACCATTTCCATCAGCACGCCTACAGCGGTGAGGAACACGACGAAGCACAGTTCAGCCATCTGGCGCGACTGGCCTTCACCTTCAACGCCCGTGATCATGGCCGTCTGCGGGAGCTAGTGGACTACATCAACCTGCCGGAAAACTGGGCCCAGTCCAAACCCCAGGCGCAACAACGCACACGGGAACCGTCCAAGGTAACGTGAGGCAAAAAAAACGGCCCGCTATCGAAATAGCGAGCCGTTCATTCAATCGTCCATCCCTCGGCCGCTGAACAAGCGGCTGATCATTTCCATGGAATATCCCCGATAACTCAGGAACCTGCCCTGTTTGGCACGTTCCCGGGCATCTATCGGCAAGTGCCCGGAGAATTTTCGCCGCCAGGTGTCTTCCAGTTGTTCCTGCCAGTTGATACCGCTCTCGCGCAAGGCGAGTTCGATATCGGTACGTTGCAGACCGCGCTGGCTCAACTCTTCACGAATTCGCAAAGGGCCATAACCGGAACGGGCACGGTAGGAAACGAAGCTTTCGAGGTAACGGGATTCGGACAACAGGCCCTCTTCCGTCAAACGGTCGAGTGCTGTATCGATCATTTCAGGGAGGGCGCCGCGCTGACGCAGTTTACGCGTCAGCTCGACTCGACCGTGCTCGCGTCGCGCGAGCAGGTCCATTGCGGTTCGCCGCACCGCGACAAGTGTATCGAGTACGGCGGTCATCGGATCAATCAGATATCAGCGTCAGCCAGGTCATCAGCAGTCTCTTTGACTGGCGATGCTTTAACGTCCGGCGCTGGAGTCAGCAACTTGTCACGCAGTTGCTTCTCGAGCTTGGCGGCGATTTCCGGATTGTCTGCCAGGAACTTGGCCGAGTTAGCCTTGCCCTGACCGATCTTGGTGCCTTCGTAGGCATACCAGGCGCCGGATTTCTCGACGAAACCGTGCAGAACACCCAGGTCGATCATCTCACCGTTGAGGTAGATGCCCTTGCCGTAAAGAATCTGGAACTCAGCCTGACGGAACGGCGAAGCCACCTTGTTCTTCACGACTTTGACGCGGGTTTCGCTACCGACGACTTCATCACCTTCTTTCACCGCGCCAGTACGGCGGATGTCCAAACGAACCGATGCGTAGAACTTCAGCGCGTTACCACCGGTGGTGGTTTCCGGGCTGCCGAACATCACGCCGATTTTCATACGGATCTGGTTGATGAAGATCACCAGGCAGTTGGCGTTCTTGATGTTACCGGTGATTTTACGCAGCGCCTGGGACATCAGACGGGCTTGCAGGCCCACGTGCATGTCGCCCATTTCGCCTTCGATTTCAGCCTTTGGCACCAGAGCGGCCACGGAGTCGACGATGATCACGTCTACCGCGTTGGAACGCACCAGCATGTCGGTGATTTCCAGGGCCTGCTCGCCGGTGTCCGGCTGGGAAACCAGCAGGTCGTCGACGTTGACGCCCAATTTGCCGGCGTACTCAGGATCGAGGGCGTGTTCGGCGTCGACGAATGCGCAGGTCGCGCCGGCTTTTTGAGCCTGGGCGATCACCGACAGTGTCAGGGTGGTTTTACCGGAGGATTCAGGACCGTAGATCTCAACGATACGGCCTTTTGGCAGACCGCCAATGCCGAGCGCGATGTCCAGACCCAGAGAGCCAGTGGAAATAGCCGGGATCGCCTGACGGTCCTGATCGCCCATACGCATTACGGCACCCTTGCCGAATTGACGTTCGATCTGACCCAGGGCCGCAGCCAAGGCTTTCTTCTTGTTGTCGTCCATTAAAGTCCTCACGTAATCAATAAGGCCTGACGGCCAACACCTGTATAAGTAGCCAGTATTATTCCACAGCGTTTCAGGATCGCCTACCCCTGATTTGAGATTTCTCCAGCGGCATACCGCAACAGCCCCTCTAGCGCGGCCTTCACCGTTTGTCGGCGGACCTCGTCACGGTTACCGGGAAAGTACTGCACCTCGCTGAACACCTGCTCGCCGACGCCCCAGGCCAGCCACACCGTGCCCACGGGCTTGCTCGGCGAACCGCCATCCGGCCCGGCGACACCGCTGACCGCCACGGCAAAACGCGCCCGGCTTTTTTCCTGCGCGCCGCGGACCATGGCCTCGACCACCTCGCGACTGACCGCCCCGACGGTTGGAAACAACTCGGCAGGGACATCCAGTTGCTGGGTTTTCTGGCGGTTGGAGTAGGTGACATAACCGGCCTCGAACCACGCCGAACTCCCCGGAATACGGGTGATCGCCTCGGCAATCCCGCCACCGGTACAGGATTCGGCGGCGGTGACGTGGGCATTGAGAACCTGCAAGCGCCTGCCAAGTTCAGCGGCCAGTTGGGTGATTTCTTTCACGGCTCTCTCCTGATCGAGCGGAATGAGGCCTACCGTACACGAGCCGATCACGCTTGCAAGGTTCAGGATCGATCAAAATGTTAGCGAGCGAGGGCTCTGACATAGGCCTGACACGCCTGAAGGGCAATCAGTCCGCTATCGCCTGCGTCGGTGATGGCGATAATTCGTTGAGCATGCGCCGGGTCAAGTCGGGCTCGCGGGGCGCCATGATCCACGCCGCCGGCGCTGGAGGCGGCTGGCACTGCACAGGTTGAGGCAGCGTCATTGGTATCGAGGAGGACTGACAGGCGCACATCAGCAGTGGCAAGACGATCGCGCAGGCGACCTTGATCACGTTCGGCATCGCTAAGTGCTCGATAATGGGTTTGCTCACTGGCCGAAAGCCGCTGCTCCAGGGCCAGACGCTTGTTCTGCTCGGCCTGTTGCTGCGTGGCGGCCGTCTGAGTCAGTTGATTAAGGGTCTCGGCGTGCAGCCTGGCCTGCTCCGCCAGTTGCCGGCCATAGCGCCAATCCTGAAACTGCCAGGCCAGCGCCGCCGAACAACCGGCCAGCACCAGCAGACCGATCAGTCGCCAACCGATCAGACCGACGGCTGGCATAGCACCGCCCTCGCCCGCGCCCAGATTTCCAGTCGATCCTGCAAGCCGTTCAGTCCGCCGTTGATACGACGAGTGATGCTGTTGAACTGGTCGCGGTCGGCCAATTCATTCAAGCCGTTCTGCTCCCAGAACCATGCCGCTGATTCAGCGGCCCATTGGGGTTGTTCCAGCAGTTCAGGCAGAGACAGCAGACGTTCATCGCCGAACAAGCCGAGACTGCATTGCCGGTAGTTGTTGCGACCGGTGATCTGGATCAGGCCACGGCCACGGTACTTTTGACCGTCGCCGTCGAGTTCTGGGGTGTTGCCCAAGCGGGCGGCCAGAGTGCCGGTGTCGTATTTGCTCAGGTATTGAGTGCTGCCCAGTTCACGTACGTACTGTAATTGTCCGGATTCATGGCCGACTTGGGCGAGGAAAGCGGCGATGCGTTTTGGGGTGTTGATGTTGCGGTGAGACATGGCGGTGTTCAGGGCGGAAATGAAAACGCCCGCTTGGGAGCGGGCGTTGGGCATTATTCTTACAAGACTGTTTTCAGTGACGGACATAGCGTTCAATCCTGCCTGCATTTTCCGGTCGAGTCATGGTTAGCGGCCTCGACCTGTCAGCCATTTCTTTGCCAGGGCTTTGAGGGTGTTGTTCGGCCCCACCACTTCGTGCGGCGAATATAGCCATCCGAGAGTACCGAAGTTCGCCGTCCACTCGAGTTGCGGAGCCGGTGTTACATCGGTGATGTCGACCCACAGAAGATCCGGATGAAACATCTCGGCCATATTGCCTTCGGTCGAAAAGAGTTCGACCACGGTGTTCTTAACGATGCGTGCGTAAGTTCTCATCAGGCGTACTCGTAAATGATCACGACACCCGGCGCGCCGGCGCCGCCGGGTCTTCCCGGCTGATTGGGAGCGTTAGCAATTCCACCCGCACCAGAACCGTAACCGGTTCCCGGTGCCGCAAGTGCCATCGCAACACTGCTGCCGAAACCGCCGCAACCCAGTGGTGAATTACCACCATGACCGGCAAGGGTTGATCCGTTGACGGATATCCCGGGACTACCGGCTGCTCCCGCACTGTTGAGGATGTTTGCGCCCGTGGATGGCGTGCTTGGGAAACCGCCCACGAACAAGCCGACTGCGGGGAATGTGATACTGCCGATCCAAGGCGAACCACCACCTCCGGGAGCAGAAACCAATGAACCGAAAGAACTGGTGCCGCCCGATCCGGCATTCGCCGCAACAGGCCCCGCCGCTCCGCCAGCCCCTACGGTTATGACCTGACTGGCGCCTATCGTTGCAGAGGAAAGCAACGCTTCGGCGTAACTGCCGGAGGCACCACCACCCGTAAGGGAAGCCTGATTGGTCGTCGTTGTCCCGATCCCCGCACTCCCCCCGCCGCCACCCATCACCTTGACCAGCACATTCTTCATCCCGACCGTCGGCACATAAACGCCGGACGAGGTGAACGTGCGCACACTCAACAACCTGCCGCCCGTGGCATTGCCGCCACTTGCATAGACCAGCAGCCAACTGTCCAGCGCTGCGCAATACACTACCGAACACAGACTACCGCCGACAATTTCAGCAGGCCGCAATGCACTTGAAGCCAGATTGACAAGCGGCTTGGGCAACAAGCCATTCGGCGCAAACGTGCTAGCGCCGGTATTGGCATTGCCAGCAGTGAAGCGCAGGACCAAACCGTCTTTCAGCATGGTGATGGCCGGCACGTAGTTGGCCATGTAGAGGTTGGCAGCGCCCACATCCGGGGCATGTTTGTCCTCGCCTGCCTGACTGAGTTTTTTGACTGCTTGCAGCAATTGCGTCGCGTCCGTTTCACTCGGCTCAAGGCCGGCGGATTTGACGACATTCAATAACTCATCAGTAATGTCATTGCCCCAAGTGGCGGGAATCAAGGATCCCGGCAACCCTGCAACGACGTCTTCATTGACAAACTTTCCATTCACCAGCCCTACGCTGGGAATGCTTTTTGGATAATCCAATTTCTCTTCTTCCTGTTATTGGGCAAGGTAGACAAACTGCCGTCACACGCGAGAGCAGAAACGAAAACGCCCGCTTGGGAGCGGGCGTCTCGTTAATCGCCAAGAAGACGGGTCAGCTGTTTTTCCGAAGCAAGTCATCAAGCCATCCGGGCATGACCGGACGATAATCAGCATCAGGAAAATCCGGCGCCGTGGGCCAGTCCCGCAATGACTGCCGGTAAGCCAGCAATGCTTTGAACTCTGCCGAACTCAGCGTCGTCCCTTCACCAACTTCCAGCTCTTCGCTGTCACGAAGAACCAACCACTGAGTGGCTTCCAACGCCTTGCTTCGCCAGGTTCGTTCAATGGATACGAGAAGCACTTCAGACGTGGCCACGGGATCAACAAGAACAGGGTAGCCATTGGCAGTGGCTGAAATGACTTTACCGATTCCCTGCCCGGCAAACAGTTCAGCGTACTGAGCCGGAGTGATCTCTACTGCGCTTTCCGGCACAGCAGAGTTTGAACTTTCGACGAGGTCAAACCCCAACGTTTGAGCGTCAAAGTAAATAGCCATAATCATCGCCCCCACACAAATACGCGGCCGGAAATATTGAGCGCCGGCCTGATACCTGCTCCATCTACAGACCTGACCCGCGCCACAACAACTGAAGTGGTCGATGCCCCCAGGTCGAATGCCCAAACGGTGGTGTTGCCGGCGCCCCAGCCCGACGGATTGGCCTCATTGGCCACGCCACCCAAAATCGCGCCGGGAAATTTGATTGGCAATGACAACGTCATGTTTCCATTGGCGTCGGAGCCTCCCACGACCCATTGCTCGATCAAACCACTGGGATGTTTTTGATAGCCGGCGGTCGAGAGTTGCGCGCCGTACAACGTTGAGTATTTCAGACTGGCCGTACCGTAGACGCTCCAGATGCCGTACTCATTCACGAATTGGGCACTTTCACCGCTGCTCATCACGATCGAGTTTAAATAGGCACCTTGCGGACTGATTTGCGCCCCCGTCTTGCTGGCGATTGTGATCACCGCATTACTCCGACAATGCAGACTAATCGTCGCTCCATTCGGCACTGTCGAAATATCCGGCAAGGTCACCGTGTAGGCAATGTTCCCACCCAACCCGATAGCACATCCCACATCCGCGATCGTCAGCTGTGTAGCGTCCGATACACCACGGGCGCTGGCATAGTTGCCGAGTGCCCGCTGAACAAATTCAGGCGTAGCTACCGATCTTCCTGCATCAAATTGCGGTGGCGTCGAAAACAACTGGGTACTGCGCAGCGCCCCAAGTAATTGATGGTTGGACGCCTCATCCGGCGTCAAACCCGCCGCTTGGACTACGCCCAAAATTTCCTGGGTCACGGCATTGCCCCAAGTGGCGGGTATCAGCGACCCTGGTGTTCCGACTTCGGGATTTTCATCGACAAACCGGCCATTCACCAAACCGACGCTGGGTACACTTCTTGGATAATCCATTGCACTTTTCCTTGTGTAGAACTCAGGCCTTTTCCGCCGAACCAGGCACAACAGGCCATGTGATCTCACTAGGGAAACCAGCTTTCTCTTCGATGCGATTCAACTCCACGCTATAAAGCTTCCACTCCAGCAATTGCAATTGTTCTTCATGGCTGGCATCGCCGATGTCTTCGGCGTATTGCAGGGGCGCGATGCGCAAGAGGGCGTCGCGTAGCAGAGTGTCGCGCTGGGTAAGGGCGACTTTTTTGAGATCTGCCAGCCGCGCCGTTTCATCAACTTGCCACGCGCCATCGACCCATGCGTGAAATCCGCCTGGCCAAGGTTGTGTGGTGAGTCCTTGCGGCAATTCGCCCAATGCCGTCCACGTCTCCCGGATGCCGGTATCGGTACGAAAAACATCACCACGCAAGTCAGCCTGCTGGTGCAAGGCTCCGTTGACATAAGCCCAGGCAAACCCGCCGGGTGGCGGGGAAAGTTCGATACTCAAAGTCACCGCGTTGCCCGGCAGCTGCATGCCGATACCCGGCACAACCGGAAACTCGACAGGCCCGGACAACGCACCGCTGTCGTCTATCAGGTAATTGAACATGTGCACCTCAGATCAGTTTGATACGGCCGGGATAAGCGATGTTTCGCGGGCGGGTTTCGCCCGAGAAATTGCCGATATTGCCGATGTAGGTATCGGAGTCGAATGCCGGGTTGGGGTACGTCGTCGCGATCGTTCCACTGGTTGGGTAAAAATTGACGTCGGTTGAAGCATTCCAGACGCCATCCGGAATCGCAGGTGCCGGACGGAAGGAAGAACCCGTACCGGTTGGCAGATAGTGGTTGTGGCTTTGCAAGGAATGCCCCTGAAGGCTGCCCACACTACGCCCGACATCCAGACCTCTGGACTCATCAAGCACACGCAGAAACTCGCCACGTACTTCCGGAATGCGAAAGTTCAGCGCGCCATCGCCACTGCTCCATCCACCCTCCCTGCCCGCACGACCGGCTTCGGTGGTCAGCGCCCCTGAGGACTGGGCAAAATCCCATAGCCAGGGCCATTCGCTACGCAACAACAGACTGCCATTCAGCGCTCCGTAACCGCCCGGACTGATCAGCACAGTCGTGTCCAACACCTGCCGCCCGAGAGGGGTGGCATCATGCCGCCCGACCGGCCACCAGTTGCCATCACCAGTACTGCGTAAATGCCACCAGTCACCGCTCCCCATCAACACCAGAAAGGGATAGCCGGACGGCGAGAGTTGGGTATGAAATCGAATGCGATCCGTGCCAGCGGCGCGGACGACAAGGCGATTGCCGCTGTTATCCACACGACGAAGAATAACGTCGCGCACGCCAAGTCCAGCATTTGCCGTGGGCAGAGTGACCGTCATGACACCGGGGCTGCCGTCAATCAGCACAAGACCGAGTTCTTGCTCACTCAGTGCCTTGGATGCACTGAGTCGAGTCACCACCGAACGCATCGGGCTGGTCGTGCCGACAATCACCTGGATGGCCTTGAGCAACTGGCTGGTATCCGCTTCAGAGGCAACCAGCCCGCCGCCTTCGATCACACTCACAATCTCTTGGGTGACGCTGTTGCCCCAGACAGCCGGAATCAACGATCCCGGCGTCCCGGCCACCGGGTTTTCATCGACAAACTGGCCATTCACCAATCCGACGCTGGGTACACTTTTTGGATAATCCATATTTCAATCCTTTACGCGGAACATTCGATATCCGTTCAGTCAACCAACCAGGCAGGCCTTTTCGGTCGAGAACGTTTCGAAGGAAACTTCTTCGCCTGAGGCCACTTGCGCAGCGCCTGCAGATAAACAAGAAGCTCTTGATATTCACTGTCGGAAAGCGTGGTGGTCTTCATCAGTTCCACCTCATCCCGATGTCGGTCGCGTAGCCAGACCACGCGGTCAAACGCTTGATCCCGCCACGCCTTTGCTTCCTGCGAAAGTTCTTCATCCGACAAGGGGGCAAGTTCAACCAGAACCGGCAAGCCTTCATCATCATGAGCTCTCGCGGTTCCCGCCTTTGGATTGGCGATCACTGCGTCATAACGCTCGTTGTCAATTTCAACGGCATCGTCAGGAAGACTTGTGTGATAACCCGCCAGGTAGGTGTTGCCGGTAGTGCGGCTATAAAATCTCTTCATCTCAGTTACCCACGCTCAAGACACTGACCCAACCAGTGCCGCCGGAATTACTCATGACCTGCACTTGGCTGGCATCCAAGTAAGTCACCAAGGGCGGTGTGGTGATATCGAGGAACGGCGCATTACCGGATGACGAATAACCGGCCCAAGCGCCACGACATTGATTTTTAAAGGCCAGCGGCCACGGTTTGGATACATAACCGTTGTTGACGGCGATAGGGACCAGCACCCACTGAATCATGAAACCACCCAGCCAACTCGGAAACGCGATGTAGCCGTTATCCGCAAAGCTGTAGGAAACCCCGAACGTCAGTTTTTTCGGAGTAACGATCGTAGTGTTATCGACAGCCGCATCGACCTGGGCCTGAGTCGAAATACGTGCCCAGCCGAACACGGACTCTGTGGCCTGTAGCAACTTTTTCTCTATCGCTTGAAAGACACGGATGGGCGTCATCAGTTTGTTGCCGCTTACACCGGATTCGGCCTCTTCCTTGCTCGCCAGAGAGTCGCTTTTGTTCTTCTCGACAATCGCTGAAATCGCCGCTTTAAGCTGAGCACTATCGTTTTCGTCCGGGACAATGCCAGCGCCGATAATCGCATTCACTATTTCATCCGTGACGTTGTTGCCCCACCTCGCCGGAATCAACGACCCCGGCGTCCCGGTCAACGGGTTCTCATCCACAAACTTCCCATTCACCAACCCGGCGCTGGGCACACTTTTCGGATAATCCATCTCTCTATTCCCTAGTCATAATTGATGTGCACCTTGGTATGCGCCGGCGCGCTGCGGTGGATCAGGCATTCCAGTGCCGAGCCAGGGTTCACGCCGAAGCGCTCGCCCCAGTAACTAGCGCCAAAACGTCGTCCCAGCAGCAATCGCCCACCGGTGTTGAGCGTCCACATGAACTGCGCTTCCCAAGTGCCCCAGTGCGCCGCACCGAAACGCGAGCGCCCCATGCGCGGGGCTTCCAGTTCGGTGATGGTGGCGTTCGGGTAGCCCTGGCTTTTGGCAATCTCGAGGTAGTAGCCGACGGCCTGGCTGCCGACCGCGAGCAGGCGTCGGCGTACTGCAAGACGGCGGTCGTCGAACAGTGGCGTGGCGCCCAGGCACGGGTCGGGCAGGTTCATCACCCGCTCCCAGTCGGGCACCAGTTCGCTGACGCCGGCCGGGTCCATTTCGTTGAGCAGGTCGGCGGCGCGGGCGTCGAGGCGGGCCAGTTCCTGGGCGACGCCGTCGAGCACTTCTTCAAGTTCCGGCACCCGCTCAGGGTCCCAGGCCGGGCCGCTGGGCAGCAGGCTGCGCAGTTGGGCGTGGTATTGCGCGGCGGTTCTTATGCCCCCCATACGCAACCTCCAAAGGTCAGCAGCTCATTGCGCTCGGTTTCGACATCAGCGACAGGCGAGGTGAGTACGTGGTCGTTTTCGCCGCTGGTGCTGCTGATCGCTTCACGGATGTGACTGATCAACAACTTCTGGCCGAGGTCTGCTTCACGGTTATGCAGGTCGCGCAGCTGCGCTTCGACGGCGGCGCGTATGGCGGTGGTGTCGGGAGTCAGCGTCAGGTGATAGACCACTGGCACCTGGACCGGTCGCTGCACATTCACCTCGGCGGTGACCGGGCGCAGAGGCTCGATGTAGGCCTGGACTTCGGCGAGTTGTTCGTCGTTCGGCACTGGTTGCGGGTCGTCGTCACGCATGATGAACAGGCTGACTGTACCCGGTCCCAACAAACCGCCACGGCACCAGACACGGGTCACGCCGGGGCATTCCAGGGCCCAGGTTTCATAGTCTTGCGCCGAACCGCCATGAGGGATGATGCGGTAGGAGCGGATCACCCGCGAACGCAGCGACTCCAGGCTTTCCCGCGCCACACCGCCGCTGAGCCCCGGCGCCAGCACCGTGAAGCTATTACCGACAATGCCGGCAATCGGCTGCACCGGAATCAACGTCATGCCAGCCTCGGCGTTGCCCAGGCTGCCGGCCTCGAGCGCGGCGATGGTGGTGCTGTTGAGGCCGTTGCTGGTGGTGCGCGCGGCGGTCACTTTGTAGGTGCGACCGTCGCTCGATTGCAGCAGGGTGTCGACGTCCAGCACGGCACCGGCGCTGGCGGTAAAGCTGACGCTGCCGCTGGCCGCTTGCGCGGGTTTGCGCGGCTGGTTCAGACGCAGTGCGGCGATCCGTTCCAGGGTCGATTCATCGGCCTTGTCCGGGAGGATCTGCTCGGCGATCCAGTCCAGATAGCCATACAGGCCATAGGCGGCGCCACCGAGGGTGCGGGCCAGCACTTGCGCATCGGACTGGCGCAGCGAATCGCTGGCCAGGTCGCTTTGGGTGCGTTTGATCAGCACCGGCAGCGAAGGGGTTTCAAACGGCATAGATCACCTGCCAACTGTTATCGGGGTTGATGTCCAGGCGCTCGCCGTCGGCCAGGGTCAGGACCGTGCGCAGGTTCAGGCGCTGGGCGTCGAGGCGTTCGCTGATGATGTCGATGGCGCTGCAATGGCCGTCATCGATCAGCCATTGCAGGGCTTCGCGGGCATAGAACTCGGCGTCCATCTGGGTCTGTCGGGTCAGTTTGACCCGGCGCAACAGCCACAGCCGCGAACCGATGCGGTCGTCGGCAACGGTAGGAAACGTGTCGCCCCACCAACCGAAACGCTCTTCGTCATCGAGGGCATCGTCATCGGCGGCGCGGCGCCAGGTGAACAGGCTGATCAGCACTGAACGGGTCAGTGCGGCGTGGAGTTTTTGGCTGATCAACATCACTGCCCTCCTGCCGGTACGCCGGTCTGGCCGTTGCCCGCTTGAACGCCGACATGCACGTGTTTGATCTGGCTGATGCCGCCGGCAATCTGGTCGCCCTGGGAGACAATCTTGCCGGTCTGGTTGATGACCGGCGTGTCGATGTTCACCGCACTGCTGGCGCGGATATTGAGCGTGGCGGTTTCGATGTCGATGACCCGCCCGCGCTTGAAGTGAATTTTGTCGCCTTCGTCGGTGTAGATCGCCACTTCGCCGGCGGCCAGGGACTGGAGGCGATAGCGACGGTCGGCGACCACCAGCACGATGGCGTGGGAACGGTCACCGCCCAGGAACGTGGCGACACCTTCGGCGCCGGCCAGTGGGTTGCTGGTGAAACCGTAGGGTTCGAAGTGCTCCATGTCGTCGTTCACTTCGCCGGCGGTGAGGCGCATTTGCAGCGATTGAAGCTTGGTGGCCGAGTTGGCGAGCACGACAGTGCCGCGCGCCAGGAGGCGTGTCAGTAGGCTCATTGGGAGTCCTTCAATGATCAGGTCGAACGCGGATAACTGTGGGAGCGAGCCTGCTCGCGATAGCGATCTGTCAGTCAATATCAAAGGTGAATGTCAGACCGTAATCGCGAGCAGGCTCGCTCCCACATTGAATCGCCGTCGTTCACAACATGGGTATGCACATAAGGTGCGCGTCGGGCTCAGGTTTTCTTCGGGGGCTCGGGATTGGCGTCGAAGGTATGCGGCGGTGCGACTTGCAAGGTGGTGACCGAGCCTTGCGCCGATAGCGAGTAGGTCACCTTCGAGATCAACATGTCGTCATCGAACCCGAGTACCGGATCCTTGACCCTGACCAGCGTGTTGTGGCGCCACAAGTCTCCATTGGATTGTCGCCAGCCTTGCACCTGGTAAGTGGTGGTCAACGCTTTGCCCACACGGGTGGTAGCTTCCCAGTTGGCCCGTTGCAACGCGAGTTCGGGAGTGATCTGCATGCCTTCGTTGATCACCGTGACCCGCCGACGTTTGTAGCCCAGGTCGGCGGACACCGATTCAACCTCGCTGACCGCTGCCCCGCTCTTCTTGTCGGTGCCCTTGTGCTGGCCGATTACCCGGTATTCAGAGAACACCTGGCTGTAATCCATCGGCGCGTTGGCCGACAGAATATTTTTGCCCAACTCCAGCGCATCGCTGGCCCGGCCACCACTGCCAGGCCGGGCCAGCACCAGCCGCCCCTGGGCATCATCGGTAGAAAATACCCGGAACAAGGTCAGCAAGCGGTCGATGGATTGAAACACCGTTTCCCCCGGCACGATGGTGTGACTGCTGAGCCGGGCGGTCTCGGGAATTTCGCTGACCACAAAGACCTTGTAGGTGATCGCCAGCGCTTCGACGATGCTCAACAGCGATTGCTCATGCCATTGGTTCGGGCGGTTGGTCGCGGCGCAATCCACCAGATCCTGGGTGCAGGAACTGCCTTCGATGTTGAGGCTGATCTGCCGTCCGTCATAACTGATCGGGGCCTTGAACACATACCCGGTCAGCACCAGATCCTGACCGATGCGCACTTCACAGGCGTCACCGGGCTGGATCCGTTTGTCCACGGTCTGCCCCGGCCATTGCCAGGTGATGTTGAGTTTAAAGGTGCGGAACTGACGCTCCAGATCCGCAGTGATTTCCACGCTTTTCCAGCCACCGTATTCCAGGCCGCCGACCGTCAGGGTGACCCGGTTATCCATGTCGTTCATGGTTCACTTCCCGGAAACTTTCACATCGTTGGGCGGCAGGAACAACGGATGGGCAACACCGTTGCGTTGAGTCACTTCCGTGACCCGCGTGGCATCGGCAAATTGCCGATAGGCCACGACGACGGCAGGCAAGCTCTCCTGAAAGGATTTACTGACCAGCCGCACGCCGGACGACGCCACCGCTTTGAGGTGCGCATTCAACGTCTGCTTCACATCATTGATGGCCTGATAGTGCGCGGGGCTGGCCTTGTTCAGTGCCAGTTGGATCGCTTCGTTCAACTCCTTTTGCAACAACTGCAAATCGTCGGTGACCGGCACTTCCTGACGGGTGACCGGCTGCAGCGTCTGATGATCCAGCGACGGCTGCGACGTCAGTTTCACCGGCGTCGACGCCACCGGCATCGAGGCGACCCATTGCGCCACCTTCACCAGCAGCGTGTCTTGCACCAGATCGGCCATGGCTTGCGCCGCCGCCGTGGTGTCCTTGCCGGTGGTGAGCTTTGGTGCATCAGCCTTGCGGATGGCTTCGATCTGCTGGGAAACGTTGGCAATCACGCCACGATAGCCCTCCTTCGCGAAGTCCTTGAGTTCCTGGATGTCGCCGAGCAATCCCTTGAATTCCGCCGCCACTTCCTTGGGCAACTCCTTGACCGCCTTGACCAGCTCGCTGATCTGCCGGTACTCCTCGATCAACGGTTTGAGCTGTTCCTGGATCACTTCATAGACCCCGGTCAGGCTGTTGCGCAGATTGGCGATGCCGATCCGCGCGGCCTTGATCAGGGTCATGGCCTGTTCGAAACGCGCCACCGCCGAGCCCAGCAGCGTGTCCGCCGATGACAGCAGCACCTTTTGCGTGCTGACCGTGGCCGTCGGAAATTGCAGGGGTTGATCGGGGTAGAACTTCAGGGCAAAGGTCACCAGCCCGCCGTCCTGGCGGGTGTGGGTCATGTCGCATTCACCGACCTTGACTTGCATCCGCCCCAACCACGGGTGGACCAGTTCACCACTGCCCTGCTCCAACGCCTTGAGCAACTTGTCGCGCTGCTCCAGGCAATCGGCGCCGACGATGAATGCCGTCAGGTCGTGGATCTTCGCCTGCTGCCCAAGGCCCTCGAAAAACGGCTGGTCACGTTGTGGATACTCATGCAACTGGCCCTTGTGGCCGACCGGGGTTTTCGCCTGATCGACCCAAAAACCGACACCCCGAAAGGATGCCGGCAACAAACGGTCACGCCAGTTCATTGGAACCTCCCAGAGACAACGAGCGATAGCCGATGCGCGAATTGAGCGACAGCCCCGGTTGATTGGTTTGCGGTTGATCGGTGCGCAGCCCGGCCGGTGCGTTTTCGAAGCGCACGGTCAGGCCGCCTTCGAGTTGCGTGCGGTTATTGGCGGCGGTTTGCTGGATCAGGGTGCTTGAGGTTTGTGTCAGAGAACCGGACTGCATTGGCGACTTGAGCGGCAAACTGCCGGGAGCCGTCAGCGCGCTTGAGGGTGGCTCGGAAACGTCACCAAAGAATGCCGCCGCAGGCGCAAATTCACCCTTGCCTTCGGCATTGGTTTTCTTTTGCGCCTCGGTAAAGCCTTCTACCTTGCCGGTAATTTTGGCGATAAAACCACCAAAGCTCCCGCCCAGCATCTCCTGGATCGGCGCCAGAATGGCCCGGAGCTTTTCCGCTTTTTCACTGAAAAACTGAACCACAGATGCCCATGTTTCGCTCAGTGCGTCCAAGGGCGACCAAGTGAACAGGCCGCTGAGGTAGGAAAAGAACGCCTGCGCCCCAAGCTTGATTGACTCCCAGTAACCCGAGAACATGGCGGGCACCTGATCCCAAGCCGCGGTAATGGCGTCCAGTGGAACCCAGTCGAACATGCTGCGCAGTTTCTCCTTCACCGGCACGGTCAGTGCCATGAGCAGATCCCAGATGGCCGCAAACAAACCGACAACGGCCCCCCAGTTGTTCAGGATCATTGCGTAGGGAGTCCAGGCAAACCACGCCTTGAGGAAATCGAATCCTGCGCTCACGACTGCCTTTACTCGATCAAAAATATCCGAGAAAACTCCGCTGATCGGCAGCCAATAACTGACAACCTTTTGCCAGAGCCCGGCGAAGAACGTCGAAATCGGTTCCCAGTTGGCAATGATCAAACCAGCCGCCAGGGCGATACCCATGGCAATCAGCATGATCGGATTGGTCTTGAGCACCACGTTCATCAGATCGAACACTTGAGTCGCGCCGGTCACGGCGGTTTGCATCGCCGAGAACGCGATGGCACCTGCCGCCAGCCCTTCGACCAGCTTCGGGTTGTCATCGAGCAGACTGCCAAATCCAGCCAACAAAGGTTGAAGACCTGCCGTTACCGTAGCGACGGCAGGCTGCAAGGCAGAGTTGGCCGCGACCGACACCTGCTCCATCGATCGACTGAACACATTCATGTTTTGTGTAGCGCTTGCCGGCGCCTTCGGCAAATCAACGCCTTCGGCCGATTCGCTGACCTCGGTCAATTTGCCCTTGAACGCGTCGGATGCCTTGATGCCCTCCACAAATGGCGTGATCACGCTACCGCCCTTGAACAGACCGCTGATGTCCAGTTTGCCGAGGCCGGTCTGCTCCAGGTTTTTCTTGAAGCTCTCGACCTTTGCCCGCAGAGCGCCGAGTTTGGGGGACAGTTCGTCGATGCCCGTGAGCAGCACCGAGGTTTTCTCTTTCTTTTCTGTGTCTGCCATCACTGCACCTGCTGCATCGCATTGATCCGTTGCGCGTGCTCCAGTGATTCGCGGAGCACATCCAGTGGCCTGGCCATCATCTGTTCGGGGTCAACCTTCCAGAACCAGGCCAGGTCATAGGCGACTGCGATCAGGTCGGTGATGGCGCCGACGCCGCACTCATGAAAAAACTCGCGACGGCCCAACTCAGCGCGTTGAGGTCAGCCAGGTCCAACTGGTTGACCGACGACGGCGGGATGCCGGCGCACACGGCGATGTATTTGGCCGCGACGTCCATGTCGAGGCTGACTTCTTCGCTCTTGTCGATCTTGTACGGCAGCGCCTTGATCGCCCGCACTTCCTGCACCGTCGGACGGCGCAGGTTGAGTTCGGTCAAGGGCTCGCCGTGGGCTTCGATCGCAACTTGAAGCTTCACGGCGTTGCTCATTGCCAGGTCCCCTTGATGCCTTCGAATTTCAGTTCGATGGTGGCGTCATCGCCTTTGGATACCGGTTCTTCCACCAGGTAGGCGCCGGCCAGTACGTAGACTTTGCCGTTGCTGAATTCACAGGTGACGGTCATGTCAGTGCCAGCGATCAGTTGCTTGAGCGGGAAGTCCGCGGTGTGCAGCGCCGTCACTTTGAACGACTGAGCGATGTCGGTTTCCTTGTAGAAGCCCGGCACGACGGTTTCCCGTTTAACGGCCATCAAGGGCGCTTCGCAGCCGCCGTTGATAGTCAGTTGAGCGCCGTCCACTTTGACGTAGCAGGTGCCCGCAATCAGTTGACCCATGGTGTTTCTCCCTTCAAATAAAAAGCCCACGCGCGGTGGGCTGAAATCACACAGTCAAAGGCAGCGATCAGGCTGCGTCGTCGTACTGCAGACGGAACTGGTTGAGCAGCGCGAACACGCGCAGGCCGTTGATGTAATCCGGCGGGAACAGCACGTTGACCCGGCTCGGGTCCTGAACATCGCGCTCGACGATCAGATGCTCGGCGAACAGCTCGGCGTTTTCTACGTGGCCTTCCAGTTCGAGCTTGGCGTACTGGGCGATCAGCTCACCGCGAATGGTGCTCGGGGTCACGATCGGCTGGCCGGCGCCGAAACGGGTGCCGTCAGAGGCCAGTTTGTGACGACCGTATTTGCTGGTGATCACGCTTTGCAGACGACGCACGATGAACGCCGACTGGTGCATGGTTTCGCTGTCCAGGTAGGAATTGTCTGCCTGGCCGTAGGCGTTCTTCTGATAGGTGGTGATCGAACGCTGGATGCGCACGTAGCCGCCTTCGTAGTACGCGGTAGCGATGCCGTAGTTGAGCAGCGACTGACGCTCGGTCAGGGTGAAACGCTCGCTGGCCGGTGCCGGGTCGAGACCGGGCAGGCTGCCGCTTTGAGTCGGACGGCTGGCGTCGGCAGAGATGAATACCGAAGTGCGCGCAGCCAATGCGGCGGCCTGCACCCAGAACGGTTGCGGTACGCCCGGTTCCAGCGCCTGAATGGTCATGTGCTGATCGTTACGCGCTTGACCGGCCGCCACCAGAGTACCGATGGTGCCGCGCTTGGCGCTGTAGACGTGACCGAACAATTGCTTGGCCCAGGACCAACGACCGGTGCTGTCATCCATGACGGCTTGCCAGGTGTTGAGGGTCGACAGATCCGACCACGGCATGCAGATGAACTCGAACGGTTCATCGCCCAGCGCCGCCACGGCGGCCACTTGATCCGGCACACCGGCACCGCCGGTCATGGCAGTGATGGCCGAGGTCAGGCCTGCCGGGGTTTCTTCGCCGTTGCTCTTGCCCAGGCGATTGAATTGCAGGCTGATGTCATTGCCGCTGTCGCCAGTCCATTTGGCGCTCAGGGTGACCACACCGTCGACTGCTGCAGCGCTGACTGGCAGATCGGCGGAGGCATTGATTTTCAGTGCCAGGGCCGTGGCCGCTTGCACCGCAGTGGCACCATTGACGATGGCCGCCTGAACGCGAACGCCGCCGACGTAAAGGTTGAGCACACCGCTCTGGGTCGCCGCACCGGTCAGGGTCAGCACGCCTTTGGCAATGCTGCCTTCAGTGTTGTGCAGCGGCAGGCACCAGATCTCGCCGATCGGGTCGGTCTTGCGCCAGGTTTCATACATCGAGGCGAGCATCGAGCCTTGGCCGCCAATGCTTTTGGCCAGCGCCACGCTGGACACCAACACCAGTTTGCCAACATCAGCCGGCGCGATGTTGTCGTTGACCTGAGCGACGATCAGGCGGCGCATGGCCGACGACGCGCTATTGGCGGCCGAGTTGTCCATTTCGGCGTAGAACAGCGGAACACGAATGTCCGTGGGGATGTTGCTGAATCCGATCGCCATTATTTGGCTCCCTGTGGTTTCGCCGCTTTCACGGCTTTGGTAGTGATATCGCCATCGGCCAGACGTCGACGCCACCAGGCGTTGTCCGGCACTTCACGGCCCTCGAGGGGCAACAGATCGCCCGCTTCCGGGTCCGGCACAACACGGCCCGGGGCCGGCAGCACGGTGATGCGTTTGCTCATGGGGTTACGTCTCCAGAGAAAGTCAGTTCCAGGCGCCCGTCGGGGCCTGGGCGTTGCAGATTGGGGTCCGCCGGATCGATCGCATCGACCCGCACGGTGACCCCGGTAAAGGACGACAAACCGTCCAGTTCACGCTCGTGCCAGCTCTCCGCCGGTTGACCCGGCAGATTGCGGCCGAGCTGGAATTCAGCAAAAAAGCGCAGGCGATACAGCACGCGACTGCTGTTGATCGAAACCAGTTCGCCGCCGTCGTACTCGATGGCTTCGTAGTCGCTGCCGGGTTTGAAACCCACCAGTGCGCGCCACAGCTCGGCGCGCAAGTTGTGCAATTGATCCAGCGCTGCCGCGGCGTCCGTGGTGTCGAGCACCAGGGTCACTTCGAAGCGGTCGCGGATGGGTTGCAGCATCAGGTTTTGCGCGAGGCTCTTGCTCGCCACATCGGCAATCGGCACCACATAGGCGCAGGGTGTTTGCAGCGGGGTGTTGGCTTGCAGCGTGGCGAGATCGATGCCGGCGGCCACGCGATTGGCCAGGGTCGGGCATTGCTCACGCAGCTGCGTGAGGATCGGAGTGATCTTCATGAGGGCGCTCCAGTTGTATGGAAGGTGCAGTCAGAAACCTGTGGGAGCGAGCCTGCTCGCGATGGCGGTGGGTCAGGCAACATCGATGTTGAATGTGCTGCCGTCTTCGCGAGCAGGCTCGCTCCCACAGGGGATCTCGGGTGTATGCAAGGGGTGTGCGGACACACTGGTCTGCTCGCGAAAGCGGTGGGTCAGTCAACATTGATGTTGGATGTGCTGCAGCCTTCGCGAGCAAGCCCGCTCCCACAGGGAGTTGGTGTCAGGTCTTGGCGTCCAGGCAGGTCGCCTCGATCGTGCAGCGATAGCTTTTTTCCCGGTCGCCGGTGGCGGTGACCTTGTCGATCGACCAGCGACCGCGCATGAAATCCGGCCAGGAGGGGTCCAGCAGCACGATCCCTTCAGCGGACAATCCCGGGTTGCCAGGGCATGCGATCGTCACCTTGAGTGCTTCACGCATCATCCGGCGCACCTCACCTTCGCCGGCGGCTCGGGCATCGTCTGCGCTCTGGTAACGCTGGCGAAGGGTCTTGAACGGCGCGATGCCGCTCTCCTCGACACGCACTTTGCCGGCCGCCGCATCCCACCAACTGGTCTTGCAACCCTGGTATTTCGCCCGGGCGGTTTCATCCAGGACGGCGGAGATAAAGGCCTGATCGCCTGGGCGATTGTTGGTCGTCACCGACAGCTTTATGGTCGGCAGGACTTTGCCCGATAACGACTTCGCCTGCCCTCGCCGAGCCAGCACATACAGCTCGTTGACCGGTTTAGCGACGGCGTCATGCAGGTAGGCCAGTCGCGTCAGAAAACCCATGTCGGTTTCGTTGGACTGATCGATGTGCCCGATTTTTATCAGCGACAGGTCCGGGGCCACACGAGGGGAAAAACCGTGCCTGGACGTCAACTGGCGAAACAGCGCACCCAAGGTCGTCGGGCCATGGCTGACCGACCGGCGCTGCTTGAATCCGGTCTGATCCGCCGCACTGAACGGCGCCGCCGTGGCCACCAGCGTCAGACGCAGGGGAAACAGGGTCGGGGTGCGCCGGGTAATGACGAATTCGCCTTTATCCACCAGCCCCGACTCCAGATAACCGACCCGAAGACCGATTTTTCCGCCGAGACTCGGTAATCCTTCAAGCCCATCCAGACTGATCGTGAGCGTCAGTTGATCGGACTCGATCCCCGCCGCATCGATGTGCGTCCAACTGAGCAACCGTTCGTTGAGCAGCGCAGCGTTCGCGCCGTAAATTTCCACCGCAGGCGTGAAACCCAGTGACATGCTGCCTCCTTAATCCCAGGCCGAAACCGGTGTGGGTGCAACGGGTTTTGAATCCACGTCCGGCAGGGCAACCCACACTCCCGCCGGCAATACCGGCCCCCATTCGGCAAGCCCCGGATTGAGACGCCAGAGCGCTTGCTCGGCGGCATCGTCACAACGCTCAAGCTCGCGGTACAGCAACAGATTCACCGAATCACCGGCAATACTTCGAACCCTACGCATTGGCAAACTCCGTCAATTCGATCACCCAGCCGACCACCATCGCGGTGCCGTCATCAATGACGTCACTTTGGGTTTCCGACACCTTGTTGATCTGCCACAGGCCCCAGTTGCGGCCGATACCGTCAACCAACGGCACAGGGATGCGCAGCGCCTGCAATGCACGCAACTCATCGAGCCGATCCATGGCGGTCGCGTACATCGACTTGCCCGTTATTGTCAGCCCTTGCAGGCCTTGGCCGATCTGACTGGATTTTGGTTTGCTGGTGAGAATGTCGATGCTCTTCCAGCCGCCATCCGAGGTGCGCACCAGACTGTGGTAGGCGAAGTTTCTGGACAGGCCGAAAATGAAACTGCCCAACGCCATTTGCTGACGCATCATGTACCTCCGTCGGTCAGGGCCGCGTCACTTCGCATGGCGAGTGAGTTGGGCATGGTCATCAATCCGAATTGGCCGGTAATCTGTTGTACAACCAGGTTCGCCAACTGACTGGCGCTGGCCTGATCCTGGCCATTGATGTAGATGTTCGCGGTCATTGCATTCTGCTGACTGGTTGTTTGGGCGCTGGTCAGGTCTTTGCTGATCTGGTCTGGAGCGGCGAGCTTGTCAGCGGGTTTGGCGAGTTTTTCACCCAGCCATTCCCCTCCCCAACTACCCGCCATACCACCCAACAAGCCACCGATCACCCCACCGACTGCGGTGCCCAGAATAGGCACCACGCTGCCGATCATGGCGCCGGCAGCAGCGCCGGCATAAGTACCGGCGAGCCCGCCACCGGCGGAGCCCAGCGCTCCGCCGACCGCTTTGTTATCACCCGCCCGCAGGCCTTTGACGACATCGTAACCAGCGCTGAGCAGCATCAGCGGCGCGACCCGTTTGGTGACTGCCGAGCCCATTCTGGCGGCACCCAGCAAGCGACTCCCGGTCGACATACGCGGCAGCTTGGGAGCGCTTTTGGGGATGGGCTTGATCGCAGCTTTTGCAGGAGCAGTGCCTTTTTGGGCCCTGCCGCCTCGGGGTTGTTTCTTGCCCTTACGGCCGCGTTCCTTGGCATCAACTGTCAGATCCCCCGCTTCGGGAATAGGTCGTGCACCTGCCAGAGCCAGAAGTTTCGTCGCGGCAGCAGTGATGGCCGAGGCCATCGCCACCTTGATTTCAGCACCACGCGCCAACGCAATGGCCCCTGCGAGTACGAGCAATCCTGCGGTAGCTTTCGGTTGTGCTTCAGCGACCCCGCTCAAGCCATCGGCCAACGCGCCGAGCGATACCATCAAGCCGTCGGTCAACGGCGCCAAAGCATTGCCGCCCGCCGCGAACATCCGGTTTTTACTGGCATCCAACGCATTCCAGCGCCCTTGCGAGGTTTCTCCCAGCGCTTCGGCGGTTTGCGCTACCGAGCCCGTGAACTTCGGCAACGCGCCATCTTTGGTTCTTTCGGACACCAACAAAAGAGCCTTTTGGGCATCTTCCGGCTTCTTCAGCAGTTCAAGAATCCCCGCGTTATCGCCAAACAGTGTCTTGGTCAGCGACTGCTGTTCTTGCACTGGTTTGTTCTTCAGTGCTTCAAGCACCTGGTTAATCGTTCCGAGTGGGTCCGTACGCAGGCCATCGGCGACCATCTCGGGATTGAATTTGGCGTCCAGTTCTGTCCAGGCCTTGCGCTGCTCCGGTGAAGCCGTATCGCCCTTCGCCAACCCCGAGGTGAAACTTTTCAAAGCCACACCGGCACCGGACTTGTCCGCTCCACTGTTCAAGAACGCCGCCGCGAGAGCCGCCACCTGTTCAGGCGTCAAGCCTGAAGCGATACCAACTTCGCCACTCTGCTGCACTACAGAGCCGATATCGGCCGCTTTGACATTCAGGCCGCTGTTGCCGAGATGGTTGGTCGCATCCGCCAGGCTCAGGCTTTGTCCGCGATCCAGCTTCATCGAGGTGCGCCAGCCCATCAGCATCTCGCTGGCGGCCTTGACGTCGAGATTGAACGCCGACGCCGTCACTGCGCTATCGCGGGTGAAGTTCAGCAGTTCGTCCTGCTTTTTAGCCGGGTCGAGCCCATCCCCGATCCCCGCCTTCGCCGCCGCCAACTCGACCTGGGCCAGTTGAACCGCTGTTGCCCCGCTCGGAGCAACCTGCTTGTCCGTGGCCATTTTTTGGTTGGCCTCCGACAGTTTCTGCAACTGGACATTGTCCAGTTTCAGCACCTGGTTGAGCTCTACCATCGCCAGCTCAGTCGCCATCGCAGACTTGAGCAAATCCGGTGGCGCACGCTGATCAACCTCAGCCTTGAGCTTTGACTTTGGCTCATTGCCTGCCGCCGGCGCCGATGCATTCGCCTTGAGCAGCGACTGCTGCGACGACAGGGCAATGTTCAGCAACGCCAAGGTTTCACGCAGCTTTACCTGCTCCGACACCAGCAGACGAATGTCGAGGCTGGCCGTGGTCAGTGCCAGGTTCAGCCCCGACGTTTCAGACGCGCTGCCGAGTTGCGGCAATTCGATGCTCGCACCGGACAGCGAATACTTACTGTCTGCCATCCCGCTCTACTCCTGTTTCACGCCAAGGCGAGTGATCGCGATGTCGTAACGGCGCAATGCCTTGCCGGCGTCCCACTCCAGAATTTCCGCTTCACTTACTGAGTAAATGAGCGGCACTACATCGAGAATTACTTCGATGTCGCGCTCCGAAAGAAGTCCGCCGGTTTGTTTAAAAAATCGTCAATGCGTACCTGAAGCTGTGTCCAGTCAGGCACGGTCAGCAGGTCCAGATCGGGAAGCATCAGACCGGTGCAATGGGCGGTGATGAACTCGGCGCGCTCCTTGGCCGTCTTGAGTTTTTTCATCGCCTTGGTGGCGCGCAGTACCGGCATTTCCAGGGTCAGCGAAGTCATGCTGCGTCCCGCTGCGCTGAGCGGTTGCAGCAGTTGCACTTGATCGGGGTCTACCGATTGTTCGCCCTGCGCTTGCTGTTCAAGAAAGTACGCAGCAGGGCGAGTCGACATCTCATGCACGTACTGCGCGATGCTCACGTAGTCCGGGCGTTTGAGCTGGTCGAGCTCCTTGACCGACAACCCGGTGGCCAGCCTGGCCAGTTCGAAGAACTGATCGTCCTCATCATCGCCAGCACGGGCCAGGGCCTCTTTCTGCGCGGCGTAGAACAGTGGTTTGAGCTGAATCTGCTCGATTGTCGACTGATCGTCGGCGGTGATCGGCGACAACAAGACGTGAACAGGAGGCGTCCAGGACATGAAATGAATTCCTTGGTGAATCATGGAAGAGTGCTGTGCAGGGAACAGTTCGCCACAATCCTTGTGGGAGCGAGCCTGCTCGCGATAGCGTCGGGACAGTCAACAATGATGTTGAATGTGATTCCCTCATCGCGAGCAGGCTCGCTCCCACAGGTTGTATGCCTTGCTGACCTTGGTGTTACGGCAGCAACACAGCCCGGCGGGCGTCGCCGAGAATGTCGACGCCGTTAAGCACGAACTTCTGAGTGCGTACGTCGATGTCGATCACCGGGATGCCATTTTCCAGACGGTTGTAGGTGCGGCAGGACAGCTCGAGGGTGGTCTTGGGCTTCTCGTTCATTTTGAGAACGGCTTCCTCAAGGGATTTCAGCTTGCCGCCGACGGTGTGGTAGGTGAACCAGGTGTTGCCGTCCTGATCCTGTCCGGCTTCACGCACGTTCAGCAGAATGTCGTCGCCCAGTTTCACACCCAGGGCGAGCATGATTTCTGGACCAGAGCCTTGCAGAATCAGCTTGGAGGTCAGCGCCTTGCCGCTTTTGGCCATTTCCTCGCCGATGAAGCGACCGCCGACCATGTTTTCCATCTCGAATTCGATCTTAGGCGGGGTGAATTCTTCCACAGTCGCCGACAACGGCAGGCCTTGCAGGGTGGCCGCGATGGCCTGTCTTACGCGGTTGGTAAACATTAGAGAACGTCCTCCAGGAACTGCTCGATGATTTCATCGCGGGCGTTGAGTTGATAAATCATGTGTTCGTTCGGCGCGTAGCGGCCGTAGTCGATGACCACGTACCAGGTACCGTTTTTGTACTTCTCGACGCTGTTCAATTCCGGGTGCAGGTACACGCTGCCCCCAGGGATGGTTTCGTCGGCGACCAGGGTTTGCAGCCAATCGTTGATGCGCTTGACCTCCTGATCCATGAACGATTTGGTCAGGTTCTTGGCCATGGCCTTCTGACCGGCTTTCACCAGCTTGCGACTGATCGCATCTTCGAGGCCGACGTAGCTGATGAACTTGCCGGTGATGGAGCGGTTACCCAGCAGCGAGAAGCCGCCAAGGATGGTCCGGGCGTAGTAGCTGATACCGTAGCGGTTGAGCAGATCGCCTTCGGTGGAGGTGTCGAGGATGTTGTATTCCACGACACGCGAAACGTCTTCGGCGTAGGTCACCTGGTTGCCCGGGCTCTCCCATTGCTTGACTTTGGCGAGCGCAGCGATGGCCAGGCTCGAAGGCGCCAGGAAGACGTTTTTCTTCGCGGCCTTGGAGTAAACGGCCGGCATGTTGTGCACCACCAGGCAGCGGTCGAAACCGAGGTCCGCGCCGCCCAGTTCCTGGCTGTAAGTCACTTGATCGGCGACCGCGGCGTCCTTGCCGTCGAGTACTACCCGTGCCTTGATGCGCTTGCCGAACGAAGCAAACTCGCTGGCCACAGCCTTAGTGCCGGTGAAGCCCGGCGCGCCGATGATGGTCAGGTCTTCCGGGACACTGCCCAGCGCGGCCAGACCCAGTTTGCGACCGGTCAGAGGCTCAACACCGCCGATGACATTGTTCAGCGTGTCGGCCGGGGTCGCGCCCTCTTCGACGATGACCACGTAGACCGGCACCTTGACCACTTTGAGGATCTGGAACACCGCGTGGAACAGCGTGCCCGACTCGGTGCCGGTCGGATCCAGCAGTGCCTGGGTGGTGAAGCTGTTGATGCGGAACGGCGCATTGCGCGGAATCAGCAGATCCGCTTTCGGCGCTGTGCCGACCAGACCGATGACGTTGTCCCCCAGGCCACCCATGGCCTCGGGAGATTCAGTGGCATTGACGGTAATGCCATTGTGCTCGAAGTTCAAAACCTCAGCCATGGTTATTCAGCCTTCTTGGCAGCGGCCTTCAAGGCCTTGGTGGATGTAGAGGCCGATTCGGCGGCCTCGGTTTTTTTCAGCTCCAGACGACCAGCGCTGCGCAACGCACTGGCCTCCACATCGAGCAGGTCGAGTTCTTGGCCGACGCTCGACCAATGGCCACCCCCGGTGGGGAATGGGAGGAGCACGGTGTAGGTTTGGCGTAGTGCCATTTGGGTTTCTCCAGATACGAAAAAGCCCCTTTTGAGGAAGGGGCTGTCGGGTGTTGTGTGGTGTTTGGCGGATAAGAAAACGCCCCGGCGGTGCGGGGCGTTATTCGGGAACACTGAAGGTTTCCAGGGGGGGGTCGTCAAAGCCCTGCGCTACCAGCCAGGCAGCCGCCAAGGCATCGTTCGGGCTGGTCGGCCATTCACTATCCTGGGGTAGCTCACCAACGATATCGACACGATTCAGTTCAACGCCGTAGATTTTCCAGGACCTGAGATCCGCGATCTCGACTTCAGTGGCAATTTCCAGATCAAACGCGTTCTGCAATGTGGCAATCATGTTTGCGCTGAACTGAGTCAACAGCAGTTTCTTCCTGGCGGCTTTCTTTTTCAGAGCCTCTGCATTCGCGGCTTCATCAAAAGTCCATTTATCGTCCTGCCATTTATCGAACTCGGTTGCCGGGGCTTCGCGTGTATAGCTTTCGGGCAAATCGCCCAACATGTCCCAGACTTGCGCCTCACCCGTTTCGGTGCTGTAGACAGTCAACCCACGATAGTCCGCAACCAGTTTCCAACCGTCACCTGTAACCTTGACCGCGGTGTGTCCTGGCTCCGGCGTTGGCGGCTCACACTGATAAGCATGCGCGGGGATCAACCAAGTAAAAGGTTCCAAAGGACTGGGGTCCGCTAGCCCAGTGCCGATGAACTCACCGGTGGCGGGGTGCACATTGCAAATGGTCGGTGATGTGACCTCATCAGCGAGCCACCAGGACACCTCGCCTTTAACGGCCGTGCGTTCGTCTGACATTCTCAAAAACTCCAATGTGGTTCTGATTAATATTTGATACAGGCGAGAAAAGCAGTGTTGAGTGGTCTGGCTTCAGGGCCACCGGAACTGGCAATGGTGATCGAGTGAGTGTGATCACCTGCAGCGCTGGTCGTTGGCCCCGTAGACCCATAGTAGGGCTCGTCACCCCATATAGCATTGCCGTCTGTACCTGGCCCACGATCCAGATTTATCCACATCGAGTGTGTATGGTTCCCGGCTACCGCCGCACTACCAGTGTGTACGTGAGCGGCGTTCTGACTCGTCTGAGCACTGCCGAAAACACGACCCGGGTCGAGGTTTCTCCCGTCATCGACCCCTCGATCGAAATGAGCACGAGAGTCCGGCAGATTGAATGTAGTGGAACCATCCCCTGCCCCATACAGTGTGCCGATCCTCGCGAACAGCGCAGCATAGGTTGTTCGCGATACCGCGGCCCCATTGCGTTTCAAAAAGCCGGCGGGCGGCGTTGTCATGGCGAAGTGCGTTACCTCCCCCACACGATCACCCGCCACGCCAAGTGCCAATGCTTCGACCTGCACCTTGGTGTAAACATCTGTCAGTCCATACCCCGCCACCGTGGTCGGATTGTCACCCGCAATGGCTCGACCGTACTTATCAACGGTCACCCCCCGATAGCTACCAGGCAGAATGCCTGTCCTGCCCGCGAGCATTTCAAAAATCAGCGCTGTAGTACCCAGAGTGATTGGACCGTTGGTTGTCAGGTGCCACAGAGAGTCGCCGTTCGTTACCCCTTCTTCGACCATGACCGTCAGGCCGGGCGTTACTTTGGTGCTGCTATTGGCATCGAAGGCCCGCGACCAACCGTTATTGGACACAACCCAGATGCCACTGTCTTTGGCTAGCGTCTGATAGGGCAATAACACACGATCACCAGCGACCACTGCGACGCCGTCAATCTGCTGAGCCCCGCTTAACACGACATTGGCCGTAGCCGCCGCGCGCACCGATTGTTTGCCATCCAGCCTGGCCAACTCATCGGAGAGATAGCCCATCACCCAGGCCCGCGTTGCCTTGACCACGGTGTCATCAATCAACAACGTCACCAACGCCGCATTGCTGGTCTCGAAAATAGAACGAATATAAAACTCTTTCCCCGACCCTGACGTCGCCAACACCGGTTTGAACGACTCCGGATACTTGACGATGGCATACAGAATGCCGGTATCAGTCCACAGCCCAGCCTCACGCACATACCAGCCACCGACGTCAGGCGGGATAGTCACTTCGGCCAGCAACCAGCTCGGGTTTTTCTCATCCTGGAACAGCGCATTGAGTGGCCCGCGCCACACTTCACGTTTGAGCGCCGTGGCAGTGGCGGCCGGGTTGTAAACCGCGCCGCCGCCATCACCGACGGAAATCTGCGACAACTTGATCGGTACGCCCGCCGCCTTACAGGCGGTTTCGTAGGCGATCCCCGCGTTGGTGAGCAGGGTGTAATAGTCGGCCATTTAGGACCCCTGTGGATAAATAGTGGAGGTTTCGACGGTGTAGAGCCCGGCGGCCATGAAGGCCTGACCCGAGGCTTCAAGCCCTTCGATGACAATCGGATAAACCGTGGTCAGCTCACCGCACACGGTGGCGGCGCCGATGACGTGAGTGCCGAATGCACTCAAGCCTACCGAGACCGACAAGATGTCCCGTTCGCTTTTGGCATCGGCCAGGCGACGGTCAAGGCGGGCGTCGATCTCTTCGCTGTAAGGCTGTTCGGTAAAGGCCCTGACGGAAAAACTGTAAGGCTGGCCTGGCGGCGTTTGCTCATACCAGGCGCGCACCTCAGGCATCAATTGCAAACCTTTGGCCGCGCTCTCCAGCGCCTTTCGCGTCCCGGCCTGCCGCGCAGTGGGCCATGCGAGCTCTACCGTCAGGCGTTTTTCCGCCTCGGCCGCCTCGGAGCTCCACTCGCTGACCCCGCGATCCGCCGCCAGATACGGCAAGAACGCCAAGGGCGTTGCAGTCGGGTTCATCAGCTCGGGGAACGGCGGCGCGATGCGATCGAGCAACGTGCCGAAACCAAGATCGAGGGCCTTTTCCAAGGGTGAGCTGTTGACTGGCAGCAGGCTCGGGCGAGACGTTTGTTCACTCATAACGTGTCCACCTCCACCTCGACGCCGGTGCAATACGGGGCCTCAAAGGCCGTCGTCACTATCGGCGCCAGCGGCTCAAGGATTTGCAACTGAACCGCGCCAGCGCTGTGCAACGTGTAGTCGATCCAGCTCGGGTCCACCCGCCCTTCCAGTCGGTGACAAGAATCGGCATACGCCTGCAACTGCTGTTGCGCGGCAACCTTGGTCAGCCCCGAATCGGGACCGGCGTTGATCTTGGCCACGACCCGGATTTTGTAGTTCTTGATGTGCGCGCCCTGCACGATGACCCGATCCGTTTCCGGTCGTACATCAGGCCGGGCGAAATGCTGGCGAACACCATCTAGCAGCGCTTCGGATGGTGTGCCATCGCCCTCTCGGGAAAGCACCGTGACCGTGACTTCGCCTGGAGCGGTGCGGCGCCCGTTGCCGTCCTTGACCTGCGCCGCGTAACCGTCCGGGTCGAAGGTGTAAGTGACCGTCACCACACCCGCCGCCGCGGTTTCCACCTTCACGGCAGGCCGTTCACCAAGGGTGAAAATCTCACGCCGATACTGCATGCGAGAGCCGGCTGCCGGGGCATGCGGCGCCAGGTAATAACGCAACCGGGCGTCGTTATCACTCTCAAAGATTGGGGCCACCGGTGGGAACGCCGCCGGGTCGCCCGGGTCCAGCAACTGGCGCTCAAGCCCCATGTCTGCGAGGCGCGCATCGAGATTGGTCCCGGTAGCCCACCACGCCAGCATCTGCTTGATGCGGGCGTTGTATTTGCGTTCATGGGTTTGCAGACGCACACAAAAGGCTTCAAGGGCCAGGGTCAGCAACTCGCTTTCATTTTCCAGGCTGACTGCAAGCTTGGCCGCGCTCTCGGGGGAACGGGTGCCGACGTACTCGACGACGAAGGTTTTGAACTCTGCGAGCAAATCCTCGAACGCTTCGATCGTGACGATTGCCGGTTCGGCCAACTGGTTCTGGCCGGGGATCAACATGCTCATGCCATTACCTCGAAAGTCTGTTGGCGATTTTTCCAGGTGCCGGCGAAACGCAGTAGCAGCCCGGCACCGCGGCGACTGGCGACAATGACTTGTGGCTCGAAATCGTCGATGCCGTTGTACTGGTTGTAAAACGCTTGGGCCGCATGGCTTTGGGCAAGAATCAGCAGGTCGTCGCCGAGGTTCTGCCCCAGCAATTCAGTGAGTGCGCAGCCATATAAAGGACGCTTCTGACGAGTGCCCAAAGGCGTGGTCAGCGCCCGGGTGGCGCGCTGCACAAACTGCAGCCAGTCGTCGACCGTCGCGCCGGTGTTTCTATCGATTCCGATCATGGGAAGCTCTTTATGCAGTACTGATGACGCGGCCCTGGTGATCCACCAATGGGCCGCTCAGATGCACACCGGAAGCGTCGAGCCGCAGGCCGACGGCGCCCAGTTGCAATTCGATGGCCTCAGGCGTCATCGCCAGCCTCGCCGGGCCGATGCTCAATTCAAGCGTTTCGCGAGAACCGGTAAACGCCGCCGGGCCGTTTTTCCAGTGCAGAACATGACTGGCGTCGTCGTAACCGCTTTCCGTGCCGTCCTGATAGAGGCGACGCGTCAGCGATGCCTGTGTCGAGACGGGCGGAAACTGACCGCCATTAAGACCGAACAACGCCACCGACTGCCCGCCGCCCTCACCGCCGCCATGGTTGAGCAACAGACACTGCTCGCCCACGGAGGGGATCCGCGACTCGCTCTGTGCGCCGGCACTCGGATTGAAAAACCGGATCGCCGGGGTGAGCAGCTCACCATGACTGACCTTGCAGGTGTTGCTGGCCGCATCGACCTCCTGACAAACGCCGATGCGACAGAAACTGTCGGCACGCCGATGCAGGTCTTCAAGCTCGGTTTCCATCTCGGCCAGACGCTCGATGATCGGACCCAGCTGCATACGTAAAAGCGCATCAAACATGGGTCAGGCCTCGAGTGCGGTGTATTGATCCGGGTCGTCGATGTTCGACACCTCCCAGGTGCGGGCGAACTTTGGAATACCCAGCGGGTCCTCGAGCAGCGTTGGGCCGAGGTACAGGGTTTGGGTAAATGAAACGGTCCAGGCGGTGTACTCCCGTGTTTCGCTGATGAACGCGGATGGGATGCCATCAATGTTCATGGGCAAATCACATTGGTCGCCCGACAGATTCCAGCGATTGTCGGTGATCAGATTTTTCAATTCGCTGGCCAGGTCGCAAGCCGCCAATCCTGTGCCTGTGCCGGGAAATACGACTTGCAAGGAAATCGTCAGGACATGAGCGATACGTCCGTCGTTGGCACGATTGCCCGGCGCATCGCGTTCGATGGCGATCAGCACCCAGGGCTGATCGCCGGAGCCGTCGAAGTCTTGATGACCCCCGGCCTTCAAGCCAGGAATGGTGATGCGCAACGTCTCGGCAATGGCGGAAAACAGCTGCGACGGTTTTTCGATGACGGCGGGCATTAATGGCCTCCTGTTCCTGTAGCAACGCGAAGATCAGCGACGCCGGTTCACTGTTGATCGGGGCGAGAATCGCGCGGTGGTACTTCGCAAACGCCAATCCGCTTGGCGGCCCAGCGTTCATAAAGCCCGATGGCCACGTCCGCCCCGGCCATCGCCGTCAGGCAGCCAAAGGCACCGGCGGCCCAGATCGACACACCGGCGGCGTACAGCAGCATGATTGCCGAGACCCCGCAGATCATGCAGGCCCCGGAGCGCAGCGCCAGACGCCGCAGCAGCGACCAGCCGCGGGCGCCCTCCTTGTCGGCACGCCACATTTCGCCGGACACCCCGCCCACCAGGGCGAGAACGATGACCAGCCAGATCGGCATGTCCAGCAACGCTTGTTGCTCGTTTGTCATGTCACGCCTCCTGGGGGTGATTGATGAGTGATGTGTGTTGGATTCAAGCGATGTCTCTTGAGGTAGGCATTCCAAAAAGCCCGATGTTGGCCGGGCTTTTCAGTAATGCGGTCCTTCGCCTTCCTTTAATCCTGTGTACAAAAAAGGAAGCTGATCTTTCGGCGCTACTGGCGCGGTACGGATCGATTCAAATTGTTTTTCCGACCGCGGTCCCTACCCGCCGGATAACTGCTTCTGGTGCTTTACGCTGCACACCCGGGTCAGTTGCCAACCCTCTGAACCGTTGAGGCCGGTTCATCGCTGCCTTTGTGGTGGAACTAAAGAGCTTCGTTTCGAGCCGCCTTGTTGGGCGGCTTGAGACAAAGAATATGCATGGATGCATATACAGTCAATGCATAAATGCATTTATTTATGCATTGAAAATGCACAGGCGCATGAAAGCCCCGCAAGCAAAGGCGTTGGCGGTTTTTCGATAGGCGAAAAAAAACCCGCCGGGCAGCGGGTTCTATCTGACAGCGGTGAGATTAACGGGCGTACATGCCCCACCAGAAGACGTGACCGAGGATGACAATCTGCTCTTCCTGGATCTCCTGGAAGCTGTAGTCCTCGTCCGGATGCTCATCGCGATTGAAGCTGCGCAGGCGAATCCCTGTCGGCAGGCGATAAAGCTGTTTCACCCGCAACTGGCCATTGTGGTTGATGGCGTACAGGTCGCCGTCGACGATGTCGCCAATCCCGCATTTACCGGCATTCACCCCGACCGTGGCGCCATCGCGCAGTACCGGCAACATGCTATTGCCGCGCACGGTCACGCATTTGGCCTGATCGAACTGCACGCCGTTGTGGCGCAAGCTGCGCTTGCCGAAGCGCAGGCTAGAGCGCTCGCTCTCTTCAATGACGAATCTTCCTGATCCAGCAGCCAATTCAACCTCGCGAAGAAAGGGGACCGACACCTCGTCATCATCGACTGGCGTATCGTCGTCCCACAGGCTTATATCCTTGAGTTCCGAGTGCGACTCATCGCGCCCAGCGTTGGCGGCGGACGAGACATCCGCACGGCCACGCAACTGATCGGTGCTCACGGAGAAGTATTCGGCAATCTTCGAAATATGTTTATCCGAAGGATCGACGATCTTCCCGCTGAGAATGCGAGAGAGAGTGGATTGAGGCACGCCGGTGCGACGGTGAAGCTCCGTGGGGGAGATCCCGTGCTGGTCGAGCAGTGCTCTTAAGACGGTAGAAACATTGCGTTTTTGCATAACGCGCATAGTGCTTGATCTTTTTTCGGAAGACAAATGCTGATTTGCATAGATCGTGCATAGCCCGCAGAAATGTGCCTTGGCGCTTTCATGCCTGCGTAGGTCGGACTGCCCATGTTAACCTTGCGCCCATCGCGGAAAAGCCGGGCCGATGCCCCTCCTTTGCCCTACACCTTTCAACGAGTTTTCCTGAATTTCCGATGAATAAAGCCATTTCCGATCTGTCTTCCCACACCCCGATGATGCAGCAGTACTGGCGCCTGAAGAACCAGCACCCTGACCAGTTGATGTTCTATCGCATGGGTGACTTCTACGAGATCTTCTATGAAGACGCGAAGAAGGCCGCCAAGTTACTGGACATCACCCTGACGGCTCGTGGGCAATCGGCGGGGCAGGCGATTCCGATGTGTGGGATTCCTTACCACGCCGCGGAAGGTTACCTGGCGAAACTGGTGAAGCTCGGCGAGTCGGTGGTGATTTGTGAGCAAGTCGGCGACCCGGCCACCAGCAAGGGCCCGGTGGATCGTCAGGTAGTGCGGATCATCACCCCCGGCACGGTCAGCGATGAAGCGCTGCTGGATGAACGTAGGGATAACCTGATCGCGGCGGTGCTGGGTGATGAGCGTCTGTTCGGTCTGGCGGTGCTGGACATCACCAGCGGCAACTTCACCGTGCTGGAGATCAAGGGCTGGGAAAACCTGCTGGCGGAACTGGAGCGGGTCAATCCGGTAGAGCTGATGATCCCGGACGACTGGCCGAAAGACCTGCCGGCGGAAAAACGTCGCGGGGTTCGTCGCCGTGCGCCGTGGGATTTCGAGCGCGACTCGGCGCTGAAAAGTCTTTGTCAGCAGTTTTCTACCCAAGACCTGAAAGGTTTCGGCTGCGAGAACCTGACCCTGGCCATCGGCGCTGCTGGCTGCCTGCTCAGCTACGCCAAGGAAACCCAACGCACTGCCCTGCCGCATTTGCGCAGCCTGCGTCATGAACGCCTGGACGACACCGTGGTGCTGGATGGCGCGAGCCGTCGCAACCTGGAACTGGACACCAACCTGGCCGGCGGTCGCGACAACACCTTGCAATCGGTGGTCGACCGCTGCCAGACCGCCATGGGCAGCCGCTTGCTGACTCGCTGGCTGAACCGTCCGCTGCGGGATTTGACCGTATTGCTGGCGCGTCAGAGCTCGATCACTTGCCTGCTCGACGGTTACCGCTTCGAAAAACTGCAACCGCAGCTCAAGGAAATCGGCGACATCGAGCGGATTCTGGCGCGGATCGGCCTGCGCAATGCCCGTCCTCGTGACTTGGCGCGTCTGCGCGATGCCCTCGGTGCACTGCCAGAGTTGCAGGTAGCGATGGCCGAGCTTGAAGCCCCGCACATCATTCAACTGGCGGCGACCACCAGCACCTATCCGGAACTGGCGGCGCTGCTGGAAAAAGCCATCATCGACAACCCGCCCGCCGTCATCCGTGACGGCGGCGTGTTGAAAACCGGTTACGACAGCGAACTCGACGAACTGCAATCGCTCAGCGAAAACGCCGGGCAATTCCTGATCGATCTCGAAGCGCGTGAGAAGGCCCGCACCGGCCTGTCGCACTTGAAGGTCGGCTACAACCGGATTCACGGCTACTTCATCGAACTGCCGAGCAAGCAGGCCGAGTCGGCACCGGCGGACTATATCCGTCGCCAGACCCTCAAAGGTGCCGAGCGCTTCATCACGCCGGAGCTAAAGGCGTTCGAAGACAAGGCGCTGTCGGCCAAGAGTCGCGCCCTGGCCCGCGAGAAGATGCTCTACGAAGCGTTGCTCGAAGACTTGATCGCCCAGCTGCCACCCTTGCAAGACACGGCCGCCGCATTGGCCGAGCTGGACGTGCTGAGCAACCTCGCCGAGCGCGCACTGAATCTGGACCTGAACTGCCCGCGCTTCGTCAGCGAGCCGTGCATGCGCATCACCCAGGGTCGTCACCCGGTGGTCGAGCAAGTACTCACCACGCCGTTCGTGGCCAACGACCTGAGCCTTGACGACAATACCCGCATGCTGGTGATCACCGGTCCGAACATGGGTGGTAAATCCACCTACATGCGTCAGACCGCGTTGATCGTGCTACTGGCACATATCGGCAGTTTCGTGCCGGCGGCCAGTTGCGAATTGTCCTTGGTGGACCGAATCTTCACCCGAATCGGCTCCAGCGATGACTTGGCGGGTGGTCGTTCGACCTTCATGGTTGAAATGAGCGAAACCGCAAACATCCTGCACAACGCCACCGAGCGCAGCCTGGTGCTGATGGACGAAGTCGGTCGCGGCACCAGCACATTCGACGGTCTCTCCCTGGCCTGGGCGGCGGCTGAGCGTCTGGCGCACCTACGGGCCTACACACTGTTCGCTACCCACTATTTCGAACTGACAGTACTACCAGAAGCCCAGCCACTGGTGGCCAACGTGCACCTCAATGCCACCGAACACAACGAACGCATCGTGTTCCTGCACCACGTGTTGCCTGGACCTGCCAGCCAGAGCTATGGCCTGGCGGTTGCGCAGTTGGCCGGTGTGCCGAGCGAAGTGATCGTGCGTGCTCGTGAGCATCTGAGCCGACTGGAATCCACGGCGCTGCCTCATGAAGTTCCGAAGCCGGCCAAAGGCAAACCGGTCACGCCGCAGCAGAGCGACATGTTCGCCAGCCTGCCGCACCCGGTGCTGGATGAACTGGCCAAACTTGATCTGGACGACATAACACCGCGTCGTGCACTCGAAATGCTCTATACACTAAAGACACGGATCTAACGCACTTGCCTGCAAGCTGTTAGAATCTCGCGCGGTTTGGGATGCTGCAGGCTAATAGCCTGACCTGCAGACTATCGCTCTCAAACCTGGCGACCCCAACGTGAAGGGGCTCCGCTGCCGCCGCCTGAGGAGAAAATTAGAAATGACCTTCGTCGTCACCGACAACTGCATCAAGTGCAAGTACACCGACTGCGTAGAAGTCTGTCCGGTGGACTGCTTTTACGAAGGCCCGAACTTCCTGGTGATTCACCCGGATGAGTGCATCGACTGCGCACTGTGCGAACCAGAATGCCCTGCCGTGGCCATCTTCTCCGAAGATGAAGTTCCGGAAGATATGCAGGAATTCATTCAGCTGAACGTTGAGCTGGCGGAAATCTGGCCCAACATCACCGAGAAGAAAGAATCGTTGCCCGATGCCGAAGAGTGGGATGGCGTCAAAGGCAAGATCAAAGACCTCGAACGCTGATTCCCCCCGCGTTCTCGAAAAGGCCCCTCGTGGGCCTTTTTGCTTTTCCAAAGATCAAAATATCAAAAGATCGCAGCCTTCGGCAGCTCCTACAGAGATTGTGCATGCTCGTGAAATCACGGGTGTACGCGGTTTGTGTAGGAGCTGCCGCAGACTGCGATCTTTTGATCTTTTGCTTTTCTGCAGGCAAAAAAAAGGGGCGGTATGACCCGCCCACATTTTTTCCCTATTCCTTGTGTTCCTTTTCATCGTCCTGATGAATCGCTTCCTGCGATATCCATTCCCCTCATCCTTGAAGGGCGTGTCTATCCGTCGACACAGTTCAGATACTAGAGAGTTCCCCACCAAGAGCAATCAGCCTCTGTCGCTGAAATCGACTGTCACACGCCGTTAATCTAAAAAAATAATCATATAAATCAATAACATAAATAAACACCACAGGTTAAATAGACAACTGCCAGGGTGTAAAAATAACGAACACTTACGAAAGAGTAAGCAAAGACTTACAGCACGAGACTACAAACCTGAGGTGGTGCAAAAAACAACGCACCTCTCATATTCCCGGCAACAAAAAGCCCCAAACCAGTTGGGGCTTTCTGTACCGGCTGAACGAATTGCTTATTGGAACAGCGACTCGCTCGACAGGCCGTTTTTCTCGAGAATTTCCCGAAGACGCTTGAGGCCTTCAACCTGGATTTGCCTGACCCGCTCCCGGGTCAAGCCGATTTCCAGGCCTACGTCTTCAAGTGTGCTGCTCTCGTGACCTCGCAAGCCGAAGCGGCGTACGACCACCTCGCGTTGCTTGTCGGTCAGCTCCGAGAGCCACTGATCGATGCTCTGTGACAGGTCGTCGTCCTGCAACAGTTCACATGGATCGGTCGGGCGGTCGTCGGTAAGGGTGTCCAGCAGGGTTTTATCCGAATCCGGACCCAGCGAGACGTCGACCGAAGAAACCCGCTCGTTCAGGCCGAGCATGCGCTTGACCTCGCCTACCGGTTTCTCCAGCAGGTTGGCGATTTCTTCGGGTGAGGGTTCGTGATCGAGCTTTTGAGTCAGCTCCCTTGCAGCTCGCAAGTACACGTTGAGCTCTTTGACCACATGGATCGGCAACCGGATGGTCCGGGTCTGATTCATGATCGCGCGCTCAATGGTCTGACGAATCCACCAGGTGGCGTAGGTCGAAAAGCGGAATCCGCGTTCGGGATCGAACTTTTCTACTGCCCGGATCAGGCCGAGGTTGCCCTCTTCGATCAGGTCCAGCAGCGACAGCCCACGATTGACGTAACGCCGGGCGATTTTCACCACCAGCCGCAGGTTGCTTTCAATCATGCGCTTGCGTCCGGCCGGATCGCCACTTTGCGACAAGCGCGCAAAATGAACTTCTTCTTCCGGGGAGAGCAATGGGGAAAAGCCGATTTCGTTGAGGTACAGCTGCGTGGCATCGAGTGCCCGTGTGTAGTCGATGTACTTGTGTTGCTTAAGCGAAGCGGAGTGTTTGGATTTGGCACGAACGGAAGGTGGTGCATCCCCTTCATCATTCGACATCGAATCCGTGGCGATGCCGGTCTCCATCAGGAGAACCTCATCGTCGATGTCAAACTCCGGCACTTCTTTACTGAGAGCCATTGTTATAGTCCTTTGGTGAGTTCGACCTCAAGCTCAAGCGGCGCCTTGATCCTTGGCAACGCTGGAGCCTGTTCCCTCTACGTGACGGAACAGGCTGGCTAACAAATCAACGACGTGGCAGGAATTGCAGCGGATCTACAGGTTTACCTTGTCGGCGAATCTCAAAATGCAGTTTCACCCGGTCTGTACCCGTTGACCCCATTTCGGCAATTGTCTGTCCGACTTTGACCTGCTGCCCCTCCCGAACCAACAGCCTGCGGTTATGTCCGTAGGCACTGACGTAGGTATCGCTGTGTTTGATGATGACTAATTCGCCGTAGCCCCTTAAGCCACTCCCGGCGTATACCACCGTCCCATCAGACGCAGCTAAAACAGGCTGTCCCAAATCTCCGGCGATATCAATTCCTTTATTCAAACTACCGTTTGAAGAGAATTTACCAATCAGAATGCCATTAGAAGGCCACCCCCAGCCCGTCGGGGCCGGACCGGCAGGAGGCAGTGGCGCGGGTGCCGGCTTGTTGGCGACGGACGGTGCAAGCACTGTTGTAGTGGTCGTCGCGCCATTTGCCTGGCGCCGAATTACGGTGGTTTTACTCGACGACGAAGGCGAAGAACTGGACGAACTCACTACCGCCGTCGGCGTTGAACCGCTGTGACCGTCGAAGCGAATTGTCTGACCCGGATGGATCGTGTAAGGCGTAGGAATGTTGTTCCGTGCCGCGAGGGCTTTGTAGTCCCAACCGTAGCGAAAAGCGATGGAGAACAAAGTGTCCTTAGGACGGACAACGTACTGTCCGGTGGTCACGGCCGGACGCTGGGCGACCGCCTTGTTGCGATCGACGACGCTCGCACTACCTGATTTGGTGCTGGAACAACCAACCAGCAAGGTACTCAAGACAAGGCCAGTCACCAGACGCTGAAAGCTCGTTATACCCATTCGCTGCGCAATGACTGTGAGACTCACCCGCCGCTCCCTTTGTGGTGGCTGAAAATATGGATTGCCGTGCTCCGGCACGAAATATCGCAAGTATAACGGGCCGAACAGGCTTTACCTTTAATGAAGCGGATTCGCTTCGCGCACACGTTTGCTGCCTGACGATGAATTCTGTTTAACCAATCGATGCCGCTGTAAGACCCGGGCAATCGAAGAGAATTCAGCGTGCTTAAACAAATGCTCAGGCCAACGGCCCGTTGAGCAATGGCACAAAGCGCACAGCCCCCAGAACACGCCTGGAAAAGCCCTGTTCTTCACGAATGATCAACATCAATTGTTGAACTTCACCGGAGCCGACCGGAATCACCAGTCGCCCACCCGGTGCCAACTGATCGAGCAGTGCTTGAGGCACGTCGGTGGCCACTGCGGTGACGATGATGCCGTTGTATGGCGCCAGTGCCGGCCAGCCTTCCCAGCCATCGCCCCAGCGAAACACCACGTTGCGCAGGTTCAGCTCCACCAGGCGCTCCTTGGCCCGGTCTTGCAGAACCTTGATGCGCTCCACGGAAAAAACCCGCTCGACCAATTGTGACAGCACTGCCGTCTGGTAACCCGAACCGGTGCCGATTTCCATCACCTTGTCCAACGGACCGGCTTCCAGCAGCAGCTCGCTCATGCGAGCCACCATATAAGGCTGGGAAATGGTCTGGTTATGCCCGATCGGCAACGCCGTATCTTCATAGGCGCGATGAGCCAGCGCCTCATCGACGAACAGATGACGCGGGGTGCGGCGGATGACTTCCAGCACCTTGGCGTTGGATATTCCCTCTTCATAGAGGCGCTGAATCAGACGCTCACGGGTCCGTTGGGAGGTCATCCCGATACCGCGATGCAGAATATGGTCTTGTTCACGAGACATTAACGCAGCCCCTCCAGCCAGCCATCGAGACTTCTGAAGGCATCATTAAAGGTGCGATCCAGTTGCAGTGGCGTGATTGAAACATAGCCTTGCATCACCGCATGGAAATCGGTACCCGGGCCGCCATCTTCAGCGTCCCCCGCCGCGGCGATCCAGTAACCGGATTTACCACGCGGGTCGACCACTTTCATCGGTGCCGCGGCGCGGGCGCGATGGCCGAGGCGGGTCAGCTGGATACCGCGGATGTGCTCCAGTGGCAAGTTGGGAATGTTCACGTTCAGTACCGTGCGCGGTGGCAGATCAAGGTCCGCGTGAGCCTCTACCAGTTTGCGCGCAAAATAAGCGGCTGTGGGAAGGTTCTCTACTTGCCGTGAGACGAGCGAAAAGGCAAACGAAGGACGCCCAAGGAAACGTCCCTCGAGGGCCGCCGCCACGGTGCCGGAATACAGCACATCATCCCCCAGGTTGGCCCCCAGGTTGATGCCGGAAACCACCATGTCCGGCTCGAGCTCCAGCAAGCCGTTAAGGCCCAGGTGTACGCAGTCGGTGGGTGTGCCGTTGAGGCTGATAAAGCCATTGGCCAGAGTTTGCGGGTGCAACGGACGGTCGAGCGTCAGCGAGCTGCTGGCGCCGCTTTTGTCCTGGTCCGGGGCGATAACCACACATTCGGTGTAATCCGCCAGCGCAGCATAAAGCGCGGCGAGACCGGGTGCGGTTACCCCATCGTCGTTAGAAATCAGAATACGCATGGGCTGTCCGTCTGCCCCACCGGCACCAGATCGACGAGTTCACGCACCAATACGGTGGCGAAGCATCCGGCCGGCAGGACGAATTCCAGTTGCAGAATGTCAGGTTCGGGATAATGCCACGTCAACCCACCAATGGGCAGCCGCAGGATGCGACGTTCGTGGCTCATTCCAGCGTTAATCAACCAATCGCGCAGATCCGCTTCGCGCGCGGCGATTGCCTGCTCCAGTTCATGGACAGCGCCTGACGTCGGCGAGTCACCTTCGCCCCACTGCGGGCCGGTCGGGTGCAGGTCGAGAATCGCCAGACGAGGGTCGCTGCATTCGGCCTCACCGGCCGGGAAGAAACTGCGGCTGTCGGTGAATGCCAGCAGATCGCCCACCTGGGCGCGCTGCCAGGTGCCATCGGCGACGCGCGCCGCCAACACTTGATTGAACAAAAAGCTGCGTGCGGTGGAGAGCAGCCGCGAACGTACGTTGCGTTGTTCCGGCAGGGCCTTGCGCGCCGCCCAGGCACGAGCATCGACCACGTTAGCGCCGTCAAAGCCGAAACGCTGGGCGCCGAAATAATTGGGAATACCTTGCTTGGCGATCAGTTGCAGACGCTCTTCGATCGCCGCCTTGTCACCGGCGAACTGGGTCAAGCGCAAGGTGAAGCCGTTGGCCGAGTGGGCACCGCGTTGCAGTTTGCGTTTATGCCGACCGGTCTTGAGGATTTTCAGCGTGTCGTTTTCCGCCGCCGACAGATCAGGATCGGCCTTGCCTGGCAGTTGCACGCTGAACCACTGGCGAGTCAGCGCCTGACGGTCCTTGAGGCCGGCATAGCTGACGGTGCGCAACGGCACACCCGCCGCCTTGGCGATGCGCCGTGCCGCTTCTTCAGTATTCAGACCGCGCTTTTCCACCCAGATCCACAGGTGTTCGCCATCACCACTGAGGGGGATATCAAGCACCTCATCGACCTGAAAATCTTCCGCTGTGGCTTTCAGTACAGCGGTACCGAGAGCCTCACCATAGGCCCGGGGGCCAAGCAATTGCGCCTCGTTCATGCGCGCAGCAACAAGGCAACGGAGTGCACGGCAATGCCTTCTTCGCGGCCGACAAAGCCGAGCTTTTCGGTGGTGGTAGCTTTCACGTTCACTTGATCCAACTCAACTTGAAGATCCGCGGCAATCAGCGCGCGCATCGATTCGATATGCGGGGCCATTTTCGGGGCCTGGGCGACGATGGTGTTATCGACGTTGCCGACTTTCCAGCCCTTGGCGTGGATCAGCGCGACAACGTGACGCAACAGCACACGGCTGTCGGCGCCCTTGAATTGCGGGTCGGTGTCCGGGAAGTGCTTGCCGATATCACCCAGCGCGGCAGCGCCGAGCAAGGCATCGCTCAAGGCGTGCAGCAGGACGTCACCGTCGGAGTGAGCGAGCAGCCCGAAGCCATGTGCAATACGCACGCCGCCCAGAGTAATGAAATCGCCTTCAGCGAAACGGTGCACATCATAGCCGTGGCCAATACGCATAAAAAAACGCCCCGATTTTTGTCAGGGCGTGATTCTACCTGCATTAGGCGCCTAGGGCGCGTGCGTGATGCTGCAAGTGGTCGTCAATGAAGCTGGCGATGAAGAAATAACTGTGGTCGTAGCCTGGTTGCAGACGCAACGTCAGCGGATGACCCGCCAGTTTGGCGGCCTGTTGCAAGGCTTCAGGCTTGAGCTGGGTAGCCAGGAAATCATCGCGATCACCCTGATCGACCAGCAGCGGCAGCTTCTCGTCAGCCTCGGCGATCAATGCACAGGCATCCCATTCGCGCCACTTCGAACGGTCTTCTCCCAAGTAACGGGAAAAGGCTTTCTGGCCCCAAGGACAATCCATTGGATTGTTGATCGGCGAGAACGCCGACACCGACAGGTAACGCCCCGGATTGCGCAACGCGCAGACCAACGCGCCGTGGCCGCCCATGGAGTGACCACTGATGCCACGCTTGTCCGATGTCGGGAAATGCGCTTCGACCAATGCCGGCAATTCCTGAACGACATAGTCATGCATCCGATAGTGCCGGGACCAGGGTTCCTGAGTGGCATTCAGATAAAAACCGGCACCGAGACCGAAGTCCCAGGCGCCATCTGGATCACCCGGCACATCAGGGCCGCGAGGGCTGGTGTCCGGTGCGACGATGATTAGCCCAAGCTCGGCAGCCATGTGCATGGCGCCGGCCTTTTGCATGAAGTTTTCGTCGGTGCAGGTCAGGCCAGACAGCCAGTACAACACCGGCAATTTGCCGCCCTGCTCCGCTTGCGGCGGCAGGTACACGGCAAACACCATGTCGCAACCGAGCACGTCGGAGCGGTGCCGGTAGCGCTTGTGCCAGCCACCGAAGCTTTTCTGGCAGGAGATATTTTCCAGGCTCATGACCGACCTCAGAAATGGATGACGCTACGGATGCTTTTGCCTTCATGCATCAGGTCAAACGCCTTGTTGATATCTTCCAGGCCCATCGTATGGGTGATGAAGGTATCCAGCGGAATCTCGCCGGTCTGGGCCATTTCAACATAGCTCGGCAACTCGGTACGCCCGCGCACACCACCGAACGCGGAGCCGCGCCAGACGCGACCGGTCACCAGTTGGAATGGACGGGTGGAGATTTCCTGACCGGCACCGGCCACGCCGATGATCACCGATTCACCCCAACCCTTATGGCAGCACTCAAGTGCAGCACGCATCAGCTGGACGTTGCCGATGCACTCGAAGGAAAAGTCGACGCCACCATCAGTCATGTCGACGATCACTTCCTGGATCGGACGATCGAAGTCTTTCGGGTTTACACAATCGGTCGCGCCCAATTGCTTGGCGATCTCGAACTTGGCCGGGTTGATGTCGATGGCGATGATCCGCCCTGCCTTGGCTTTGACCGCGCCAATCACAGCCGACAGACCAATGCCGCCCAAGCCGAAGATGGCGACGGTGTCACCCGGCTTGACCTTGGCGGTGTTGATCACCGCGCCGATGCCGGTGGTGACGCCACAACCCAGCAGGCAGACTTTTTCCAGTGGTGCTTCTTTCGGAATTTTGGCGACGGAGATTTCCGGCAGCACGGTGTACTCGGAGAAAGTCGAGGTGCCCATGTAGTGGAAAATCGTTTCGCCTTTGTAGGAAAAACGCGAAGTGCCATCCGGCATCAGGCCTTTACCCTGTGTCGCACGAATCGCCTGGCAGAGGTTGGTTTTGCCCGACAGGCAGAATTTGCACTTGCCGCATTCCGGGGTGTACAGCGGGATCACATGGTCGCCGACGGCGACCGAGGTCACACCCTCGCCGATCGCCTCGACCACAGCACCACCTTCGTGACCCAGGATCGACGGGAAGATACCTTCCGGGTCCGCGCCAGAAAGTGTGTAGGCATCGGTATGGCAGACACCGGAGGCGACGACGCGCAGCAAGACTTCACCAGCCTTGGGCATGGCGACATCGACTTCAACGATCTCGAGGGGTTTCTTGGCCTCGAAGGCAACGGCGGCGCGCGACTTGATCATGCTGACTCTCCAGTGAATAAAAACGAGACAATAAGTGTAATACAACGCCTTACGATGAATAATCAGGACAAAAGCAAAACATTATTGCCATACAGGGATAATCCTGATGTCCGAAAATCGCTGGGAAGGCATCGATGAGTTCGTCGCCGTCGCTGAGTGCAGCCAATTCACCGCCGCGGCGGAACGTCTTGGGGTTTCTTCCTCTCACATCAGTCGCCAAATCGTACGACTGGAAGAGCGCCTGCAAACCCGTTTGCTCTATCGCAGCACCCGTCGGGTCACGCTGACCGAGGCCGGGCAAACCTTTTTGCAGCATTGCCAGCGTTTGCAGGACGGTCGCGAAGAAGCCTTACGCGCTGTCGGCGACCTGACCAGCGAGCCCAAGGGCATGCTGCGCATGACCTGCGCCGTGGCTTACGGCGAACGATTCATCGTGCCACTGGTGACTCGCTTCATGGGGCTGTATCCACAACTGCGCGTCGACATCGAGCTGAGTAACCGACCGCTCGATCTGGTGCATGAAGGGCTGGACCTGGCCATCCGCCTCGGCCGCCTGCAGGATTCAAGATTGGTCGCGACGCGCCTGGCGCCACGACGCATGTACCTGTGCGCCTCGCCGTCCTACCTGGAACGGTATGGTCGCCCACACAGCTTGTCGGAACTGAGTCGCCATAATTGCCTCATCGGCAGTTCGGATATCTGGCAACTGGAACAGAACGGACGGGAATTTTCCCAGCGCGTACAGGGAAACTGGCGCTGCAACAGTGGGCAAGCGGTGCTGGATGCGGCGTTACAGGGAGTGGGGTTGTGTCAGTTGCCGGATTACTACGTGCTGGAACACCTGAAAAACGGCGAATTGATTTCGCTGCTGGAAGCCCATCAACCGCCGAATACCGCCGTGTGGGCGCTTTACCCACAGCAACGGAATCTGTCGCCGAAGGTGCGCAAGTTGGTGGATTATTTGAAGGAGGGGTTGGCTGAACGGCCGGAGTATCGGAGTTAAGTCATGGGTTGCCTGCTCGCGATGGCGACAGAACAGTCAACGAGTCATTCAGCGGCGGTTAGCCCAACGCTGGCGCAACCATTCAAGGTCTTCGGGGCGAGTGACCTTGATGTTATCGGATCGCCCTTCAATCAAGCGCGGCGCCTGGCCCGACCACTCCATGGCCGAGGCTTCATCGGTGATGACAACATCGGCCACCAGACTGTCCGCCAATGCCCGATGCAACGCGCCAAGGCGAAACATCTGTGGCGTATAAGCCTGCCAGATCACACTGCGATCCACGGTTTCGACGACACGGCCCTGCTTGTCGACCCGCTTGAGGGTATCGCGCGCAGGCACCGCCAACAGACCGCCCACCGGATCGTCGGCCAGTTCACTGAGCAACTTATCAAGATCATCACGCGCCAGATTCGGCCGCGCGGCATCGTGAACCAACACCCAATCCTCATCGTCAGCGCCTTGGGCATGCAAATGCAGCAAGGCATTGAGCACTGACCCGGAACGCTCGGCGCCGCCTTCAACCCGCTGAATACGCGGATCGGCAGCACAGGCCAGGTTCGGCCAGTAAGGATCGTCGATAGCAAGACTGACCACCAACCCCTTCAGGGCAGGATGATCGAGGAAACAGCCGAGGCTGTGTTCGAGAATAGTGCGCCCGCCCAGTTGCAAGTATTGCTTGGGACGGTCCGCGGCCATACGGGCACCAACGCCCGCGGCAGGAATCACGGCCCAGAAGGCCGGTAACGAGTTAATCATTGGGCCAACTGGTAAAGGGTTTCACCGTCCTTGACCATGCCCAACTCATGACGAGCCCGTTCTTCAACGGTCTCCATGCCCTTTTTCAATTCGCTGACTTCGGCGTCCATCACCCGATTGCGCTCCAGCAACGCCTCGTTCTCGGCGTGTTGATCCGCAATCTGCTGCTTCAGCTCGGCCACTTGCGCCAGACTGCCATTACCCACCCACAGGCGGTACTGCAGGCCGGCCAGCAGCAAGAGCAAGACGAGGAACAACCAGTTGGGACTGCGCATCGAATATCAGGTATCCAGTGAAAAAAGACAGCCATGCCAAAACTTTGAAGCTTCTGATAGCACGAAGCCTGGAAGAACCAGGCTTGTGCTCTTAAGGCATCAGATTAGTGGCAAATCCATCGCTGCTGCGATTTTTCCGACACAATCCGGTGTCTTTTTGTCGTTTACCACTCAGCCGCGAAATTCGCTACGACCGTTGTACTTGGCTTTGCCATTCAACTGCTCTTCGATACGCAGCAGTTGGTTGTACTTGGAAACGCGGTCGGAACGGCACAGGGAGCCGGTCTTGATCTGGCCAGCCGCAGTGCCCACCGCCAGGTCGGCAATGGTCGAATCTTCGGTTTCGCCGGAGCGGTGCGAGATTACGGCGGTGTAACCAGCGGCCTTGGCCATCTGGATGGCTTCCAGGGTTTCGGTCAGGGTGCCGATCTGGTTGAACTTGATCAGGATCGAGTTGGCGATCTTTTTATCGATGCCTTCTTTCAGGATCTTGGTGTTGGTCACGAACAGGTCGTCGCCTACCAGCTGAGTCTTCTCGCCGATCTTGTCGGTGAGGATTTTCCAGCCAGCCCAGTCGGACTCGTCCAGACCGTCTTCGATGGAGATGATCGGGTAACGCTCGGTCAGACCTTTCAGGTAATCGGCGAAACCTTCAGCGGTGAACACCTGGCCTTCGCCGGACAGGTTGTACTTGCCGTCTTCGTAGAATTCGCTGGCTGCGCAGTCCAGAGCCAGGGTCACGTCGGTGCCCAGCTTGTAACCGGCGTTGGCCACGGCTTCGGAGATCACTTTCAAAGCGTCTTCGTTGGAGGCCAGGTTCGGCGCGAAACCACCTTCATCACCAACGGCAGTGCTCAGGCCACGAGCCTTCAGTACAGCTTTAAGGTGATGGAAAATCTCGGTGCCCATGCGCAGACCTTCCGAGAAAGACTTGGCGCCTACCGGCTGAACCATGAATTCCTGGATGTCGACGTTGTTATCGGCGTGCTCGCCACCGTTGATGATGTTCATCATCGGAACCGGCATCGAGTAAACACCCGGGGTACCGTTCAGATTAGCGATGTGAGCGTACAGCGGCAGGTCCTGGTCCTGTGCTGCTGCCTTGGCCGCGGCCAGGGAAACGGCGAGGATCGCGTTGGCGCCCAGGGTCGCTTTGTTTTCGGTGCCGTCCAGCTTGATCATCGCGTGATCCAGCGCTTTCTGGTCGCTTGGGTCTGCACCCAGCAACAGGTCGCGGATCGGACCGTTGATGTTGGCGACGGCTTTCAGAACGCCTTTGCCCAGGTAACGGCTCTTGTCGCCATCACGCAGCTCGAGCGCTTCACGCGAGCCAGTGGAAGCACCGGATGGCGCGCAAGCGCTGCCGATGATGCCGTTATCGAGAAGCACGTCTGCTTCCACAGTGGGATTGCCACGGGAGTCGAGAACTTCACGACCTTTGATGTCGACGATTTTTGCCATTGTTGTGAACACTCCAAAGTTGACGAAAACGACGCAGCTGAAGGAAATCTTTTATCGTCGGCAAGTGATAGACAGGGGGCAAGCTTGCGGACGACAACGCTCAAGCCCGAGGGCCTGAGCGTTAAACCGTGCAGTACTTTACCGGAGAATCGGGGTTTACGCGGTTTCTACTGTCGGAAAACTTTTAACCAATTCGTCCAGTGCCTTGAGTTGAGCCAGGAAGGGTTCCAGTTTGTCCAGACGCAAGGCGCAAGGGCCGTCGCATTTGGCGTTGTCCGGGTCCGGGTGCGCTTCGAGGAACAGGCCGGCCAGCGACTGGCTCATGCCGGCCTTGGCCAGGTCGGTGACCTGGCCGCGACGACCACCAGCGGAATCGGAGCGACCGCCGGGCATTTGCAGCGCGTGGGTCACGTCGAAGAACACCGGGTATTCGAACTGCTTCATGATGCCGAAGCCAAGCATGTCGACGACCAGGTTGTTGTAGCCGAAGCTCGAACCACGCTCGCAGAGGATCAACTGATCGTTGCCGGCTTCTACGCACTTGTTCAGGATGTGTTTCATTTCCTGAGGCGCAAGGAACTGGGCTTTCTTGATGTTGATCACCGCGCCGGTCTTGGCCATCGCGACCACGAGGTCGGTCTGGCGCGACAGGAAGGCCGGCAACTGGATGATGTCGCAGACTTCAGCGACGACCGCTGCCTGATCAGGCTCGTGGACGTCGGTGATGACCGGCACGCCAAAAGCTTGCTTGATGTCCTGGAAAATCCGCATACCTTCTTCCAGGCCGGGGCCACGGTAAGAGGTCACAGAAGAACGGTTCGCCTTGTCGAAACTGGCCTTGAACACGTAAGGGATACCGAGTTTTTCGGTGACCTTTACGTACTCTTCGCAAACCTGCATCGCCATGTCGCGACTTTCCAGCACGTTCATGCCACCGAACAGCACCATCGGCTTGTCGTTAGCGATCTCGATGTTGCCTACGCGGATGATTTTCTGCGCCATCAGGTTTATGCCTTCTTCTGGTGTTGGGTCAAAGCGGCTTTGACGAAACCGCTGAACAACGGGTGACCGTCACGTGGCGTCGAGGTGAACTCAGGGTGGAACTGGCAAGCGACGAACCATGGATGATCCGGCGCTTCGACCACTTCAACCAGCGCGCCATCACCGGAGCGACCGGAGATTTTCAGACCGGCCTCGATGATTTGCGGCAGCAGGTTGTTGTTCACTTCGTAGCGATGACGGTGACGCTCGACGATCACGTCCTTGGCATAGCAATCGTGCACCAGGGAACCTGGCTCAAGCAGGCAATCCTGAGCGCCGAGGCGCATGGTGCCGCCCAGGTCGGACGTTTCAGTACGCGTTTCGACTGCACCGGTGGCATCTTCCCACTCGGTGATCAGCCCCACGACCGGGTGACCGCTGGTGCGATCGAACTCGGTGGAGTTGGCGTCTTTCCAGCCCATGACGTTACGAGCGAACTCGATAACGGCCACTTGCATCCCCAGGCAGATACCCAGGTACGGAACCTTGTTTTCGCGAGCGTATTGAACGGCAGTGATCTTGCCTTCAACGCCACGCAGACCGAAGCCGCCCGGTACCAGAATCGCGTCGACGCCTTCCAGCAGCGCAGTGCCCTGGTTTTCGATGTCTTCGGAATCGATGTAGCGCAGGTTGACCTTGGTGCGGTTACTGATGCCGGCGTGACTCATCGCTTCGATCAGCGACTTGTAGGCGTCCAGCAGTTCCATGTACTTGCCGACCATCGCGATGGTGACTTCGTGTTCCGGGTTCAGCTTGGCATCAACTACCGCTTCCCACTCGGACAGATCGGCGCTGTCGCATTGCAGGCCGAAACGCTCGACGACGAAATCATCCAGGCCCTGGGAGTGCAGGATGCCCGGGATCTTGTAGATGGTGTCGGCGTCTTCCAGCGCGATCACCGCACGTTCTTCAACGTTGGTGAACTGCGCGATCTTGCGACGCGAAGAGATGTCGATCGGGTGATCGGAACGGCACACCAGCACGTCTGGCTGCAGGCCGATGGAACGCAGTTCCTTGACCGAGTGCTGAGTCGGTTTGGTTTTGGTTTCGCCGGCAGTGGCGATGTACGGCACCAGCGTCAGGTGCATCAGCATCGCGCGCTTGGCGCCGACTTCGAAACGCAATTGACGGATCGCTTCGAGGAACGGTTGCGACTCGATGTCACCCACGGTGCCACCGATCTCGACCATGGCCACGTCGGCATCGCCGGCGCCCTTGATGATCCGGCGCTTGATTTCGTCGGTGATGTGCGGGATCACCTGAATGGTTGCGCCCAGGTAATCACCACGGCGCTCTTTGCGCAGGACGTGTTCGTAGACACGGCCGGTGGTGAAGTTGTTGTTCTGGGTCATGGTCGTGCGGATGAACCGCTCGTAGTGGCCCAGGTCCAGGTCGGTCTCGGCGCCGTCGTGGGTGACGAACACTTCACCGTGCTGGAACGGGCTCATGGTGCCCGGGTCAACGTTGATGTACGGGTCCAGCTTCAGCATGGTGACCTTAAGTCCCCGCGCCTCCAGGATGGCCGCCAATGAAGCCGAGGCAATGCCTTTCCCCAATGAAGAAACAACACCGCCCGTGACGAATATGTAGCGCGTCATGAAAAACCCTAGAAGTCTGCGTTAAAGCGGTCCGAGCCGCCGGGGAAAGCGAAGGAAGGCCGAAGCCCCCGATCACCTGCATTAATCACAGTGCACCTTTCAAAAAAACCGCCGCGTTGGGACAGACCGGTAGATGAAACACCGGTAGGTTGCTCGCTACACATTTTTTGGAATCGCCCAGCAAAGACTGCTTGGTAATCGGCAACTCCTGCGATTCAGGCGAATCCACAGAAGTTGTATCAAGAAGGGAGCGTAGTCTACCGGAAAGCCCCTTTCAGCTCAAACCTTGATCTTCGATCAGCGGCTGCCAATGCAAATACCAGCCACCTTGCTCACCGCCATTTAGCCCCCGCAGGTTCGCCACCGCCAGCAATTGCTGGCCTCTGTAGACCAGCGGCAATCTGCCACGGGCGAAGCCCGGCACACCGCTTTCGTTGAGCAAACGCTTCAAGTCACGGTGGCCGCGATCGGGCAGGTTCATGACCTCGCCTCCCTCACGATAGCGGATCTGCAGCGGGCCAGCGGGGATCTGACCGGTGAACGTAAGTACGCCATTATCCGGCAACACCAGTGATACCGAGGGATCAGCCCAAGATACCGGGAATGGCGGAGTGCGCAGCCAGCCACCCGACAACCACCAGAGACGCCCACCCGCGCGATGCAATTCACCTGCCGCCAGCCGCCAGACCGGACGCGCATCGCCGGTCGCATCGCGCAAATTCTCCCAACCCGACCAATGGTCACTGTCCGGCAAAGTCGTCAGCGGTTTGAGCCAGTGACTTAGCGCGTTGCGCTGGCGCGCATCAGACAGTTTTTCCAGTGGCGCCAGCTCCAGCGACGGCAAGCCCAGCCAATCGAACTCGCTGACCGTGGTGGCGTGGGCCAGATCGATTTGCGCCAATTCGTCGAGCAGTCCCTGCGCTTCGCTCAGATGCGCGGCGCTGCGAGCCATGGTCGTCACGGCTTGCGGCCAGCGCGCAGTCAACACGGGGAACACCTGATGACGCAGATAATTGCGCGAGAACTGGTGGTCCTGGTTCGATGGATCCTCGATCCAGCCCAACTGATATTCAGTCGCGCAGGCCTCAAGCTCGGCGCGAGTAACGTCGAGCAAGGGTCGCAGCAGATGCCCCCGCCCCAAAGGACGCTCGCTCGGCATCCCCGACAAGCCTCTCACCCCTGCCCCACGCATCAGTCGAAACAACAGGGTTTCCGCCTGATCGTCACGGTGTTGCCCAGTGAGCAGCACTTCACCAATATGAGTCGCCGCGATGAAGGCGCTATAACGCGCATCCCGCGCCGCACGCTCAAGGCTGGCGCCGGGTTCAACCTGAACACGCACGACTTCCAGCGGCACTCCCAACGCATCACAGACCGACTGACAGTGTTCCGGCCACGCATCAGCCGCAGCCTGAAGGCCGTGGTGGACATGGATGGCGGTCAGTGTCGGCAGGGATTGGGTTTTCGCAAGGTGCGCGAGAAGGTGCAGCAGGACGGTGGAGTCGAGACCACCGGAGAACGCGATGCGCCAGGTTGTGGCGTTGCGCCAAGGCGTAAGGTTGCGCAGGAGTCGGGTAGACAAATCAATCGTGGGCTGACTCATATCGATCACTTCGCACAAATCAAATGTGGGAGCGGGCTTGCTCGCGAAAGCGGTTCAACACTCAACACATCAGTTGACTGTTATACCGCTTTCGCGAGCAAGCCCGCTCCCACATTATTAAAGCCGAGGTCAGATCAGAGACCGTAGCTCATCAGACGCTCATAACGACGGGCCAACAGCGCCTTGTTATCGAACTTCTTCAACATCGCCAGTTGCGAGCTCAGCTCGGCGCGAATCGAGGCAGCCGCAGCGGCCGGATCACGATGAGCGCCGCCCAATGGCTCGCCGATCACCTTATCGACAATGCCCAGGCCCTTCAGACGCTCGGCAGTGATGCCCATGGCTTCAGCAGCATCCGGCGCCTTCTCGGAAGTTTTCCACAGAATCGAAGCGCAACCTTCCGGCGAAATCACCGCGTAGGTCGAGTACTGCAGCATGTTCAGCTGATCGCAGACGCCGATCGCCAATGCACCACCGGAACCACCTTCACCGATCACGGTGGCAATGATTGGGGTTTTCAGGCGAGCCATGACGCGCAGGTTCCAGGCAATTGCTTCGCTTTGGTTGCGCTCTTCGGCGTCGATGCCAGGGTAAGCACCCGGGGTGTCGATGAAGGTCAGGATCGGCATTTTGAAACGCTCGGCCATTTCCATCAGACGGCACGCCTTGCGGTAGCCTTCCGGACGCGGCATGCCGAAGTTGCGGCGAACCTTCTCGCGCACTTCGCGGCCTTTCTGGTGACCGATGATCATCACCGGCTGGTCGTCCAGACGGGCAATGCCGCCAACGATCGCAGCGTCGTCGGAGAAGTGACGGTCGCCGTGCAGTTCGTCGAACTCGGTGAAGATGTGTTCGATGTAGTCCAGGGTATACGGACGTTTCGGGTGACGCGCCAGACGTGCGATCTGCCAGCTGGTCAGCTTGCCGAAGATGTCTTCGGTCAGCGTGCTGCTCTTGTCCTGCAGGCGGGAGATCTCATCGCCGATATTCAGCGAATTGTCATTACCGACCAAGCGCAACTCTTCGATCTTGGCTTGCAGGTCGGCGATCGGCTGTTCGAAATCTAGAAAATTCGGGTTCATAGGCGTCCGTCTTGGGTCGACCTCCAAGAGAGCTTGGGCCGGCCGGTTGTCTATTCGCGCCCTACCTTAAGGGACAGGCGCGTTCAGGTCGAGATTAAAAATTCGGGTCGGGGTCAGGCGCGTTCCAATGGTAAGGAATGGCACCTGACCGTCAACGGTATTGGAGGAAGACGTTGTCTCGCCCGAACTGGTCACGCAGGGCTTGAATCAAGGCATCCGCCGGATCGATCCGCCAGGTCTCGCCGAACTGCAACAAGGCCTTCGCATCGGGACTGGTGTACTCCATGGTGATCGGGCACGCGCCGCGGTGGCGCTTGAACAGCTCACCCAGCCAGCGTAGCTGATCGCCCTTCAAATCCTTGGTGTGCAATTTCAGGCGCAGGCTTTCGGCCAGGTTGGTGCGCGCGTCTTCCATGCTCATCACCCGCTTGACCCGCAGCCGCAGGCCACCAGAGAAGTCGTCATTGCTGACTTCGCCTTCGACCACCACCATCGCGTCGGTCTGCAACAGCGACTGCGCAGAATGGAAGGCGTCGGCGAACAGCGAGGCTTCGATCCGCCCGGAGCGGTCGTCGAGGGTGATGAAACCCATCTTGTCGCCCTTTTTGTTCTTCATCACGCGCAGGGCGATGATCATGCCCGCGACCGTCTGCGTATCGCGAGCCGGCTTCAGGTCGATGATGCGCTGACGGGCGAAACGACGAATTTCGCCTTCGTATTCGTCGATCGGGTGACCGGTCAGGTACAGGCCGAGGGTATCTTTCTCCCCTTTCAGGCGCTCCTTGAGGGTCAGTTCCTTGGCCTTGCGGTGGTTGACATACACATCCGCGTCTTCTTCAACGAACAGGCCGCCAAACAGGTCGGCGTGGCCACTGTCGTGGGTGCGAGCGGTTTGTTCGGCAGCCTTGATCGCCCCTTCCATCGCGTTCAACAAGACCGCGCGGTTCTGGTCGATACTGGCTTGATAGGCTTTTGGTTCGTCATGGAAATACGGGCCCAGACGATCCAGCGCGCCGCTGCGGATCAAACCGTCCAGGGTGCGCTTGTTGATCCGCTTGAGATCGACACGGGCGCAGAAATCGAACAGATCCTTGAACGGTCCGTCCTGTCGCGCCTCGGTGATCGCTTCCACCGGCCCTTCGCCCACACCCTTGATTGCGCCGAGACCGTAAATAATGCGGCCTTCGTCATTCACCGTGAACTTGAACTCCGAAGTATTCACATCCGGCGCGTCGAGACGCAGCTTCATGGTGCGAATTTCTTCGATCAAGGTCACGACCTTGTCGGTGTTGTGCATATCCGCCGACAGTACCGCAGCCATGAACGGCGCCGGGTAGTGGGCTTTCAGCCAGGCGGTCTGGTACGACACCAGGCCATACGCGGCGGAGTGGGATTTGTTGAAGCCGTAACCGGCGAATTTTTCTACCAGGTCAAAGATGTTACCCGCCAGGTCGGCGTCGATATTGTTGGTGGCGCAACCCTCAATGAAACCGCCGCGTTGCTTGGCCATTTCTTCGGGTTTTTTCTTACCCATGGCTCGACGCAGCATGTCCGCACCGCCAAGGGTGTAACCGGCCATGACCTGGGCAATCTGCATCACCTGTTCCTGATACAGGATGATGCCGTAAGTCGGCGCCAGGACTGGCTTGAGGCCTTCGTACTGGTAATCCGAGTGCGGGTACGCGAGTTCCGCGCGACCGTGCTTACGGTTGATGAAGTCGTCCACCATGCCCGATTGCAACGGGCCGGGACGGAACAGGGCCACCAGTGCGATCAAGTCTTCCAGGCAGTCGGGCTTGAGCTTTTTGATCAGCTCTTTCATGCCACGCGACTCAAGTTGGAACACCGCGGTGGTTTCGGCTTTTTGCAACAGCGTGTAGGTCGGTTTGTCGTCCAGCGGGATAAAGGCGATATCCAGCGGCGGCTCGTTGACCTTGGCGCGATCGCGGTTGATGGTTTTCAGCGCCCAGTCGATGACCGTCAGGGTCCGCAACCCCAGGAAGTCGAACTTCACCAGACCGGCAGCCTCGACGTCGTCCTTGTCGAACTGGGTTACCAGGCCATCACCCGCTTCGTCGCAATAAATCGGCGAGAAGTCGGTCAGCTTGGTCGGCGCGATTACCACACCACCGGCGTGCTTGCCGACGTTACGCACAACGCCTTCGAGCTTGCGCGCCATCTCCCAGATTTCCGCTGCCTCTTCATCGACCTTGATGAAGTCGCGCAGGATTTCTTCCTGCTCGTAGGCCTTTTCCAGGGTCATGCCGACTTCGAACGGAATCATCTTCGACAGACGATCCGCCAAGCCGTAGGACTTGCCCTGCACCCGCGCCACGTCACGGACCACCGCTTTCGCCGCCATGGAACCGAAGGTGATGATCTGGCTAACCGCGTTACGACCGTATTTCTCGGCCACGTAATCGATCACCCGGTCACGGCCGTCCATGCAGAAGTCGACGTCGAAGTCGGGCATGGATACCCGTTCCGGGTTAAGGAAACGTTCGAACAGCAGGTCATATTCCAGCGGGTCGAGGTCGGTGATCTTCTGCACATAGGCCACCAGCGACCCGGCACCCGACCCACGACCCGGACCTACCGGCACGCCGTTGCTCTTGGCCCACTGGATAAAGTCCATCACGATCAGAAAGTAACCGGGGAACCCCATCTGGATGATGATATCCAGCTCGAAATTCAGCCGGTCGACATAGACCTGACGCTTGGCTTCGTAGTCTTCGGTGGTGTCCTTGGGCAGCAGGACGGTGAGGCGCTCTTCCAGACCGTCGAAGGAAACCTTGCGGAAGTACTCGTCGATGGTCATGCCATCGGGAATCGGGAAGTTGGGCAGGAAGTGCTTGCCCAGTTTCACGTCGATGTTACAGCGCTTGGCGATCTCGACCGTGTTTTCCAGCGCCTCGGGCAAGTCGCTGAACAGCTCGGCCATTTCCTCGGCGCTTTTGAGGTATTGCTGATCGCTGTAATTCTTCGAACGCCGCGGATCGTCGAGGGCGCGGCCTTCACCGATGCAAACGCGGGTTTCGTGGGCGGCGAAGTCTTCCTGCTTGATGAAGCGCACGTCGTTGGTCGCGACCAGCGGCGCACCGATTTTTTCAGCCAGGGCCACAGCACCGTGCAACTGTTCTTCGTCGTTGGGGCGGTTGGTGCGCTGGATTTCCAGGTAGAAGCGATCCGGGAACACGGCCATCCATTCACGTGCCAGGTTTTCCGCTTCGGCGGGGTTGCCACTGAGCATCGCCAGACCGATCTCGCCTTCTTTCGCAGCCGACAGCATGATCAAGCCTTCGCTGGCTTCAGCCACCCACTCGCGCTCGATGATGACAGAACCATTGCGCTGGCCATCGATGAAGCCACGCGAGATCAGTTCGGTGAGGTTGCGATAACCCACGGCGTTCATCGCCAGCAGGCTGATCCGGCTCAGAGCGTTATCCGGATCCTTGTTCGACAGCCACAGGTCGGCGCCACAGATCGGCTTGATCCCGGCGCCCATGGCGGCTTTATAGAATTTGACCAGGGAACACATGTTGTTCTGGTCGGTGACCGCTACGGCAGGCATGTTCATGCCGACCAGGGTCTTGACCAGCGGCTTGATCCGCACCAGACCGTCGACCAGGGAATATTCAGTGTGCAGGCGTAGATGAACGAATGAAGCCGGCATAGTGATCCTGTCTAGAAACTAGAAACGTGAAGACAACAAGGCCCGGATTGTACCGGGCCTTGAGTAAAACATCAGCCTGCGGCTAACGCTCGATCAGGTTTTCCCGCGCTTCATACGCCAAGCGTACCGGGGCGAACGAGCGGCGATGGATTGGGGTCGGCCCCAAGCGGGCCAGCGCTTCCAGGTGAACGGGTGTCGGGTAGCCTTTATGGCCTCCGATCCCGTAACCCGGATAAATCAGTTCGAATGCCGCCATTTCCCGATCACGGCTGACCTTGGCCAGAATCGATGCCGCGGCAATGGCCGGTACCTTGCCATCGCCCTGAATCACCGCTTCGGCGCGCATCGAGAGCTTCGGGCAACGGTTGCCGTCGATCATCGCCAGTTTCGGCTGAATGTGCAGCCCTTCGACGGCACGCTGCATGGCCAGCATGGTGGCGTGAAGAATGTTCAGCTCGTCGATTTCTTCTACTTCAGCGCGAGCGACATACCAACTCAGGGCCTTTTCGCAGATTTCATCGTAAAGCGCATCACGGCGAGCTTCGGTAAGCTTCTTCGAGTCGTTGAGGCCCAGGATGGGGCGGCTCGGATCGAGGATCACTGCCGCCGTCACCACCGCACCACACAGCGGGCCGCGACCGACTTCATCGACACCCGCCACCAGATCTTCAAGCTCATCGACCAGCATAAAATCCAGGCCCATCTGCTTACTTGCTTTGCTCATTATGCTCTGCCAATCAGGTTCAGTACCGCGTCCGCTGCCTGATTGGAGGCGTCCAAGCGCAGGGTTCGGTGGATTTCGTCAAAGCCCCGGGTCTGCTCCTGGCCACCTTCGATCAGTGGCGACAGGGTTTGGGCCAAGGCCTCTACCGTCGCATCGTCCTGCAACAACTCCGGCACCAGCAGGCGCTGGGCCAGCAGATTTGGCAAGGAGACGTAGGGACTCTTCACCATCCGTTTGAGAATCCAGAACGTCAGCGGTGCCAAGCGATAAGCGACCACCATCGGTCGCTTGTATAGCAATGCTTCCAGCGTAGCCGTCCCCGAAGCGATCAACACCGCGTCGCAAGCCGCCAGGGCCAGATGGGATTTGCCGTCGAGCAAGGTCAGCGGCAGATCGCGACCGGCCAGCAGCTCTTCAAGCTGGGCCCGGCGCTGCGGGCTCGCGCATGGCATGACGAACCGTACGCCCGGGCGCATGGCCCGCAAGCGCTGGGCGGTGTCGAGGAACAGCGCACCAAGGCGCCCGACCTCACCGCCACGGCTGCCCGGCATCAGGGCGACCAGCGGCCCATCCGGCAAGCCAAGCTCAGCCCGCGCGGCGGCGCGATCAGCCTCAAGCGGAATCGCATCGGCCAGGGAATGCCCGACAAACCGCACCGGGACACCCTTCTCTTCATAAAATTTGGCTTCGAACGGGAACAGCGTCAGCATCAGGTCGCAACCTTCGCGAATCTTCAGCACCCGCTTCTGCCGCCAGGCCCAGACCGACGGGCTGACGTAATGCACGGTCTTGATCCCGGCCTGACGCAGCTTGAGCTCGATATTGAGGTTGAAGTCCGGGGCATCGATACCGATGAACACGTCCGGCTTCTCGGCGATCAGGTCCGCGACCAGTTTCTTGCGACGCGCCAACAGCTCGCGCAAACGGCCCAGCACTTCCACCAAGCCCATGACAGAAAGACGTTCCATCGGGAAATACGACGCCAGGCCTTCGGCCTGCATCAGCGGACCGCCGACACCGATGAACTCGACTGCCGGATGCCGAGCCTTGAGCGCGCGCATGAGACCCGCACCCAGAATGTCACCGGAAGCCTCTCCCGCCACCAGCGCAATACGCAAATTGGCCATGCTTAACGGGTGATGCCGCGGGTCGAAGACTGGATGGAGTCACGGAACACCGCGACTTCCGGGAACTGAAGCGAGGGTTCGGCCAGCTCGGCAAGCGCCTGCTCGACCGTCAGGCCCTGGCGGTAAACCACCTTGTAGGCACGACGCAAGGCGTGAATCGCGTCCTCGCTGAAACCGCGACGGCGCAGGCCTTCGAAGTTCATGCTGCGGGCTTCGGCCGGGTTGCCGAATACCGTGACGTAGGCTGGAACGTCCTTGCCAATGGCAGTGCCCATACCGGAAAAGCTGTGGGCGCCGATGTGGCAATACTGGTGAACCAGGGTAAAACCGGACAGGATCGCCCAGTCCTCGACATGCACATGGCCCGCCAACGCGGTGTTGTTGACCAGAATGCAGTGGTTGCCGATAACGCTGTCGTGACCGATGTGGGCATAGGCCATGATCAGATTGTGATCGCCCAGGGTCGTTTCCGAACGGTCCTGAATGGTCCCGCGGTGAATCGTCACACCTTCGCGAATGACGTTATGGTCACCGATGACCAGACGGGTTTCTTCGCCCTTGTATTTCAGATCGGGCGTGTCCTCGCCTACCGAAGAAAACTGGTAGATGCGGTTGTGCTTACCGATTCGGGTCGGGCCCTTGAGAATCACATGCGGCCCGATCACTGTCCCCTCGCCGATTTCCACACCTGCGCCGATGATCGACCAAGGGCCGACTTCGACGTCGTCGGCCAGAATGGCCGTCGGATCGATGATTGCGCGAGGGTCAATCAAACTCATAGTTTGCGTTCCGCGCAGATGATTTCAGCGGAGCAGACTGGCTTGCCATCGACCGAAGCCTGGCACTCGAACTTCCAGATCTGACGCTTGCAGCTCAGGAACTTGGCTTCCAGGATCAGCTGATCGCCTGGCAGCACAGGCTGGCGGAAGCGCAGCTTGTCGGAGCCGACGAAGTAATAAAGCGTGCCGTCGGCAGGCTTCACGTCGAGCATTTTGAAACCAAGGATCCCGGCAGCCTGAGCCATCGCTTCGATGATCAATACGCCCGGCATGATTGGATGCGCAGGGAAGTGACCATTGAAGAACGGTTCGTTGATGCTGACATTCTTGTAGGCGCGAATGCGCTTGCCTTCCACATCCAGATCCACGACCCGGTCCACCAGCAGGAACGGGTAACGGTGAGGCAGGTATTCGCGAATCTCGTTGATGTCCATCATTTCGGGGGGAAGCCTATGTAAAGATTGGGAGCGCGCGACTGACGCGCACTCCTCTAGCAAATCAAGGAGGCAGTCTAGCGGCTGTGCACACTTGATATGGAAATGGTATCAGCCATCTGATGAAGCATTACCGTCAGGGGTCACGTCCCCTACACGCTTTTCCAGCTGTCGCAGTCGTCGCGCGATGTCATCGAGCTGACGGATACGTGCCGCGCTTTTGCGCCATTCGGCTGCCGGTTGCATCGCCGTACCGGAAGAATAGGAACCCGGCTCGGTAATCGAGTGGGTCACCATGGTCATCCCGGTCAGGAAAACGTTGTCGCAAATTTCGATATGCCCCACCAGCCCTACGCCACCGGCGAGCATGCAATGCTTGCCGATCTTGGTGCTGCCGGAGATCCCCACACACGCGGCCATGGCGGTGTGATCACCGACCTGGACGTTGTGAGCGATCTGAATCTGGTTGTCGAGCTTCACACCATTGCCGATAACGGTATCGGCCAGTGCGCCGCGATCGATAGCGGTATTTACGCCTATTTCCACGTCATCGCCGATCGAGACGCCGCCGATCTGGGCGATTTTCTGCCAGACACCTTTCTCGTTGGCAAAACCGAAGCCTTCACCGCCGAGCACGGCACCGGATTGAATCACCACCCGTTTGCCGATGCGCACATCGTGATACAGCGTGACACGCGGAGCCAACCAGCCGCCCTCGCCGATTTCGCAGCGCGCACCGATGAAGCAATGAGCCCCAACGGTCACACCTGCGCCAATACGCGCCGCACTTTCGATCACCGCAAAAGCACCGATGCTCGCCGCTGGATCGACCACTGCATCCGCGGCCACCACCGCTGTCGGATGAATACCGGCAGGCGCCTTGGGTTTGGGATCGAACAAATGGGAAACGCGCGCGTAGGCCAGGTACGGATCCGGCACCACCAATGCATCACCGGCAAAACCTTCAGCGTCAGCGGCCTTCAGCAATACAGCTGCAGCCTGACTGCCAGCCAGGTATTTACGGTATTGAGGATTTGCCAGAAAGCTCAACTGAGCTGGGCCAGCCTCTTGCAAAGTGGCTAGCCCAGTAATTTCTTTCTTCGGGTCGCCACGCAAGGTGGCGCCGAGGAACTCGGCCAACTGGCCGAGCTTTATAGTCGCTGTCATGGGTTACTTCAGCTGATTCATGCGCTCGATAACCTGGCGAGTGATGTCGTACTGAGGCTTGACATCAATCACTGCGCCACGCTCGAAGACCAGGTCAAAAGCACCTTTCTTGATGACTTCTTCCACAGCGCTGTCCAGTTTCGGCTTGAGCTGTTTCAGCATTTCACGGTCGGCAACGGCCTTGGCTTCGTTCAGTTCCTTGGACTGGAACTGGAAATCACGAGCCTTTTGCTTGAACTCAAGCTCCAGACGCTCACGTTCGCCTTGTTGCATTTTGTCGCCGCCAGCCATCAGACGGTCCTGGATACCCTTGGCGCTGCTTTCCAGGCTTTTGAGCTTGGTCAGTTGCGGGCCGAATTTTTTCTCGGCATCCACGGCGTATTTTTTCGCCGCGTCGGATTCCAGCAGTGCCATCTGATAGTTCAGAACGGCGATTTTCATGTCGGCAAAAGCCGGACCTGCTACCAGTACGGTCGCCAGGAGAACCAATTGAGTCAACTTACGCACGATGCACTCCTACAAAATCCATTGTCGTTATCTTGGGTCAGACGCTTAGAACGTCTGGCCGAGGGAGAATTGGAACACTTGAGTCTCAGCGTCATCCGGTTTCTTGACCGGCATGGCCAACGCGAAGCTCAGAGGACCCAGTGCGGTAACCCAGGTCACGCCTACACCGACGGAACTGGCCATGTTGCTCAGGCTAATGTCGTTACACGCTGTTTGGGCGGTTGAACCAACATTGGCGTTCGTCGTTTTGTCGCACTTGGAGTCGAAAACGTTACCCACGTCCCAGAATACCGAAGTACGCAGGGAACGCTGATCCTTGACGAATGGCAGCGGGAACAGTACTTCGACACCACCCTGGATCAGGACGTTACCACCGAATGGCAGCGGATCCTGGTCCGGGTCGGCGAGCGTACCGGCGTTACCCGTGACAGCCGCGCCGCGGCTAGGTGTACTGCGAGGACCGAGGGTACTGTCCTTGAAACCACGAACCGAGTTGAAACCACCAGCATAGTAGTTTTCATAGAACGGTAAGCCATCGGTAGAACCGTAGCCATCGCCATAACCCAGTTCGGTGTGAAGGCGCATGGTGTAGTTTTCAGACAATGGCTGGAACAACTGGCCACGGTAATCAAGCTTGAAGAACGACAGGTCGCTACCCGGCGTGGTGGTTTCCAGGGTCAGGCTTTGGGAATGACCACGGGTCGCCAATACGCCTTTGTTCAAAGTGGACTCGGACCAACCGGCCGAAGCCTTGAAGTTCAGGTAGCTGTCGCCCTCGCGGTTAACGAAGTCGAAAATCTCGTCAACGGTGTACTGGCCGGTCTTGATCTTGTCCTGCTGTGCAGTCAGACCGAAGGTCAGGCGCGAAGTCTCGCTGATTGGGTAGCCGACGCTCACGCCAGCACCCAGGCTGTCTACGGCATAGCTGGCCACGTCGACATCGAGGTCGTCATAGTCGGTGGTGCGGTAGAAAGCGTTGTAACCCAGGCTCACACCGTCAGCAGTCCAGTAGGGGTCGACATAACCGAAGTTATAGCGGCTCTGGTATTCACTGCGGGTCAAACCGATGCTGACCTTGTTACCGGTACCCAGGAAGTTGTTCTGGGTGATCGAACCACCCAGGATCAGACCGGCACTCTGGGCGAAACCGACGCTGGCGGTAATCGAGCCGGACGCCTGCTCTTCAACGCTGTAGTTCACGTCAACCTGGTCGTCTACGCCCGGCACGGCCGGTGTCTCGACGTTGACTTCCTTGAAGAAGCCCAGACGTTCCAGACGGGTCTTGGATTGATCGATCAGGTAAGTCGAAGCCCAACCGCCTTCCATCTGACGCATTTCACGGCGCAGCACTTCGTCTTCGGACTTGGTGTTGCCACGGAAGTTGATGCGGTTCACGTAAGCACGCTTGCCCGGATCGACAGCGAACGTGATGTCGACCGTGTGGTCGTCATCGTGAGGCTGAGGCACGCCGTTGACGTTGGCGAAGGTGTAACCCTCGTTACCCAGGCGACGGGTGATCAGTTCGGACGTGGTGGTCATCAGCTTGCGCGAGAACACCTGGCCTTTCTGAACCAGCAGCAGGGACTTGACCTGGTCTTCAGGCACTTTCAGGTCGCCGCTGAGCTTGA
>NZ_AKJK01000062.1 GCF_000282375.1 Pseudomonas sp. GM50
AGGCTCGCTCCCACAGGGGAACTCAATCGCAATAAAATTTATGCAGCCCCCTTAAGCTACGGCAACAGCAAATACCCCGCACTCACCGCCAGCAACAACGCCATGACCCGATTGAACAGGCGCATCCCCGCCGGGTTACTCAGATAGCCGCGCAAAAACGTCCCGGCATACGCCCAGCAACCCACCGACAGGTAGCAGATCACCAGATACACCGCGGCGAACTGCCAAACCAACCGCGCTTCGCCATCGGCGACAAACGCGCCCATCCCCGCCACGCATGCCAGCCAGGCTTTCGGGTTGAGCCACTGCATCACCGCGCCATACAGCATCGACGGCGCCCGACCTGACTCCTTGGCATCGAGCTGACCATTATCAGTGGCCAATTTGAAAGCCATGAACAACAGAAACGCCACGCCAGCCAATTGCACCACCCGGGTCATCAACGGCCACAGTTTCAGCAGTTCATGCAGCCCCAACCCCATCAACACCAACAGCAGCACGAACCCCAGGGTCGCCCCGGCTACATGCCGCTGACTGGCGCGAAAGCCGAACTGCGCTCCGGAGCTCAACGCTACGATGTTCACCGGACCGGGGGTAATGGAAGCGGCCAGCGCAAACGCGGCCATGGAAAGAACCAGACTCATTGCATACCTTCTTCAATTCAGTTGAACCAGGCCTCAAGGTAAAGAGCCGCCCGAGCGACGTATTGAAGAAAACTCCCCTCTGCGTCATTGCAAGCCTGTCGGGGCCTATACTTCAAGAGTTGGCACACTCGAAGCGGCATGCAATCGTGTTTGATGTATGGGGTGGCGCGTCGAGTGATCGTTCACGCAGGCCACGGCCTGCCTTCGTCGTAGGGAGGAGAAGATCATGGCGCGTAAATACATCGACTGCCGCGAGTTTCCAAGCGATTCCAAATGCTCGGTCGCGCTGTCCGCAGACTCTGAAAACGAACTGCTCGAAGCTGCCGCACAGCATGCGGTCAGCGTTCACAAGCACACCGATTCGCCGGAACTGCGTGCTCAATTGAAGACAATGTTTCACGACGGCACCCCGCCTGTTGAAGCACCGCGTCTCGCTTGATAAGGAGATCCCCCGTAGGAGCTGCCGCACCAAAAGATCACCGCCTGCGGCAGCTCCTATGGAGAATTGGGGTGTATGGGAGCGCTTGTTTGATGTCAGGCCTCATTGCCTGGCGCTTGCTCAACGCTCACTTGAGCGCTTCAGATAGCTCGTTGGCTTGACGGGTTCTTGTCTGCCAACTCTATGCACTTCAACGCCAGGATCGTGGTGGGGTCAACAATGGCCACGGTGTGCCCATTGATTTCAAACGCCTCGCAATGGTCGAGCACCAAGGGCAATTCCGTGCACCCCAGGATCAGAACCCCCGCCCCCAACTCACACAGGTGTTCGGCCGCCAGCAGCAGTTGCTCTTTGCAGAGCCCTTGGGTAAATCCGGCCTTGATGCCTCGCGGTCCATAGATGGCGTCCATGACCATCGTTTGATAATCGACGCCAGGCGTGAGGATTTGCAGCCCGGCGCGGCGTGCGGCCTGGTGATAAACCTGGCTTTGCACGGTACCGGATGTCGCCAAAAGACCGATCGCCTTACCCGAACCATATTTGTGCACGATCCATTCCACCGTCTCGGTCAGCATGTTCACGATGGGTACCCTCAGGTGCGTCTGAATCCGTTCGACGAAAGCATGGGCGGTGTTGCAGGGTATCGCGATGGCGTTTGCGCCCGCGCTTTCGAGTCGCTTGCAGGTCGCATACATCGCCATCGTGGGATCCGTTTCATCTCGTAGCAGACTGGCCGTTCGGTCCGGTATTTGCGGGTTTTGCTCGACCACCATTTTGATATGTTCCTGATCCTTCCCCGCAGACGTATGGGCGACCACTTTGCCCATGAAATCCACGGTGGCGGCAGGCCCGACGCCGCCCAGAATGCCCAGTTTGAAAGGGGGACGCCTGGGCTGTCCGCTCTCTAGCGTGGCGAAGTTCGCGTAGATCTCATTGATGTCCAGGACGGCAACCCCTCGACGCTGCAGGTCAGCACAGACCAGCGAAAGCTCTGTCATGCCGGGCAAGATCACCGTGGCTCCCTGCGCCTGCAAGGAGAGGCAAGCCTGGTAAACCGCTTCAAGAGGCACGCCTTCCAGATGGCCGTCCTTGATGCCGCTCAGGCCGTACATGGCCTCCATCAACGCCAATTGCGCTTCTGGATCCGGATAAACAATCTTGAAATCCTTTTCGAAATGTCGTTCGAACAATCCGCAATGACGGACAAAATCGGAGGCGATGACACCCAAGGTCGTTTGCGGCTCGACTACGTGGCTAACGTGCCGGGCCAAAGCGGCCATCATGTCCAACACCGGAATGCCAAGCTCCTCCTGAATTTCAGCGCGGAAGGTATGGCTAGCGAAGCATGGAAGCATCACGGCATCGAAGCCACTTTCCTCGAACGACTTGCACACCTGGAACACATAGAACTTGCGCGAAGTCATGCTCGCTCCGCTGTCCAGGGGCAGCAGCACGTCCTTGAAAGGGTGCTGCTCAAACAGGAAATGGTATCGGCCCTGGTCCTCCAACACCGCTCTGGACTTGACCAATTTATAGAACAGATCGCCCCCGGCCAGTGACCCAAGCCCACCGACAATACCCAGCTTACGGACAACAGAAGCCTTGTTGGTCGACTTCGCTTTAACCTTCATGACGCAACTCCTCAAGCAACCGAAACCGGTTCGGATCGAGACCGCACTGGAGCCTGTGCTTCGCCCTCCTCCACGGGTTCTTCATGGGGTTCGGATTTGGCGACGACGGCCGTTGCGATACTGTTGCCCACAACGTTGGTGGCTGTGCGAGCCATGTCCAGAAACTGGTCAATGCCGATGATCAGCAGCAGGCCTGCTTCAGGAAGATTGAACATCGGCAGCGTCGCAGCGACTACGACGACGGAGGCACGTGCCACACCCGCCATGCCCTTGCTGGTGACCATCAACGTTAAAAGAATCAGCAGTTGCTGGGTAAAACTGAGGTCGATGTTGTACGCCTGGGCAATGAACATGATGGCAAACGCCTGGTACATCATCGAACCGTCAAGGTTGAACGAGTAACCCAGGGGCAACACGAAGCTGGACACCCGTTTTGGAGCGCCGAACTTCTCCAGAGCCTCAATCGTTTTGGGGTAAGCGGACTCGCTGCTGGCGGTCGAAAACGCCAAGAGGATCGGCTCGCGAATAAGCTTGCCGAGGTCAAAAACCGATCGTCCGAGGAACACATAGCCTGCGCCGAACAACACGGCCCAAAGGATGGCAATCCCCAGGTAAAACTCTGCAATCAGCTTGCCGTAATCGACGAGCAACCCAAGACCTTGGGTAGTAATGGCAGACGCGATGGCGGCGAAAACACCAATCGGCGCAAAAGCCATCACGTAGTCGGTGATCTTGAACATCACCTTTGCCAACTCCTCGATGGAGTCCGTTATCTTCGTGTAACCAGCGCGTTTGACACCTGCCAAGGCGAATCCGAAGAACAGCGAAAAAACCACAATTTGCAGGATCTCGTTGTTAGCCATGGCCTCGGCAATACTGCGAGGGAACACATGGCTGATGAAGGTCTTGAGGCTGAAATCGCCCGTGTTGACTGGCACGGCGGCGGTTGCATGCTGAACAACCTCCATATTCAATCCGGCCCCTGGTTGAAACAGGTTAACCAGCCCCATCCCGATCATGAGAGAGATGACTGAAGCCGTCACGAACCACGCCATCGCCCGCATGCCGATCCGTCCAACGGAACGAGAGTTGCCCATGCTGGCAATACCACCGACCAGCGTCGCAAATACCAGCGGGGCGATGATCATTTTGATCAAGCGCAGGAAAATGTCGGTGACCATCGAAAAGTAAGCCGCAATTTCTTTGGCACTTTGCTCGCTTCCTGCGAAATGGTGACACGCCCAACCCACAAGCACGCCCAGCACAATGCCAATCGCAATTCGACGTGGAAGCTTATTTTTCTTCACGGAGCTGTCCTCAAGTAGTTATTGGATTTTTTTACTTGGCAGGGTCAATTTGATTCGCCCAATGCTCTGAGGGGCATTGATGCTGTGCTGATTCTAAGGATCGGATCGACCGGGCATGATGAGTAATCCTGCTAGGCCTATGCGCTTTTGGAATAGTTGGTTAACAGCCGCATTGGCCGGGCGATTCCAACGTAAAATGACGTTCTCACAGCGGGAGATCACGATATGCAAATCAAATGGCTGGATGATCTTCTAGCGATCGCCGAACTGAAAAATTTCTCGCGCGCGGCTGAGGTCCGGTGTGTGACGCAGTCGGCGCTGTCACGCCGTATTCGGTCACTTGAGGAATGGGTCGGCGTCGAGCTTGTGGACCGTGGCACCTATCCCGTCCAGCTCACAGCTGCCGGAGTGACTTTCTGTGAAGAAAGCAGAGAGGCGCTGGCAGGGTTACTGAGATTGCGCTCAACGTTGCGCGAGGTGGAGCGGATGCCGGGACGATCCATCCAGGTCACGGCTGGCCACAGCCTCTCGATGACCTTTCTTCCTAAATGGCTCTCGCAGTTCCAGCAACATAATGAGCAGTTCAATGCACGGGTGGTCGCCGCCAATATTCATGATGCCGTCATTGCGTTAGAGGAAGGCAGTTGCGATTTGATGATGGTCTATCACCACCCTCTTGCACCTATCCTGCTGAACCCTGAGCGTTTCGGCAGCCTGACGCTCGGGCACGATGCTTTCATCCCCTTATGCGCGGCAAACGACAGAGGCGAACCGCTGTTCCGCTTACCCGGCAGCTCCGGCAAGCCGGTCCCCTATCTCGCCTACACCGCAACGACTTTTCTTGGTCGCGTTGCTGACATCGTTATCAAGAACGGCCCTGCACCGGTCGCGCTGGAGCGCTGTTATGAAGCGGATATGGCGATGCTGCTGATGCGCATGGCTATCGAGGGCTACGGCGTAGCCTGGTTGCCACAAAGCGCAGTCATCGACGAAATGGAGCGAGGGCTATTGGTCAGGGCGGGTGGCGAGGAATGGAGTACGCGTCTGGAAATCCGATCGTACTGCGCAATCGCCAATCAGAATCCGACGATGCGCAATCTCTGGAAAACCCTGGAAAGTGCCTCGTTACGCTTGCCCACTGCTCCGACTCAAGGCGCGTTGACCACAACATAAGTCACATCGCTGCCCTGATACCGCCGCAGTCCAGTTCGCTCTCGGCCAAAAGTGGCCGGTGGTCGTTGCATTTCGCTCGCCGCCGGGCGTTTGGCTAAGCTGATTAAATCGGGACGCACTGAAACCTGAGTGATAGCGGCCATTAGCGGAACTGGATTGGCATCAAGACGGTAACTCCTAAAGGAGACGACCATGTATGCGGTTATAAGAACCTACTTGGGTGCTGGAGCAAAACAGCTTTTCGATCTTCTAGAAGAGCGCAAGGCCGACGTCGAAGCTACCCTGCGGACAGTGCCAGGCTTGGTAAGCTACACACTGCTGAACACGGGTGATGGCGGTACGGCGGTGACTGTTTGCACGGACAAGGCCGGCAGCGATGCGAGCTTGAAAGTCGCGCGCGACTGGATTCAGAAAAATGCCTCGAATATTCATGCAAACCCGCCGATCGTGACGGAAGGTCCGGTGATTGTGCAGATCAAATAGCGCGTATTTCCGGTTGATCGCATTAAAAGGGGACAGACCACGATTCAAGGCAAATGCCGGGCAATCGTGGTCTGTCCCCTGTTTTTCTCTCTGATCCCAACCTGAATGACGAAGGAGATCCCTTGTAGGAGCCAGGCTTGCCGGCGAAGGCGCTCTTAAGGACGCCTTCGCCGGCAAGCCTGGCTCCTACATGGATTGCGCATGCCTTAACCAAGCCAACGCAAGTGTACGGCGATTTGCGCTCACCGCTGTATGGGCCGGCCCACTCGTCACTCATGATAAAAATACCGCTCTCGTTACCGGAGCCGTCGTCATGGACCTCGCCACCCTCACCCTGTTCCTCCCGGCCTGCTTCGCCTTGAACATGGCCCCCGGCCCGAACAATCTGCTGTCGGTCAGCAACGCTACCCGTTATGGCTATCGTCGCGCCTGTGTGGCCGGCGTCGGTCGTTTGCTGGCGTTTGCCGGGATGATCGCCCTGGCCGCCGCCGGGTTGTCGGTGGTGCTGCAAACCTCGGAATGGCTGTTTTATGCGATCAAGATCGTCGGCGCCGCTTACCTGTTGTACCTGGCCTGGCAACTGTGGCGCGCCAATCCCGAGACCGAGCAGGTTGTGAGCGGCGTGCCAATTGGAATTGTCGCGCTGGCGCGGCAGGAGTTTCTTGTAGCGGCGGGTAATCCCAAGGCTATCTTGCTGTTCACCGCCTTCCTGCCGCAGTTCGTCGACCCGACTCGGCCGATTGCCGCGCAATTCGTGGTGCTCGGCGCGTTGTTCCTGATGCTGGAATGGATCGCCATCAGCGCCTACGCCTATATGGGCCTGCACATGCGCCGCTGGTTCGCCGAACCACGGGGCAAGCGGCTATTCAACCGTTGCTGCGCGGGATTGTTGTCGGCAGCGGCTTCGGTGTTGTTGATGGCGAAACGGGCGTGATCCTTACCCTTCGGACGGCCCTTTCAGTTCGACCTGATTGCCGTCCGGATCGAAGCAATAGATCGACAGCCCGTGGCCTTCGGCGCCGAAACGCACGGCGGCTTTCTCGGGGGTAAGGCCAAAGGACTGCAAGTGACTGACCAGCGCTTCCTCGTCGAACGGTTCGATCCGCAGGCAGAAGTGATCGACGTTGCGCTGTTCGCGGCCAGGGGCAGCACCGCCCTTGCGGCCGAGTTCGCCCTGGATGTCGACAAGGTCGATCATCGAGGTGCCCGCACGCAAATGCACCAGGCCCAGATCGTCACGGCGCTTGACCAGTTCGGCGCCGAGTACCTCGCCGTAAAAAATGATGCTTCGTTCCAGATCCTTGACGCGCAGGACGATGTGATCGATGTGTTTGATCGTGAACGGTTGCATAGGATGATTCCTGAAAATAACGTTTACAGGATTATCGGTGACCCGATGACTGTAGCTCAGGCCCCTAAAAATTCACTGTCGATTTTCCGGTGGAGGCGCCGGGCGACGCAGCATATGCTCAGCCCATGAACCTACAAAACGCTGTGCTTCCGCCCCACGCCGAGATGGTTCGCGCCATGCTCGAACGCGACACCGCCTACGAGGGGGTGTTCTTTACCGCGGTCAAAACCACTGGCATTTTCTGCCGCCCCGGCTGTACGGCGCGCAAACCAAAGCCGGAAAATGTCGAGTTTTTCGCTCATGCCGATGAGGCGATGTCGGCGGGCTATCGGGCCTGTCTGCGTTGCAAGCCACTGGACGCCGCGGCCATCGCGCCGGACTGGGTGCAGCGACTGCTCAAATCCGTGGACGCCGACCCCGACCTGCGCTGGACCGATGCCCAGTTGCTGGCCGAGGGCATCGAGCCGCTGAAACTGCGCCGCTGGTTCAAGCAGCATTTCGGCATGACCTTTCACGCCTGGCTGCGCAGCCGGCGCCTGGGCATCGCCCTGGGTGGCATCAAACAGGGCGCGTCCATCGACAACGCGGCGTTCGACTCCGGCTACGAATCCCTTAGCGGCTTTCGTGATGCGTTTCAAAAGTCGTTCCATATCACGCCCGGCCGCGCCGCCCACAGCGAGCCACTGCTGTTCACTCGGCTGACCACACCACTGGGGCCGATGATCGCCATGGCCGAACAGCGTGGGCTGGTGCTGTTGGAGTTTCTCGATCGACCGGCACTGACCAAGGAAATCGAAGAATTGCACAACCGTTATGGCTACGCCGTGGCACCCGGACACAACGGGCATTTGCAGCAAATCGAAGCAGAACTGGCGCAATACTTCGCCGGCAAACGGACCGAATTCAACGTGCCACTGCACCTGCCCGGCAGCGCTTTCGCCCGGCAAGTGTGGGCCGAGCTGATGAGGATTCCGTACGGCCAGACCACTACTTATGGCGCCATCGCCGCGCAGTTGGGCAAGCCCGGCGCCAGTCGCGCCGTGGGCCTGGCCAACGGACAAAACCGCTTGGCGATTATCCTGCCCTGTCACCGGGTGATCGGTGCAGACGGCTCGTTGACCGGCTATGGTGGAGGACAACCGCGCAAGGCGTTTCTGCTCAGGCTGGAAAGCGCCGCGGTGCAAATCACCGAACAACTCGCGTTCTGATCACGCCGCCATTTCTTTTCAGAAAGTCATAAGGAAGGACATTCGATGGACACACTCGACAATCAATTCCACCAACTGCACCAGAGCGGCCTGCTGATTTTGACCAACGTCGCCGATGCCACCGGGGCGCGATTGGTGGAACAGCTGGGCAGCAAGGCCGTCGCCACCAGCAGCGCGGCGGTGGCTTGGGTTCACGGTTACCCGGATGGCAATACCTTGCCGCTTGAACGTCTCGTTTCCACCGTTGAATCCATCGCCCGAGTCATCACGGTGCCGTTGACCGTGGACATTGAGGCCGGTTATTCCGATGACCTGGGGCGAGTCGCGGAAGTGATCGACGCCGTCATCGCCGCCGGTGCCGTGGGGATCAATATCGAGGACGGTGCTTCGCCGCCCGACCTGCTGGCCCGCAAAATCGAAATCGCTCGCCAGGTCGCCGATCGCCGGGGTGTGAAGCTGTTTATCAACGCTCGCACCGACGTGTATCTCAAGGGCTTGGTACCGGCCGAAGATCGCGTCGCAGAAACACTCAAACGGGCGGCGTTGTATCAGGCCGCCGGTGCCGATGGGTTGTTTGCGGCGGGTGTCACGGCGGCGTATGAGATCGAAGCGCTGTGCCATGGCACGACGCTGCCGGTGAACGTGCTCGGTTTCGCGAGCCTGCCTTCTCCTGAAGAACTGCAAGCCCTCGGCGTGCGCCGTTTGAGCGCCGGCTCGAGCATCGCCGAGTTCCTCTACGGCGCCATGGCGTCGGTGGCCAAAAGCTTTCTGGAAACCGGAAAACTCGATAGCAGCGACCTCAAGGCCTTCACTTATGGCCAAGTGAACGCCCTGCTGGCCTCCTCCGGAAAAATTTGACCGCAAGCAATGGAGTGCGGCGCTGCGGGGTGAGGGCTAATCTCCCCCGCAGTCACCCGCGCTTCAGGATGCTCCATGCCCGATACCTACCAACTGGCCAGCGAATTTCTCTCGGCCCTCGATGCCGACTGGCAACGCCATATCAACGCCATCGGCCCCTGCCTGCATCAGCCCCATGCGGCTCGCGACCCTTACGAATCGCTGGTACGGGCGATTGCCTATCAGCAACTGCACGCAAAGGCCGGCGATGCGATTGTCGGCCGGCTGCTGGCGTTGTTTCCTTCAATCACCTTCCCAAGGCCCGAGCAGATTCTGGCAACCGACTTCGAACAGATGCGCGGTTGCGGGTTTTCCGCCAGCAAGATCGCGACCATTCAGGGCATCGCCCAGGCGGCTCTGGACGGCGTGGTGCCGGATTACGCCACGGCCCTGGCCATGGACGATGAAGCGTTGATCGAGCGCTTGATTACCTTGCGTGGGGTGGGTCGCTGGACGGTGGAAATGCTGCTGATCTACAGCCTGGAGCGGCCGGACATTTTACCGGCCGATGACTTTGGCGTGCGTGAGGGTTATCGGCGGCTGAAGGGGTTGGAGGTACAGCCGACGCGTAAGCAGATGATTGAAATAGGGTTGGCGTGGCGCCCTTATCGGACGGTGGCGGCGTGGTACTTGTGGCGGGTGCCCAGCCGGTAGACCGCGTTATCGTTCATCGCGAGCAGGCTCGCTCCCACAGGGGACTTTCTGCGAACACATTATTTGTGAACACTGGAGATCCAATGTGGGAGCGAGCCTGCTCGCGATAGCGCCGGCACATCCAGCATAAATTCAAGTCAAGGAACTCCGACAGTCTAGTCTGACTGGAGTAGACCAAAACCCCAGCGGAGATCCCCATGCAGCTCGAAGGCTCCTGCCATTGCGGCGCGGTGTCGTTCAGCCTGACCAGCGCCAATCCCTACCCTTATCAACGCTGCTATTGCTCCATCTGTCGCAAGACCCAGGGCGGTGGCGGTTATACGATCAACCTGGGGGGCGATGCCGAGAGCCTGAAGGTACGCGGCCGCAAGCACATCTCGATTTACCACGCGCGACTCAAGGAAGAAGGTGAAAAACGCGCCCGCCGCAGCACCGCCGAGCGGCATTTCTGTTCCCTTTGCGGCTCGGGATTATGGCTGTTCAGCCCTGAGTGGCCGGAATTGATTCACCCGTTTGCCTCGGCCATCGACACCCCGTTGCCGATACCACTGGAACACACGCATCTGATGCTCGGCTCCAAAGCGCCATGGGTAGAAGTCGAGGCGCATCCGGGCGACCAACAGTTCGACGTCTATCCAGAGGAATCCATCGCCCAATGGCATGAGCGCCTGGGTTTGAGCCGTTAGGTCGCTTTACAGTCTTTGACAGTTTCCCGACAAAGCTGTCAAAGGATGCAGACGTCGTTGGTTGGGCAGGTGGTTTATACCTTTTGAAGAGATGGTGTTGCTGATGGCCCCTTCGCGGGCAAGCCTCGCTCCTACGGTGATGTGTCGTTCACAAAACTCTGTAGGAGCGAGGCTTGCCCGCGAAGGCGTCCACAAGAACGCCACAGCTAATCGACATGCGCCCAGGTCATGCGAAACGACGCCCCGCCCCACGGCGAATCCGCCACTTCCACTTGCCCGCCATGGGATTGCGACACCCGTCGCACCAGCGCCAGCCCCAGGCCAAAACCACCGGTGCGGCGGTCGCGGCTGGCGTCCAGGCGCGAGAACGGCTCGAAGATTTTCTCCCGCCCGTCCAGCGGCACGCCCGGCCCGTCATCGTTGACCCGCACTTCGTAATGATCGCCGGTGCGCACCAACGACACTTCCACCCGCTCGTCGGCATAGCGAATGGCATTGCGCAGCAAATTGATCACCGCGCGGGCCATGAAACGCGGTTCGATGCGGACCTGATCCACCTGACATTCGACAATCAGCAGTTGCACCCCGGCGGCCTCGGCCTCCAGCGCCACGCTGCCAACCACGCTGTCGAGCCAGTGGCTGGCCTGAATATTCTCCCGGGCAATCACCGTGGCGCCGCGCTCAAGGCTGGCGTATGTCAGCAGCTCGGAAACCATCTCTTCCAGTTCACTGAGGTCGGCATACATGTCGGCGATCAGTTCGCGATTCTGGGTCGGATCGGTTTGTTGCTTGAGTTGATCGAGTTCGAACGACAATCGCGCAATCGGCGTACGCAGTTCGTGGGACACCGCGTTGGTCAGCTCTCGCTGATTGGCGATCAGGCCCTCGATGCGCGCCGCCATCAGGTTGAAGTGTTCGGCCAGGTCGCGAATGTTCGATCGCTTGGACAGCTGGATCCGCGACGACAAATCGTTATCGCCGAATCGCTCGGCCGCCAGACGCAGTTTCTCCAGATCTCGCCAGTGCGGCCGCACCCAGAAAAACAGCACGAAACCAATCATCACCGCGATCATCAGGTAAGCCGCTGCAATGTAGAACGGCATCAAACTCGGCTCGGCTGGCAGCTTGATGCTGAGCAACTGCGGGCCGCTGTCGATTCGGGAGATAAATTGCGTGTATTTGTCGCGAATCACCAACATTCCCTGGGCCAGCTCGGCTTTTTCCTGATCACTCAGGGCCATTTGATCGGTCTCGATTAGGGTCAGGCCCAAGCCGTAGTGGGGGCGCACGGCTTCCAGTTGGCGCTCCCGGGCCGGACCATCCAGGCCGCGCAACTGTTCGGCCAGCGACCAGGCCTGACCGCGCACCGCTTCCTGGTTGTAGGCCTGCATCTCATGATCAAGCAACGCATCGAACGTGCGCTCGACCGTTTGCAGCGCCAGTACCAGCCCGACCGTCATCACCAGAAACAGCCCGAGAAATAACCGCAGCATCTACAACTCCCACGCGAACGGATTGAACAGGTAACCCTTGCCCCACACGGTCTTGATGCACACCGGCTCGCGCGGGTTGTCTTTGAGTTTGCCGCGCAACTTGCTGATGTAGACGTCGACGCTGCGGTTGAGGCCATCGAAGGCGATACCGCGCATGCGGTTGAGGATATCGTCGCGGGACAGCGTCTTGCCGGCGGCGCTGGCCAGCAACCACAGCAGTTCGAATTCCATGGTGGTGAGCTCGATACCCTCGCCCGCCAGGCGCACTTCGCGGCAACTGCGGTCGATGCTCAAATGGCCGAACTCCAGCGAGCTGCTCACGTTGTTGTCCGGCAGCTGACGGCGTTGCAAGGCGCGCAAACGAGCCAGTAGCACGGGGGGTTTTATCGGTTTGATCACGTAGTCGTCGGCACCGGACTCCAGGCCGAGGATGTGATCGAGGTCGTCCTCCTTGGCCGTGAGGATGACGATGGGCGTGTCCGACACGCTGCGGATCTCGCGGCACACGTGCAGGCCGCTCTTGCCCGGCAACATCAGGTCGAGTACGACAACTTTCGGTTTGAACTCGAGGAAAGCGGCCAACGCGAGGTCACCGCGATGCACCTCGCGGACCTCAAAACCATGTTGTGAGAGGAAATGCGCGATCAGCCCGGCAAGCTTTTCGTCATCTTCCACCAGCAGTACTTTGCCAAAACCCAGGTTATCCATAACGACCGTTTGCCAACCCTTGAGTGAAGTGGTCGGCATTATGGCGCCAATCGGTGGCGGGACAGTTATCGCAGGCAGCAAAAACCGGCCATGAGGGCCGGTTTTTGGCGATGTTTCATTCTTTTAAGAGTTTTTAACAATTGCAGGAGCGAGGCTTGCCCGCGAAGGCGATCTCAAGGACGCTTTCGCCGGCAAGCCGTGCTCCTACAAGGTTATGCGGCGACTGGCACCCCACTGTGAAAACGAAACTCCACATCCGGGGACTCGATCAACGCCTGCTCGGCATCACGAACCTTGTCGATCACCTGGGCAATGTCCTTGGCGTCACCGTACTGATAGGCCAGCTTCAGGTAACCCTGAAAATGCCGCGCCTCGCTTTTCAGCAGACCGAAGTAGAACTTGCCCAGTTCTTCATCCAGATGCGGCACCAACGCCTCGAAACGCTCGCAGCTGCGGGCTTCGATGAAGGCGCCGACCACCAGCGTGTCCACCAGCTTCACCGGTTCATGGCTGCGCACCACTTTGCGCAGCCCCGAGGCGTAACGCCCGGCGGACAGCTGACGCAGCTCGATCTTGCGCTTTTTCATCAGACGCATGACCTGTTCGTGGTGCACCAGCTCTTCCCGGGCCAGACGCGACATCAGGTTGATCAGATCGACGTGGGAGTGATATTTGGCAATCAGGCTCAACGCCGTGCTGGCCGCCTTGAATTCGCAGTTTTTGTGGTCGATCAGCAGGGTTTCCTGATCGGCCAGCGCGGCCTGGACCCAGCCATCGGGCGTGCGGCAGCCAAGGAATTCGTGAATTTCGGGAAGGATCATGGGGCTCACGGATAAAAGGTACAGAACGAAGGGCGCCGATTATACCGGCCTGCCGACAGACCACCAGACGCCAACCGTTGATATGCATCAAGTCGCCGAATGCCGACCAGCAACTATAGTTGTCCAACGCAGTGTTTTTTATCTTCATGGAGATCCCGATCATGCAAGCCATTCGCAGTATCCTGGTGGTCATCGAACCCGAACACTCGGAAAGCCTGGCGCTCAAACGGGCCAAACTGATCGCTGGCGTGACTCAGGCCCATCTGCACCTGCTGGTCTGCGATAAAAAGCACGACCACGCTGGCATGCTCGGCGTGCTCAAGGCAGCGCTGTTGGAGGACGGCTATAGCGTCACCACCGAACAAGCCTGGAACGACAGCCTGCACGAAACCATCGTCGATGTGCAGCAAGCCGAAGGCTGCGGGCTAGTGATCAAGCAGCATTTCGCTGACAGCCCGCTGAAAAAAGCCCTGCTGACCCCGGCGGACTGGAAACTGCTGCGCTACTGCCCTACTCCGGTGCTGCTGGTGAAAACCTCGAAACCCTGGACCGGCGGCGTGATCCTGGCGGCCATCGATGTCGGCAACCTCGACGGCGAACATCGCACCTTGCACGCCAGCATCATCGATCATGGCTACGACATCTCCAGCCTGGCCAAGGCCCATTTGCACGTGATCAGCGCTCACCCGTCGCCGATGCTGTCGGCGGCCGACCCGACGTTTCAGCTTAGCGAAACCATTGAGGCCCGCTATCGCGAGCAGTGCAAAGCCTTTCAGGCGGAGTTCGACATTGATGACGATCACCTGCATATCGCGGAAGGCCCGGCAGATGTGTTGATTCCGTACATGGCCCATAAGCTGGGGGCGTCGGTGACGGTGATCGGCACGGTGGCGCGGACCGGGTTGTCGGGGGCGTTGATCGGCAATACGGCAGAAGTGGTGCTGGATGCGCTGGAAAGCGATGTGCTGGTGCTCAAGCCGGAGACGGTCATGGATCATCTGGAAGAGATCGTGACCCAGCATTGAGATTTGTGGTGCCTGGCAGGACGCCATCGCGAGCAGGCTCGCTCCCACATTGGATCTGTGTCGTTCACAAATCCCCTGTGGGAGCGAGCCTGCTCGCGATGCTTTT
>NZ_AKJK01000063.1 GCF_000282375.1 Pseudomonas sp. GM50
TTGCCCGCGAATCGAGTGCGCAGCACTCGCCACGGCCATGACCTGACCACTTTCAAAGAGGGTGCATTTCAATGTCCCAAGAATTCGATTACATCATCATCGGTGCCGGCTCGGCCGGTAACACCCTGGCGACCCGTCTGACTGAAGACGAAGGCGTCACCGTCCTGTTGCTCGAAGCGGGTGGCCCGGACTACCGTCTGGATTTCCGCACGCAAATGCCGGCCGCCCTGGCGTTCCCGCTGCAAGGCCGTCGCTACAACTGGGCGTATGAAACCGATCCAGAGCCACACATGGACGGTCGCCGGATGGAATGCGGTCGCGGCAAGGGCCTGGGTGGTTCTTCGCTGATCAACGGCATGTGCTACATCCGTGGTAACGCCATGGACTACGACAACTGGTCGAAACTGCCCGGTCTGGAAGACTGGACCTACCTCGACTGCCTGCCGTATTTCCGCAAGGCAGAAACCCGTGACATCGGCCCGAACGACTACCACGGTGGCGACGGTCCGGTCAGCGTGACCACGCCGAAAGCCGGTAACAACCCGCTGTTCCACGCGATGGTTGAAGCCGGCGTGCAGGCCGGTTACCCGCGTACCGTAGACCTCAACGGCTACCAGCAGGAAGGTTTCGGCCCGATGGACCGCACCGTGACGCCGAACGGCCGTCGCGCGAGTACCGCTCGCGGTTACCTGGACGTCGCCAAGAAGCGCTCGACCCTGACCATCGTTACCCACGCCCTGACCGACAAGATCCTGTTCGAAGGCAAACGTGCGGTCGGCGTGCGTTACCTGATCGGCGCCGCTGAAGAGCGCGTTGAAGTCCGTGCCCGCAAAGAAGTGCTCCTGTGCTCCGGCGCCATCGCTTCGCCGCAGATTCTGCAACGCTCCGGCGTCGGCCCGGCTGAACTGCTGAAGAAACTCGACATCCCGGTGGTCCATGACCTGCCGGGCGTTGGTGAAAACCTGCAGGATCACCTTGAGTTGTACCTGCAATACGCCTGCACCCAACCGGTCTCGCTGTACCCGTCGCTGCTGCTGCACAACCAGCCGGCCATCGGTGCCGAGTGGCTGTTCAACGGCACCGGTATCGGCGCCAGCAACCAGTTCGAAGCCGGCGGTTTCATCCGCACCCGTCCGGAATTCGATTGGCCGAACATTCAGTACCACTTCCTGCCGGTGGCGATTAACTACAACGGCAGCAACGGTGTGAAAGAGCACGGCTTCCAGGCGCACATGGGCTCCATGCGTTCGCCAAGCCGTGGTCGCATCCAGGCCAAGTCCAAGGACCCGCGCGAGTACCCGAGCATCCTGTTCAACTACATGGCCACCGAGCAGGACTGGCAAGAATTTCGCGATGGCATCCGCCTGACCCGTGAAATCATGCAGCAGCCTGCACTGGACGCCTTCCGTGGTCGTGAAATCAGCCCGGGCATCGACGTGCAAACCGATGAGCAGCTGGACAAGTTCATCCGCGAACACGCCGAAACCGCGTTCCACCCGTCCTGCTCGTGCAAGATGGGCACCGACGAAATGGCCGTGGTCGATGGCGAAGGTCGTGTGCACGGCATGCAAGCCTTGCGCGTGGTCGATGCCTCGATCATGCCGATCATCACCACCGGCAACCTGAACGCACCAACGATCATGATGGCCGAGAAAATCGCCGACAAAATCCGCGGTCGCAAGCCATTGCCACGCAGCAAGGCCGATTACTACGTGGCCGGTGATGCACCGGTGCGTGGCAAGCCGTTGCGGGATGTGAGCCTGACTGCTCAGTAAGACATTTAGACGGCGGTGCGGCCAATCGCGAGCAGGCTCGCTCCCACAGGTTCCGGGTTGGATTGCAAATATGCGATCAAACCAAAAACCCATGTGGGAGCGAGCCTGCTCGCGATGGGGCCCTGACAAACACCACACATCTCTCGGCATTCCTTTTCCTACACCGCTCCGCGCTTGATCCTACCCCTCGCACCGGCCTAATCTAGCGCCACGCAAACGTTTCATCCCCTCGCAATACCGATACATCGCAACTCCATACCAAGGAGGTTCCCGAATGTTCGATTTCCACCCCCAGCTCAAGCAGCGCTTCGCTGCCTTGCGCACGGGCGCTGAATTCTTTTCGCTGCGTTATGTGCGCGAGTCCGGCCAGTACCTGTCGGTGCGCAAGAACGTCGCCGAACCGCCGAGCCTGAGCCGCGACGAAGGCGCGATGCTGACCGTTCGGGTCAACGGCGTCGAAGCCTATGCCGCCACCAACGACTTGTCCCAATCCGGCCTGCAAGCCGCGCTGGAGAAAGCCGAGCAACAAGCCCGTCGACTCAAGCCTCACGCTCTGCTCGACCTGCGCGAGCAAGCCGTTTCCAGCGACCGCGCCGACTATTTCTCACCCAACTTCGACCAGCCCTTCCCGTCCCTCAGCGATTGCTACCAATTGCTCGGCGCCGAATCCGCCGCCGTGCCCAAGGACGAGCGACTGGTGAACTGGCAGGCGAGCATCGGCATCACCAACGTCGAGCAAATCTACCTCAACAGCGCCGGTGCCGAATTGCGTCAGGCCCAGCGCTTCGTCTACCCGAGCCTGGACGTCACCGCCTACGACGGCAACGACAGCCAGACCCGCACCCTGGGCCGCGAGAATTTCGGCCAACAAGGCGGCTTCGATGTGATCAGCCGTTGCGGCCTGATCGGTGCCGGCCCGAAAGTCGCCGATCAGGCGCTGCAATTGCTGCTGGCGCCGAACACCCCGCAAGGCCCGCGCGACTTGCTGCTGATGCCCGACCAGATGATGCTGCAGATCCACGAGTCCATCGGTCACCCGCTGGAACTGGACCGCATCCTGGGCGACGAGCGCAATTATGCCGGCACCAGTTTCGTCAAGGCAGAAGACTTCGGCAGCCTGCAATACGGCTCCGAACTGCTCAACGTGACGTTCGACCCGGACATCCCCGAGCAACTCGCCAGCTACGGCCATGACGACGACGGTAGCGCTGCCAGCAAGCAATTTCTGATTAAAGAAGGTTTGCTGCTGCGCCCGCTCGGTGGTGCGCTGTCGCAATTCCGTGCAGGCCTCGACGGCGTCGCCAACAGCCGTGCGTGTGGCTGGAACCGTCCGCCGATCGACCGCATGGCCAACCTCAACATCGAGCCCGGCGATCAGCCGCTCGAGCAACTGATCGGCAATATCGAGCACGGCATTTTGATGAGCACCAACCGTTCGTGGTCCATCGACGATGCGCGCAACAAATTCCAGTTCGGTTGCGAATGGGGCCAGTTGATCGAAAACGGCGAACTCAAAGGCGTGGTGAAGAACCCGAACTACCGGGCGATTTCCGCACAATTCTGGAAAAGCCTCAGCGCTGTCGGCGATGCCAACACCGTCAAAGTGCTAGGCACGCCGAACTGCGGCAAGGGCGAACCGAACCAGGTGATCCGCGTCGGTCATGCGTCGCCGGCCTGTGTGTTCAGCAATGTGGATGTGTTTGGGGGAGATGCCTGATGAGTACTGCCACGAGCACTTCAAATAGCCAGGCCGAGTCATTCAAGGACCTGGTCAATTGGCTGCGCGATGCACTGCGCACGCCGGAGCAATTCACCCTCAGCTACGCCGCCGAGTCGTCGGCTTTCGTGCGTTTCAACCACGCCAAGGTCCGTCAGGCCGGGCAGGTGCAGCAAGCGAGTGTCGGGTTCAAATTGATTAACGATGGTCGTCATGCCGATCTGAATATCACCCTGTCGGGCGACCACGAAGTTGATCTTCAGCGCCTGGCCGAAGGTCTGCAGCAGTTGCGCGAAACCCTGCCACTGTTGCCTCAGGACCCGTACCTGCAGCTCAATCATAAGGACTGGCAGAGCAACAACGTGCAGGAGCATCCGCTGCCGGACACCGAGCAAGTGGTCGCTGAAATCACTCAGGCCGCCGAGGGCCTGGACCTGGTCGGTTTCTATGCCGCCGGGCCGATCAGTCGCGGTTTCGCCAGTTCCTCGGGCGCGTTCGGCTGGCATCAGGCCAACAGCTTCAACTTCGACTTCAGCCTGTTCCATGAAAACGGTCAGGCGGTAAAAGCCAGCTATGCCGGGCACGACTGGAGCAGCGAAGGCTTTGCCAGGCGCTTCCAGCAGGCCCGCGAGCAGCTGGCGTTTCTGGGTCGACCATTGCGTACGCTGGCGCCCGGCGAATACCGCGCCTATCTGGCGCCAGCGGCGCTGGAAGAAATCATGGGCATGCTGAGCTGGGGCGGGTTTTCGGCCCAGGCGATTGCCAGCAAGCAGAGCCCGCTGCAGAAGCTCTACGCCGGCGAAACCTGCTTCAACCCCGGCGTGTGGTTGAGTGAGCAGGTCAGCGGCTCCTTGAGCCCGGCGTTTTCCGACGAAGGTTACCCCCGCGATGACCTGGGGTTGATCGCCAAAGGCATGGCCAATGCCCGACTGATCAATTCCCGCAGCGCCGCCGAATACGGCCTCACTGCCAATGGCGCCAGCAGCCATGAATACCCGACGGCGCTGGTCATGCAAGGCGGCAACCTTGCGCAGGCGGACATCCTCAAGCGCCTCGGCACCGGGCTCTACATCAGCAACCTGTGGTACCTGAACTACTCGGACCAACCGGCGGCGCGCCTGACCGGCATGACGCGGTTTGCGACCTTTTGGGTCGAAAACGGCGAGATTCAGGCGCCGGTCAGCACCATGCGTTTCGATGACAGCGTCTACAGCCTGCTCGGCTCGCAGCTCGAAGCGTTGACCGAGGAACGCGAGCTGCTGTTGTCGGCCAGCACCTACAGTCAGCGGGCGACTGCTTCGGCGTTGTTGCCGGGCGCGCTCGTCAGCCGACTTACGTTGACGCTGTAAACATAAACCTGTGGCGAGGGGGCTTGCCCCCGTTGGGCTGCGAAGCGGCCCCCTGGATCGGCAAACGCGTTCTATCAGACATACCGCATTCGCCGGATTTACGACTGCTGCGCAGCCGAACGGGGGCAAGCCCCCTCGCCACAGGGTTCAACGTCGACCATGAATCTGCATTAACCCACAAGAGGCCCCATGCCCAACCGCCCACCTCTCGACGCCGTCACCGCCCGCTGGGTACCGTGGGTTGTGGCCATTGCCTTCTTCATGCAGTCCCTCGACGGGACGATCCTCAACACCGCCCTCCCCGCCATGGCTCGGGACTTGGCCGAAGACCCGCTGCGCATGCAGGGCGTAATCATCGCCTACATGCTCACCGTCGCCTTACTGATCCCCGCCTCCGGCTGGATCGCCGATCGTTTCGGCACCAAAAAGATCTTTTTCGGCGCGATCCTCCTGTTCAGCCTCGGCTCATTGCTTTGCGCCTTGTCGAGCACCCTGAGCATGCTCATCGGCGCCCGGGTGATTCAGGGCCTCGGTGGCGCGTTGATGTTGCCGGTCGGTCGATTGGTGGTCCTGCGTGCCTATCCGCGCTCGGAGCTGGTGCGGATCATGGGGTTCATTACCATTCCAGGCCTGCTCGGCCCGCTGATCGGCCCGACCATGGGCGGCTGGATGGTGCAATACCTGACCTGGCACTGGATCTTCCTGATCAACCTGCCGGTGGGCGTCCTCGGTTGCTACGCGGTATGGAAATTCATTCCCGACCTGCGCGGCAGTGAACGCACTCGCTTCGATAGCCTGGGCTTTTTGCTGTTCGGCGCGGCGATGGTATTGATCACCATCGCCATGGAAGGCCTCGGCGAACTGCACCTGCCGCACTTGCGGGTGATGTTGCTGCTGTTCGGCGGCATGGCCTGTCTGGCGGCGTATTGGCTGCGGGCCGGGCACATCGACAATCCGCTGTTTGCGCCATCGCTGTTCAAGACCCGGACCTTCGCGGTGGGCATCCTCGGCAATCTGTTCGCTCGCCTCGGCAGCGGCGCATTGCCGTTCCTGGTGCCGTTGTTGCTGCAAGTGGCGCTGGGTTATTCGCCGTCACAGGCCGGGATGAGCATGCTGCCCCTGGCTGCGGCCGCGATGGTCGCCAAGTCGGTGGCGCGGCCGCTGATCGAACGGTTCGGCTACCGTAGCGTGCTGACCGGCAACACACTGGCGCTGGGGATCATGCTGGCAAGCATGGGCCTGGTCAGCGAGCAGACGCCGTATTGGCTGCTGCTGGCTCAGTTGGCGGTTCTGGGGGCGATCAACTCCTTGCAGTTCACCGCGATGAACACCGTCACCCTGATCGACCTCGACGACGCCAGCGCCAGCAGCGGTAACAGTCTGCTGTCGGTAGTCGCGCAATTGTCCCTGAGCCTCGGTGTGGCCTGCGCGGGCGCCCTGCTCGGTGGCTTCACGGCAGAGATCGGTAATGACGGCGTGGACACGGTTCTGGGCGCGTTCCAGCTGACGTTTGTGACGGTCGGGATCATGGCGATGCTGGCTGCAACGATCTTCTCGCAGCTTTCACCCAAGGATGGCCGACGGACGGTCAGCCGCGAGCACGATATCGAGCACTGACCCTACGACTTCTCGTCCGGAAACTTCAGGCGAATGGCCATGAGACTGATACACTGCGCGACATTTTGTTTTGCAGGCCAGTCCCGTGACCACCATCGCCACCGCTTTTAATACTTTGCCGCTGTCCGCCGCCATGCTGGCTAACCTCGACTCCCTCGGTTATGCCCAGATGACGCCGATCCAGGCGCAAAGCTTGCCGGTGATCCTCAAGGGGATGGACCTGATCGCCCAGGCCAAGACCGGCAGCGGCAAAACCGCCGCCTTCGGTATCGGCCTGTTGAACCCGATCAATCCGCGCTTCTTCGGTTGCCAGGCACTGGTCATTTGCCCGACTCGCGAGCTGGCCGACCAGGTTGCCAAGGAAATCCGTCGCCTGGCCCGTGCCGAAGACAACATCAAGGTCCTGACCCTGTGTGGCGGCGTGTCTTTCGGCCCGCAGATCGGCTCCCTGGAGCACGGCGCGCACATCATCGTCGGCACTCCCGGGCGCATCCAGCAGCACTTGCGCAAGGGTTCGCTGGTGCTCCATGGCCTGAACACGCTGATCCTCGACGAAGCCGACCGCATGCTCGACATGGGTTTCTACGATTCCATCGAAGAAATCATCGCCCAGACCCCGGAGCGCCGCCAGACCCTGCTGTTCTCCGCCACGTACCCGGTGGGCATCAAGCAACTGGCGTCGAAGTTCATGCGCACCCCACAGATCGTGAAGGCCGAGGCGTTCCACGACGATACGCAGATCGAGCAGCGCTTCTACGAAATCTCTCCGGAAGAGCGCATGGACGCGGTGGTCAAAGTCCTCGCGCATTTCCGTCCTGCTTCCTGCGTTGCCTTCTGCTTCACCAAGCAGCAGGTTCAGGAAACCGTTGATCACCTGACCTCCAAAGGCATCTCCGCCGTCGGTCTGCAGGGTGACCTGGAACAACGTGACCGCGATCAGGTATTGGCCATGTTCGCCAACCGCAGTACTTCGGTACTGGTCGCCACCGATGTTGCCGCGCGCGGTCTGGACATCGATGCGCTGGACATGGTGATCAACGTCGAACTGGCCCGCGACTCGGAAATCCACATTCACCGTGTCGGCCGTACCGGTCGTGCGGGCGAGAAAGGCATCGCGATCAGCCTGGTCGCCCCGTCCGAAGCCCACCGCGCCCAAGCCATCGAGCAACTGCAGAAGTCGCCGTTGAGCTGGGATCAGCTGAGCAACCTCAAATCCCAGGGCGGCGCACCGCTGCTGCCGGTGATGAGCACGCTGTGCATCGGCGCTGGCCGTAAAGACAAGGTACGTCCGGGTGACATTCTCGGCGCACTGACCGGCGATGCCGGCATCCCGGGCGCCCAGGTCGGCAAGATCGCGATTTTCGACTTCCAGGCCTATGTGGCCGTGGAGCGCGGGATCGCCAAGCAAGCCTTGCAGCGCCTGAACGACGGTAAAATCAAAGGCCGCTCGCTGCGCGTGCGCATCCTGTAAAAACAACGCATATCCCCTGTGGGAGCGAGCCTGCTCGCGATGGCGGACTGTCAAACAACATCTATGTTGAATGTGCAGGCCTCATCGCGAGCAGGCTCGCTCCCACAGTTTGTTTTGTGGCGACACCTCAAGAGGACACCGTTTTGCGCTCTACCGAAGTCGTGATCATTGGCGCTGGCGCCGCAGGGTTGATGTGTGCGCTGACCGCCGCCGGGCGCGGGCGCAAGGTGATGTTGCTCGATCATGCGAACAAGGCCGGCAAGAAAATCCTCATGTCAGGCGGTGGCCGCTGCAATTTCACCAACATGTACACCGAACCGGGCAATTTCCTCTCGCAGAACGAGCATTTCTGCAAATCCGCGCTGGCGCGCTACACCCAGTGGGATTTCATCGGCCTGGTGGCCAAACACGGCGTGCCGTACCACGAGAAGAAACTCGGCCAGTTGTTCTGCGATAACAAATCCAGCGACATCCTCGGCCTGCTGCTCGACGAATGCGATCAGGTCGGCGTCAATCTGCACCTGGACACCTCGATTCAGACTATCGAGAAGCTGGAAAGCGGTTATCTGCTGGATACCACGCTGGGCCAGATCACCTGCGAATCCCTGGTGATCGCCACGGGCGGCTTGTCGATTCCGACCCTGGGCGCCACCGGTTTCGGTTATCAAGTGGCCAAGCAGTTCGGTCACGACCTGCTGCCAACCCGCGCCGGCCTCGTGCCGTTCACCATCACCGATCAGCTTAAGGAGCTTTGCACCGAGCTGTCCGGTACGTCGGTGGATTGCCTGGTGAGCTGCAACGACCAGAGTTTCCGCGAAAACATCCTGTTCACCCACCGCGGCCTCAGCGGGCCGGCGATCTTGCAGATTTCGTCGTTCTGGGAATCCGGCGACACGGTGGAAATCAACCTGATGCCGGATCACGACGTGCCGAGCTGGCTGCAACAGCAGCAGGCCGAACGCCCGAATAGCGAGTTGAAAACCCTGCTCGGTGAAATCTTCACCAAGAAGATGGCCAACCTGTTGGCGGACAACTGGTTCGTCTCCAAACCGATGAAGCAATACACCCACGCCGAGTTGGCCGACATCGCCGAAAAACTGGCGAGCTGGAAAGTCGTGCCGGCCGGCACTGAAGGCTACCGCACTGCCGAAGTGACCCTGGGCGGCGTCGACACGCGCGAAGTGTCGTCCAAGACCATGGAATCGCTGAAAAGCCCAGGGCTGTATTTCATCGGTGAAGTGCTCGATGTCACCGGGCATCTGGGTGGCTTCAATTTCCAGTGGGCATGGGCCTCCGGTTACGCCGCCGCGCAGTACGTCTGATCGACCGCGTTATCGTTCTTCGCGGGCAAGCCTCGCTCCTACGGGGCGGAGTTGCCGCAATTTTTGTGGCGACACAAAACCTGTAGGAGCGAGGCTTGCCCGCGAAGGCGTCCCGACAGGCAACACAGAGTGCGCAAGGAACAGATTTTGCTGTCAGATGTGATCGGCGCCATTGCGTCGGCGTCATTAGTGGCTCAATTTAGCGTCATTGCCTCGGAAGGCCTTCGCACTTCATGTCATCGACCACATTTCGGCAGTCTCTGCGTCGCCTCTGGGCGCTGGATAAATTCAGCTATAGCGTGCGGGTATTCATCGCCCTGACCGGCAGCATGGCGCTGTGTTGGTATCAGGATGAAATGGGGCTGCTGATCCCGTTGTTCCTGGGGATCATCGCGAGCGCCCTGGCTGAAACCGACGACAGTTGGCAGGGTCGCCTCAACGCACTGGCCGTGACGCTCGTGTGTTTTATGGTCGCCGCCCTGTCCGTCGAACTGCTCTTCCCCTACCCCGTCCTCTTTATCATCGCCTTTGCCCTGGCCAGCTTCTGCCTGACCATGCTCGGCGCGCTGGGCGAACGGTATGGCGCGATCGCTTCAGCGACGCTGATTCTATCGGTATACACCATGATCGGCGTGGACCAACGAGGCGGCGCGGTCACTGATTTCTGGCACGAGCCGGTGCTGCTGGTGGCCGGTGCGGCCTGGTATGGCTTGCTCTCGGTGCTGTGGCAGGCAATGTTTTCCAACCAGCCGGTGCAGCAGAGCCTGGCGCGGTTGTTCCGTGAACTGGGTTATTACCTGAAACTGAAATCGTCGCTGTTCGAACCGATCCGGCAAATGGACGTGGAAGCGCGGCGCCTGGAACTGGCCCAACAGAATGGTCGGGTGGTGGCGGCCCTGAACGCCGCCAAGGAAATCATTCTGCATCGGGTCGGCGACGGTCGGCCGGGCGTGAAAGTCAGCCGTTATCTGAAGCTGTACTTCCTCGCCCAGGACATTCACGAGCGCGCCAGTTCCTCACACTACCCCTACAACGCGTTGGCCGAAGCGTTCTTCCACAGCGACGTGCTGTTCCGCTGTCAGCGCCTGCTGCGCCAGCAAGGCAAGGCTTGCCGCGCGCTGGCCGAATCGATCCAGATGCGCCAGCCATTCACCTATGACGCAAGCTTCGCCGAGGCCCTGAGCGACCTGCACGCGTCCCTCGAACACCTGCGTATCCAGAGCAATCCGGCCTGGCGCGGCCTGTTGCGTTCGTTGCGAGCGTTGGCTGCCAACCTTGGCACCCTCGACCGTTTACTCAGCGACGCCAGCAACCCCGATGCGCTCGCAGATGCCACCGATAGCAGCCTGCTCGACCGTTCGCCACGCAGCCTCAAGGATGTCTGGATACGCTTGCGCACGCAGCTGACGCCGACGTCCTTGCTGTTCCGCCATGCCCTGCGCCTGCCCCTGGCGTTGAGCATCGGCTACGCGATGGTGCATTTGATCCACCCGTCGCAAGGTTACTGGATCATCCTCACCACGCTGTTTGTCTGTCAGCCAAACTACGGCGCCACCCGGCGCAAACTCGGGCAGCGGATCATCGGCACCGCCATTGGCCTGACCGTGGCCTGGGCACTGTTCGATCTGTTCCCTAACCCGTTGATCCAGTCGAGCTTCGCCATCGTTGCAGGGGTGGTGTTCTTTACCAACCGCACCACCCGCTACACCCTGGCGACAGCCGCGATCACGCTCATGGTGCTGTTCTGCTTCAACCAGGTGGGCGATGGTTATGGGCTGCTTCTGCCGCGACTGTTCGATACCTTGCTCGGCAGTCTGATCGCCGGGCTGGCGGTATTCCTGTTCCTGCCGGACTGGCAGGGTCGACGCCTGAACAAAGTGCTGGCCAACACCCTGACCTGCAACAGCATTTACCTGCGCCAGATCATGCAGCAATACGCCGCCGGTAAAAGCGACGACCTGGCTTATCGCCTGGCCCGACGCAACGCGCACAACGCCGATGCCGCGCTGTCGACGACGCTGGCCAACATGCTGATGGAGCCGGGGCATTTCCGTAAGGAAGCGGACGTCGGGTTCCGTTTCCTGGTGCTGTCGCACACCTTGCTCAGCTATTTATCGGGGCTGGGCGCGCACCGCGAAACCCAACTACCGTCGGACGTGCGCGAGCATTTGGTCGACGGCGCCGGCGTGAGCCTGGCCACCAGCCTCGACGAAATCGCCCAAGGTCTGGCGAGCAAACAGCCGATTGCGATTCAGAGTGATGAGGAAGAAGCGCTGGCCAATGGGCTTGAGCAGATGCCGGATGAGATCGATGAAGGGCAGCGGTTGGTGCAGACGCAACTGGCGTTGATCTGCCGGCAGCTGGGGCCGTTGCGGACGTTGGCGGCGCATTTGATCAAGGATACGAGCGAGGCTTGAGACTTTTAGTGACCGGGCCGGCCCCTTCGCGGGCAAGCCTCGCTCCTACAGAATCAGTGTCGGCCACGGGATTTGTGCCAGACACCTAATCTGTAGGAGCGAGGCTTGCCCGCGAAGACGTCAACTCAAACACCGCAGTCCTTTCAGATCACATCCCATGCTGCTTGAGCAATTTCTCATAACTCCCATCAGCCTTCATCGCCGCAATCTCACGGTCGAACCCGGCGACGATCTGTTCATGCTGGGGGTTCTTCAGGCTCACCAGAATATGCAGGCTGTTCTCGCTCAACGGCTTGGGCAAAAACTCCACGGCATTGCGTACTTTGGGTGACTCGCGAGCCAGGTAATACCGGGCGACGAACTCGTCTTCCAGAGTCAGCTTGACCCGGTCGGCCGCGACCATGCGCACGGCCATGGCGAAGTTATGCACCGGGACTTTCTGCAACGACACATCGTCATCGAACTCGTGCGAATAGGCATAACCGCGTACCACCGCTATCGGGTAGGTATGCAGTTGTTGCAGGTTGCTAAATTCGATCGGCGCGTCTTTGCGCTTGAGAAAGCGCACGCGGTTGAGCAGGTACTCGCTGGAAAACTGCCCCAGTTTCGTGCGCTCGTCGGTGTACCAGGCGTTGACCAGCACGTCGTAACGCCCCTCGCCTACCCCAAACAAGGCTCGCGCCCATGGCACCTGTTCGAACTCACTGGCATAGCCGGCCCGGGCCAGCGCAGTGCTGACGATGTCCGTGGCCAATCCGCCATTGACCAGCGTGGCGTCGGTAAAGGGCGGCCAGGCATCGGCTACCAGACGCAGCTTTTGCGCTGCCGCGCTCTGTGTCAGCAACAGCAATCCAATCAAAGCAAACGCTCGATGCAATCGCGGCATGCCAGAAAATCCTTAGCGGGCGGGCTGCCCGGCGTGTTTTTCAGCCAAAACTCCAAGGCCCCTCTACCGGCGAAACCCAGGTCCTAACATTAGCTCATCGACGACATTGCACAGCGCTTCATCGCAGATTACACAAAGAAGACAATCTCGCGAGAAATGAATGATGGCATTTTGGCCTTTGTCACAGATTTCTCTGCCATCAAGACATCCCGCGTCAGGACGCTTAGTATCGGAGCAACGTTGTTCAAGGAATCTGAAGATGACAATCGATTGGGTCTGCAAGCACCACAGCGATCTGGGTAAAGAGCAGCTGTATGCCCTTCTGCAGCTGCGCGCCGAAGTGTTCGTCGTCGAGCAGAAATGCGTTTATCAGGACATCGATGGGCAGGACCTTGAAGGTGACACCTGTCATTTGATGGGCTGGGACGGGGATCGCCTGGTGGCTTACCTGCGCTTGCTCGACCCGGAGTTACAGGGCGGCGACGTGGTGATTGGCCGAGTGATCATAGCTCCCGCTGCACGCGGCACCGGGCTTGGGCATGAGTTGATGAGCCAGGCATTGAAACAGGCCGAGAAGCACTGGCCTGAAGTGCCGATCTACCTCTCGGCCCAGGCGCATTTGCAGGGGTACTACGGGCGGTACGGGTTTGTGGTGGTGGGTGAGGAATACCTGGAGGATGACATTCCGCATATCGGGATGCGTCGTTCCTGAGGGCCTCTTCGCGGGCAAGCCTCGCTCCTACAGATTATGTGTCGGCCACCTCCGCCCCTGTAGGAGCGAGGCTTGCCCGCGAAGACGTCAGCCCTGTCGCTGCAGAAATTCAGGGATACTCCAACACCGCTTTGATCTGCCGCAGATTACGCTCGATCCACCCCCGATCAATCGCCCCCCACTCGCGAATCCGATAGCGCCCCGCATGGTTGCGCGCGCCCTCTTCCTGCTCGAATTCACAAACGATATCCAGATCCGCCAATGCCGCGATGGTGTCCTGGGCTGTGCGCCGAGGCATGCCGGTGACTTCAGTCAACGCCGGGACGCTGCTGGCCAATCCGCTATCGATCAGGTACGCCACGTACAACCGGCGGTAGAAGCTGCTTTTGGTCTTGCTCACGTCCATCCATGCGCTCCTTATCAGAAGATCAAAAGATCGCAGCCTTCGGCAGCGCCCACAGGCGCGTAGGAGCTGCCGAAGGCTGCGATCTTTTGATCTTGAACTTCTATTGCATATCCCGCCAAGTCAGGTACACCCGTACATCGAACTCCACCTGGTGATACCCCGGCAACATGTGTTCGCACAGCTTGTAGAACGCCTTGTTGTGATCCGACTCTTTGAAGTGCGCCAACTCATGCACCACGATCATTCTCAGAAACTCGGAGGGCGCGTCCTTGAACAACGATGCCACGCGAATTTCTTTCTTGGCCTTGAGCTTGCCGCCTTGCACCCGGGAAATCGCGGTGTGCAGGCCGAGCGCGCGGTGGGTCAGGTCCAGACGGTTGTCGAATAACACCTTGTCGATCGCCGGGGCGTTACGCAGGTATTCCTGCTTGAGGTCCAAAGCATAGGTGTACAGCGCCTTGTCGCTCTGCACCCCGTGCTTTTGCGGATATCGCTGGCTCAGGTAGTCGCCCAGCCGACCTTCGGCGATCAACTGACGCACCTGGTCCTGCAACGCAGCGGGATAGGTCTGGAGGTATTTCAACGCGGTCATTGGGGCGGCAACACGAGTCACGAAAAGGTCGCCAGTGTAACGAATTCAACTCGTCAGCGCGCTCCAGTCGAACGGCTCGACAAAGTGACGGGTGTCCTCGGCCATCAACGGTCGCGCGACCAGAAACCCCTGCACATACTGGCAACCGTTGGCTTGCAGCCATTCATATTGCGCCACCGTCTCCACCCCTTCAGCGATGACTAACAGACCGAACTGTTTGCACAAATCGATGACACTGCGTGCCAGCGCCGCATCCCGTTCGGACCCCGGCAACCGGGCGATCAAATGCCGGTCAAGTTTGAGCGTGTCCAGTTCAAGGTCTCGCAGGTGCGCCAGCGAACAAGCCCCGGAACCAAAATCATCCAGCGCTACCCGCACTCCCAAATTGCGCAGCAAACGCAGCTGCTTTCGGGTTTCGTCGGGGTTAAGCATCAAGGCCTCTTCCGTGACCTCGACCTCCAGCTGCCGCGGTTTCAAACCATGACGGTCCAGCACCTGGCGCAGCTCGGTGACCAGGTTAGGCAATCCGAATTGCGTGCTGCTCAAACTGACGCCCAGCACCAGATCTTCGGCAAACAAGGTTTCCCAGGCTTTTCGCTGTTTGGCCCCGCGATGGTAAATCCAGCTGCCCAGGCGACTGATCAACCGCGCCTCTTCCAGCAACGGCAAAAACAGCCCCGGCGGTACATCACCGACACTCGGATGCTGCCAGCGCAGCAACGCCTCGAACCCGCGAATCTGCCCGTCGGCAATGGCTACTTGAGGCTGATACACCAGGTTGAAATCACGGTTCTCGATGGCTGTGCGCACGCTCTCTTCGAGCATCAGCCGCGAGCGCGCCCGGCCATTCATTTCGTGATCGTAGAAGCGATATTGCTGACGCCCGGCACGCTTGGCTTCGTACATGGCGATGTCGGACGCTCGCATCAACCCGTCGAGATTAGCCCCACAATCGGGATAAGTGGCGATGCCGATACTGGCGCCCAAGGCGATGTCCATGCCTTCGATTTGCTGACAGATCGACACCCGCTCGATGAGCTTCTCGGCAATCTTCGCCGCGTGCTCGGGGAGCTCAAGATCCAGCAGCGCGGTGAACTCATCGCCACCCATCCGCGCCAGAATATCGAAGGGCCGCAGACACGCCTTCAGCTGCTCGGACACCCAACGCAGCACCCGGTCGCCCGCATCGTGGCCGAGGGAGTCATTGACCCGTTTGAAGCCGTCGAGGTCCAGGTACAACAGCACCCAGGTGCTGTCGGAGCGTTCGCCGCGCAGCAGCAGGTTTTCAACCGTCTGATAAAAACCCCGGCGATTGAGCAGCCCGGTCAGCGGATCGGTCACCGCCTGGAACTCCAGCTGCTGATGCAGATGGCGCACCACCGACATGTCCAGCACCGTCACCACCATGGCATGTTGTTCGGTGGGCAAAGGCGCGCAGGACAATGCCACCGGCACTTGCTGACCGGGCGCGGTACGCAGTAACGCATCGTGCAGGCGCAGGGTTTCACCGCGCTTGTAGCCGGCAAACAATTCGGAGTCGGCCCAAATCGGGATGTGCGGTTTTTGCAGGAAATCCAGAAACTCTTTGCCTTGCAGCTCATGCACCGTGGCATTGAGCAGGCGGGACATCGCCGGGTTGGCAAAACGAATCAGTCCGTCCTCGCCCACCACCAGAATGCCTTCGGCGGCGTTATCCAGCACCGAGGCATTGAAGGCACGAGCGACTTCCAGGTCATGGCTCAACTGCTGCAAGGCACGGCGATTACGCTGATGCTCGAGCAGGGCCTGGACTTTGGGTTTGAGAATTTGCGGGTCGAACGGTTTGAACAGGTAATCCACCGCGCCACTGGCGTAGCCCTTGATCACGGCGTCCTGGGATTGTTCGTTGGCGGTAAGGAAAATGATTGGCGTGAGTCGGGTTCGCTGGCTGCCACGCATCAAGCGCGCCACCTCGAAACCGTCCATACCCGGCATCTGCACATCCAGCAGCACCAGGTCGACGTCGTGTTCGAGCAACAGGCTGAGCGCTTCAAAGCCGGAAGCCGCGGTGAATACCTGCCAGTCCTGGCGCTGTAACAACGCGCGCATGCTGATCAGGTTTTCGGGGTAATCATCAACAATTAAAAGGATTGAGCTGCCTTCAGCTGGCGTAGGTTGTGCGCATTCCATGCTGCATCTCTTGTTCGGGACCTCAGGCCGGTTTCTTGTGAAAACCGGACACATAGTGCGACTTCACTCTAGACCCGGATCCGCGAAAGCAGAAGGTGCCGGTGTGCCATCACTTCAGTAAAGTTTCACATAGCCGACTAACGGTCAGTCCTACAGCCCCCGTAAACCGGGAAAGATGGCATTTCGACAGGATGTTGACGTCAACCATCTGCCAAACGGGCATTAACATACAACCGTTCTACGCTTATAAAGACCACCCCGAAGGCGCGCGCTAGAGCTTCTGGCACGGGCGTACAGAACAAAGTGGAAGCTTGAATATGATCGATCTCGCAACCTGGAACCTCAGCGTTCCTGTCGGCAGTCCGCCGTACACCGTTGAAACAACCAAACTGGTGGACGGCTTCAAGGATCAATACTTCCACTCCGACACCGGCACCTTGTTTTTCTGGTCCCCGGTAACCGGCACCCGCACTGACAACGCAATTTACCCTCGCACCGAACTGCGCGAAACCTACAGCAATGGCACGCTGAAAAACTGGTACTACCCCGACGCGGACAACTCCCTGCGTGCGACCCTTACGGTCAGCAAGGTACCCAGCACGGGCAAGATCGTCATTGGTCAGATCCATGCCTACAAAAGCCAAAAGCCGATGGTGAAGCTCGAATATCAATACAAGGACTCCAGCGCGACCGGAAACATCGTCGCCAAAGTCCGCATGCACCCCGACGACGACACCGCCCGGGTCATCACCATCGCCACTGGCGTGAAACTCGATCGGGAGTTTTCCTACCTCATCCACCTCAGCCCCGGCGGTGCATTGGGCATCAGTGCGGCGGGCTACCAGTGGGACACCGACATCAGCGCGATGTGGCGTGATAAACCGCTGTACTTCAAGGCCGGTGTCTATGTGCAAGACAACAGCGGGTACACCAGCGAAGGCGGGCAAGTGACGTTCAGCAAGCTGGATATCGATCACGATACCTGAGGGGACTCGATCCCCTGCAGGAGCTGCCAAAGGCTGCGATCTTTTGATCTTCAGCTCCGAAAACTTCGTAGGAATCCACCCATTGTGGCGAGGGAGTCCCGTCGGGCTGCGCAGCAGTCCCTTTTTTTGGGGGGCCGCTTCGCGCCCCAGCGGGGACTCCCTCGCCACAGGTTCTTTATGTCCAACTCCATCTCTTCACTGACCGGCATCTGGCCCCATTTAAACGCCAACGTTTAAAGACACTCAGCGTTACTTCATGAAGCCTACAACGGCTTGCGTCACCACCTACAGGTACGCCAGAATCCGCCGACTTGTGCGCCTTGAAGCCCACCGGTAACTTGATTCGCGTCACTGATTTCCAGTGATCGGGTTTAGTAGCCCGTGGTTTCGAGCTTGGTGCACAAGCATCTGTCAGTCAGGGATTTCGATTCCTGCGCTTGATGGTAACTGTGCGCAGGGCACCTTCGGGTGCGCCGGCTTGCTCGAAACCCCGGTCTACTAACCTGCGTACAGTTGCCTCCACTTTGATTAGTAGCCAGAGAGGGGGCACTCCAATCAGGTTTCGAGCAAATGACTAAATCAACGCCGCATCCGCCGGTCACCGACCCGGCATCCCCCTACGAATCCCCCGATTCAAAAAAATTCCACGAAGCCGCCGAGCGCGCCCTCGACCATTACCTCAACCCGGCCGCAAAAATCATGGCCACCACCAACGAACCCGAGCCCATGTATTTGGCCAATCCGAAGTACAACACCGAATCCCTGCTGGCCAACGCCAGCGAAACACTGGGCTCGGCCACCACCATGCTCAACAATTTCGCGGCGCTGCTGGAGACCTCCCATCGCAAGACCCTGCTGGGCATCGCTCAGGTAGTCATGCTCGGCGAACTGGCGGTGAACCAGGCGCTGGACCACGTCGAATTGAAGGAGTAATCGGGCTCTGGTTGGAGCAACGCGAGCAAACTTGCTTCCAATAAAAAACCCGCCTCTCGGCGGGTTCTTTATCAGCGCAGTTTAACGCTCAGGCTCAGTTAACCTTAGCGTTCAACTAACTGAATAAGGGACGATTAAATAAATCCCTTTGTCCCTGCCAACCACCACAAAAATCACCTGTCCGTCTTGCCCACGGGTTTACGCCTAAGCCCCGACACAACAGTGTCATTCCGCGCCGCCATCCGCCCGGCAACCCACTCACGCTGCATATCCGCAAGGAGTTCGCCATCCACGCGATATCGATTAACCGTTAACGCTTGAGTCATCGCCTCGGCAATACGCTCAATGATCAAGGCCGGCCTCTCCACCGCGCAGTGTTTTCGACCGAATTCAATCAATTGCTGACGATCCGGGTAGTTTTTCACTTTGTTCATCTTGATGGCCAACGTCCGGTCAACCAATGACCGACCGGATTTTGGATTGTAGTTTTCATAAACGGTCGTGGTCGTGACATCGAAAACCGGTGCCAATTGCACTGTTTCAAGCGCATCAGGATGGGTGTAGATCACACCGAAGTTCTTCAGGTGTGCGTCTCCGTTGCGGACCATGACTGAAAGACAAACCGAAGAAAAAAAGCGCTCCAGTTCGCGCACCGGATCGCCATGTCGGCAGACTTGGCCAATCACGGCAGCAAGGGTTTCATAGCTTTGGGAATACTTGTAGTTGTCATGGGGATCCTTGTTGAGCCCCAGAAGGACGGCCATGTCTTCAAACCCGAGACGACCGGAAGCGTTCAGATCGAATCGCTCCATCACAAATAGATCACCGTTTTCCGACAGCCAGAACGGCGGCGTTTCCAATCCGGCAAGACGGGCCGCTTCCAGACAGAGAAATTCGTTCTGAGCCAGGTGTGCATACTCGTCTGCGCCTGACTTAACGATCAGATCGGAGCTGAGCATGGTTTTTCGATTACCGGTGAGCTTATCCAGATCGGGTACCAGCACCTTGGGCTGCACACCTGAAATGCCCGACTCGAAATAGGTATCGACCAGGAACTCGAAGACACCTTGCGAAGCATCTGCAGACAGGATTTCCTGCAGCCCGACCTGAGCACGAACGGACACGAGTGCCTCTGCCGGGTTCTGGTAGGTGAGGCGCCCGATTTGATTCCCTCCGATGACCGATAACAGGCGCATTTCATCCACCTGCATATGCTTGGCCATCCGGCGTTTGATCTGATCGGCCAGAAATCCTTCAGGCACATTCATATCGAAGATCGGATGCAGCACATTGCTCACCGAAGGCGTCGGGTCATAGGGCATTACCAGTGAGACTTCCCTGGGTGCATCGGCGGATTCGTAGGCAAACGAGAACTGCGACCCCTTGGACAGCTCGCCCGAAAAGCCTTGCGGTGTCATGACGTTGAGCAGTTTGACCTTACTCATCGTGCTCTACCAGATCAGCAAGGGATTTGAGATCAATTCGGTTGTCGACAATTTCAAGCGCCATGCCCAGCGCTGATAGCACCCGGAACGCGGTGTAAAGCGCGACATTTTCACCGGCCTCAAGGTCAATGATGGTTTTGCGGTTGCATTTTGCTCTGTGCGCCAATATTGCCTGGCTATAGCCTTTGGCGCGTCGCAACTGGCGGACTCTTTCACCGAACACAGAGGGGTTGTGCAGGAGCATGAATGTCACCTATATCGGACTTTACTAACGAATATTTTTATTATGTCCACTATAAGTAACATTTCAAGCGCCTTACGTCAGACAGCGCCCAGATGAAATCTCCTCCATAAAAAAACCCGCCTCTCGGCGGGTTTCTCTTCAACGTGATAAAACGCTCAGGCTCAGTTCACCTTAGCGTTCAACTCACCTTTGAGGTAACGCTGATACATCGCTTCCAACGAGATCGGCTTGATCTTCGAAGCATTGCCCGCCGTACCAAACTGCTCATAACGTGCGATACACACATCACGCATTGCAGTCACGGTCGCGCCGAAGAACTTACGCGGATCGAATTCGCTAGGGTTGGTAGCCATCAGGCGACGCATCGCACCGGTGGAGGCCAGGCGCAGGTCGGTGTCGATGTTGACCTTGCGCACGCCGTGCTTGATGCCTTCGACGATTTCTTCAACCGGTACGCCGTAGGTTTCTTTGATGTCGCCGCCGTACTGGTTGATGATCGCCAGCCACTCTTGCGGAACCGAAGACGAACCGTGCATCACCAAGTGGGTGTTCGGGATGCGTTTGTGGATTTCCTTGATGCGGTCGATGGCCAGCACGTCGCCGGTAGGTGGCTTGGTGAACTTGTAGGCACCGTGGCTGGTGCCGATGGCGATGGCCAGGGCATCGACTTGGGTGCGTTTGACGAAGTCAGCGGCTTCTTCCGGGTCGGTCAGCATTTGGCTGTGATCCAGAACGCCTTCGGCGCCGATGCCGTCTTCTTCACCGGCCATGCCGGTTTCCAGCGAACCCAGGCAGCCCAGCTCGCCTTCTACCGAAACGCCGCAGGCGTGAGCCATGGCCACGGTTTGTTGGGTGACACGGACGTTGTAGTCGTAGTCGGTCGGGGTCTTGCCGTCTTCGCCCAGGGAGCCGTCCATCATCACCGAGCTGAAGCCCAACTGGATGGAGCGCTGGCAGACGTCAGGGCTGGTGCCGTGGTCCTGGTGCATGCACACCGGGATGTGCGGGAATTCTTCGATTGCCGCCAGGATCAGGTGACGCAGGAACGGGGCGCCTGCGTATTTGCGAGCACCGGCCGAAGCCTGGACGATCACCGGGGAGTCAGTCTTGTCAGCGGCTTCCATGATGGCGCGCATCTGCTCAAGGTTGTTGACGTTGAAGGCTGGAACGCCGTAGCCGAACTCGGCTGCGTGGTCCAGCATCTGGCGCATGCTGATAAGTGCCATTGTGTGTGTCTCTCCCGGTTGAGGGTCGTTAATCGTGCCAGCCTGCCGTAGCGGCGGCGGCTATTCAAGTTATTGCAGATCGGGGGTTGGCCCGGGCTGCGAATTCGGTACAACAAAAAACCTGTGTCGCTGAAACCTTGTGGCGAGGGGGCTTGCCCCCGTTCGGCTGCGCAGCAGTCGCAAATCGGATGACGCGGTCTAATTGAAGCATTGCGTCCGCTGGCCTCGGGAGCGCTTCGCACTCCAACGGGGGCAAGCCCCCTCGCCACAAAAGCCCGCTCCCACATTTGGATCGCTGTGAATCAAATCAATCGTGTTATTCGGCTTTACAACCGCGGCCGATCAAATCGTTGGTGGCGACCCAGTACACCAGGCCTTCCTCACCTTTTACGTGAAACGCCAGCATGTCGTTGCTGTACAGCGAACCTTCGGCGCCCGGCTCCAGCTTCAAACGGTAGACCTGATCAGCACCGCCCAGGCGAACGTCGACTTCCTTGCGGTTGATGTCAGTGTAGCGCCAGAGCACTTTGGCCTGGCTATCACAAGTCCAGGTGGTCCAACTGTCCGCTGGCTCGGCAGCGTTGAACAGGTTCAAATGGGTGCAACCTGCCAGCAATGCCAATGCCGCAACGGCGATAAAGCCTTTCATCCGTGTTCCTCGACTGACAGCGCACGCTGCCAGCCTTGAGTAAAGAGTCTGACCCCTCAAGGGCAACCATGTTCCTTGGCCGGGGTCTGTGTCTCGTATTTGTCCAGGCCATCGGGCCCGGAGCGCTTGTTGATCACCGGGTTGGTTTCCGCTTGCCAGTCGGCCTGGTAGCAACCTTTTTCCTGTGATTGCGGCGCGGGTTCCGGCGTGGCTTTCGGGTTACTCCCGCAAGCCGCCAGCATACCCGCGGCGATCAACAACACTAGGGTCCTGACCATGTGAACACTCCTTTGCCTGGTCAAATGGGCGGCCTCAGGCCTTGGCCCGGCTTTCCAGGACTTCAACGGCCGGCAGCACTTTGCCTTCGACGAATTCGAGGAACGCGCCGCCGCCGGTAGAAATGTAGGAGATCTGCTCGGCAACGCCATACTTATCGATGGCCGCCAGGGTGTCGCCGCCGCCAGCGATGGAGAACGCCGAGCTTTCGGCGATGGCCTGGGCCAGCACTTTGGTGCCGTTACCGAACTGGTCGAATTCGAACACGCCCACCGGGCCGTTCCACAGGATGGTCTTGGACGACTTCAACAGCTCGGCGAAATTCGCCGCGGTCTGTGGACCGATGTCCAGGATCATGTCGTCTGCGGCCACGTCGGCAATCAGCTTGACGGTCGCGGTCGCGCTTTCAGCGAATTCCTTGGCAACTACCACGTCCACCGGCAGTGGCACGCTGACCTTGGCGGCGATTTCACGGGCGGTATCCAGCAGGTCCGGCTCGTACAAGGATTTGCCGACCGGGTGACCCGCAGCGGCCAGGAAGGTATTGGCGATGCCGCCACCGACGATCAGCTGGTTGCAGATCTGGCTCAGGCTGTTGAGCACGTCGAGTTTGGTCGACACTTTGGAGCCGGCAACGATAGCGGCCATTGGCTGCGCCGGGGCGCCCAGGGCCTTGCCCAGTGCGTCCAGTTCGGCGGCCAGCAGCGGGCCAGCAGCGGCGACTTTGGCGAACTTCGCCACGCCGTGGGTCGAACCCTCGGCGCGATGAGCGGTGCCGAAGGCGTCCATCACGAACACGTCGCACAGGGCCGCGTATTGCTTGGCCAGTTCGTCAGCGTTCTTTTTCTCGCCCTTGTTGAAGCGCACGTTTTCGAACAGCACGATGTCGCCGGCTTTCACGTCGACGCCGCCCAGGTAATCAGACACCAGCGGCACTTCGCGGCCCAGGGCCTTGCTCAGGTAGTCAGCGACTGGCTTGAGGCTGTTTTCGGCCGAGAACTCGCCTTCGGTCGGACGGCCAAGGTGCGAGCAGACCATCACGGCCGCGCCTTTTTCCAGGGCCAGCTTGATGGTCGGCAGCGAAGCCAGGATTCGCGCATCGCTGGTGACAACACCGTCCTTGACTGGGACGTTGAGGTCTTCGCGGATCAGTACGCGCTTACCTTGCAGATCGAGGTCGGTCATCTTCAACACGGTCATGGGTCGCATTTCCTGGATAGCTGTTTTAGAGAGCAGGTTTTGGTTGTGGTGCAGCTGTTTGCAAATAGTGTTCTGCAACGTCCAGCATTCGATTGGCAAAACCCCATTCGTTGTCGAACCAGGCCAGGATGTTCACCAGCCGAGGGCCGGAAACACGGGTCTGACTGGCATCGACGATGGCCGAATGTGGGTCATGATTGAAATCACAACTGGCGTGAGGCAACTCGGTGTAGGCCAGAAGGCCCTTGAGCGGGCCATGGGTGGCGGCCTCGCGCAGAATCCGGTTGACCTCGGTGGCGTCGGTATCACTTACGGTCTGCATCGTAATGTCGAGGCAGGACACGTTAACCGTCGGCACCCGCACGGCTTTGGCCTGAATTCGCCCGGCAAGTTCCGGCAACAGGCGTTCAATGCCTCGCGCCAGACCAGTGGACACCGGAATCACCGACTGGAACGCCGAACGGGTGCGGCGCAGGTCTTCGTGGTGATAAGCGTCGATCACCGGCTGATCGTTCATCGCCGAGTGGATGGTGGTGATCGACACATATTCCAGACCAATGGCCTGATCCAGCAGGCGCAACAGCGGCACGCCGCAGTTGGTGGTGCAGGACGCGTTGGATACCAGCAGCTCATCGCCGGTCAGGCAATCCTGGTTCACACCGTAGACGATGGTGGCGTCGACATCTGCCTCGCTGGCCATCGGCTGGGAGAACAGCACCCGCGGCGCACCGGCGTCGAGAAACCGCTGGCCATCGGCACGCGTGTGATAAGCGCCGGAGCACTCCAGCACCAGATCGACGCCCAGTGACGCCCAATCGATGCCTTCGGGGGTGGCACTGCGCAGGACCTTCACGCAGTCGCCTTTAATATGCAGACAATCGCCCTCGACCCTCACCTCACCGGGAAACCGCCCGTGTGTGGAATCGAAGCGTGTCAGGTATTCGATGCTGGCCATGTCGGCCAGATCGTTGATCGCAACAATTTCAAACCCGGCCGTCGAGCCTCGCTCAAACAACGCACGCAAGACGCAACGACCAATCCGGCCGTAGCCGTTGAGTGCAACTTTGTAAGGACGCGGTTGAGGCATGGGGTTCTCGATTACCGTGGTGAATCCGTCATTGCAGCGTTGAATGTTCCATCGTCATCGCGAGCAGGCTCGCTCCCACATGAATCCCTGTGGGAGCGAGCCTGCTCGCGATAGCGTCAGATCAGACGACACATTTTCTGGATCAGTCTTCCAGCAGCTCTTCAGCCTGACCCAGGATGTTTTCCAGGGTAAAGCCGAACTCTTCGAACAAGGCAGGCGCAGGCGCCGACTCGCCGTAGGTGGTCATGCCGATCACGCGGCCTTCCAGGCCCACGTACTTGTACCAGTAGTCCGCGTGAGCAGCTTCGATCGCGATACGCGCGCTGACCTGCAATGGCAGGACCGCTTGCTTGTAGCCGGCGTCCTGGGCTTCGAAGACGCTGGTGCACGGCATCGAAACAACACGCACCTTGCGGCCTTGCTCGGTCAGTTTGTCGAAGGCTTGAACGGCCAGGCCGACTTCCGAACCGGTGGCGATCAGGATCAGCTCAGGCTCGCCTGCGCAGTCTTTCAGCACGTAACCGCCGCGATTGATGCACTCGATCTGCACGGCATCACGGGTTTGGTGCTGCAGGTTCTGACGGGAGAAGATCAGTGCCGACGGACCGTCGTCACGCTCCAGCGCGCATTTCCAGGCCACTGCCGATTCAACGGCATCGGCTGGACGCCAGGTGTCGAGGTTCGGCGTGCAGCGCAGGCTGGCCAGTTGCTCGATCGGCTGGTGAGTCGGGCCGTCTTCGCCCAGACCGATGGAGTCGTGGGTGAACACATAGATGATGCGTTTCTTCATCAGCGCCGACATGCGCACTGCGTTGCGGGCGTATTCCATGAACATCAGGAAGGTCGCGCCGTAAGGCACCAGGCCGCCGTGCAGGGCCACGCCGTTCATGATCGCGCTCATGCCGAACTCGCGAACGCCGTAGTACATGTAGTTGCCGCTGGCGTCTTCGGCGGTGACGCCTTTGCAACCTTTCCACAGGGTCAGGTTGGAACCGGCCAGGTCGGCCGAACCGCCGAGCAGTTCCGGCAGCAGCGGGCCGAACGCGTTCAGGGCGTTCTGGCTGGCTTTACGGCTGGCGATGGTTTCGCCCTTGGACGCGACTTCAGCGATGTAAGCAGCCGCTTTTTCCGCGAAGTCTTCCGGCAGGTCGCCGCTCAGACGACGAACCAGCTCGTTGGCCAGCTCCGGGAAGGCCGCGGAGTACGCAGCGAAACGCTGATCCCACTCGGCTTCGGCAGCGCGACCGGCTTCCTTGGCATCCCATTCGGCATAGATGTTGGCCGGGATTTCGAACGGGCCGTGGTTCCACTTCAGTGCTTCACGGGTCAGAGCGATTTCCGCGTCACCCAATGGGGCGCCGTGGCAATCTTCCTTGCCTTGCTTGTTCGGCGAACCGAAACCGATGGTGGTCTTGCAGCAGATCAGCGTCGGGCGCTCGCTTTTGCGCGCCGTGTCGATGGCGATCTTGATTTCTTCCGGGTCATGACCGTCGACGTTGCGGATCACCTGCCAGTTGTAGGCCTCGAAACGCTTCGGCGTGTCGTCGGTGAACCAGCCTTCGACTTCGCCGTCGATGGAGATGCCGTTGTCATCGTAGAAGGCAATCAGTTTGCCCAGGCCCAAGGTACCGGCCAGGGAGCTGACTTCGTGGGAAATGCCTTCCATCATGCAGCCATCACCCAGGAACACGTAGGTGTGGTGATCGACGACGTTATGCCCGGGACGGTTGAACTGCGCCGCCAGGACTTTTTCTGCCAGGGCGAAACCCACGGCATTGGCCAGGCCTTGACCCAGTGGACCGGTGGTGGTTTCAACGCCCGGGGTGTAACCGAATTCCGGGTGACCGGGGGTGCGGCTGTGCAACTGGCGGAAGTTTTTCAGGTCATCGATCGACAGGTCGTAACCGGTCAGGTGCAGCAGCGAGTAGATCAGCATCGAACCGTGACCGTTGGACAGCACGAAGCGGTCACGGTCAGCGAACGATGGATTGCTCGGGTTGTGCTTCAGGTAGTCACGCCAAAGTACTTCGGCGATATCCGCCATACCCATAGGGGCACCGGGATGGCCGCTGTTGGCTTTTTGCACGGCATCCATGCTGAGGGCACGAATGGCGTTGGCACGCTCACGACGGCTGGGCATCGCTGTTCTCCTGCGGATATTGAATCGAGAGTGAATAAAACGAAACGGAAAAAAGGCGAGCATTTTCCCTCACCCACCCGCCTCGGGGCAATGACAGATAGTCATCTGAAGGCGTTTTTCCAATGGATAACAGCGTATTCGACGGGTGAAACCTTTCCGCTGTTCGTTTGCTGACTAAACCTAACGCCGAGAAATGCCATCCATCGAGCAATATCAAAACTTTTTGATATTGCTCTTGCGGTGATTTATGACCGTCACTAGACTGCTGGCCTTATGAATTTACGCGCACCCTCCATTCGACATGACGACTGCGATGAGCTGGCGGCCCTCTGCAAGGCCGGCGGCGATCCTCTGCGGCTGAATGTATTGCGCGCACTGGCCAACGATTCCTTCGGCGTACTGGAACTGGCGCAGATCTTCGGCATCGGTCAGTCCGGCATGAGTCATCACCTCAAGGTTTTGGCCCAGGCCGATCTGGTGGCGACCCGTCGTGAAGGCAATGCGATTTTTTACCGTCGCGCCCTGCCCCACACCGATCTGCTGGGCGGCAAGCTGCATGCAGCTCTGCTGGAAGAAGTGGACAACCTGACCCTGCCGACTGACGTTCAGTCGCGGATCGGTCAGGTCCACGGGCAGCGAGCGGCGGCCAGCCAGGACTTTTTCTCACGGGTCGCGGAGAAGTTTCGCGCCCAGCAAGACCTGATTGCCGGCCTGCCGCAGTACCGCGAAAGCGTGGTGGCACTGCTCGACAAGCTGAGTTTCGGCCCCGAAGCCACAGCCATTGAAGTGGGGCCTGGCGATGGCGGTTTTCTGCCGGAACTGGCGCGTCGTTTCGCTCAAGTCGCGGCGCTGGACAACAGCCCGGCGATGCTCGATCTGGCCCGTCAGGTCTGCGAACGTGAAATGCTGGCTAACGTCAGCCTGCAATTGGCCGATGCATTGAACGGTGTCAGCCACAAGGCTGATTGCGTTGTACTGAATATGGTACTGCACCATTTCGCCGCGCCGGCCGAAGCACTCAAGCGCATGGCCGACTTGCTGCAACCGGGCGGTAGCCTGCTCGTGACAGAGTTATGTAGCCACAACCAGAGTTGGGCCAGGGAGGCCTGCGGTGATCTCTGGTTGGGGTTTGAACAGGACGATCTGGCCCGTTGGGCCACCGCTGCGGGACTCGTTCCCGGGGAAAGCCTCTATGTAGGCTTACGTAATGGTTTCCAGATTCAGGTCCGCCATTTTCAGCGACCGACTGGCGACACTCACCATCGGTAAATTCAGGAAAAAATCGAGATGAGCGAATACTCCCTCTTCACCTCCGAGTCCGTGTCTGAAGGGCATCCGGACAAAATCGCCGACCAGATTTCCGATGCGGTGCTGGACGCCATCATTGCTGAAGACAAGTTCGCCCGCGTAGCGTGCGAGACTCTGGTGAAAACCGGCGTGGCAATCATCGCAGGTGAAGTCACCACGTCGGCCTGGGTCGACCTGGAAGACATCGTCCGTAACGTGATTCTCGACATCGGCTACAACAGCTCCAATGTCGGCTTCGACGGCGCGACCTGCGGCGTGATGAACATCATCGGCAAGCAGTCCCCCGACATCAACCAAGGCGTTGATCGTGCCAAGCCTGAAGATCAGGGTGCCGGCGACCAGGGCCTGATGTTCGGCTACGCCAGCAACGAAACCGACGTGCTGATGCCAGCACCGATCACCTTCTCGCACCAGCTGGTTCAACGTCAGGCTGAAGCCCGTAAATCCGGCCTGCTGCCTTGGCTGCGCCCGGATGCCAAGTCGCAAGTGACTTGCCGTTACGAAGGCGGCAAGGTTGTCGGCATCGACGCTGTTGTGTTGTCGACCCAGCACAACCCTGATGTGTCCTACAAAGACCTGCGCGAAGGCGTGATGGAGCTGATCGTCAAGCACGTACTGCCTGCCGAACTGCTGTCCAAAGACACCCAGTTCCACATCAACCCGACCGGCCAATTCATCATCGGCGGCCCGGTTGGCGACTGCGGCCTGACCGGCCGCAAGATCATCGTCGACAGCTATGGCGGCATGGCTCGTCACGGCGGTGGCGCGTTCTCCGGCAAGGATCCATCGAAGGTTGACCGTTCGGCGGCCTACGCCGGTCGTTACGTGGCCAAGAACATCGTCGCGGCCGGCCTCGCCGAGCGTTGCGAAATTCAGGTTTCCTACGCGATCGGTGTTGCCCAGCCTACGTCGATTTCGTTGAACACCTTCGGCACCGGCAAAATCAGCGACGACAAGATCGTCAAACTGGTTCGCGAAGTGTTCGACCTGCGTCCATACGCAATCACCACCATGCTCGACCTGCTGCACCCGATGTACCAGGAAACCGCTGCGTACGGCCACTTCGGTCGCACTCCGGCTACCAAGACTGTGGGCGACGATACGTTCACCACTTTCACCTGGGAAAAAACCGACCGTGCCGACGACCTGCGTGTCGCGGCCGGCCTGTAAGACTTCCCCGGCGGTACCCAAAAGCCCCGCACGGTTCGCCGTGCGGGGCTTTTTCATGGGAAAGATCAAAAGATCGCAGCCTTGGCGTACACCTGTAGGAGCTGCCGAAGGCTGCGATCTTTTGATCTTCGCATTTGGAAACACGCAGAATTACACCCTTGCAACCCACACCCGAAAACTGACTAGCCTTGAAAGCATCCCACTGAGCAAGGACGCTCTCGATGCTCCCCAACCTGCGCCTGTTTTTCGCTTTCCTGCTGACCTTCGCCTGCCAGACCACCCATGCCGCCGAATGCCCCGACTGGCCACCGGCCCGCGCGCAGGAAGAAATCACCACTCTGCAACTGCAAATCGATCGCTGGGACGACAGCTACCATCGTGAAGGCCAGTCGCTGATCGCCGATGAACTCTACGATCAGTCCCGCGCACGACTGAGCGAATTGCGCGAATGTTTTGATTCAGGCCCCTCCACCGAACCATTGCGTACGGCTGGCGGCACGGCCGCTCACCCCATCGCCCACACCGGTCTGGAAAAACTGCGCGATGAGCACGCCGTCGAAGCCTGGCTAAAAGATCGCGGGGACGTCTGGATTCAGCCCAAGGTCGACGGCGTTGCGGTGACGTTGATCTATCGCAACGGTTGGTTGCACCGGGCGATCAGTCGGGGAGACGGGGTAAACGGCCAGGACTGGACTGCCTCGGCGCGCCAGATCGCCGCCATCCCTCAAAAGCTTTCGCAGCCGCTGGATTTGTTGCTGCAAGGCGAACTCTATTGGCGTCTGACCGAACACGTGCAAGCTCAGGCTGGCAGCCTCAATGCCCGGGCCACGGTGGCCGGGTTGATGGCGCGCAAGGCGCTGAGCATCGAGCAAGCCGCCGGTATCGGGTTGTTTGTCTGGGACTGGCCACAAGGCCCGAAAAACCTGCCGGCCCGGGTGGCGGCTCTGGATGAATTGGGGTTCCCGAGCACAGCGCCCTACAGTCAGCCGATCAAGGCATTTGCCGATGCCAAACACTGGCGCGATCACTGGTATCGCTCCCCCCTGCCCTTTGCCAGCGATGGGATCGTGTTGCGCCAGAGCCAGCGCCCACCGGCCGAGCGCTGGCAGGCAAAAGCGCCTTACTGGAGCGTCGCCTGGAAATACCCTTTTGCCCAGGCGCTGGCCGAAGTGCGCAAGGTCCACTTCAAGATTGGACGGACCGGCCGGATCACACCGGTGCTGGATCTGGTACCGGTGATGCTTGATGACCGACAGATCAAGCACGTGAGCGCCAGCTCCCTGCAACGCTGGGAAGCGCTGGACATCCGGCCCGGCGATCAGGTCGCCATCAGCCTGGCGGGGCTGACCATCCCCAGGCTCGATGGTGTCGTATTGCGCAGCACCGAACGCCCGGAATTGAATGTACCGCTGGCAGCAGACTTTCATTCTTTAAGCTGCTGGCAACCAACACCAGGATGCGAAAGCCAATTCCTCGCACGCCTGGCCTGGCTCAGTGGTAAACAGGGGCTGGCATTGCCTCATGTCGGGCCAGGCACCTGGGAGAAACTGCTCAAGGCCGAACGCCTCGACAACCTGCTCGATTGGATGACCCTCGATGGGCAAGAGCTTGCTAACATTGACGGCTTCGGTGAGCGCAGCAGTGCTCGTCTTTTGAACAGTTTCAACAGCGCCCGGCAACGCCCATTCGCTCGCTGGCTCAAAGCCTTGGGCTTGCCGCCGACCGGCCAGGCACGCCTCGCCGATTCATGGCAGGCGCTGGCGCAACGAAACACCGAACAATGGCAGGCCGAAGCCGGCATCGGCCCGGGGCGCGCAGCGCAATTGAGCGCATTTTTCCGCAACCCGCAGGTCCTGGCCTTGAGTGAGACATTACGTGTTGCCGGGATTGACGGTTTCTAGACGCCAGCCTGCCTGAGAGCCGGGAACCCAAAGGTGCCGATGCGCTCAAACAGCCCATCGCTATATCGAATTTTTCACCTGGAGCTTTTATGAAACTTCTTTCACCGCTCGCCGTGTTGACCCTGTGCAGCGTGATGGCCGCTCCATTGATGGCTGACGAAGACGCCCCGGGGCTGACCGGCTGTGCAGCTAAAAAACAGGGCATCATCAACCAGATTGAACTGGCCAAGTCCCGCGGCAACGCCGATCAACAGGCGGGCCTGGAAACCGCCCTGAACGAAGTGACTGCCCATTGCACCGACGCCTCCTTGAAGAAGGAACGGGAAAACAAGGTGCTCGACGCCAAGCACGAAGTCAGCACGCGTCAGGCCGACCTCGAGAAGGCGATGAAAAAAGGCGACGCCGAGAAGATCAACAAGCGCAAAGACAAACTGGCTCAATCGCGCAAAGAGTTGCAGGAAGCGCTGGATGAGCTGGATAAGTAGTCCGGCTTGAACAAGGGGCTTTTGTGGCGAGGGGGCTTGCCCCCGTTGGGTTGCGAAGCACCCCCAAAATGGCAACCGCAATCAATCTATCAGATTGCATTGGCTGGATTGCGACTGCTGCGCAGTCGAACGGGGGCAAGCCCCCTCGCCACGGGAAAGCGCTGCAAATCAATGATCCCGAAACTCTTTATGGCACGCACTGCAGGCATCTTCGACCTTCTGTACCGCCGGCCCCAGATTGCTGACCTTGTAGGGCTGAACCTTGCTGGCAATCACCAGTTCACCGGTGGCGTCTTCAAGGGTGCGGGCCATTTCCTGGAAGCGTGCCTGCTTCTGCCAGACATCATCCTTGGCGCTGGTGTGATCTTCTTCGCGCACCTGCGGGAAATGTTTCCACGGCTCACGGGACAAGGCATCAAGTTTCACGGCGCCATCGGCGAATTTCGGGCCATCGAACGGAATACGCCCACGCAACATACCGCCCAGGTCTTCGCCGGTCTTGAGCATCTGCTTGAAGATCGCCTTGCGCTGACCCAGCGGCGAGTTCGGGTCGACACCTCCGCAGGCGGACAAGGTCAGGCAGGCCAGCAATACAACAGAAAGTCTTTTAAGAGTCATGGTGGCTTCAGGTCACTGGAAACGGCGGCCAGTATCCTCGCGTCACCGGCAAAGACCAATAGCCCTATTATCAATACGGGTTGTTTGAGCGCATGGAGCACTCAGGCAACCGACAAAGGAATTACTCCATGAACAGCCGTTTCAAGGCATGGCGTCACAATCTGGCCTGGACCCTTCCCATGGTGGCCATGCTGGCAGGTTGCACCGGCGGCGACAGCAGCACACCGAAAACCCACGCACTGGCGACCTACTCCAGCGCCACCTGGGAAGCGCTTCCGGCAGTGTCCGACAACGACCTCGTCGCCGGCTTCGGCTCATGGCGCAGCGCCTGCACCCGACTCAAGGCCGACCCGGTCTGGGGCGGCACCTGTGCGGCTTCCGCCAATGTGCAGCCAACCGCCAAGGACATCCGCGGTTTCCTCAAACAGAACCTGGACGTCTATGGCCTGCGTGCCGCCAATGACAACCCCAACGGTCTGATTACCGGTTACTACGAACCGGTGTACCCCGGCAGCCTGACTCAGACCGAGGAAGCCAACATCCCGGTGTACGGTGTGCCCGAAGACATGATCATCGTCTCGCTGGACAGTATCTATCCGGAACTCAAAGGCAAGCGCCTGCGGGGAAGGCTCGAAGGTCGCGTGCTCAAGCCGTACGACGACGCGGCAACCATTGAAACCAACGGTGTGAAGGCGCCGGTGATTGCCTGGCTGACCGACCCGATGAACCTGCAGTTCCTGCAAATCCAGGGTTCGGGTCGCATCCAGCTTTATGACGGTCGTCAGTTGCGCGTCGGTTACGCCGATCAGAACGGCCACCCGTATCGACCTATCGGCCGCTGGTTGGTGGACCAGGGTGAGCTGAAGAAAGAAGACGTGACCATGGGCGCTATCAGCACCTGGGCCAAGGCAAATCCTGCGCGCATTCCCGAACTGCTCGGCAGCAACCCCAGCTACGTGTTCTTCACCCGCAACCCCGACAGCAATGAAGGGCCGCGCGGTTCGCTGAATGTACCGCTGACCGCAGGTTATAGCGCGGCGGTGGACCGCAAGGTGATCCCGCTCGGCAGCCTGTTGTGGTTATCGACCACACGCCCGGACGGCAGCGCACTGGTACGTCCAGTGGCGGCTCAAGACACTGGCGGTGCGATTGCCGGCGAGGTCCGCGCGGACCTGTTCTGGGGCACCGGGGATGCGGCCGGGCAACTGGCCGGCGACATGAAACAGCAGGGACAGATCTGGATGCTTTGGCCCAAGGGGGCGGCGTTGCCGCAAGTGCCACAGGTGGCTGACACACTTTAAAAGCAAAAGATCGCAGGCTTCGCCAGCTCCTACATTGACCGCGTGCGCCGCAATATCGCGGATGAACATCGATCCCTGTAGGAGCTGCCAAAGGCTGCGATCTTTTGATCTTCTTTAAACCGACACCACAAAGAAACTGACGATCAAACCCATCCCCACAAACCATACCAGCGACCGCAATATTGCCCAGTCCGCCAAGTAGCAAATGATGAAGAGCAGCCGACTGGTGATGAACAGCACCGACAGCACATTGATCGTCACCAGCTCGGCATTGCCGGCCAAGTGAGCCACGATCACCGCCGCCGCAAACGCCGGGGTCACTTCAAAACTGTTCAGTTGCGCCGCATGCGCCCGCTTGCCCAAGCCTTCCAGGGAGTCGAGAAACCCCCGAGGGTCATGATTGTGTCTAAGCCCGTACCCGCCACTGATCTTGGCGATGCCTATACACAAGTAAGGCAAAAAGAGCGCAATCAAAATGCACCACAGAGCAACCGTCATACCGCAGTCCCTTCTTCAAGTTATAGAAAATCCCATCAGCGGCGACTAAAATTTCATCACCAACATGCCTATCAGCACCAACCCACAGGCCAAGAGCCGGGGCCTGCCGAAAGGTTCTTTCAGGTAGCGCATACCGAACAGCACGACCAGAATGACACTGATTTCGCGTAACGCCGCCGCTTCGGCAATCGAGCCGAGCTGCATGGCCCAAAGCACCAGAGCGTAGCTGAACAGTACGCAAAACCCGACCGCCAATCCCAACCGCCATTGTTCGCGCCAGAACAGCATGAACGCCGGGCGTTTGCGCACCAGCGCCAGCAACGGGAATGGCCAGGCACTGAGCAATGTGACCCACACCAGGTAGTCCAGCGGATGGGACCAGCGCCGCAAGGCCTGGCCATCGATGAAGGTGTAGCAACCGATGCACAACCCGATAAGTGCCACCACCGGCAGCATCGACCACGGCAGACGCACCCCGCCACCGCCCTGCCAGAGCAGGCACAACATGCCGAACGGGATCAGCAAAATCCCGAAGATCTGCTGAGCCGTCAGTACTTCCCCGGCGAAGATCAGCGTCAGTGCCAGCACCACCAGCGGCGACAGTCCGCGCATCAACGGATAGACCAGCCCAAGATCACCGACCCGATAGGCCTGGATCAACAGGTAGCGATAGAGCAACTCGAATGCCGCTGACGCGAGAATCCACGGCCACATCTCCAGTGGCGGCAGCGCCACGAAGGGCAGCATCAGGGCGACAAACAGCAGCGCAACGCTGTCCATGCAGGCCACCACCAACAGCCGCTCTGCACTGAATTTGATCAGGGTATTCCACGCCGCGTGCAACAGCGCTGCCACCAACACCAGAACCGTCGCAAGCACGGCACACTCCTTATTTTGCCCGCTCCCCCGTAGGAGCTGCCGAAG
>NZ_AKJK01000064.1 GCF_000282375.1 Pseudomonas sp. GM50
GGCAGCGACGCCCGCCTCGGAAGCCTGGTACTCGGCCAGTGCAGCCTCGCGTCCGCGTCGCAGTCCGCCAAAGACGTCCACCTCCCAGCTGGCATCGAGGTTGGCCTCGTAGGAACTTCCGTACCGATCATAGCCAGGCGTTGAGTTCAACACCTGGCCGAGCGGCGTCTCGATTGACTGGTAGGAGCGCGCGGCCTGTCCGCTGATGTTCCCCGAGGGCAGTAAAGCGGCATTTGCAGCACCGAGTCCGGCCCGTGCCTGCGTGACTCGCGCCGACGCCTGCGCAAGATCCAGGTTCTGCTCAAGCGCCTTGGAGATGAAGTCGGTCAGCACTGGATCACCAAAGCCTTCCCACCACGCTACAAGGCTGGTCGGCTTCGCTCCAGGTCGTTGTTCGACAGCAGGCTGACCCAAGTAATGATCCGAAAGCGGAGCGTCGGGACGATGGTAGTCCGGACCGACCGCGCAACCTGCCAATAAGCCGGCGATGACCAAAAGAGCAATTGGACGGAGGGGAGGCATTGAGATTCCTTCAAACGAGGATATTTGTGACCATATTACGCAATAGTCACATCCTGTCAATTAAGGCGATTTGAGCGGATTGTTGGCTTTATCCTTTTGCAGCGGCGGTTCCTGTGTTGAGTTTGAGAAGCTGGATGTTTCATGGCTGGTGACTATTGACACATATGGTCACTAGCCTGAGAATCTGGTGCTCGTCCTATTTTTAAGTAAGGGAACCTATGCGCCGGCTTCGACCTTTCCCCATTGCCGTTTGCTTGTTGCCTCTCGTCCTGACGGCATGTGGCGACTCATCCAACGTTGACGATCCGCGCACGCACGCTCCTCTGGTAAGGCCTGGAACGGTTCAGGGTTCCTCCGACACCTCGCGTTCTTTCACGGGCGTGGTGGCTGCCCGTGTGCAGGGCGACCTGGGCTTTCGGGTCTCGGGCAAGATCCTTGAGCGGTTGGTAGATACCGGCCAGACCGTTAAACGTGGTCAGCCACTCATGCGCCTCGACCCAATCGACCTGGGGTTGCAGGCGCGAGCACAGCAAGAGTCGGTCATAGCCGCTCGGGCCCGAGCCAGGCAGACAGCAGATGACGAGGCGCGATACCGCAGTCTGGTCGCCGCAGGCGCTATTTCTGCATCGGCCTACGACCAGATCAAAGCCGCAGCGGATACCGCAAAGGCGCAGCTTGGCGCCGCTGAAGCGCAGGCTGACGTTGCCCGTAACGCTTCTGGTTATGCGGTGCTGCTTGCCGATTCCGACGGCGTGGTGGTGGAGACGCTCGCCGAGCCCGGACAAGTTGTCAGCCCGGGACAGCCCGTGGTTCGACTGGCGCGGGCAGGGCAGCGCGAAGCCATCGTGCACCTGCCCGAGACGTTGCGCCCCGCAGCAGGATCCACCGCGCAAGCGACGCTTTATGGCAATACCACGGATGCTGTTACAGCGAAGCTGAGGTTGCTGTCTGACTCGGCCGACCGCATGACACGCACCTTCGAGGCGCGGTATGTGCTTGAGGGCGTGCTGGCCAATGCACCGATAGGTTCGACCGTCACGCTTCGGATCGCTGAAGGCACCACGCAAGGACAGGGGCTGCAAGTACCGATCGCTGCCGTTTATGACCCAGGCCAAGGCACGGGCGTGTGGGTGATCGCCGGTACACCGGCGAAGGTGGCCTGGCGACCTGTACAAGTCCTGGGCTTGAGCGACGACACAGTGCGAGTCGCGGGCGACCTCAAAGTCGGCGAGCAGATCGTAGCGTTAGGCGCACATCTGTTGCGCGAAGGTGAAGAGGTGAGATTGCCTCAACAGGATGACGTCAAAGTTGCCGGGGGGCGTCCATGAACGAGGGGCGCTTCAATCTTTCCGCGATCGCCGTTCGTGAGCGATCCATTACGGTGTTTCTGATCTTCCTGATTGCCGTTGCAGGCACCCTGGCGTTCTTCCAGCTGGGGCGTGCGGAAGATCCGCCGTTTACGGTCAAGCAGTTGACGGTCATTACCGCGTGGCCGGGCGCCACGGCGCAGGAGATGCAGGACCAGGTAGCAGAGCCACTTGAAAAACGCCTGCAAGAACTGAAATGGTACGACCGCTCGGAAACCTATACGCGGCCCGGTCTCGCTTTCACCATGGTGTCGTTGCTGGATCGCACGCCCCCCTCACAGGTGCAGGAAGAGTTTTATCAGGCGCGCAAAAAGCTCGACGACGAAGCCACCAAGCTACCGGCGGGTGTGATCGGGCCATTGGTCAACGACGAGTATTCGGACGTGACGTTTGCGCTGTTCGCCCTCAAAGCCAGAGGCGAGCCGCAGCGACTGTTGGTGCGTGATGCTGAGTCGTTGCGCCAACAACTGTTGCATGTGCCGGGCGTGAAGAAGGTCAACATTATTGGGGAGCAAGCCGAGCGCATTTTTGTGTCCTTCTCCCATGACCGACTGGCCACCTTGGGCGTTTCTCCCCAGGACATCTTCGCCGCTCTGAATAATCAGAACGTGCTCACACCCGCCGGTTCGATCGAAACCAATGGACCACAGGTCTTCCTCCGGCTGGATGGCGCCTTCGATAAATTGGAGAAAATTCGCGACACGCCCTTGGCGATTCAGGGGCGCACGTTGAAGCTCTCGGACGTGGCGACGGTTGAACGAGGCTACGAAGACCCTGCCACCTTCCTGGTGCGCAATAACGGCGAAGAAGCCTTGTTGCTGGGGGTCATAATGCGCGAAGGCTGGAATGGCCTGGACCTGGGCAAGGCGCTGGACGCCGAAACGACGAAGATAAATGAAGGCATGCCGCTGGGCATGACGCTGACCAAGGTCACTGATCAAGCCGTGAACATTGACTCGGCTGTCGGCGAGTTCATGGTCAAATTTTTTGTCGCGCTGCTCGTGGTGATGCTTGTCTGCTTTCTCAGCATGGGCTGGCGCGTAGGCGTCGTGGTCGCAGCGGCGGTACCGTTGACGCTGGCGATAGTGTTTGTGGTGATGGCGGCCACCGGAAAGAACTTTGACCGTATTACCCTCGGTTCGTTGATTCTGGCGCTCGGACTGCTGGTGGACGACGCGATCATTGCTATCGAAATGATGGTGGTGAAAATGGAGGAGGGCTACGACCGCATCAAAGCCTCCGCGTATGCCTGGAGTCATACGGCCGCGCCGATGCTTTCCGGTACGCTGGTAACGGCGATTGGCTTCATGCCCAACGGTTTCGCCCAGTCCACTGCCGGCGAGTACACCAGCAACATGTTCTGGATCGTCGGTATTGCTCTGATCGCGTCCTGGGTCGTCGCGGTGGCTTTCACCCCTTACTTCGGAGTGAAGTTGTTGCCAGACATCAAGAAGGTCGAGGGTGGGCATGCGGCTATCTACAACACCCCCCGTTACAACCGCTTCCGCCGGGTTCTGACACGGGTCATCGCCCGCAAATGGCTGGTGGCTGGTACGGTTGTCACGCTGTTTTTCGTGGCAGTTCTGGGCATGAGCCTGGTGAAGAAGCAGTTCTTCCCGACCTCAGACCGTCCCGAGGTGATGGTCGAGGTGCAAATGCCCTACGGAACCTCCATCGAGCAGACCAGTGCCACTGCCGCAAAGGTCGAGGCCTGGCTGCAACAGCAGGAAGAGGCAAAAGTCATCACGGCCTATATCGGGCAGGGCGCGCCGCGTTTCTTCCTGGCGATGGCGCCAGAACTGCCCGATCCATCGTTCGCCAAGATCGTGGTGCTGACGGACAGTCAGGAGGCACGTGAAACCCTCAAGTTCCGTCTTCGCGAAGCAGTCTCTGCAGGCCTCGCCCCAGAGGCCCGTGTCAGGGCGACTCAAATTGTGTTTGGTCCGTATTCGCCATTCCCGGTGGCCTACCGTGTGATGGGACCTGATCCGACGAAGCTGCGCGAGATTGCGGGCCGTGTACAAGATGTCATGCAAGCCAGCCCGATGATGAGGACGGTCAACAGCGACTGGGGCTCTCTGACGCCGACGCTGCATTTCAGCCTGGATCAGGATCGCTTGCAGGCGGTTGGACTGACATCCAGTGCAGTCGCCCAGCAGTTGCAATTCCTGCTGGCCGGAGTGCCGATCACGGCGGTTCGTGAAGACATTCGTTCAGTGCAGGTGGTTGGTCGCGCCGCGGGTGACATCCGGCTCGATCCCGCCCGGATTGAAGGCTTCACATTGGTGGGAGCGGCGGGTCAGCGTATCCCTCTGTCCCAGGTCGGAGAGGTGGATGTGCGTATGGAGGATCCGATCCTCAGGCGTCGTGATCGCACGCCGACTATCACCGTGCGCGGCGACATTGCCGAAGGCCTTCAGCCACCCGATGTATCGGGTGTGATCGGCAAGCAACTGCAGCCGATTATCGACACTCTCCCCGGCGGCTATCGGATCGAGCAGGCGGGTGCGATCGAGGAATCGGCCAAGGCCGGCCAGGCGATAGTGCCGCTGGTTCCCATCATGATTGCCCTGACGCTGCTGATCATCATCGTCCAGGTGCGTTCGATCTCGGCAATGATCATGGTGTTCTTCACCTCGCCGCTGGGATTGATTGGCGTGGTGCCAACGCTGCTGATCTTCCAGCAGCCGTTTGGGATCAACGCTCTGGTCGGTCTGATCGCGCTGTCGGGCATTTTGATGCGCAATACGCTGATTCTGATTGGGCAAATTCATCACAACGCGCAAGAAGGGCTGGACCCGTTTCACGCAGTGGTCGAAGCCACGGTACAGCGTGCCCGCCCGGTACTGCTGACAGCACTCGCGGCAATCCTGGCGTTCATTCCGCTGACCCATTCCGTCTTCTGGGGGACGCTGGCCTACACGCTGATCGGAGGTACGTTCGTCGGCACCATCATGACGCTGGTGTTCCTGCCGGCGATGTACGCCATCTGGTTCAAGATCCGTCCTGACAATACGGGTCAAACCGAAACAGCGGATAAACAAGCAAGCCTGGTGGATAGGACACCACCGCGTCCTCTCGCCGTTCACCTCACCACAAAGCTTTAGCCATAGGCCATAGCTTGCTGCTTTTAGTGGACGTCGACTGGCGAAAAGGCGGCTGACGGGCTCGGTCTGGTCGCCCTGAAGTTTCTTCACAGGCGCGGTTCGACCGGGTGCGATGGCCTACCGCAACGAGCGATAGGCAATGGGGTCGATGTAAGCCGTCTGCAGGTCCCGCTCCGGGATCTCCCAAATGATTTGCCTGGGGGGCGTTTCCTTGAAGGCCGGGTTGTTGAGGTAGCTGTTTGCAGCGCCAGAGAACGCTCCGCCGTCTTTGGCGAAGTTACCTACGGGGGCGCCCAGTGCCTGTTGCAGAAACCCTGCGAAGTTGGAGTTGCGCGAGAATGAGGTGCCAATGAGCGCGGTGTTGGGGAGGTCGGCATCGCCAAAGAGGTCTGCCTCGGTGTCAGGGCTGTCGGCTGATGCAACGGGACGTTCGTGGGTGTTGGTTTGGGCGACCATTTCGGGTGCGGGTTGCCATTTCAGCGGCAGCCAGTCGATGCCCGCCAGATGGACCAGATCGCCAGGTCGCACCGCGAGCGGGGCATGACTTTCGTTGAACGACCTGCGTGGCGTTGCGCTGATGCCCAGGGTCTTCAGGCGTTGGGTGATGGCATCGGCCGCCGCCTTCGCACCGGATTCGCTCCAGTGCGTATCGGTGCGCAACCAGGCACTGGCCCCCAGTGGCGTCAGCGCACCGGTGAGGTCCAGAGTCGACACGCCAGCCACCTCCAGCTTCGCGGTCCAGGCCTGGATGCGCCCTTCGAGAGCGGTTGGGCGGTGCAGTGCGCAACGCTGCCCGGAAGCGATGCGGCTCTTGTCCGGAACGATGACCACCAGCAGGCTGATGTCACGTCGGGAGAGCTGCTGCTTCAGATCAATCACTGCCTGGACTTTGGCATCGGCATTGCGCTGCGCTTGATCATTGACCTTGAGCTCATCGGCCAAAAACAACCAGTCAGGACAACCCGAGCGAACCCTCGGCCCGGTGTCACCGAGGAGCAGCCAACTGGCACCGCGCTCCAGCTCGGCGAAGGTCGTGGGGAGTTGAGCGTTCGACAGTTCCTTGGCGATCCGATGAGTGATATCGCCGTCAAGAATCTGCGGGGTCAGCACTTTATCGGGTAACAGCGAGATCTGCCCTGAAACGATCAGGCGGCCAGAGGACAGCAGCCCGACGAACAGGAATATCAGCAGCGCCACGCCTGCCAACCGACTGCTGCGTATCGCCAGATCATCTGGCGGAGTGGGGGGCGGGGTGTGCTTTAGGTTCGTCATCAGAATTGGAAGTACAGGAAGGGTACGGTTTCGCGACTGGCGATCAGTGCGAACGACAGCATTAAACCGGCGATGGGCCAAAGGGCGGCGGTGTAAAACGCAATGCCGCCCAGTTGTTTCTCACAGTAAGGGCGCAGCAGCGGTGCGACGACTCCGAACACACCCAGCAAGCCAGCAAGGCCGTGTACCGGGCGCAGGGTCGCGGACAGTTCATCACCGAGGGCGATGCCCTGCAGGCCGAACTGCCCGGCATACAGGCTCAGCGCGCTGTGAAAGTCGGGGGCGCGGAACAGTGTCCAGGCGAGGCAGACGAACAGCAGTGTCAGCCCATGGGAAAGCACCGGCGGTAACGGGGGCAGGGTAGAGCTGTTCCAGGCACGATTCACACACAACGCAATGCCATGGGCGCTGCCCCACAGCAGATAATTCCAGCTATCGCCTCCGTGCCAGAGGCCGGCGATGGCCATGATCAGGAACAGGTTGCGATAGGTTTTCCAGGTGCCGTTGCGATTGCCACCCAACGAAATATACAAGTAGTCACGTAACCAGCTGGACAGCGACAGGTGCCAACGACGCCAGAAGTCCTGGATGCTGTTGGCCAGATACGGACGGTCGAAGTTCTCGGGAAAGTGAAAACCCAACATCAGCCCAAGCCCGATCGCCATGGCACTGTAGCCGGCGAAGTCGAAGAACAGTTGCAGGGAGTAGGCAAGGCAGCCAACCCAGGCGTCGGAGAAGCTGGGGTTTGGCAAACTGAACGCCACATCGACCAGCGGCGACAGGGTGTCGGCCACCAGCACCTTCATGCTCATCCCGACCATGAACCTGCGTGCGCCCAGCGAGAAATTCTGCAGGTTGAAGTGACGCTGATTCAGCTCACGCCGAACCCAGTCATAGCGAATGATGGGGCCGGCGACCGAGTGGCCGAACATCGAGATATAGGTGGCGTAATTGATGAAGCTGCGTTCGACCGGCACGGTGCGGCGGTGTACATCCACCAGATAGGAAATCGCCTGCAATACGATAAACGATAGCCCCGCCGGCATGATGACCCGCTGCCAGTCCAGCGGCATGGCGCCATACCAGGTGACGGCATCGATCAACGTGCCGGCGACGATGTTGGCGTACTTGTACCAGCACAGCACCACCGTGTTGAGCACGATCAGCATCACCAGTAGCCGCACGCGGCGCTTGCCTTCTTCCCGCAAGGCGTCAATCAGCAAGCCACCGGCCCACGCCGTGATCGTCAGCACCACATGCACTGCGAGGAACCGGGGGCTCAACCAGCCATAGAACAGCCAGCTGCCGATCAGTAGCGTGACGTTGCGCCAGGCGGCCGGGCACACTGCATAAGTGCACAAGAATAGCGGCAGGAACAACGTCAGAAACTCGAGAGAGGCAAAAACCATGGTGGTGGCGCGATCCGATCAGTGGGCCAGGACGTCAGTCGCGAGCAACAGGTGCGGGCCCTTTGCGCCAGGCAGCAGCACAACGCTGTAGCGCTCGCCGGCCTTGAGCTGGCCCAGGTCAAGCGGGGCACCGACGTTGGCTTGGGCGCAGACCAATTGAACCGACAGGCTGACCGGGTTGATCGCGCGACGTTGCACGCTGCCGTCGGCCACCTCCTTGAACAGGTCGGCGTTCTTCCCCGCAGCGCGCAAACCGGCCTGGGTGCACGCTGGATCGGCGCTGATAAACGCCAGCGAGGCTCTCAGGCTATTGAAGTCGTCGGGTTGCTCACGGATGACGACCTGGCGGATACCTTGAGCGCTGTCTGGCAAAGCGATCACGCTGGCGAATTCGCCTGCTGCCACCTGGATGTCCAGCGGCTGGCTTTTGCCGTTGCGTTCCAGGGTGCCTTTGATCGGCTGGTTGGCGGGTACGGGCAGGTAGTCGGACACCGCATTCGAACCCTCGAGTCTGAGGCTGGCCCGCGAGCCTTCGGCCAGCAGCTGCAAGGGGCGGTCGGCGGCGTTGATAAAGCGCAGGAAGGCCGAGTCCTGATCCGGGCCCGTCGGGTACAGGGCAATGTCGGCGGCCTGGGCGTGCAGGCTCAGCATCAAGGGCGCGAACAGCGCCCAGCCACATGCGAATCGAGTCATTTGCCGGCTCCTGTGCTGCTGACGGTGTTGGCGGGCAGTTTGGCCAATGCACCGCCAATCGCAGTGCCCCATGCTTGATACCCGGCGACGGTGAAGTGCTGCCCATCGGTGGTGATCCACTGCCCGGGTTTGGAGAGCGTCAGCGAATCGATGTAGGTGCAAGGCGCCACGTTCGCGGCCAAAAACTGCGACATCAACTGGGTGCGGGCATCATTCTTCTGGTACATGCCACCGGCTTTGCCCCAGGCCGGGCCGACCCAGGCGCAACGGGTCCCGGTGGCCGCAATGGCCTTGGCCAGGCCGGTGACGCTTTGCCATGCCCAGGCCTTTGGAAACACTGGCTTGTCATAGGACGCCATGGTGTCGCCGATGACCAGTACCACCAGGTCGGGTTTGTCGGCGGCGATCAGGTCCTGGATCGGTGTGGTGGTTGCCTCGCGCCCTTTGATCACGATCTTGTCGTTGCCTTTGCGCTCGGCGCCGCAGTCGACCTTTTTGCTGATCAGCCAGTCGCTGGCGCTGGCACCGCAGGCACCGATGGAGTGAACCTGGGCGCCTTGGCGAGTCAGGTTGTCGTGCAGCGGCTCCAGCAAATGGTCCGCGAGGCTCATATGGCTCTCCCCAAGAACAAGGAGAGTCAGGCCGGCAAGGGCAGAAGTGGGCATCGAAAGCTCCAGAATGATCAGTTGGAATAAGGCGAGGTGTACGGGCTGACCGGCAGGCTCATGGGGCCGCTGATGTCCTCGAACTGGTAGCGCAAAGACAGGGCACCGCTGAGTTGTTGGTAGTCGTGAGCGTTGTCCAGGCCCAGATTGGCGCCCAGCAGGAAGTTCGAAGCGACCTTGTATTCGGCCGCCGCAGCGACGCTGTAGCCGATCCCGGTTTTGTTTTGCCCTTCGTAGCGCAGGCCCGAGGCCGCTTGCAGGGCTTTGTCGTTGGGGAAATAGTCGGCGCTGTCCTGTTCGAAATGCTGCACGCCAACCGAGCCCTTGACTTGATACGTCAAGCGTCCGCTGCGTTGTGCCCAGGTCACGGGCACGCCCAGGGCGAAGAACGTCTGCGGGCTGAAATAGCCGCCGTGGCCATAAGTGAAATAGTCCTGATTGTTGGCGTAGCTGATGCCGGTCATGCTCAGGCCGACGGTCAGCTTGCTGTCCGTTGCATTTTGCAGGTACCAGTAGACGCCGCTGCCCAGCTCACTGCGGTTGTTGGACTCGACATGGTTGCCCAACAGCTGGTGCCAGGAGGCGTAGCCATAGGCGCCGACTTCGTTGTCGTCAAAGCTCAACTGGCCACGCCCGCCATTGGCGGTCACGCCGCCCCAGGACTGCCCGCTGCGTTTGTCCGTGGTGCCGGCAAACGAGGTGACGCTGTCAGTCACCGGACGTCGGGAAACGCTCACGCCGTAACGGACATTAGAGGTGTCGCTCACCGGGCGATCAATGCTGATGCCGCCAGTGGCTGTGGTGTATTTGAAGCCGAGCGGGGTGGTGCCGAGATCGGCTTTGAACCCATCCGCGGGCCGTTGAATAGCGACGGAAAGGCCGACACCCTCGGCTTTTTGCGAGCCGACGCCGTCGCTCTGCGCACCGCTACCGAAACGCGACAGTGCCTCTCCGCTGGCACTGCCGGCGTTCAGCGAGACCGGCGTCACGCGCAGGGCGACGCGGCTTTCATCCAGCGGGATATTGATTTCCAGCGGTGTTTCAACATCGGTCAGTTTGCTCAACCCCGACTCACTGTTGTTGCTGCGAATGCTCACGCCTTGGGTGACGTAGGCACTGCGCTCCTGAAGGATTTTATTCAGCGCCAGTTGCGCGGGGCTGATGTCCTCGCTCACCAGTGCTGCGCGCGGCAGCTGCGACTCGAATCGATTGCTCGCCTGCTGCGACCTTGGCGGGGCGTCGATGCCAAAAGGGGTGTAAGACTTCACGCTGCCCGGCATTTCCTGAACCGGTGGCGGGATCGCTGCCAGCAAGCTGTCGCGACTGACCTCGCTCCGTGGACCCGACACTCCGGCAAAAGGGTTGGGCGCCACCGTCGAACCGGCCAGTTGGCCGCTCTGGTTTCTGCGTTTCTCGCTCTGTTCAATGGCCACCGCTTTGCGCAGCAGATCGGTCGCCGTGCCGGTCTGGCCCATGTTCTGGTAGCGGCGGGCGGCCTCTGTCAGGGTTTGAGGGTTGCCGGATTCAGTCTTGAGCAGCTGTTGCAGTGCCTGTTCGGCAAAGGCCGTGTCCTGTGCCAACACCGCCGCGTCGGCGGCACCCAACAGCAGTTGCGGGTCGTTTGGCTGGCGTTGTAACAGCGGTTTGTAGAGTTCGAGGGCTTTTGCCGTGTCGCCGTTGGCCGAGTACATCCGCGCCAGGGCCGCGACGGCAGCGCTATCACCGGGACGTTGCGCCAGTGCGGGCGCTAGCGTGTCATAAGCGCTGGCCAGATTGCCGCGTTCACGCAACTGGTCAGCCTGGCGGATGCGATAGAGGTAGAGCAGGTCGTCGAAACGCTTGCGAGCCGGCGCGTTCAAGGGCCTGTTCTGAAGGTCGCGCAGAATCTCGTTGACCTGTGCGTCCTCTCCAGTTTTAAGCAGAACAGCGGCGTATTGCAGGATGAAGTCCGCCGAGGGCGCCGTGGTGTTTTGCAACTGGCCGCGCATGAGGGCCAGCGCACGGGTCGGCTCGCCGATGTCGACATACGCCGAGGCCAGGCTCGCCATGCGATCGGGACTGTTATTGGCCGTCGGCTGAATACGATCGAGCAAGGTCAGGGCTTCCTGGCGCTGGCCGCGCTTGCCCAACTCGATCGCCTGGCGCAGTTGCAGGTTGAGGCTGACATCAGCGGCCAGCGCGTCCATGTCCGGGGTGCGCTGGTCGGGGCGCAAGCGTCCCAACGTGGTCTGGGCGGCTTTCCACTCACCCATCTGCACCGACAGCAAGGCGCTGATGTAAAGCGCATCGGCATTGTCGGGGCGGGCCTGGAGCATGGCGTTGATCAGGTCCCGAGCCTTTTGCGGTTCGCCCATCGCCAGGTTCAGGCGGGCCAGGGCGAAACGTGTCCAGATGTTGTCCGGCTCAACGCGCAGTGCGTCTTGCAAGGCGTTGCGCGCAGCGGGCAGGTCGTTGCGTTGTTCGGCGAGGGCGGCCAGTTGCGTCGCGCGCAAGGCTTGCAGGCGTGCGGACTGGCCGATCTTTGCCTGTCCGGTGGCGGGCAGGCTGTTGATCAGTTGCAGGGCTTCATCGTTCTTGCCGCTCTTGAGCAGCACATTGACCAGCCCTTCCTGTGCTTGAGGGTCGTCGTGGCGCAGGTTCAAAATCTGCCGATAGTTGCGCTGAGCGTCATCGAACTGGCCCGCGCCGGCCTGAATATCCGCCAGGGCGAGGCGAGCATCCACCCCGTTTGGATTGAGCCGCAGCGCCTGGTTGACCAAGACCTGTGCCTGGGCTGTCTGGCCTTTGGCCTGGGCGTCGCGGGCCTGCTGCAACGCAGACCAGTAGCGCACTTCGTTCAGTGCAACTTGCCAGCGGCTGCCGTCGTTTTGTCGTGTGGCCTGACTCAAGAGCTTTTCCGCTTCGGCCAGTCGGTGTTGCTGCTGGCGAATAACCCCAAGGCCACCCAGTGCGTCAGCATCATCGGGCCGGGTTTTCAAGCGTGCTTGAAAAGCCTGTTCGGCGGTGGCCTGATCGCCTTCTTTGAGCGCCTTCAGGCCGCGCGCGACTTCGGCGGGCGGTTGCCATTCCTTGCTGGTCGTCGTTGCTACCTGTTGCTTGCCCTTGTTCATCTGCGCCCGGATTTCCACGTCATCCGGATGCGACTTGAGGTACGCCTCGAACAACGGCACTTGTGCCGGATCGGGCGGACCGATCCAGGTCAGCGCCAGGCGCCAGCTTTCGTCGGCATCACCGGCAATGTCGGCACGCTGGGTCAGCGCGGCCAGGGCGCGGATGCCCTCGGCACGGCTGTCTTCACGGCGCACCAGATGCTTGGCGTAAAACAGCGCGACGATCGAGTCGTTGGGCATTTCACGTTGCAGGCGCTGAAATCCGCTGCGTGCCTCAGCCCAGTCAGCCTGATTGAAGGCAAGGTTGTTGTAATACTCACGGCCGATCGTACCTTGAGGTGGACGGCCATCGAACAGCGAACGAAACACAGCGGTCGCCTTGTCACGCTCACCGGCATCGACGAGGCGCCGAGCCTCCTCCAGACGCTGCTGGTTCTGCGGTTGGGCCACGCCGATGTCCTGCGCCAATTGCAGTGCCTGCCGAGGCGCTGGCTGGATGGCCTGCAAGCGGGCGAGGTATTGCTGCGCCTGTTGTGGCTTGCCCTGTTGCACGCCGATCAAGCCCAGGCCATACAGTGCGTCAACCTGGGCCGGGTCCAGCAGCAGGACTTTCAACCAGACTTCCGCAGCGCGTTGAGGGTTGTTGTGCAACTGCCAGTACTGCCCTTGCTCGACGAGTAATGCTTGTGGTGTCGGACTTTGAGCGTGTGCAGCGGCCGTCCATGCGCTCATGACGGCGATGGCTAGCGTGCGGTGATGCGCGTGCATGCGGTCTCCCAGGAGAGTTTCAGCGTTCCGTCTTCCCGGAATCGGTAATGTTTATCTGCCCATCCGAGGGCGAACAGGCTGAGCATGAAGTTGTAGTAACGCGGCGGACCGGCGTCGGCATCAGGCCTGGCCAGCGCCTCGTGCAAAGCGAGCTCCACGCGGCGTCGTTGCTGATCGGCCAACCCGGGGTGCCCCTTGGCCTCAAGGTAGGGAATCAGTGCAGCCCAGAATCCGAACGGGCTCTGACCCTGAACACTGCCGTGGAGAACCTGGACTGTTTCCGGGGGGGAACCCGTCGCGACCGTGCTGCGGGCCATGCCGTCCAGCCGTTTGAGCAGGCGCGCTGCCAGCGGTTCGGAGGTATCACTCATACCCAGCCAGAGGTACACGCGAATGGCATCGTAGCTGCCCGTGTCGCCGTGGATCGGGTCGCTGGTGAAGACACCCGATTGCGCTGAAGTGCCTTGATAACCGACCCAGTCAGCGACGAAACCGTGGCGGCTGGATTGGGCAATCATCGTCGCGGTGTTGTTGGCAATCGCTTGCCAGGGCCCGGAGGGTGCTGCCTTGGCCAGCCGCCGTAACAGTGGCATTGGCAGGTAGCTGGGGTTCAGGCGCCAGAGCGCGTCCGGCTGGACGAAGCCTTGTGGTCCAGGCAACACCATCGGGCCCAGCCCGGGCAGCGTGACGACCAATTGCGCTTCAATCGTCGCCATCAGGTGCAGGGCGTCCTGGTGATAGTCCGGCCGATGCCACAGGCGTGCGGCTTCGAGCAGGGCGTAGGCGGTCCACAGGTCGGCGTCGGCGGCCGAATTGGCGTCTTGCAGGCGCCACTGACCGTCCGTGCCTTGCCCCCATAACCAACCCGGCAGGCGTGTGGCGGTGGCAGAGCCTGCGAGGTTGGCTGAGGTCCAGCGCCAGAGTTTGTCAAAGCGTGGCTGATCGTTGCCGATCAGCGCGAAGAGCATGCCGTAGGACTGCCCTTCAGAGGTGCTGTGATTGTTCTCCTGGCTCGACTCCAGAACCCGGCCGTCGGCCTGGACGAAGCGCGTTGCATAGGTTTGCCACAGTGGCCAGGCTGGCGACTCACAGGGTTTTCCGGCCGCGATCGCAGGCGCCAGCAGGGCAAGCGCAAGCACGGCGCTCAACCTGCGCGTGTTACCGCGCAGGCACTGGCGAAGTGAAATACCCCGGCTGCTCATGGACGACACAGGCATGCGCGGCTCATTGACCAAGACGACGTTTGGCCCGTAAACGCAAGGCCAGGTAGGCCATCGAAGCCAGCAGCAGGATCCCCAGGAGGGTGAACAGCATGAGCGCCACTACGTTTTGCGAGAGGTACCACTGCAGATAGCGCAATGGGCTCAGGCTCCCGACGTAGTAATCCTGCTCGGCGACCAGCGATTCGACATGCTTGCCCCTGACCACCACCAGACTGCCTTGCAACTCGCGGGCGTTTTCTTCGCTGCTGAGCAGGGCGTTGGTCACGTCGGCCAAACCGTTGGGCCTTGCGCTGGCGATAAACACCACACTGCGCCCACTCTTGAGCGGCGATTCGAATCCGGTCAAATAAGCACTGCCGTCGTCAGCGGTAAACCTGAAGCTGCTGCGCGCTTCACGCAGATTGGTTTTCGTATCCGGGCTGATCCAGTTGCGCACACGCAAGGGCAGGTCAGACAGTTCAAAGTATTGCGCAGCCTCTTCGCCCTTGGCCGGCAGAAGGCTTTGCCATTGCGCAAGCAGCGGCTGATTGTTGCCCGAGGCGAGCACCAGCAAATCCCGGTCGCTTTGCTCGGCCACCTGGTCGGCGTGGACCACCTTCACCCCGGTGGCCGGATAACCGGTGGAGTCGCCGAAGCGGCCGAGCAGGGTCAGATAGGCGCTCAGATCGGCCGGGCCTGGCTCGTTGGGCAGGATCACCGAAGTTTCAGAAAGGTCGGCCATGCGGGTGAACGGGAAGCCACTGTCCTTGAACACCCCGAGGTTGGGCATGGCCATGAAATGTTCGTATTGGCTGAGGTCCAGGGTCGAGTCCGGGTCGATCACACCGCGCATGTTGTCGATGATGATGTCGCGGCATTCGCCCTGTTTGATGTAGTCATACATGAAGCGAAATTGCAGGCGTGATTGCAGCGCTACGGAATTGAGCGGCAACAGCATGCGCGACGTACGGGCCAGGCTGTCGTCGGTTTTGAGCATCGCCAGCAGGCTGTCGCTGTTGCCGAGTTTCTCGATCGAGGGCAGATCGATCGACTTGATGAAGGTGTCGTTGAAGTTGACCAGCAACGAGGAATTGGTGGAGACCGGTTGCGGCGTATAGCGGTATTTCAGGTCAAGTTGCGCACCGGGCTCACGCCAGTTGAACAGGTCGGGTGGCAAGCGCAGCGCAACCGTCATTTGCCCCGGGTTATAACCCGACACATTGAGTTCTGCGGGCTTCGCCAGTTCACCCAGGCGAACCGGGCGATCGGAGGGCAGCCAGTTAGGCGCGTCGTACGGTCGGCGTGGTTTGAGCGAGTCGATCCGGTCGATCACTACGCTCTGCCCGGAAAAGGCCGAGCCACCGAGGGCCAGCGCTGTCGCGGCGACCTTGAGATCGGCGCCATCGCGCCCGGAGACGATCAACAGTTTGCCCTGAGCATCATTCGGGTTGCTCACGAGTGTCAATGTCGGCCCCGTGACTTCTTTGATCGGTAAGCCGCTCAAGGTCGTTGATTCGCTGCCACTGACAAACACCACGGCGTTGCCTTTGGCCGGCAGGCTGGTGAGGCTGGCGGGGAAGGTGGCGCCGCGGTAGCTGGCCAAGGCGCCAAACCAGGACGACAGGATACCGGCGGCCTCAAGCTCGGCGCCGCCCGGGCGCCCGGTGAACACGAAGGGCAACTTCAGGGGCGAGGCGTCTCGACGATCGAACAAGGGCAGCGGCAGGGCGGCCAGGTCGTTGGGCTGTTTAATCGAGGACACCTGGAGGCTCAGCTGACTCTCGTTGCCGATCCTGGCCCACAGGCTGGAGTGCAAAGGGTCTTCACATTGCATTGTGTAGTGACCGATGAACTGCAGGCTGAGCCGGTTGAATTCGGTGATGGTCTGCGGCGGAATCTGCACGGTTCGGGTCTGCAATTTACCGGCCTCTTCCTTCGGCAGGGGCAGGCTGGCGGCCACTTGATCGTTGACCAGCACATTGATCTGCGAAAGGTCGGCCAGCAGCGCCGGTGAGTAGCTGTACTGCAACGTGACCTGCGCCGCCGTGACGACTTCATCGGCGCGCACATCGAAGTTCACACTGTCGGTAGCCTCCACGCCTTTAAGGGTCATCGAATAGCTTTTGCCCAGCTCCTTGAGGGTGCGGGTATAGCTGTTGCCCGGGGCATCGGTGCCGGGCAACGCTGCGAGCGGCATCACCGCCGGCTCTGTGGCGCTGATTTGGGCGGTAGCACTCAATGCCCAGCCGCTCCAGCCCGCTAGCGAGCAGGTGATCAGCATGAGTGAGCGACGAGGAAGAAAGGTCCGGCGAGTGGAAGGCTTCAAGATCGTTGCGTGTCCGCGGTGGAGTCGATAGGTGATGGAGTGTCCGGGCGTTTGCGCAGCAGCGCCTGGCTGTCCTTTAGGGTTGCTACGAACAAGCGCAGGATGGCGCGCAAGCCAATGCTGCTGACCTCGCGCAACGCCGACATGGGCGCGTCGAGGCGGCCGTTACCCCACGTGTTGGCCCAGGTGTCGGCCCGTGAAAAGGTCAGTCGCACCAGCTCGCTTTGCTGGCGCAGGGTCAAAGCCTCGAATTGCACGCCCGCCACTTTGTCGTTGCTGAAGACTGTTTTTGCGGGAAAGAGGCTTGAGGGCGGTGTGCGCAGAATGCACAGTCGCAGCTTCTCATTGACGCTGAGCAGAACCTGCGGTGGCAGTGCCAGACCCACGCCGTTTTGTGAGAAGTCCCGGGTTACGCAATCGAACCAGGTGCCGTCTTCGCGATAGACGCGCACGGGCAGATCCGCGGGCACCCTGGGTTCGTTGCGCACCTGAGAGGACTCAGTGGCCACCGCCACGGCGGTGCTGACGATGACGATGTTGTACACGGTCCAGGCCAGGTTGATCAGCAGGGTAGTGGCCTCGGCCGAATCACTCCCGATCAGTTTCACCACGCCGATCGCCAGACCGATCATGTTCAAGGTCAGCAGGACGATGTAAGGCCGCGCGAGCTTCCAGTTGAAATAGTCCTTTTCAATGGTGCCGCCCTTGTCGGTCACGTTGAATTTGCCCAGCGAAGGGCTGATCAGGGCCAACAGCACCGGTCGCATGATGTACCAGGCCAATACCGACTCATACACCTCGTTCCAGAAGGAATGGCGGAAGCGCCCCTGGATGCTGGAGTTGGTCAGGCTGGAATGGAAAATATGCGGCAGTACATAGACCGTGACCATCAATGCCGAGGCATGGAAAATCTGCGCGTCGAAAAACAGATAGGCCAAGGGTGCGGTCAAGAACACCAGGCGGGGCAGGCTGTAGAAAAAGTGCATCATGGCGTTGAGGTAGCAGATGCGCTGCCCCAGGTTCAGTCCCTTGCCAAACAACGGATTGTCGGTCCGAAAAATCTGCGCCATGCCCCGCGCCCAGCGTATGCGCTGGCTGATGTGTCGGGAAAGGCTTTCAGTGGCCAGTCCCGCCGCTTGTGGAACGGCGAGGTACGCGGTATTGAAACCACGGCGATTGAGCTTGAGTGCCGTGTGCGCATCCTCCGTCACGGTTTCGGTGGCGATGCCGCCGACTTCCAGCAAATGAGTCCGCCGCATGACCGCGCACGAGCCACAGAAGAAGGCCGCGTTCCACAGGTCGTTGCCGTCCTGCACCAGGCCATAGAACAGCTCACCTTCATTGGGCACCGAGCGAAAGGTATCGAGGTTTTTTTCGAACGGATCGGGTGAGTAGAAAAAGTGCGGCGTTTGCAGCAACGCCAGGTTCGGGTCCTTTAAAAACCAGCCCATGGTGATCTGCAGGAAGGAACGGGTGGGCACGTGGTCGGCGTCGAATATGGCAATGAACTCGCCATCGGTGACTTTGAGTGCCTCGTTGAGGTTGCCGGCCTTGGCATGTTGATTGTTGTCGCGGGTGATGTAGTTGACACCAATCTGCTGACAGAAAACCTTGAACTCCTCGCGGCGTCCGTCATCGAGCATGTGCACCCGCAGTTTGCCCTCGGGCCAGTCAATGGCTTGAGCGGCGAGCACCACCAGTTTGACGATACCCAATGATTCGTTATAGGTAGGAATGAACACGTCTACCGTCGGCCATTCTGCGGGCGGCTGTTGCAGAAACTGCGGTTTGCGGTGCAACGGCCAGGCGGTCTGTACATAGCCGAAGACCAGGACGAGCAAGGCATACAGTTCGGCCAGCACCAGCCCGTAGCCAAATACGGCATCCTGCCAATTCTCGAAGTTCAGGGTGTCGGACAGGCGCCAGTACATGTAACGCAACGAAGCGATCAGCGAGAGGGTGATCAGGGTCAGGATCGCCAGGCGCCCGGCTTGTTTGCGGATGACCAGGCTGGCGGCAAAACAGACGGCGGCAAACGCGGCCTGGGAATACAGATTCAGCGGCGCAGTGAGGATACCCAGCACCAACAATGCCGCGATCAGCCCGGCTGAGACCTTCAGGCCTTGGCGCCAACGCACGGGCCATCGACTAATGCGATCCTGGAAGCTATCCAATAGCCCCTGCAACCACCACGTCTTTGCAGGTAGCTGATTGAGCTGGGCGGTCATGGCGTGCCCTGCTGGCTGGCAGCATCCGCGAAAAGCAGGGCATGGACCGCGCCAGACAGCGAAAGAATGTCCTGACAGCCAATGCTCTCGGGCGCGTACTGGAGGAGGTCCCGACCATAGGCCAGCGACTCGTTGAACTGGTGATCGAGGCGAATCGTCCCGATCAGGTCAGCGCCGAGCCGCCGCACAAACAGCACGCCCATGTCCCTGCTGAACGAACGCGAGTCATCCCGTTGGTTGAGCACATACCGGTGCCGCTGCGCGCGTCGTCGGGTGGTTTCCAGCCACTGGGTCATGGTGTCCAGTGCCAGGTAGGAGGCCGCGTCGGCCACCGTCAGCACCAGCACCAGGTCGGCAGCGTCGAGTGCCTGTTGCGAATAGATGGTCGCACCCGAAGGCGTGTCCAGGATCACGGTATCGTTTTCGCTGAGGTTCATTGACGCAAGGTGCTGATTCAACCAGTCAGAGTCTTCAAGCATCATCTGCCTGAGCAAGCGGCGATCGTTCATCTCGCCAGTGCCGAAGGGCAGGCACTCACTGTCGCTAAAGCCCGGCAGGCGATGAGCGTCCCAGTCTGCGCCATGCTCTTTGAGCTGGATCAGCCCGGGAACCTGCCGGGTGATACCCAAGTGGCTGGATAGCGCGTTCTGAGGGTCCAGATCAATCGCGATGGTTCGCCCGCCAGGACGCCGAAGTGTTTTTGCCAGGCCTGCGGCGACGGTGCTTTTACCCACCCCACCGTTCGCCGAAACGATAGCAATGACCTTCGCCTTGGTCCGCTTGCAAGTCGTTTCTGGCAGACCGTCTCGACGAACCTGGTTGAGTTCACGCAACAGGTCGCTCAATCGCTGACGGTCACCTGTACCAGAACTTGCAGGTGGCTCGGTCAGGGGAGGGGACTGGAGCAAAGGTGACGAGAGGACAATATTCTTCACCGGCTCGACTGGCGCGCCAATCAATAAAGAAGGTTGTGGCTCGTCCAGTAGAAACACAGGGGGCGTTGGCGTTGATGTTGGGGGAAGCAAGGCTACCAACGGTTCTGGCTCAGCGAGCACAGGTTTAACCGGGTCGTCTTTGAAATCTTTATAGTTCGGTTGTATTTCCTGGTAGCTCTCCGCATTGGCGCCAAAACGTGTAAAGAGTTTCGTAATATCGTCTACATATTTCATGCGTTGTACCAGGAATGAAATAACTCAGAAACTCAGCATTCCATTAACTTGCAAAGTTGATGCGTCGTCTGGGCGTTGGCAGAGTGCCATTAATCTAGGGCGGCCGCGTCTGGGTGTCAATGATTGTTATAAAAAGTCAGCGAGACTTGTTAATGTTAATTTGAGTGTTATTAAGATGTTATGTTATTCGTGGGAAGTGTGAGTGTTAGAGTGCGTCTGATAATGACGGTTCGGTGGGGTGTAATGTGATGATGGGAATGGGTGTGTTTGTTCGGGAGCGGCGCGATGGAGTGTTGATCGCCTTGAATGATTTGATGCTGGGTTATGCATTAAATAAAATTGGCTGGTGTATTTGAAAGGGTAGTGGCGATTTCAAAAATCTTTATACACCTTGAAAGTAAATCCATTCCTGCTTCAGGAATAAAACAAACCCCTTGGGTTTCAATATGTCGGACGCTAGAGGGGAGTTTCGTTTCCCGCTCCAAGCATTAAAAAATGGATCTCTGAAAAGAGGTCCATTTTTTTCGTCTAAAGAAAAGTCTTTCTCCCGCGACTTTCCATCGGGGCCGGATACGCATCAACCTCCTCGCGATGGCGTTTCATCCAGCGCAATGACGTCCAGCATCACGCCCGTGCGCGCCACCACCCGGACCTGTTGGCCCAGGTGCAGGGGCGAGCGGCTCTGAACTTGCCATCTTTCGCCCTGCAGTTGCACCCAGCCGCTCATCGGCAGACCCGGCAGCAGTCCCGTCACCGTGGCCTGGCTGCCGACTAATCCCGCATCGCCGCTGACCAAGGCACGGCGTCTGGCCTTGAGCGCCATGCCGACCAGCGTCATCAGCAACAGGGCGCTGATCAGTGCCATGCCGATGATCAGCGTCAACGGAATGCCGAAGCCCGGTACATCGGTGTCCATCAAAATCACCGCGCCAACTACAAAAGCAACCACCCCACCGAAGCCGATTACACCGAAACTCGGTAGAAACGCCTCGGCGATCATGAAGGCGATCCCTAGCAGAATCAGTCCGACCCCGGCGTAATTCACGGGCAACAGTTGCAGGGCATACAGCCCCAGCAACAGGCAGATGCCACCGAGCACCCCACCAACGCCCGAACCTGGGTTAATGAATTCGAAGATCAAGCCATAGACCCCGAACATGATCAGCAGCAACGCCACGCTGGGGTTGGTGATCACCGCCAGCAGTTGTGTGCGCCAATCAGGCGCATGGTCGATGAGCGCAGCCCCGGCGGTGCTCAGCCTCAACATTTGACCAGAGACATTCAGGCTCTTGCCGTCCAGTTGCTTGAGCAGGTCTGCCACGTCATTGGCCACATAATCGACCACCTTGAGTTTGAGCGCTTCGTGGGCCGACAGGCTGAGCGATTCACGTACCGCTTGTTCGGCCCAGTCGGCATTGCGTCCGCGTAGTTGCGCAAGGCCACGGATGTAAGCCGCCGCATCGTTGATCTGTTTTCGAGTCAACGCGTCTTGTGGCTCACGCGCAGAATTCTTGTCGGTGGTGGGTGGGCCCGGCGATTCGGGCGCGGTCCCGGGCAGGCCGCCGATCTGCACCGGTGTAGCAGCGCCCAGGTTGGTGCCGGGGGTCATCGCGGCAATGTGGCTGGCATACAAAATATAGGTGCCGGCGCTGGCCGCACGTGCGCCACTGGGGGCGACGAAACTTGCCACTGGCAAGGGGCTGGCCAGAATCGCCTTAATAATCAAGCGCATCGAGGTGTCCAGCCCGCCGGGGGTGTCGAGGCTGATGACCACCAACTGCGCGCCCTCGGTCACCGCACGCGCCAAGCCGCGCTCCACGTAGTCGGCACTGGCCGGACCAATAGCATCGTTGACGGTCAGTACCACGACACTGCCTGCAGCCGTCGTCGAGCCCGTTGGTAACCCGATCAGTATTATTAGCAAGAGCAGGCGGCACCACCAGTGACCGTTCACGGGACCTCCAGTTGCGGGTATGACAGCCAGCAACCCTCACTCAAAGCGTAGTTGAGTCAGTCATGGGTACGCGCAACGCGTGTCGAAATCAGACTCGTAAGTGGCGCACTCGGGCTACTGGCTTTCAAGTCAAGACGCGTAAGGTGACGCGTCACTTCATGGCCGTGTGCGGCTGTGATGCTTGATTTAGAAACTCCGGAGCGTTGAGGTGCGCCGCGTTCGAGACGCGGTAACAGGGAAAAATGATGATCGCCTGACCCTCAGTCAGTACGCCTAACGTCGATCACCAGAGAACAAAAAAAACAATGAATAACCTGAACTCCAGAGATTCGAACGGTCAGTTGGCGCAGGGTTTCAAACCGCGTCACGTCACAATGCTTTCTATCGCGGGGATTATCGGCGCAGGTTTGTTTGTTGGCTCCGGACATGCCATCGCTGCGGCGGGGCCGGCGGTATTGCTGGCTTATCTGTTTTCCGGCCTTTTGGTCGTTCTGGTCATGCGCATGCTGGGCGAAATGGCGGTTGCCAACCCGGACACCGGATCTTTCTCAACCTACGCCGACCAGGCAATCGGGCGTTGGGCAGGCTTCACTATCGGCTGGCTGTATTGGTGGTTCTGGGTGCTGGTGATCCCCATCGAGGCGCTCGCGGCCGGGCATGTACTGAACCAATGGTTTCCACAAATCGATACCTGGTTGTTTGCCTTGGCGTCGATCATCCTGTTGGTCGTGACTAACCTGTTCAGCGTGTCCAAATACGGCGAGTTCGAATTCTGGTTTGCGATGGCCAAGGTCGTGGCGATCATCGGCTTTATCGGCTTAGGTTTTGCGGTGTTGATGGGTTGGATTCCCGAGCGCGAAGCCAGCGGGTTGAGTCGACTCATGGAGGAACATGGCGGTTTCGCGCCCAACGGTTTGTCCGCGGTTGTAGGGGCATTCATCACCATCATGTTCAGCTTCATCGGTACAGAAGCGGTGACCATTGCAGCTGCCGAATCCAGCAACCCGGCGCAGAACATCGCCAAAGCCACACGCTCGGTGATCTGGCGGATCGGGGTGTTCTACCTGCTGTCCATTTTCGTGGTCATTTCCGTGGTGCCCTGGAATGATCCGTTGCTGGCGTCGGTGGGCTCTTACCAGCGAGCGCTGGAGCTGATGAACATTCCCCACGCCAAGTTAATGGTAGATGTGGTGGTGTTGATTGCCGTGGCCAGCTGCATGAACTCGTCGATCTATATTGCCTCGCGCATGTTGTTTTCGCTGGGCAAGCGCGGTGATGCACCGAAGCCGCTGAAGGTGACGTCGTCGGATGGCGTGCCGAGGGCTGCGGTGATCGCCAGCACCGTACTGGGTGCCGGCGTGACTTTGTTCAGCTACTTCATGCCCGCCGGACTGTTTCAGTTTCTGCTCGCCAGCTCCGGCGCCATCGCCTTGCTGGTCTACTTGGCTATCGCAGTGTCGCAATTGCGCATGCGCAAGATTCTGCGTCGGCAGAATGTCACGCTGACCTTCAAAATGTGGTTGTTCCCCTGGCTCACCTGGTTGGTCATCGCCTTCATCTGCGCAGCGTTGGCGGTGATGATGGTGACGCCCGAGCACCGTATGGAAGTTTCTTCGACCATCGGTCTGGCGCTGGTGATTTCCTTTATCGGCCTGGTGACCGCGCGTCAGCATGGGCAGCCGCGCAGTGCAGTGTCGGCGGAAAGTGCATAGCAGCTATATCAGCATAAACCTGCTTGCGATCTTTTCAGTGCGCCAGCAGTGGCGGGGCGGTTAACGCCGCCAGCGCCACGGGCCATTACCGCTCACTGCGAGAAAAAACTTCGATGGCATACGACACCTCCAAGGCCGTTCCTCTGCAAACCATTGGTTTTTTGCTGCTGGACCAGTTCACGCTGATCTCTTTGGCATCTGCCATAGAGCCTCTGCGAATGGCCAATCAGTTGACCGGGCAAGAGCTGTACCGCTGGCACACTTTCAGCCTGGGGGGCGAGCGGGTGTGGGCGAGCGATGGCATGCCGATCACCCCGGATGCGGCGATCAGTAACGCACCGATACTGGATACCGTGATTGTCTGCGGTGGGATTGGCATTCAAAGCGCGGTGACCCGTGAGCACATTACCTGGTTGCGAGCCCAGGCGCGGCGCGCGAAGCGGATAGGGGGCGTGTGCACCGGTAGTTGGGCCTTGGCCCAGGCAGGCTTGCTCGATGGCTTCGATTGCAGCGTGCACTGGGAGTTTCTGGCGGCCATGCAGGAAGCTTTTCCGCGAGTGAACCTCAGCTCCAGTCTATTCACCCTTGACCGAGACCGCTTCACCAGCTCCGGTGGAACCGCGCCAATGGACATGATGCTGCACCTGATCAGTCGCGATCATGGTCATGAACTGTCAGCGGCCATCTCCGACATGTTCGTCTACGAGCGAATCCGTAACGAGCAGGATCATCAACGCGTGCCCCTTAAACACATGCTCGGTACCCACCAACCGAAGTTGCAGGAAATCGTCGCCTTGATGGAGGCCAATCTGGAAGAGCCGATCGACCTCGACGAACTGGCGAACTATGTCAGTTTGTCCCGTCGACAGCTGGAGCGGTTATTCCAGAAATACCTGCATTCCTCACCCTCACGCTATTACCTCAAGCTGCGTCTGATCCGTGCTCGTCAGTTACTCAAGCAAACGCCGATTTCGATCGTAGAGTTGTCGGTGGTGTGTGGCTTTGTATCCACCCCTCATTTCTCAAAGTGCTATCGCGAGTGTTTCGGCATCCCACCCAGCGACGAGCGCTTGGCGGCGCAAACGCAACCGCAAGTGACATCAAGGCCGGTTGTACAGGCATTGCCAATGGCAAGGCCGATGAGTTTGCTGGATCAGGCACGTGATGAATCAACGTTCGCCAGTATCAAAATTCTGAAACCCTGAACGACCCGGTACGCGATAAAGCCAGCATCTGCAGCCGAAATTGCGTCGACATCTCCCAAGCGATGAAGTATTGCATTGTGTTCGAGAAAGCAGCCGCCGTTTGAGCTGCCGCTGACGCTGGCTTCTGGATCCAATCAAGAACGGCTCGGCGAACTGCGCTCTCTGCTCTTTCGATAAGTTGCCAGTGAAGGCACAATGCGCATCCTTTTTTTGGCTGGCCTTGCCGGAGGCCTCGAAATGATCAAGACGCCGTACTACCTCATCGACAAGCAAAAGCTGCTGGCGAACATGCAGAAGATCGCTTACGTGCGCGAACAGTCCGGGGCGAAGGCCCTGCTGGCACTCAAGTGCTTCGCCACCTGGTCGGTGTTCGACCTGATGCAGCAATACATGGACGGCACTACGTCGTCGTCGCTCTACGAGCTCAAGCTCGGTCGGCAGAAATTCGCTGGCGAGACCCACGCCTACAGCGTGGCCTGGGCCGACGACGAGATCGAGGAGATGCTCGACAACTGCGACAAGATCATCTTCAACTCCATCGGTCAGTTGCAGCGCTACACTGAAGCTTCAGCAGGCAAGGTGCGCGGTCTGCGGGTCAATCCGCAGGTGAGCAGCTCGGATTACCTGCTAGCCGATCCGGCGCGGCCATTCAGCCGTCTGGGCGAGTGGGATCCGGTGAAGATCGAACAGGTCATCGAGCAGATCTCGGGCTTCATGTTCCACAACAACTGCGAGAACGCCGACTTCGGCCTGTTCGACCAGATGCTGTGCACCATCGAGGAACGGTTCGGCCATCTGCTGCACAAGGTCGAGTGGGTCAGCCTGGGCGGCGGCATTCACTTCACCGGTGAAGGCTATGCGATCGACGAGTTCTGCGCGCGGCTCAAGGCCTTTTCGCAAAAATACGGCGTGCAGGTCTACCTGGAGCCGGGCGAAGCCGCCATCACCCAGAGCGCGTCGCTGGAAGTCACCGTGCTCGACACCCTCTACAACGGCAAGCACCTGGCCGTAGTGGACAGCTCCATCGAGGCGCACATGCTCGATCTGCTGATCTATCGCCTGAATGCCAAGCTGGCGCCCAGCGAGGGCGAACACACCTACATGGTGTGCGGCAAATCCTGCCTGGCCGGCGACATTTTCGGTGAGTATCAATTTGATCGTCCCTTGGCCATTGGCGATCGGCTGTCGTTCATCGACGCAGCGGGTTACACCATGGTCAAGAAGAACTGGTTCAACGGCCTGAAAATGCCGTCCATCGTAGTGAAACAACTCGACGGTACAGTCGAGGTGGTTCGTGAGTTCGGTTACAACGACTACATGTCCAGCCTTTCGTAAGCTGGCAGAGAAGGAGAGAGAGAAAAATTGAAGAAGAACGTGCTTATCATTGGTGCAGGAGGTGTCGCCAAGGTGGTGGCCCACAAGTGCGCGCAGCACAACGATGAACTCGGTCGTATTGCTATCGCGTCGCGCAACATCTCCAAATGCCAGGCCATCATCGACAGCGTCAAGGCCAAGGGCAGCCTCAAAGAGCCCGCCGACATAAAGGCCTTCTCGCTGAACGCTATGGACGTCGAGGCGACCAAGGCGCTGATCCGCGAAACCGGATCGCAGATCGTCATCAACGTCGGTTCTGCCTTCCTCAACATGTCGGTGCTGCGTGCCTGCATCGATACCGGCGTGGCCTACCTGGACACCGCGATTCACGAAGAACCGGGCAAAATCTGCGAGACGCCGCCCTGGTACGGCAACTACGAGTGGAAGCACCTCGAGGAGTGCAAAGAGAAGAACATCACCGCCATCCTCGGTGTGGGCTTCGACCCGGGTGTGGTCAACGCCTATGCAGCGTTGGCGCAACAACAGTATTTCGACCGTATTGATTCGATCGACATTCTCGACGTCAATGCCGGTTCCCATGGCAAATATTTCGCCACCAATTTTGATCCGGAAATCAACTTCCGCGAATTCACCGGACAAGTGTGGAGCTGGCAGAACAGTCAGTGGACCAGCAACACAATGTTCGAAGTCAAACGTACCGACGACCTGCCGGTCGTAGGGGCGCAGAACCTGTACCTGACCGGGCACGATGAAGTGCACTCCCTGTCGAAGAACCTCGGCGTGCCCAACGTGCGTTTCTGGATGAGCTTTGGCGAGCACTACATCAATGTGTTCACCGTACTCAAGAACCTCGGGCTGCTCTCCGAGCAACCGGTCAAAACCGCTGAAGGCCTGGAAGTCGTGCCGCTCAAAGTGGTCAAGGCCGTGCTCCCTGATCCGAGCTCGCTGGCGCCTGGCTACACCGGCAAGACCTGCATCGGCGACCTGGTAAAAGGCACCAAGGATGGCCAGCCGCGCGAAGTGTTCATCTACAACGTCGCCGACCACGAAGAAGCTTACGCAGAAACCGACAGCCAGGGCATTTCCTATACCGCTGGCGTGCCACCTGTGGCGGCAGCCCTGCTGGTCGCACGCGGCGAGTGGGATGTGCAGCGCATGGCCAACGTCGAGGAGCTGCCGGCCGAGCCGTTCCTCAAGGCGCTGGATGTGATGGGCCTGCCGACCCGCATCAAGGACGAGAATGGAGACCGTCCCTGGAGCTGAAACGCCTGAGGCGTGCGAAATACAGGTGAATCTTGTATTGCGCTCCAAACGCAAAAACGCCGCTCCTTGAGCGGCGTTTTTGTTTGTGCGTCATTTGTCGGGCTTGTTGAGGACTGCATCAAGATTGTTCCTTTTGCCCCGGGTCAGTCGCAATCACCCCGTTGCTCCGCCACCAACAGCAACGACTGCGGCACAGGGCTTTGCGGATGCTGCGGCTCCTGCAGGCCGGCCAGCCGAAAACCGGCCATGTCCAGCGCATTGAGCCAACTGGACAACGTTCGGAAGTACCACGGCATGGGTTGCCACTGCCCCTTGAACCCAGTGAAGGTCTCTTCCCGCCAACCATCCTGATAGTCGCCCGCCGCCGCGATCCACGGATGCAGCGTCTGGATCACCAGCGCGCCGCCAGGGGCGAGCAGGGCGTTCATGGCGGCGAGCAGAGGGATGATGTCCTGGTGCAACAGGGCGAAGTTGGCGCAGATCAGGTCGTAGTTGTTGCCGATGTCCACCTTCGCTTCCACCAGCTCTTCATAGCTCGCCAGATGCACCCGCGAAGAGCCCGCCGCCCGTGCTGCTTCGACCAGCGTCGCATCGCCATCCACACCGATCGCCGTGATGGCCCGTTCAGCCAGCGCACGCAACAGCCAGCCCTCGCCACAGCCCAGGTCGAGCACACGCTCGGGTTGGCGACTTAGTACCGCCAGCAGGATTGCCTGGTCAGTGACCTTGAGGCGGCTTTCGATGGTGCCGGTGCGGATCGCCTGGATCCAGGACTGGGCGTTGTGGTGCCAGCTCTGGAGGAGGGTGGATTCGGGGGCAGGCATTTTGATGTCCGGAGTGGTTGGGTGGATGAAAGGATAGGACAAATGCGGGGGTAAAAAATGCCAACTGCCGATACCTGGGGTATCGGCAGGTCGGGTTTTGCCGCTCTAAAGCCTCAGTAAGGATTACAGTGTTGCGCTATGGCCTTGGCCTGGTCGACGTATGGCCGCTTCGGTTCGAGGTTCCACTCGGGCTTGTTCCTGACGGGCTTGCCGTCGAAGGTTGCCGCCAGATGACAAACCAATTGCCGGCGGATTGACCCACCGTTGATGCTGTATTGCCTCCATTGCTCATCGTTTTTGTGCTTGTTGTACAACTCGGCAAACATTCTGTCGGTCTGATCATCCTTGATAGCACGGCCGCAAGCGGTGGGCACTACCTCAAGCGACCAAGTGTCGGGTCCGAGTTTCGGATCTTCGCGTCGTATCCAGGTGCTTGATTCGATGTACTTGTCACAAAATTGTTGCGCGGGTGGAGGCGTGGTTCTGGCGCACGAGAAGGTGGCCTTGCTAACCGGCGTTCTTGGAAAATCAATCTTGATCACGTTGCGATCTTTTCCTGTTTTGTCTTTATAGTCCCGCTGATTGGCCAAGGCATCGTTCAAACCACGTTGATCGCTGTAGAAAAAGGCCAGAATCGGTAGTTCGTCATCTTTCGGGTTACCCAAGCGGAATTCTGTCTGGGTTTGAAACTCACGGGTGTTGATGACTTGCCGAGCCCCCATAAAGTTTCGAAAAGCGTCTACCCGATCCTTGCTGCTCATGGGATTGCGCATATTGAAGCCACATTGCAACTGGTCCTGATTCCTGTCGTTGTTGAACTTGGTGAAATGCGCGACCCAGGCATTAGCGTTGATAATAGGTGGCGCCATGGCCTGGCAAACAGCCTCTGTCTGGCCGGTGTTCTTATTGTTGCCGCAGCCTCGGTCATCTCGATAATCGGTCCAGGCGTCGTTAGGAAATGCACAGTAGACATGCACCGCAGTCTCAGGCTCGCGTACCAGATCTATCGGAGTAATGATGTAGCCGTTCTGAGTGCTCATGCCAGGATCTTCATAACTGATGCCATCGGCACGCATCCAGGAAGCGGCAAAAGTACCCAGCTCTTTCGCTTTCGGGCTTGGATTCCATACATCCCATTTCTCCCCCTTCGCCGGGTTGGCTCGGTGAGTGCCCCTGATCAACAATCCCGAACAGTCCGACGCCGGATCCTGCCTGCAACTATCGACTGTGTTGTTGTACAACGTTTCAACCCGTTTCAGCGTCTCCTCGCATGATTCGGCGTTGGCCAATGTCGTTTGCAAGAGCAACGGAAATACAAGTAATGGAGTAATCCTGTTCAGACGTTTTTTCATGGCGCTACTTCCTTGTGGTTGGAGCCGATAGCCGGCGCGGGCGTCCATGCCGGTGATACAGAAAACACAATGGTTCGTTGCACGTGCCGCTCTCTTTCGCCGGCGACTTGCGCGACCTGCGGCGGACAACGGCAGCGCCCTCGGGCGAGGGCGCCACAGCGCGCCAGCCATTCAACGCGGGACTGGGTTGCAACCTGCGGCCCGGGTCTCGCTGTCCGATAATGCTGGCCTGAAAGGCTCGAGATTCCAGGGCGTCTTGCTGCGGTAGTTGATCAGTACGCAGTTCAATTGCTGGCGCATGCTGCCGGCGGAATTTTCATTGTCGCGCCAGTTGCTATCCGCGCCCTTGAGGGCGAACAGCTGGTTGTACAAAGCTCCGGCCTGCTCGTTGGGCAAGGCGCGACCAGCTGCCGTGGGCACCACGCTCAAGGTCCATTCATCCTTGCGGGTGCCGGGGTCGTAACGCTTGACCCAATCGGCAGACGCGATGTATTGCGGTGCCTGGAGCGGCAGCGGATTGCAACCGGCCTTGGCCGCTTCCTGGGGTGTGACATTGGGGCGAAACGGTTCCAGGTTCCATTCGGTCTTGGCCGGATAGTTCTGCACCAGACAGCTCAGTTGCTGGCGCATGCTGCCCGGTGATTTCTCGTTGTCGCGCCACTGGCTATCGGCCCCACGCAGCTCGAACAGTTCCTTGTACAAGGCGTCCTGGTCGCTGGCCTGGATCGCCTTGCCCTGAGCGGTGGGCGTGACATTGAGGCTCCATTCGTTTTTCTTGCTGCCCGGGTCGTAACGCTCGACCCAGGTGGCCGCAGCAATGTAGCTGGGCGCAGGTGCAGTCGGCGTTGGCTGTGTACCACCAGCAACCGTAAGGTCTATCGCCTGGTCGGCGGCGACATAGCTGAAACGTTGCTCCGCAGGTTTGGTGAAGTCCAGCCGCAGGATCGGCACGCTGTAGCCCTGGGCCTGGAGTTTCTTCTGGAAGTTGCGCGCGCTGTTCAGGCCGTCCTCCGGTTTCGGTGGCGCCTGATCACCGCGGGTGGCGAAGTTCTGCGTGCTGTTGACGTTGTAGATGAAGGCATCGATGTACTTCATGTTCTCGCTGCCGTCGTTGGTCGCCGAAGCATTCTTCAACATGAACTCGTTGACCTGGGCACTGAAGGCGAAGGGGTCCTTGTTGGTAGTGTTCGGCCGGGACTCGTGGACGCGGATCATGGCGTTCCAGTCGCTGGGTTTTTCCGCGTTCCAGGAGCACTGGCTGTATTGGATCGGTCCTTTCATCAGCCCGGTGTATTTCCGGGTCCATTGCTCGGCGGTGCTTACCGCCGCTTCCGCGCAGGTGCCGTAGGCGAGGGCGGAGTTGCGGTTGTTCATCGCGCCCTGGGCTGCACGCGGAGGTTCGCGGTTGTCGAAGAAGCCGCAGCCGTACCACTTGCGCTCCGGCCCGGTACCGCCATCGAAGGCGTAGATGCAGGTCCAGCCCTGCTCCTTGACCGGCAGGCTCAAGGCCGCCGCATCGGTTGGGGTGCGCAGGATGAAACCGGCCGGGTGAATGAGAATCCGGGTGCTCAGGTCCTTGCGGATCCAGGAGTAGGAGGTCGCGCCGATCTTGATTGCGTAGGGGCTGTAGTCCCAGGGGTTGAAGGGCCCGTCGTTGACCATGCGCAAGGTCACGCCGCTGCAGTAGTAGTGACCGCGTGCGGCACCGGTATCGGGTTCCTGGCAAGCGTCCTTGAGGGTGTTGTAGTTGTGGTTGATGCGGTTCAGGGTCTCCAGCGGATCGAGCGGCGGCTGGGCGGCCACCGCACAGAATGCCAGGGGCAGCGTCCAGGCCAGGGTAAAAGACGAACGAACGGACGGGTACATTGTCGACACTCCTTGTCGCACGAGATGATTTCCTTTAACGCACCAAAGTAGTCAACTCAGTCCTTCCGGTCAAACCAGTGCAATGCTTATCGTCTCACACGTGCGTCTTGGCGCCAGCAACCGCTCGATGGCGCCACTCACCATGTTTTCCAGCAGATTATCGCGCTCTCGTTCATCCAGCGAATAGTGCGTCAGCCAACTGGGCGCGCTGTTGAGCAAGGCGCCGATGGCATGACCGGCGGCCATCCGGCCCGGTTCACTGAATCGGGGGCGGATGCCGAGCATCAGCAGCAACTTGCGTTCGTACTGCTCGCGCAGTTGCCGGACCCGCTCCTGTTGCTCTTCATTCAGGCAGCCGCTGTCACGCTCCACCAGACGAAAATGCCAGGGCATTTCCTGATGCAGATTCAGGTGCGCGCTGATCAATTGGTTGAGTCTGTCGCGTTTTGCCGGGGCCGTTTGTTCGATGCGCCCCAGGGTGGCCAGCAGCTCTTCATAGAACTCCTCGATCAGGTCGAGCAGCAAGTGCTGCTTGCTGGGGTAATGGTGATACAGCGAGCCCGTGGCGAGCCCCAGGGAGCTCGCGAGCTCACGCATGCCGACCTGACCGAAACCCTTGCTGGCAAAGAGCTCCAGCACCTTGTCCCGGTGTTCGGCGAAGCGTGAGCAACGCTCAGGCATAGGCATGGAAGCCACGCCCCGTTTTGCGTCCCAGGTAACCGGCGGCGACCATTTCCTTGAGCAGTGGAGCGGGGCGGTATTTGCTGTCGTTGAAGCCGTCGTAGAAGGCTTCAAGGATTGCCAGCACGGTGTCCAGGCCGATCAGGTCCGCCAACGCCAGCGGGCCGATCGGTTGGTTGCAGCCCAGGCGCATGCCGGCGTCGATGTCGTCGACGCTGGCCAGGCCTTCCTGAAACACCAGGATCGCTTCATTGATCATCGGCACCAGAATCCGGTTGACCACGAATCCCGGACGATTGCCGGCGGTGATTGCGGTTTTGCCGAGGGTGGTCGCCATGTCCAGCGCCAAGGCGTGGGTGGCATCGCTGGTTTGCAGGCCACGAATCACTTCAATCAGGCCCATGACCGGCACCGGATTGAAAAAGTGCAGACCGATGAAACGCTCAGGCTGACTGACGCTGGCAGCCAGTTGGGTAATGGACAGCGATGACGTGTTGGAGGCGATCACACAGTCGGCGCTGACCTGCGCGGCGATTTGTTGCAGCACGCGCAGCTTCAGATCGAGGTTTTCGGTGGCGGCTTCGATCACCATTTGCACGTTTTGCAGGCTGTTGTAATCGGTACTGGTGCGAATCTTGTCGAGGGCAGCGAGCTTTTGCTCGTGCGTCAGCGTGTTTTTGACGACTTGCCGATCGAGGTTTTTATCGACGGTCGCGATTGCCTTTTGCAAGGCACTCTCGCAGATGTCGATCAAGGTCACGTGGAGGCCGGCCAGGGCGCAGACTTGCGCGATGCCATTGCCCATGGTGCCGGCGCCGATGACGCCAATGTTCTGAAGATTCATGCGCATGTCCTTATCAAACCCGCTCGAACAACACAGCGATGCCTTGGCCGCCGCCGATGCACATGGTCGCCAGGGCATAACGGCCTTGGCAGCGATGCAATTCGTGAATGGCTTTGGTGGCGATGATCGCGCCAGTGGCGCCCACCGGATGGCCCAGCGAGATGCCCGAACCGTTGGGGTTGACCTTCTGTGGATCGAAGCCCAGCTCTTGCGCTACGGCACAAGCCTGGGCGGCAAAGGCTTCGTTGGACTCGATCACATCAAGGTCGGCAACGGTCAGACCGGCGCGCTTGAGTACCAGGCGCGTGGCGGGAATCGGTCCCAGCCCCATCATCGAAGGTTCAACGCCTGCGTGGGCATAACCCACCAGTCGGGCCATGGGCTTGAGGCCTTGTTCCTGGACGACTTGCCCGGTGGCCATGATCAGTGCGCCGGCACCATCATTGAGGCCGGAGGCGTTGCCGGCGGTGACGCTACCGTCCTTTTTGAACGCCGGTTTCATGCGGCTCAATTGCTCGGCGTTGACCTCAGCCCGAACATGCTCATCCGTCGCAAACGACACCGTCCCTTTGCGGGTTTCAATTTCGATCGGCACGATCTGCCCGGCAAAACGCCCTTCGGCAATCGCCCGGGCAGCACGCTGCTGGCTGAGCAGCGCCAATTCATCCTGGGCCTGACGCGTGATGCCATAGTGTTCGGCGATATTTTCAGCGGTGATCCCCATGTGGAAACCGGCAAACGGGTCTTGCAGTGCCCCAAGCATGTAGTCGACGGCCTGCATGTCGCCCATGCGTGCGCCCCAGCGCGCCTGCGGCAACAAGTACGCGCCTCGGCTCATGGACTCGACGCCGCCTGCCAGCGCAGCGCCCGCATCCCCCAGCATCAAACTTTGCGCGGCACTGACAATCGCCTGCAAACCCGAACCGCAAAGGCGGTTGACGTTGAAGGCGGGCGTCTCTTTCGTCAGGCCGGCATTCATCGCGACCACCCGGGAGATGTAGGCATCGCGTGCCTCGGTCGGGATCACATGTCCCATCACCGCATGGCCGATGTGCTCGGGCGCCAGGCCTGATCGTTCGATAGCGGCGCGGCAAACGTCGGTTGCCAACTGAATAGGCGGCACATCCTTGAGTGAACCGCCAAAGCCGCCGATGGCAGAACGGACGGCGCTCACTACAAAAATATCGGAATGGTTCATGTCGGCTCTCTGAATAGGTCTTTTTTGTTGGGTACGAGTCTAGAATCAGCAGCGCCGCTGGCCTATGCCAAAACTGTTCAAGGGTGATGGCGTTTTTTGCCATATTCAGATGTAACGAGAGAGGCATTCAAATGCGGGAAACGGATTCGGTGGCGGTTTACTTCATGTACCCCATGATCCATGCGCTACGTGAGGAACCGCAGCGTCTGCGGTCAGTGCTTGAACAGGTGGGAATTGATCCGGCATTGATGGATCAGCCGACGGCACGGGTGCCGGCCACGGCTTTCGCCGCGTTGTGGCTGGTGCAGATTCGTGAGTTGAACGACGAATTTTTCCAGTTGGACTCCCACGGCATGCCACCGGGCAGTTTTGCCTTGATCTGTCGGGCATTGATTCAGGAGCCGACGCTGGAAAAAGCCATGCGTCAGTGCCTGGCCAATTTCGCCCTGTTCCTGCGCGATTTTCGTGGCACGTTGAGTGTGCGTGGCAAGCGTGCGGTCATCAGCTTGCAAACCCGTTCGCAGAACAGCGAGGTCAGCCGGTTGGGCGAAGAAACGTTTCTGGTGTTGATGATCAGTCTGCTGTGCTGGCTGGCCGGGCGGCGCATTCCTATCGATCGTGCGGACTTTCGCCATCAGCGTTTGTCGCTGCGTGATGATGCCTTGCTCTGGGGCCCCAACCTGACCTTTGGCACCGAACGCACCGAAATCGAGTTCGCCAGTCACTACCTGCGGCTGCCGGTGGTTCAAGACCTTGCCTCGCTGAAAGTGTTTTTGCGCACCGCGCCGCAATGGCTGGTAATCCGCTTCCGCAACCAGCATGGGCTGGCGTCGCAGGTTCATCAGCGCCTGCGCCACAGCCATTACAGCGAGTGGCCGACCTTGCAGGCCTTCGCCCTGGAGCAGCACCTGAGCCCCAGTACCTTTCGCCGCAAACTGGGGCGCGAAGGCTGTTCGTATCAGGAAATCAAGGATGAAGTGCGGCGCGCGGTGGCGTTTGAACGGTTGCGCCAGAGCAAGGCGAGCATCAGTGATATTGCCGAACAGTTGGGATTCCAGGAGCCGAGTGCGTTTCATCGGGCGTTCAAGAAGTGGACGGGGGAGAGCCCGGGGCGGTATCGGGTGCGGTTTCAGGATGGTTCTGAATGAGCTCCTGACAGGGATCGCACGGGTCAACACCATCAGCCCGGGCATCATCATTACCTCACTTGCCAAGGATGAAAAATCCGCACTGAAAAAAACGCGCCAACGGGGTCATGCAGGTCCTGTAGGGGCCAGGCTTGCCGGCGAAGGCGTCCTTGAGAGCGCCTTCGCCGGCAAGCCTGGCTCCTACGAAAAGCGGTTTACTCGGGCATTGCGATGGAACAGACGTGTTCGAGGCACTCCGGCCGATTGCTACACACAGTCGTTCGGCATGATCTAAGCTGCAAAGGATGGTTTTTGCGAGCAGGGGTTTCAATGCGAAGCACACCTGAAAACAGCCTGAAGAATGCGTTGAAAGCCTGTAGAGACAGCTTTATTTCTGTTGGTTTTTTCAGCTTCTTCATCAACGCGCTCATGCTCGTGCCCACCTTCTATATGCTTCAGGTGTATGGGCGAGTGATGGCCAGCGGAAGCTTGACAACCCTGGCAATGCTGACGCTGATCATGACCGGGCTGATAATCACGCTCGGCTCCCTGGAATGGATTCGTTCGCGCATCATGGTTCGGGTCAGTACCCGGCTGGATGTGTTGCTGAGTCGCCAGGTCTATAAGGCCAGTTTCAAACGGGCTCTGGACAGTGGTGGGATGGATGCCTCGGCCCAGTCGCTCAACGACTTGACGGGTTTGAGACAGTTCCTCTCCGGTAACGGTCTGTTCGCTTTTTTCGATGCGCCCTGGTTGCCTATCTATATCGCCGTGATGTTCGTGTTTCATCCCTGGTTTGGCTGGGTAGCGACGGGCAGTGCGCTGCTGTTGTTATTGCTCGCGTTTATCAATGAGAGGCTGACGGGGCCGACACTTGCGCAGGCGAACAAGGAACATATCGGCGCGACGCTCTACACCACGAAAAATCTGCGCAACGCTGAAGTCATCGAGTCCATGGGCATGCTTGAAACCCTTATGGACCGTTGGGGGCATCGTCAAAGAAACGTCCTGCTGCTGCAGGGCCAGGCGAGCGATAGAGGTGCCATAGTCAGCACGCTTTCCAGGACCTTCCGGATCCTGGTGCAATCACTGATCCTTGGCATGGGGGCATACCTGGCCGTGGACCATCAAGTGGGGGCTGGCCTGGTGTTTGCCGGGGCCGTGCTGCTAGGGCGCGCATTGGCTCCCATCGATCTGATCATCGGCAGTTGGAGGGGCTTTATTGCGGCTCGCTCGCAATACCGCCGTCTCAACGACATCCTCGACAAACAACAAGCCCAACCCGAGCGTATGTCATTGCCTGCGCCTCAGGGGCATGTACAGGTGGAGAATCTGGTCGTCGCGGCACCTGGCTCGAAAACGCCGATCATCAACAACATAAGTTTCAGCGTACCTGCCGGCTGCGTTGTCGGCATCATCGGTCCCAGTGCCGCGGGCAAGTCGACCCTGGCCAGGGCACTGATGGGGGTATGGGTGCCGCAGCATGGCGTGGTCCGGCTCGATGGCGCGGACATCAGCGCGTGGGACAAACATGAACTTGGGCCGCATATAGGTTACTTGCCCCAGGACATTGAACTGTTCGAAGGCAGCATCAGCGAGAACATTGCCCGCTTCGCCGAGGTCGACTCCGAGAAAGTCATTCAGGCTGCCAGGACCGCTGGCGTTCACGAAATGATTTTGCAGTTGCCCGATGGCTACGACACCGTCATTGGCAGCGAGGGTCTCATGTTGTCGGGAGGGCAGCGCCAGCGCATCGGACTGGCCCGTGCCCTGTATGGCAACCCGCGGCTGATTATTCTCGACGAGCCCAACTCCAATCTTGACGAAGTCGGTGATCGCGCCCTGGTGGCAGCCATCCAGCAGATCAAGCAGAGCGGCGCGACCCTGTTTGTCATTACCCACCGAACCAACATTGTGTCGCAACTTGACCGACTCATGGTGATGAACGCAGGGGTTATCAGTCTCTATGGGCCACGCGAGCAAGTGCTCGCCGAACTCACGCAGAAACAGCAGGCACAAAAGCACGCCATGTCGGCAGGCGCCACCATGGCTTCGGTCAAAACCAGCAAGGGCGACGCCGATGAACCCTACGATGCCCAGTCGTCAAATTGAAAGCTTCGCCGGCCTGCCGATATCTGATCGTAAAGCACGCCGCCTGGGCATTGGTATTGTAGGGGTGACCTTCGGCCTGTTCGGCACTTGGGCGGCGCTCGCGCCCCTGGACGGTGCCGCTTACGCGCCGGGGGTGGTCACCGTGCAGACTTACCGCAAAACGGTTCAGCATCCTGAAGGGGGCATCGTCAAAACGGTACTGGTTCATGACGGTGACATCGTCAAGCGTGGTGATCCGCTGATCATTCTTGATGATGCCCAGTTGCGCTTCGAATACGAGATGACCCGAGGCCAATTGGCCGCGACCAGAGCCATGGAGGCAAGACTCAGGGCTGAGCGCGACACACTGTCGGCGATCAGCTTTGGGGAGATAGCCGACCCGGACAGTCTGCGCGGAGTGGAGGCACGTCAGGGCGAGACTCAGGTATTCAACGCCCGGCAGGGCTCGCGGCTGGGTCAGATCTCGGTGTTGCGCGAGCGCATTGGCCAGTTGAGTCAACAGATCAAGGGACTGGAGTCGATGATTGCTGCCAAGGTTCAACTGGAGAAATCCTACAGCGGTGAAATCGTTGAATTGACCGACCTGCTCAAGCAAGGGTTCGTTGACAAACAACGTCTGCTCGAGCAGGAACGCAAGCTGGGGATGCTCAGGTCGGAGGTGGCTGATCACCGTTCCACTATTAACAAGACTCGTCTGCAGATCAACGAAACACAGCTGCAGATTCTGCAAATCGACAAGGATTTCAATACCGAGGTGGTCAAGGAGCTGGCCGAGGTTCAGACCCGGATGTACGACCTGCAAGAGAAAACCTCGTCCCTGGAAGACCGGCTCAGCCGTATCGTCATCCGCGCACCCGAGGCGGGCATGGTGATTGGCATGACCGTGCACACCATTGGTGGTGTCGTGAGCCCGGCGACGCCGCTGCTGGATATCGTTCCATCGGTTTCCGAGCTGGTCATAGAGGCCCAGGTGGCGCCTGTGGATATTGATCGTATCGGCATCGGCAAGCGTGCCGATATCCGTTTCGGCGCGTTCAAAAGCTCGACCACGCCGGTGATCGAAGGCGAGGTCAGCAGCGTATCGGCTGACCGCCTGACCAACGAAAAGACCGGGACGGCCTATTACCTGGCGCGGGTGCGGGTCACCGAGGACGGCGCGCGCACCTTGGGTGAGCGCAAGTTGTTGCCGGGGATGCCGGCGGACGTATTGATCATCACCGGGCAACGCACGCTGTTGCAGTACTTGATGCAGCCGGCCCGCGATGCCATGTCTCAATCGATGATCGAGGAATGACCATGAACGCATCGGCAGTTTTGCTGGGCGGTGCGTTCATGCTTGCAGCGGGGGGCGCCCTGGCGCAAACCACTGCAGCCCCGCCGACCGGGGTCAGCGCCTCGACGTTTTCCACCGACCTCATGCAGTTGTACCGTGAGTCACGGCTGGAAGACCCACGGGTATTGGCCTCCTATGCGCAAGCGCAGGCGGGCAAGGAACATCAGCGCGAGGCCATGGGCGCGCTGTTCCCGCAGGTATCGCTCAACGCCGGGACGAATCGGATTCATCAGGAGAACGACCTGGTGCAGCAAAGTTACGATAGCGAAAACTACAGCCTGGTGCTGCGTCAGTACCTCTACAACAAGACCGCGTGGGAGAACTACCAAAAATTCAAAAGCCTGGCCAAGCAGTCCGAATCGCAAGCGCTGGATGCCCAGGCCGAGGCCACAGTGGACTTGGCGCAGCGTTACTTCAGCGCGTTGGCGGCCGAAGATGAACTGGAGTTGGTGAAGGCGGAGCGTCGAACCACGCAAAAGAGTCTGGACCGAGTCAATGCGTTGTACGAAAAGCAGCTGGCAATGATTACTGATCAGCTCGACCTCAAGGCCCGGGTAGATTTGCTGGCGGCGCAGGAACTGGATGCCCAGAACCAGGCCAGTATCAGTCGTGAGGCGCTGGCGGAGATCGTCGGCCGTCCGGTCAAGGAGAAGCTCAACCGGATTCGCGATGACGTGCAATTACGTGTTTCGGCGCAGAGTCTGGAATCCTGGGTGCGCGAGGGTATCGCGCTAAACCCGGCGCTCAAGGCCAACGAAAGCGGTGTGGAAGCCGCGGGCGCTGCGTTGCGCAGCGGCAAGGGCGGGCATTATCCGACCTTGAGTCTTACGCTGAGCGCGCAGCAGACCAACGAGGGCTATAACAATGCCCTGGCGCCGCGCACCGACAGTTATGTCGCCGGTATTGGCGTGCAGGTGCCGCTGTACAGTGGCGGTTCGACCTCGGCGCGGGTCCGTGGGCTCTACCAGGATCAGATTACCGCCGAGCAGGAACTGGAAGCGATACGGCGCCGGGTGGTCAAGGAGATCACCAGCGCTTACCTGACCGCCAATTCGAGCGGAGAAAAGATCAGTGCGAGCCGCAATGCCCTGGCCTCGGCACAACTGTCCAGAGTGGCCGCAGAGAAAGCGCTCGATTACGGAATGGTCAATGCCGTCGATGTACTGACCAGCGTGCGCAACGAATTCCGGGCGCGTCGTGACCTGCTCAAGACGCAATACGAGTTCGTCACCAATGTACTCACGCTCAATCGCTGGGCGGGAAAGCCGCCTGCCGAGGGTGTCGAAAGCGTTAATGCCTGGTTGAGCCCCAGCCGCTCCAGCCAAAACCTTACAACCCCCTGATTCTTCCGCGGTATCGACTGCGGATCCCCCGTCCTCACTTGAGCCATAACCTCCAGCAGTTCAGCTGGTTGCTGCGCTGTAGTCGCAAAAACTCGAGCACCTCAGTCCATTCCCATGGCTCGGGTGAGGTAATTTCGCCGATAAATTGACGTCAGTGTTGCGGTTGCACTTGTGCGCACGCCACTCGTCGGTTAATTGACGATTTTGATCGGGGTCAGACTGTGGTCACAGGTCGCCAGCGTGAGCCTAAGTCGATGAATTTATAGGGAAAGATAGCTATTGGTAACGTCGGTCGGACTAACCGTATGAGGCTTGAGTCGACGACTGGCGGATGGGCGTGCTGGCAGTGTGCTGGTCTGGCCTAGACTCAGTTGAACAGATCGAGGGAGCACATCAATCATGCGCAAGCTATTGATGATTATTCCTATTTAGTTGCCTCGATGGCTTTGCCAGGCTTTTGGAAACGTCCGTAATCCTTATAGGTGAAGCCAGTGGAAGTGCCCCAGGGGATGAATGCCCGGGTGGGCACCGTCAAGGCCTGTCGGCGCTCGCATCTGTCCTTCGATCACGATGGCCAGGTGAGCAAGCTGCTGATTCAGGAAGGCCAAGGGAGGGAGGTCATAGTTAATTCTTCAAGGGAGTCAGGAAAGTAATGACGACCCACAGAAAACCAATACGCGTGATGCTGATCGATTGTCGTCCCCTCGTTCTCATGGGGCTACACGACTTGATCAATGCCAGGAAGCCTCAGATGGAAGTGAGCGGCCAGGCCACCACCTATACCAATGCGCTGGATCTTGCCGATCAGTTGCGTCCCAATGTGATTTTCTTCAGCTTCTTTCCAGATGCGTTGAACCCGCTGGAGGTCGTCGCCGAGCTCTCCCGCAGCGCCGAAATGAAAGTGCTGGTGCTCAAGGGCCTGTACGAAACCGTTCCCGTTGCCCAGGCAATAGAGGCGGGCGCTCGCGGCATCGTGCTGGCGGAAGACCCGACGGAATCGATCATCCAGGCCATCATCACGGTTCACCACCGCGACATCGGACTGGATAGAGCCTGGGCCGGTGGGCTGTCCGGCTATGCCGCGACCGGGAATATTCACTTGAAATGCAATCTGGAGCAGGCGAAACAGGCGCGGCTGACACTGCGCGAGAGGGAACTGATTCGTGCCATCGTGGGGGATCCGTCCGCCAAATACATGTGCATCGCAGGGCGCTTGGGCATCAGTGAACACACCGTGCACAACCACCTCAGCAACATTTATCAAAAGCTTAATCTGATCAACCGTATCGATTTGCTGATGTATGCGCTGAAGCACGGGCTCACCAACAACGAAAAGCCACCCGAGTCCACGTGGGTGGAACTGGATTTGGTTTCACGTCAAAAAAAGACGTTTTGACACCCTCGGGCGCGTCTGCCACAGGGTGTCGGGGTTGATACAAGCGTGCGGATCCAATATTGGAACTGAAAAAAGATAATGCGAGGGTAGCTTGCGCCACCCTCGCATTTCTTTTACGCGCGTTTCTCAGACGCTGCCAAAAACAATATCGCTAGTCAGAAGATCGACCCCGACCAAGGTGATGGTCGTGACTTGTCCGCCCGTTTCGGCAACCGTCACGATGCTGTCTGCGCCGGTGTTGTCGATCGACTGGACAACCGCGCTCTGGTCGCCGTTGAGCACCAAGGCGTCTCGCAGGTTTGCGTTCGCATCGAAGCCGGTGACCTGATACAGGTTCTCATCGACTGACAAATCGATGTTGAAGGCATCACGTTCACCGCCCGTGCCCACCAGAGAGAAGTCAAAGGTGGCGTTGTCCAGGTCGTTGGCGAACAGGTTGGCGTCGAACGTACTCGTCGCCGAGTCCCCATCCTTGTCCGTCAGCGTCGCGTTGAACGTCAGCTGGACGTCGCTGGCCAGGCTCTCGCTCTCATGAGTGAACTGGATCGTCGGGATCTTGATCTCGCCTCGGGCCATCGTGAGCTGAACAGCGTCGATCAGATTCGTGCCATTGCTCTCAATGAGGAAGGATACCTGTCCGCCTGCCTCCGGAGTCAGGGTGTTCACTTCGATGAGGTTCGAGAACGTGCCATCCTCGTAGTAGGCCCTGTAGTACAGGTCCTCGGTTGCCGTGTTGTAACCTCCCACGGAGTTGTCGATGAAGACCCGCATGCTTGTCAGCAGGCTCTCCGGATTGACGACGAAACTTTCGTCATTAACGCCGATGGCCGCCAGATTGTCTCCCTGGAACAGGTTATTGGCGACGCCGATGCCGGCCGTGCTGACGTTCATGGCCGACGGGTCGATGTACGAGGGCAGGGGGTCGGTTTGTAGCGTGGTTTCGGTGGGGTCGGGTGCTCCGGGTCCGATACCGGTCAGGATGTCCGAAGTTGACGCCAGTGCCTTCGCGGAAAAGAACACAACCTCCTCAGATGGCGAAGGAATAATCGGCGGATTCTGCTCTGGAATTAACAATGTGCGCACTGGATCCGGACCGCCGGCACCGAGTGCGCCGTCGGCAGTGCTGAGCACGATCTCTGAACTGAAGCCTTGCACCAGATCCAGTGCATAGCGGCCATTGGCAAAGGCGGTCAGCGTGTAGTCGACGCTGGTATCCGCCGTTGCGGCGTTGTTGTCGAAATCACCGGTCAACGTCCCTGCGAAGTGGTACGCGCCACTGCCGTCCGGTGAGGGCGACTGCTCGGTGAGCGTGGCGGTCCCGGTCGTGGTCGTGTTGTCTGGCCTGACGAGGGTGAACTGGCTATTCACCGAAATATCCAGACCGGCTGCACCCAGCCCGTCGGCGCCCGCCGAATGGTCCCAGAACCCGAATTGCGGCAGGACGCTACCGGTACCGATCAGGTTGCCGAATGCAAGTGATGGGCCGTCGTCCTCGAACACCAGGTTCTTCCCGATGTTGAGGGTCGCCTGGGCACTGTCGCCGTCCTTGTCGGTTTTGGTCGCCGTCAGCCTTACCAGATTGTCCGCCGACAGCGTCGTCGCATCATCGGGATTGGTCGCATCGGGATGCACCACGGCGCGCAACTGGTCGAGCGTGACGTCACCGTTGGCGGCGACGCTGACCGTGAACACCAGCAGGTTGGTGGTGGCTGTGCGACCTTGCACCACGGTGCCGTTAAGCGACAGGTTCACCGCCTCGCCGGTGGCCGTATCGGTCAGTCCGGAAGCACCGGCCGTGACGCCCAGTGCATAGGTCAATGTGCCCGCGCCATCAGCGCCAAACGCCGAGCTGAAGTTGGCGGTAAAGCTCTGGGTGGCGTCGGTCGCCAGTACCGTTTCGTCTACCGTCAGGATGGGCTCCGTGCCGGTGGTGTGGATGCTCGGCCCGTCGTCCTCGAACACCAGGTTCTGGCCGATGTTGAGGGTTGCCTGGGCACTGTCACCGTCCTTGTCGGTGATGGTTGCGGTCAGGGTGACCAGGTTGTCCGAACTCAGGCTCGTCGCGTCATCGGGATTGGTCGCGTCGGGATGCACCACGGCGCGCAGCTGATCGAGGGTGACGTCACCATTGGCGGCCACGCTGAGCGTGAACACCAGCAGGTTGGTGGTGGCCGTGCGGCCTTCGACCACGGCGCCGTTGAGCGACAGGTTGACCGCCTCGCCGGTGGCCGTGTCGGTCAACCCGGAGGCACCGGCCGTCATGCCCAGCGCATAGGTCTGTGTGCCGGCGCCATCAGCGCCAAACGCCGAGCTGAAGTTGGCGGTAAAGCTCTGGGTGGCGTCAGTCGCCAGTACCGTTTCGTCTA
>NZ_AKJK01000065.1 GCF_000282375.1 Pseudomonas sp. GM50
GGCAGCACCAGCCAATAGCCTTGATCGGCCCAGGTGTCGAGGCGCAATGTCTGGCCGTCGCTGCGCAGATCCCGTGGGCCATCGAGCAGGCCAAGGCCGCGCAGGTCGGCATCGTCCAGGCGCGCCTGGCGATAACGTCCGCCCAGGCCATTGGCAAAGGCTTTCAGGCTGGGGCCGTCCAGACGGGGCACCAGAATGGCGCCCAGGTCATCCTTGAGGAAACTGCCGTCGTCCTGCGCAACCGGCGCCCCTTCGGCGGTGCCGATACCGAGCATCAGAAACTGCGTGGACTTGTCGTCCAGCGCCTGACGAATCCCTTGGCGTTCCTGTTCCGTCAGTGACGAACCGATCAGCAGGATACGCCCCTGGCCGAGTGCGCCCTGATCCAGCAGCGCAAGGGCCTTGGCCACCGCCAGATCGGCACGATGACCGGCTTGGGGCATCAGCGACGGCTTGAGTGCATCCACCAGGTTGCGGCTGGTCGACAGGTCATCCGACAGCGGCACCAAGGTGTGGGCGCTGCCGGCGTAGACGATGATTGCGGTCTGCGCGTCGCTGCGATTTTGCAGCAGATCGAACAGTTTGCGCCGGGCTTGTTCCAGCCTGTTTGGCGCAGTATCGGTGGCGAGCATTTCCGGAGTCAGCTCAAGCAACACCACCAGCGGGTCGGCGGGTTTCTGGCTGGTTTGTTCGACGCGCTGCCAGCTCGGGCCGAGCAGGGCCAGAACGGTCAGCACCCAGGCCAGGCCGAGGGCGACCCATGGCAGTTTGCTTTCGCGACCGCTGCCACCACTGAGCAACGCGGCATGGAAGGCCGGCGGCAGAATCATTTGCCAGCGGCCAGCGCGTTTCTGTCGATGCCAGAGTTGCCAGAGCAACCAGCCCAGCAACGGCAACAACAGCAGCCACCAGGGGCGGAACCAGTGCGGCCAGAGCGCAATCATCGGCGCCTCCGCAGGCGCAGGCGTTTGAGCCGCTGACGCCAGTCGGGCAGTTGCGTTTGCAGAAACCGCTCTTTGTTAAACAGCTTCTTGGTAAGCAGCCGTTGCAACGGATTGTCCGGCCAGCGCTCGCGGATCACCAGCAGCATGCTCAACAGCAGCGCCATCGCCAAAGGCCAGTGATACAACGCTTGGGCCGGGCGGGCCTGAGTGGGTTGCTGGGTCACCGGCTCCAGTTTGTCGAGGGTGCGCTTGATCGCCTGCAATTCCTCGCCGTCGCGGGCGCGGAAGTACTGGCCGCCGGTGGCTTGGGCGATGGCTTTCAAGGCCGGTTCGTCGAGGTCCAGGCTCGGGTTGATGCCCAGGAATCCCAGGGTGCCGCTTTGTTCCGGATCGGCGCCAATACCGATCGGGTAGATTTTCACGCCTTCGTTGGCCGCCAGTCGGGCGGCGGTCAGCGGATCGATCTCGCCGCCGTTGTTGGCGCCATCGGTGACCAGAATCAGCACACGGCTTTGTGCCGGGCGTTGGCGCAGGCGTTTGAGCGCCAGGCCAATCGCGTCGCCGATGGCGGTGTTCTTGCCGGCGATGCCGATCCGCGCTTCGTCGAGCCACACGCGAACGGTGTGCCGGTCAAAAGTCAGTGGCGCTTGCAGATAGGCCTGGCTGCCGAACAGGATCAACCCGACCCGGTCGCCGTCGCGACTTTCAAGAAAGTCACCGAGCAAATGCTGCACCAGCGTCAGTCGGCTGACGTCTTCGTCCTGCCACTGCATATCGGGAAAATCCATGGAGCCGGACACGTCCACCGCCACCAGCAGGTCGCGACCACTGGCGGCAACCGGCAGGGGTTCGCCGAGCCATTGCGGCCGCGCGGCGGCGATCAGCAGTAACAGCCACAGCAGAATGAACGGTGCTTGCTGACGCCACGCTGGCAGATTCGCCCGGGCACGGCGGCGAGCGAGGCCTTCGAGGTCGCTGAGGAAGCTGACTTTCAGCGCCGGTTCGCCACTGTCGGCCACCGGCAGCAGCACCCGCATCAGCCAGGGCAGTGGCAGCAGGGCGAAGATCCACGGCCAGGCAAACTCAAACATGTTTGCGAATCCAGGTGTCGACGGCTTGAGTCAGGCCGGCGATGGCCTTGTCGTCGAGTTTGCATTCGGGTTTGTAGGCGCCTTCCACCAGCACCATCCAGCGTGTGAGGCCGGCGGCCGGGCAGCGGTTATCAAGGAACGCCAGCCATTTGCGCCCGTTAAGGGTGTGGCTCTGGCTGTAGGGGTAATGGTTGCGACACAGGCGTTTGAGCAAGCCGTTGAGTTGCTGCAGCCAGGCACCGGCCGGGGCGCCGTCGTAGGGTTTGGGCATCCGGGCGAGTTCGGCCAGCGCAGCGAGACGCACCGGGTCCAGCGGTTGTTCGGCGCGCGCGACAGGGCGCTTGTTCGGGATGAAACGGCGCAACTGCCACAGGCCGAAACCGATCAATGGCAGCAATAACAGCAGCAGCCACCAGCCCGGCGCCGGCGGCCAGAAGCCGATCGGTGGCGGGGAAATCAGCGGTTGCAGTTGATCGAGGCTGCTCATCGACCTTTCCCCGGACGTTGAGGATTGAGGTATTCGCGCAGTTGCTCGACCATTTCGCTTTGGGTGCTCAAAGGCATCAGCAATACCCGCAACTTTTGCGCCAGCAGCTCCCAGCGGGCGATGCGCGCTTCAGCCTGTGCGCGATAGGCCTGGCGCAAGTCGAAATTCAACGTGTCGAGTTCCAGCTGTGCCCCACGTTCCGCAAAGCGTAAAAGCCCGGCAGCGGGCAGGGCGTGATCCAGCGGGTCGGACACGGGTAGCAGCAACAGGTCGCAGTGGCGCGACAACAGGCTCAACTGCTGCTCCGCACCGTCGGACAGGGCGCGTTCGTCGCAGATCACGATCACCAGGCTGCCGGGGCGCAAGACTTCCCGGGCGCGACGCAGGGCAATGCCGAAGGCGTCGCGGTCGGGCTCGCGTTCGGTGTGCAGCGACTGATTGACCCGCACCAGTCGGTTGAGCAATTGCAGCAGGCTCTGCTTGCTGCGTCGCGGTTTGATCTCGTAGTGTTCGTTGTCGCCGAACACCAGCCCGCCGACCCGGTCGTTATGGCCCAGCGCGGCCCAGCCAATCAGGCTCGCCGCCTGAGCGGCAAGCACCGATTTGAACATCAGCCCGGAGCCGAAAAACAGCCGGCAGCTCTGTTCGACCATGATGAAAATCGGCCGCTCGCGTTCTTCATGGAACAGCTTGGTATGAGGTTCCTGGGTCCGGGCGGTGACGCGCCAATCGATGCTGCGCACGTCATCGCCGGCCTGATAGACCCGCACCTGATCGAAGTCCACCCCGCGCCCGCGCAGTTTGGAGTGATGCAGGCCGATCAGCGGGCTGCGCTGGCTCGGCGTGGAAAACAACTGCACTTCGCGCACGCGATGACGCATCTTGATCAGCTCGGAAAGGCTGACCCGGATTCCCGGCTCGGGCGGCAGGAGGGCGTTCATCGGGGTCAAGCGACGGCTACGACGTCGAGAATCCGCTGGACCACCCGGTCCTGGTCGATGCCAGCAGCTTCGGCTTCAAAGGAAAGAATGATGCGGTGGCGCAACACATCGAACAGCACCGCCTGAATGTCTTCCGGGCTGACGAAGTCGCGACCGGCCAGCCAGGCGTGGGCCCGGGCGCAACGGTCCAGGGCAATGGAGCCACGGGGGCTGGCGCCGTAGGCGATCCATTCGGCCATTTCCGGGTCGAACTTGGCCGGCGTGCGTGTGGCCATGACCAGTTGCACCAGGTATTCCTCCACGGCGTCGGCCATGTACAACCCGAGGATTTCCTTGCGCGCGGCGAAGATCGCCTGCTGGCTGACCCGGCGTTCGGGCTTGGTTTCGCCGTGCAGCGCTTCGCCACGAGCCTGTTGCAGAATCCGGCGCTCGACGGCGGCGTCAGGGAAGCCGATTTTCACGTGCATCAGGAAACGGTCGAGCTGGGCTTCGGGCAGCGGGTAGGTGCCTTCCTGCTCGATGGGGTTTTGCGTGGCCATGACCAGAAACAGCGGCGACAGGTCGTAGGTGCTGCGCCCGACACTGACCTGGCGTTCGCCCATGGCCTCAAGCAGGGCCGACTGGACCTTGGCCGGGGCACGGTTGATTTCGTCCGCCAGCACCAGATTGTGGAAAATCGGGCCTTGCTGGAACACGAAGCTGCCGGTTTCCGGGCGATAGATTTCCGTGCCGGTGATGTCGGCCGGCAGCAGGTCGGGGGTGAACTGGATGCGATGGAACTGTGCTTCGATGCCTTCGGCGAGCTCTTTGATGGCTTTGGTCTTGGCCAGCCCCGGGGCGCCCTCGACCAGCATGTGGCCGTCGGCGAGCAAGGCGATGAGCAAGCGCTCGATGAGTTTTTCCTGGCCGAGAATCTGCGTTGAAAGAAAGGTTCGCAGCGCGAGCAGCGCTTCACGATGTTCCATCGATGACTGTTCCTGGAAAGGGTGACCGAAGACGTTCGAATAACGCCAGGGCTGGGGGCGTTACTTTAATCCATCGCGGGGGGCGGCGACTAACGGCATTTTGTGCAAAGTGCGGGAATTGATGGGCTAAATTGTTGGAATTTTGTAGGGGGTGGGTATTGCGGTGTTCTTTTGGACGCCTTCGCGGGCAAGCCTCGCTCCTACAGGTATCGAGGCGCCGCGATATTGTGTCGACGCAAAACCTGTAGGAGCGAGGCTTGCCCGCGAAGGCGCCAGCTCAAACACCATCAGAGCTGGCTTATATAAGTACCAATCCCCTTGAGAATGTTCTGCAAGGTTTCTTCCACCTCGGCCAGGTCCTGCGCATCGGTGCTGTGCAGGATTTCCAGCGAATCTTCGCCATCGAGCACATCGGCGTCCGCGGCGGCGATTTCGATCAGCAGGCGGTCAGGGCTGAGGGTGACTTTCACACCGTTGAGGGCCGAAGGCTTGTCGTGGAAGATGATCTCCAGCTCATCTTCGTCCGGAAAGCGGCTCATCAGGAACATTTCGCCCTCGGCGCTGTTGCAGCAGAGCATGGCCAAGTTGTCTTCTTCTTCGTCGCACGGGTTGACGATCAAGAGGTCAGTTGTCATTTGCATGGGGAAAATCCTGGCTCGGCGAGCGTGGTGAACGTTACAAAAAGCAATTCTGCCAGCCTTGGGGAATTTCTGCTCGGCTGAGTGTCAGAAGATGTGTCGTGAACATTCGGGGTGTTACTGGTCATTTTTGGCACGCATGTACCGCAAAACCGGGCATAAAACGCCCATTTTGCTTCACGGCTGCTAGTGTTGTTCAGGGCGCATGCCGCGCGCTGCGTACCGTTGACCGAATATGTCGCAGCGCTGCAAGCACAGCCCTTGCCGCACTCGTTAAGCTGCGCAACGGATGAGCACCCGTAAAGGCATTGCCTGTTGCCTTGGCAGTCGTTTTTGCAGATGCCCATTCAATGGAAGGTGAATGTGACCTGAGTGTCTCGTCCAGCTTCACCCACCTGTCATCCTGTTTCCTCTGCCCGAGAATCAGGAACAGGGTGACGGATTGCCCCGAAAGGGGTTTGCACGCGACGCTTCCATCAATAACAAGCCCAAGCGGAGTACCACAGATGGCGTTCTTCACCGCAGCCAGCAAAGCCGACTTCCAGCACCAACTGCAAGCGGCACTGGCGCAGCACATCAGTGAACAGGCACTGCCACAAGTGGCGCTGTTCGCCGAACAATTCTTCGGCATCATTTCCCTGGACGAGCTGACCCAGCGTCGGCTGTCCGACCTCGCCGGCTGCACCCTTTCTGCGTGGCGCCTGCTTGAGCGCTTCGATCACGCGCATCCGCAAGTGCGCGTCTACAACCCTGATTACGAACGCCACGGCTGGCAATCGACCCACACCGCGGTCGAAGTGCTGCACCACGATCTGCCGTTCCTGGTGGACTCGGTGCGCACCGAGCTGAACCGTCGCGGCTACAGCATTCATACCCTGCAAACCACTGTGCTGAGCGTGCGTCGCGGCAGCAAGGGCGAGCTGCTGGAAATCCTGCCCAAAGGCACCCAGGGCGAAGGCATTCTGCAAGAATCGCTGATGTACCTGGAAATAGACCGTTGCGCCAACACGGCCGAACTCAATGTCCTGACCAAAGAGCTGGAGCAGGTTCTCGGTGAAGTCCGCGTCGCGGTCGCCGATTTCGAACCGATGAAAGCCAAGGTCCAGCAGCTGATCGAAGGCATCGACAACAGCCAGTTCATCATCAACGCCGACGAAAAGTCCGAAATCAAGAGCTTCCTGGAATGGCTGGTGGGCAACCACTTCACCTTCCTGGGCTACGAAGAATTCGTGGTGGGTGAGGATCAGAACGGCGGTCACATCGAATATGACCAGAACTCGTTCCTCGGCCTGACCAAACTGCTGCGTGCCGGTCTGACCGTCGACGATCTGCGCATCGAAGACTACGCCGTCAACTACCTGCGCGAACCGACGCCGCTGTCGTTCGCCAAGGCTGCACACCCAAGCCGTGTCCACCGTCCGGCTTACCCGGATTACGTATCGATCCGCCAGATCGATGCCGATGGCAAAGTCATCAAGGAATGCCGCTTCATGGGCCTGTACACCTCCTCGGTGTATGGCGAAAGCGTGCGGGTCATTCCTTACATCCGTCGCAAGGTCGAGATCATCGAACAGCGTTCGGGCTTCCAGGCCAAGGCTCACTTGGGCAAGGAACTGGCCCAGGTACTCGAAGTATTGCCGCGCGATGACTTGTTCCAGACCCCGGTGGACGAGCTGTTCACCACCGTGATGTCGATCGTGCAGATCCAGGAACGCAACAAGATCCGCGTGTTCCTGCGCAAAGACCCGTACGGCCGATTCTGCTACTGCCTGGCCTACGTGCCGCGCGACATCTACTCCACCGAAGTGCGCCAGAAGATCCAGCAAGTGCTGATGGATCGCCTGAAAGCCTCGGACTGCGAGTTCTGGACCTTCTTCTCCGAATCCGTGCTGGCCCGTGTGCAACTGATTCTGCGGGTCGATCCGAAGAACCGTCTGGACATCGACCCGGTTCTGCTGGAAAAAGAAGTGGTACAGGCCTGCCGCAGCTGGCAGGACGACTATGCGAGCCTGGTGGTCGAGAGCTTCGGCGAAGCCCAGGGCACCAACGTGCTGGCCGACTTCCCGAAAGGCTTCCCGGCCGGTTACCGCGAGCGTTTTGCAGCCCACTCGGCTGTGGTCGACATGCAGCACCTGCTGAGCCTGAAAGAATCCAATCCACTGGTAATGAGCTTCTATCAGCCACTGGGTCAGGTCTCCGGTCAGCGCGAGCTGCACTGCAAGCTGTATCACGCCGACACCCCGCTGGCGTTGTCCGACGTATTGCCGATCCTGGAAAACCTTGGCCTGCGCGTGCTGGGCGAATTCCCGTATCGCCTGCGCCACAACAGCGGCCGCGAATTCTGGATTCACGACTTCGCGTTCACCGCCGCCGAAGGCCTGGAACTCGACATCCAGCAACTCAACGACACCTTGCAGGACGCTTTCGTCCACATCGTGCGCGGCGATGCCGAGAACGATGCCTTCAACCGCCTGGTGCTGACCGCCGGCCTGCCATGGCGCGATGTCGCGCTGCTGCGTGCCTACGCCCGTTACATGAAGCAGATCCGCCTGGGCTTCGACCTGGGTTACATCGCCAGCACCCTGAACAACCACACCGACATCGCTCGCGAGTTGACCCGGCTGTTCAAAACCCGTTTCTACCTGGCCCGCAAGCTCGGTACTGACGATCTGGAAGACAAGCAACAACGCCTGGAACACGCGATTCTGGCAGCACTGGACGATGTTCAGGTGCTCAACGAAGACCGCATCCTGCGTCGTTACCTGGACCTGATCAAAGCGACCCTGCGGACCAACTTCTACCAGACCGACGCCCACGGTCAGAACAAGTCCTACTTCAGCTTCAAGTTCAACCCGCACCAGATTCCAGAGCTGCCGAAGCCGGTACCGAAGTTCGAAATCTTCGTTTACTCGCCTCGCGTCGAAGGCGTGCACCTGCGCTTCGGCAACGTTGCTCGCGGTGGTCTGCGCTGGTCCGACCGTGAAGAAGACTTCCGTACCGAAGTCCTCGGTCTGGTAAAAGCCCAGCAAGTGAAGAACTCGGTCATTGTACCGGTGGGTGCGAAGGGTGGCTTCCTGCCGCGTCGCCTGCCACTGGGCGGCAGCCGTGACGAGATCGCGGCCGAGGGCATCGCCTGCTACCGCATCTTCATCTCGGGCCTGTTGGACATCACCGACAACCTGAAAGACGGCGCGCTGGTACCGCCGGCCAACGTCGTGCGTCATGACGACGATGATCCGTACCTGGTGGTGGCGGCGGACAAGGGCACTGCAACCTTCTCCGACATCGCCAACGGCATCGCCATCGACTACGGCTTCTGGCTCGGCGACGCCTTTGCGTCCGGTGGCTCGGCTGGCTACGACCACAAGAAAATGGGCATTACCGCCAAGGGCGCGTGGGTCGGCGTACAACGCCACTTCCGCGAGCGCGGCATCAATGTCCAGGAAGACAGCATCACTGTAGTGGGCGTCGGCGACATGGCCGGTGACGTGTTCGGTAACGGCTTGCTGATGTCCGAGAAGCTGCAACTGGTCGCAGCGTTCAACCACCTGCACATCTTCATTGACCCGAACCCGGAGCCAGCCAACAGCTTCGCCGAGCGTCAACGTCTGTTCGATCTGCCGCGTTCGGCGTGGTCGGACTACGACACCAGCATCATGTCCGAAGGCGGCGGGATCTTCTCCCGTAGCGCAAAAAGCATCGCGATTTCCCCGCAGATGAAAGAGCGCTTCGACATTCAGGCTGACAAGCTGACCCCGACCGAACTGCTGAATGCCTTGCTCAAGGCACCGGTAGACCTGTTGTGGAACGGCGGTATCGGTACTTACGTCAAAGCCAGCAGCGAAAGCCACGCCGATGTCGGCGACAAGGCCAACGATGCACTGCGCGTGAACGGCAACGAACTGCGCTGCAAAGTCGTGGGCGAGGGCGGTAACCTCGGTATGACTCAGCTGGGTCGTGTCGAATTCGGCCTCAATGGCGGCGGTTCCAACACCGACTTCATCGACAACGCCGGTGGTGTGGACTGCTCCGACCACGAAGTGAACATCAAGATCCTGCTGAACGAAGTGGTTCATGCCGGTGACATGACCGACAAGCAACGTAACCAGTTGCTGGCGAGCATGACCGATGAAGTCGGTAACCTGGTGCTCGGCAACAACTACAAGCAGACTCAGGCACTGTCCCTGGCGGCACGCCGAGCCTTGCCGCGGATTGCCGAATACAAGCGTCTGATGAACGATCTGGAAGGCCGCGGCAAGCTGGATCGCGCCATCGAGTTCCTGCCGGCTGAAGAGGCGATCAACGAGCGCGTCGCGGCGGGCCATGGCCTGACCCGTGCCGAGTTGTCGGTACTGATCTCCTACAGCAAGATCGACCTCAAGGAAGCGCTGCTCAACTCCCTGGTGCCGGACGATGACTACCTGACCCGCGACATGGAAACCGCTTTCCCGCCGACGCTGGTGAGCAAGTTCTCCGATGCCATGCGCCGTCACCGTCTGAAGCGTGAAATCGTCAGCACCCAGATCGCCAACGATCTGGTGAACCACATGGGCATCACCTTCGTTCAACGACTCAAAGAGTCGACCGGCATGAGCCCGGCGAATGTTGCGGGGGCATATGTAATAGTTCGGGATATCTTCCACCTCCCGCACTGGTTCCGGCAGATAGAAGCCCTGGATTATCAGGTATCGGCCGACGTCCAACTGGAGCTGATGGATGAGCTGATGCGTCTGGGCCGCCGCGCTACGCGCTGGTTCCTGCGCAGCCGTCGCAACGAGCAGAATGCTGCCCGTGACGTCGCGCACTTCGGTCCGCACCTGGCGGCGTTGGGCCTCAAGCTCGACGAACTGCTGGAAGGCCCGACCCGTGAAGGCTGGCAGACCCGCTACCAGGCCTACGTCGCTGCTGGCGTGCCTGAGTTGCTGGCGCGCATGGTTGCAGGCACCACTCACCTGTACACCTTGCTGCCGATCATCGAAGCTTCGGATGTGACCGGTCAGAACGCAGCCGACGTGGCCAAGGCCTACTTCGCCGTGGGCAGCGCGCTGGACATCACCTGGTACCTGCAACAGATCAGCGCTCTGCCGGTTGAAAACAACTGGCAGGCCCTGGCCCGTGAAGCGTTCCGTGATGACGTCGATTGGCAACAACGTGCGATCACCATCTCCGTCCTGCAACAGGGCGACGGCACCCAGGACGTGGAAACACGCTTGGCGCTGTGGATGGAAGAGCACGAAGGCATGATCGAACGCTGGCGCGCCATGCTGGTGGAAATCCGTGCCGCCAACGGCACCGACTACGCCATGTACGCGGTGGCCAACCGCGAACTGCTGGATCTGGCGTTGAGCGGTCAAGCGGTAGTGCCTGCTGCTGTCACTAGCAGTGCGGACGCCGAGCTGGAGCCGGCTGCCTGATAAGCGCTGAATGAAGAAAGCCCCGTCTCGAAAGAGATGGGGCTTTTTTTTGTCTGAAGGTTTTGTGGTGTCTGGTCGGGCCTCTTCGCGGGCAAGCCTCGCTCCTACAGGTTTTGCGTTGAACGCCGATTTTGTGGTCACCCGCAATCCCCGTAGGAGCGAGGCTTGCCCGCGAAGAGGCCATCAGCCGCACCGAGACTTTTTTAGGTACGGCGCTCAGTTCTCCAAAGGAATCAACACTTTCTCATCCGGGGCCAACACCATGAACACGAAGCAGCCCCAAAATCGGTGGACGCGCAGGACAATGCAGACTGCGTTCGCCGGATTTACGTCTGCTGCGCAGACGAGCGGGAGCAAGCTCCCTCGCCACAGGTGTTTGTCAGACGATTGGAAAGCTGTTGAAGTCGACGGCATTGGCCAGTCGGCTGTCGATCAGGCCGATAAAGCCTTGCACTTCGGGGCAGTTGAAATGCGATTGCATGGCCGCTTCCGATTGCCAGCGGGCGCTGACTGTCCAGCGGGTGTCGTCCTCGGGGCAGCGGTCGACCATATAGGAGTCACAGCCCGGAAGTTCGCGCAGGGTGTCGACAATCTTTTGCAGTTGCTTACCCAGTTCGTCCGAGCGGCCGGCGGCAGCCTGCACCTTTACGGTGTTGATCACTTCGTTGGACATTGCTCACACTCCTGAATCAGGCCGGACGAATCCTGCTCACTGAGGGATAACGCCCAGTCAGGATAGGCCTGCCCCCCCAGACCGCCAATAGCCAATCGCCGGATAAAGCCACAGACCAATCCCTCAACCGAGCTGCTGCAAAATGTCCCTCAAGCGGTCCAGGGCGATGTCGATGTCCAGGGTTTCGATCGCGCCGAACCCCAGGAAAAGCCCGGCCTGAGGCGCTTGCTGGTAAAAAAAGCTGTCCAGGGCATAGAGCCCCACTTCGACTTTTCTTGCCAATTCGATCACCAATGGAATATCGACCGGCACCTTACACAGCACCGCCATGTGGAACCCGGCCGTGGTCGGCACCGCTTCAAACCACGGCGAAAGGTCGCCCGCCATGCGCGCCAGGATCCGTTCACGACGCCCGGCGTATATCGTATGGCAGCGCCGGATGTGCTTGAGCAGACAGCCCTCGGCGATGAACTTGGCGAGCGCCCATTGGGGCAGGGTGGAGGTATGCAGGTCGGTGAGTTGCTTGGCGCGGATCACCGCTTCGAGAATCGCCGGCGGCAAAATCGCGTAGCCGAGCCGCAGCTCCGGCAACAAGGTCTTCGAGAAAGTGCCGACGTAGGCGACGATACCGCGCTGATCCAGGCTTTGCAGCGAGTCGGTGGGCCGGCCTTCGTAGCGGAATTCGCTGTCGTAGTCGTCTTCGATGATGATCGCCCCCAGCTCATAGGCCCTGGCGAGCAGGGCTTCCCGGCGGGCCTGGCTTAAGGGCATGCCCAAGGGGAACTGGTGGGACGGGGTGACGTAAATCAGCCGGGTGCCGTCGGGAATGTGCTCGACCTGAATACCTTGCGCATCCACCGGCACGCCGACCACCGTCGCGCCATGGCTCCCGAACAACAGACGCGCCGGCGGGTAGCCGGGGTCTTCCATGGCCACGAGGCTGCCCGGTTGGGTCAGCACCCGGGAAATCAGGTCCAGCGCCTGCTGCGCGCCGTTGCACACCACCACGTCCTCGTCCTGACAATTGACCCCGCGCGAAAACGCGATGTGCCGTGCGATCGCATTGCGCAGCGCCGGCAGGCCTTCGGGCAGGCTATAGAAACCTTTGGAGCCGGCAATCTGGCGCAAGGCATGGGAAGTGCAGCGGCGCCAATCGTCCTGCGGGAACTGGCCCTTGCTGGTGGCGCCACCAATGAACTCGTAACGCAACGAACCTTCCAGCGTCGGGTGGCGCAAGAATGTCGGCAGGTTGCGCCAGCGTTCGATGACCTCAAAGCTCGCCAGCTCCGAGTGGCTCTGCTTGTGGACGATTTTCGCCGCCCGGGCATTGACGTAAGTGCCTTTGCCGATCACCCCGGTGAGGAAGTTCTCATAGGTCAGTTGCGCATACGTGTCGGAAATGGTCTTGCGCGAAATCCCCAGCTGTTCGGCCAGCAAACGGCTGGGCGGCAGCTGCGTCCCGGCTGTCAGGCGACCGGATTCAATGGCGTCGCGCAGTTGCCGGTACAACTGGCCTGTAAGGTCCTTGCGGCCGTTGATGACAACATGAAGTTCCATACCGGCGGGGCTCCCTGGGCGGTTGAGGCGACTGTGCGTCGCGCCAGATTACCCGCATGAACGGCTGCGCAGAAGTTGCGTGGGCGAAAAACCTGCGATTGGCCTGCTGCCGGGCGGTCCATGGTTTTTTCGACGAATTGGACCTGTGACGCCCGCGGATCAGCCTCTACCTTGGAGTCACCTATCCGATCCACGAGGTCGCCCCATGAACTCCCGTCTGGATTACTACAGCGCATCGCCCAAAGCGATGAAAGCCATGATCGCCATGGAGGCCTTGACCCGCGACCTGAGCATCGAACCGGCCTTGTTGAACCTGATCAAAATCCGCGCCTCGCAGCTCAATGGCTGCGCCTTCTGCACCGACATGCATTGCGTGGACGCGCGCCGCTTCGGCGAGAGCGATCGCCGGCTGTACGCGATCGTAGTCTGGCGCGACAGCAACTTTTTCAACCCTCGGGAGCGGGCTGCCCTGGCCTGGACCGAAGCGGTGACCCTGCTCTCGCAAAGTCACGTGCCGGACGACGTTTACGCTCAGGCCCGGGAGCAGTTCAGCGAAGGTGAACTGGTCGACCTGACAATGGCTGTCAGCACCATCAACAGCTGGAATCGCCTGGCGGTGAGCTTTCGGCAAACGCCCAGTGATTGAGCCGAGCAACTGTGGCGAGGGGGCTTGCCCCCGTTCGGCTGCGAAGCAGTCGTAAACCCAGGCAACTCGGTGGGTCTGAAAGAATGCAGGGGGCCGCTTCGCGACCCAACGGGGGCAAGCCCCCTCGCCACAGATGCAGGGGGACCGGCAGATTTCACGTGGCAGATCACCTGCCATTAAGCAGCGGTGAAGTTGCACTCGCCGGTGCCGGCCGCTGCGGTTTCACCGATGTGCCAAAGGTATTGCCCATGCGCGTGCTGGTGGCGGCTGGTGTGGCCAGGCCCAACTGATGGGGTGGCCGCTTGTTGATCGGCACGTTCATCGCCTGCTGATTTTTCTGCTCCGCCGTGGCACCCGCCGGGTTGTTGCCCATCTGCTGGCTGAGGCAGTTGTAGTCCGGCGCCTTGTAGCCACCGACCGTCACTTCGACGCAGCCCTGTGGTTGTTCGGCGTGAGCCAGCGACAGCCCGCTTATCAGCAGCACGCCCGCTGCAAGGCTCGATAGATGTTTCATTGAAGGCCTCCTGGCCGGCCACAAAGGGGCCGCTCTGGAGCGTGAGTCTAGAGCAATGCGCTTGAACGGCGCGTGATGGTTTTTTTGCACCGGCCGTCACATCAGGTTCATATACAGCCCTCAGGATGACGGTTTTCAGGGGTACGTCAGCCGTGCAGCGAGGCAGAGCCAGGGACGGGCGCCAGTTTTTAATGACTCACGTTCGCCAGGCTTGCCTGGCGTTGCTGTTTTGGTTGATGTCATCGGCAGTGTCCGCAGGTCCGGTCGATCCACGCACACCACTGGAACTGGACATCCCGGCCCAGGCATTGGCCAGCGCGCTTGAGCGGTTCAGCCGCTCCACCGGCATGGCGGTGCTGGTGGATCGCCAGCTGACCCGCGGTCGTCGTTCGGTCGCCGTGAAAGGACACTTGAATGCTACCGATGCGTTGAGCCTGATGCTCAGCGGCAGCGGGTTGATGGCGCGGTATGCCCGAGCGGATGCCTTCACCTTGCAGGTGGCGCAGGTCGCCGAGGTGCCCACGGTGTCAGGCACAGTCACAAACAATGCGCCGCTTGCGGGCGGCAGTTATGCGACGGCGATTCAATCAGCGCTCGAACGTCGCTTGTGTCGCTCGCCGTTGACCCGCCCGGGCAGTTTTCGGGCGTTGTTGCAACTGTGGATCGGCCGTGACGGTGTGGTGCAGTACAGCCGCCTGGTCAGTTCCACAGGTGATGTTCAGCGCGACTCGGCGCTGGTGGAAAGTTTACGCAACCTCAGAATAGAACGCCCGGCGCCCAGCTCCTTAGGTCAGCCGGTCACGCTGCTTTTGCTACCGGACTCGTCAGGAAAACGCATGGAATGCACACAATGGGAAGGAGTTTCCGGGGGATGAAAGACACCGGGCAAAGTTCGATGGTCAGGCTGTTCCTGACGTCCTATGACGATTTCAAGGTGCGCTTGCGCAGGCGCCTCGGTTCGGAGGATCTGGCCAACGACGTCCTGCACGAAACCTACCTGCGGGTCGACCGCATGGAAGCCCCGCCGAACATCGCGCAACCCAATGCCTACCTCTATCGCATGGCCCTGAACATTGCTGCCGACCGGCGCCAGTCGGACGCCCGGTTGCTGACCGGCAGCGAGGTGGAGGAGTTGTTGCAGGTGTCCGACGAAGCGCTCGACCCGGCACGGGTGGTGGGCGGTCAGAAGGAAATTCAGTCGCTGCTCAAAGCGCTGTACGAGTTGCCGGCGCGTCGGCGCAAGATATTTATCGCCGCGCGTCTGGAAGAGGCGCCGCACCTGGAAATCTCCCAGCGTTTCGGCATTTCGACACGGATGGTCGAGAAGGAAATCAAAGCGGCCCTGGGTCATTGCGCCGCGCGCCTCGAAAGAAAAGTCATTCAGCGGTTCGGTCCCGGCGCGGGAAAACCGTCTTGATAGAAGAGTCCAGATTAATCCGTGAGTACCCCCGCGCTTGAACATCTTCCGTATGTCATTCCCTGAGGCGACACCCCAGGATCGGCTGCAAAGCGAAGCCCAGGACTGGTTGATCCTTTTGACCTCGGGCCGGGCGACCGTCGCCGATGCCCGCGCCTTGCGCCAGTGGTGCGCGCAAAGCCCCGAACACGCCCGCGCCTTCGAGCAAGGCAAGCTGTTGTGGCAGCAGTTGCAGCCCGCCGCCGAAGGTTTGCAGGCACCGCGGCATATTGGGCGTCGGGCGTTTCTTGGCGGCGCCATCGCAGCGTCCGCGGCGTTCTTGCTGATTCGTGGCACCGTGCCGGGCGGTTTTTCCGGACTGGGTGCTGACTACATCACGCAAGTCGGCGAGCAGCGGCGGGTCGATCTGGCGGACGGCGTGAGCCTGGAACTCAATACCCAGACGCGGATCAACCGCCGTGACAGTGCCGATTTCGAACTGGTCAGTGGCGAAGTCGAGGTTCTGACCCGTGCTCAGGCGCCACTCAAGGTTCAGGCCGGGGCAGGGTGGTTGAGTGCGAGCCAGGCGCGGTTCAATCTGCGCAACACCGATCAGAGCGTATGCGTTACCTGTCTGGACGGCGCGTTGCAGATTGATGTGCAGGGGCGCAGCATTCGCCTGGAGTCAGGTCAGCAACTGACCTATGACGCCCAGCGAGTCGGCACGCCGCAAGCGGTCGACACCTCGGCGGTGATTGCCTGGCGCCAGCAAGTACTGGTGTTCAACGACGCCACGCTGTCGACGGTGATCGACGAGATCAACCGCTATCGCCCCGGGATGTTGCTGTTGCTCAACAGCGAGTTGGGCAAGCGCAAGGTTCAGGCACGTTTCAGCCTGGATCAACTGGCGGGGGTGGCGTTGTTGATCCGCGATGCGTATGGGGCCAAATGCACTGAATTGCCGGGTGGGGTGGTGGTGCTCAGTTGATGTGAAGGTGGCTGTTCTGACGCCATCGCGAGCAGGCTCGCTCCCACATGGAATGTCTGGCATACACAAAATCCATGTGCACTGAAGAACCCTGTGGGAGCGAGCCTGCTCGCGATGAACGATAACGCGGTCTGTGTGAGTCACTCCAACGGCCCGATCACCTGCCGATACTGCTCAACCCCCTGAGGCGTTTGCCGCGTCAGGCTGATCTCGATCCCCAGTGGATTCTCCCGCCGATTACCGCTCAGTTTCCTCCAGCCCTTGTCCACTTCCCACACCCGCAACGCGGCTTCGCTGACGTCATTGAGCACGGCAACTCCACCGGTGGGGGCTGGCAGTGAATACTGGCTGCGCGACGGTGCCTGAGCCCGATAGAGCGTGTCGCCCTTGAGCCACCAGCGCACGCGTTGCAACTCGCCATTCTGGTTGGGCGCGACGCGGATCACGTCCAGACGAAAGCCTTTGCCGTCGGTGCTGCGCACGGTCAGCGCAGGCGGGGCGCTGGGCGGTTCGTCGTCTGCCCCGGGCCTGGCCGGCTCGGACAGCTCGATGCTGGCGCGCATCGCGACGTCGCGCTCCAGTTGGTTCAGCGCCCGCAGCAGGGCTTCGGTCTGTTCGGTGCTGGCCTGCAAATGAGCGTCGGCACGGGTGACACTGTCCAGGCCACGCCAGGCAATCAGACTGACCACGGCCATCAGCATGATCGCGACCATCACTTCGATCAGGGTAAAACCTTGTTGGGCTTTCATTGGACGCTCACCTGGCCGGTGGCGTTGCGTTGCACGCTGATGCTGTTGAGCCCGTCCGACAGCTTCAGCTGCAAGGGCGGGTTGATCCACTCGGCGTTCAATACGACTTTTTGCCTGGGCTCCACCCGCACTTCCATCCCCGGCGTTTGCCAGGGGCGGGGGCGCAGTTGTGGGTCGTTGTTGAAGTGATCGAAGCCTTTGTCCTGGTCATTGCGGCGACTGAAACGAAAGCCCTTGGCATCGGCCAGCCAGGTGATCGGCCGCCCATCGGCGCGGGCTTCGGCCTGGGCCACCTGGAGCAACTGCGCGACACGCTCGGCGTCCTTGCGCAGCAGGTGCAACGGGTCCGGTTTGATGCTCAGGCTGATCGCCGCGCTGGCGATGCCGATGATCACCAGCACCACCATCAACTCGATCAAGGTAAAGCCCTGTTGTTTGAAGCCATTCATCGACTGCGCGCTCCTTTGCGTCGGCTTTTATCCTGCACGGCAAAGATGATGGGTGTGTGAAATAAAAACGTGAGAATTAAGCGGTAGGCTCAGGGCAGGGACTAAAAGGAGATTCAGCCCATGTCGTTCACCGATCGGTTTTCCCCGGCACAGTGCGTGCAGGCTGTTGCCTTGCTGGCGACCCTGGCCGGTGTCGTCACCTGGTCATCACTGCTGCTCACCTCGGCCGAATCGCGAACCCCGGAGGCGGCGCCGCAATTGATTGCCGAGCGCTCCAACAACCCGGCCCTGCAATGGTTTTCCAACCAACCGGCGCCGGTCGATATCAAGGTCGGCGGCGTGCTGGCGGGCAGCCGTGGCGCCGTGGCCATTCTCAGCCTCAACGATGGCCCGCCACGCAGCTTTCTGGTGGGCGAGCGCGTGAGCCAAGGGGTGAAAGTCGTGGCCATCGACGGCGACGCCGTGGTGATCGAACGCGGCACCGAACAAACCCGGCTGGTGCTCGACAAACTGCCAGATTCACCGGTACTGCCCGTGTTGACTCAACCCTGAAACCACAGGGATCGCGTTTATTTGGTGATCGGTCGACTGAGCAAGGTATCGAGTCGGGCCAGTGGCGGTGCTTCGCGGCTGCGGTCGAACACTTGCAGATCGACCCGCAACAAGCGGCCGTTCTGCGCGTTGCCGATGGCCTGTTCGCAGCGCAACAGCAATCGCCCCTGATCGCATTCGATCGCTTTCGCCCCCAGCGGCAAACGGCCCTCCAGGCGCAGCTCGGCCAGACGACTCTGGGCCGCCAGCAGCGCGATGGATTTGTCGCGCAACAGACCATTGCTCTGGGTCATCAACCCGGCCACCCGCACTGCGGCAGACATCGCGACGGCGATGATCGCCAGCGCCACCAGCACTTCAATCAAGGTAAAACCGGCTTCTCGGGAAGGGCGTTGCATCAGGCGCTCGGGCAGTCGGGACAGCACTTGACGGTAGCGTCCGGGCTTGACGGCTTGACGACCAAAGCTCCCGAGGAATTTCAACATCACTGACATATCTTCTTGCAACACTGCGCGTCGAATCGAATCAAGCCAGGGAATGTCGAGATGGATATCGCGCGCTTCAAGTTGCTGAATCAGCAACCCCGCCTGCCTCGGGGGCAGCAAGGTTTCACCTTGATCGAGATCATGGTGGTGGTAGTGATTCTCGGGATTCTGGCGGCGATGGTGGTGCCCAAGGTGCTGGACCGTCCGGACCAGGCGCGGGCCACGGCCGCCAAACAGGACATTGGCGGCTTGATGCAAGCCTTGAAGCTGTATCGCCTGGACCACGGCACCTATCCGAATATGACCCAGGGCTTGAAAGTGCTGGTCGAACGCCCGGCGGACGCCAAGAACAGCAACTGGCGTTCGTATCTGGAACGCCTGCCGAATGACCCGTGGGGCCGTCCCTACAACTATCTGAATCCGGGCGCGAATGGCGAAGTCGATATCTTCTCCCTCGGTGCCGACGGCCAGCCTGACGGCGAAGGCGTGAATGCCGATATCGGCTCCTGGCAGTTGTAAGCGCGGTCATGAAAGCCTATTCGCTGGCAGTGGCGAAGCAACGCGGCATGGCGATCATCAGTGCCTTGCTGATCGCGGCGGTGGTGGCGGTGATTGCTGGCGGCATGCTCACCCGGCAAACGGTGTTTACCCGAAGCCTTGAGGCTGAGCAGTTGCGAGTGCAGGGCGCCTGGGTGCTGCACGGCGGCATCGAAATCAGCCGACATCTGCTGTGGGATGCGCGCCGGCGTGACCCGTTGACCCGTCTCGATCAGCCGTGGGCGCAGCCGTTGGTGATGGCGCCTTATGACGGTCGTGATTTGCCCTTCGAAGGCCGGCTGGAAGATGAGCAGGGCAAGTTCAACCTGCGCAACCTGGTCGCCAATGAACGAATCGACGAGGAACAACGGGTGAACTTTCAGCGCCTGTGCCAGTTGATCGGGGTCAATGGGGCTCTGAGCCAACGCATCATCCAGCGGGTGATCGCCTCCTACCCCCGTCTGTTGAACCCAGAGTTGGCGGACAAAGCATCGCCCAAAAGCGGCTTTGACAGTGGCCGCGATACCTCGCCGAATGCCGTGCGCAAACCTCAATTGCCCACGCGCCCGATGCTGCGCAGCCTCGACGATTTACGCAGTATTGAAGGTATGAGTGATGCGCTGCTGGCGAAGATCACGCCTTACCTGACCATTCTCCCAGCCAATACCTGGCTCAACGGCAACACCGCCAGCGCACCGGTGCTGGCCGCTTATGTGCCGGGGCTGTCGATCGAACGCGCCCAGGCCTTGATCAACGAGCGTGACGGCGGTCAGTGGTTCATCAATCGGGGGGATTTCGTCAACCGCCTGCGCATGCCGAATCTGGAGCTGGCGACCGTCAAAGTCGGGATCACCAGCGACTGGTTCCGCCTGCGTGGCAAGGCTCGCAACGATCAGCGTCGGGTCCGCCTCGATGCCTTGCTGCACCGCAGCGAAGACCGCTTGCCCGAGGTGATCTGGTCACGGGTGGGTGTATGAGTCAGTTGCGCATCGCCTTGCCGCCACTGGCTGATCTGACCCTCGACAGCCCGCTGCAATTCGCCTGGCTGGACCGTCAGGGGCAGGTGACCCGCGAGGGCGAAAGCACCTTGCTGCAATTGGGCCAGAGCGGAAAAACCCCGGCGATTGCATTCTTTCTGCACCCCCAGGACAGCCTGTTGGCGAGTATCGACCTGCCGATTTTACCGGCCAGCAAAACCACGGCAGCGGTGCAGTGCGCGGCGCAGGCGTTGATCCTCGGGTCCTGCGAGCAGATGCACATCGCCCACAGCCCACGGGACGAGCAGGGGCGCGTGCACATTGCGTGGTTGTCCCGGGAATGGCTGAGCCAGTTCGGCCAGCTACTGCGGATGGCGCGATTGACCCTGCGCGGTGTGTACTCGGGTGCGTATTGCTTGCCTGTCGCGGATGGCCCGGTGGCCTGCGTTCGGGACGGGCATCTATTGGTGCGTTACAGCCTTCAGTACGCGGTCGTACACCCGGCGGTGGAGGAGGCGTTGAGTGATCTGTTGCTGGAGCACGGCGCCAGCGTGCAATGGATCGGCGAAGCGCTGCCAGAGACGACGATCACGCCGTTACCCGCCGAACAACGCTGGACCGGTGCCTTGCCCGGCTGGGGCGTGCACGGCGGGATTCAACAACGCAGCGCCGGTCAATCAGGCTGGGGTCGGGCGGCGGCCTTTTGTGCGATGGCCGTGGCGGTCTGGACCTTGGGGCTGAATCTGTACGCGGCCCGTGAAGCGACGCAGGGCCAGCGACTCAAGACGCACATGAACCAACGGGTGAAGCAGGCCTTCCCTGAGCTGCCGGTAATCCTCAATCCGCTGCAACAAGCGCGTCAGCAATTGGCCGCCCGCCAGAGCGGCGCCGCGACCGACCCGACCCAGCGTTTCGCCAGCCTGGTGCTACAGGCCGGCAGCGGCATGCCTTTCATCGCCGGCAGCGTGCAACAGCTGGTGTTTGAACAGGGCGAGTTGCAGCTGAGCTTGCTCAGCGATGCGCGTAAAACCGGCAGCGACAAGCAATGGCAAACCGCGCTGACCCAGGCCGGCGTTGCAATCAACGCCACCGACGATGGCTGGGCCTTGCGTCCGGCCGCCGAGGCTGCGGCCAGCGATGTAGACAACGCCAGCGGAGCCGACGATGAGTAAATATTCCCTGGGGATTTACCGTGCGCGCTGGCAGCACTTCAACGCCCGTGCCCAAGTGATCTGGCAAGGCCTGGCGCTGCGCGAGAAACGCATGGTCGCGGGCACGGCGCTGGTGCTGGCAGGTTTGTTGACCTGGCTGTTGCTGATTCAACCGCCGCTGAAAAAGATCGATTACTGGCAGACCGAAACGCCGAAGCTGCGCTCCCAGGCCGAAGCGCTGGAGGTCTTGCTGCGCGAGGTGGCGCGGCCGCCCACCGCGCGAGGCCTCGAGCAATCCCTGCGCCAGAGCCTCGAAGCCAGTGGCCTGACGGGGCATTACCAATTACAGGCGCCGGACACCGCAACCCCCCAAGCCTGGCGCTTGACGTTCGACGAGGCCCCGGCAGACGCCGTGGTCGGCTGGCTGCTGGGCAATCCCCGGCAATTTTCCCTTGAAGTGGTCGAGGTTCGTCTGCAGCGCGCAGGCGACCCTTTGCCCAATGACACGGCAGGCACTCTGTCCGGAACCGTTCGCATGGATCAGGCGCTTGGCGCTAAGGAAGCTTCATGAAGTGGTCAGGTTCTCTGTATGCGCGTCAGTGCCGCATGGCCGCGCCGTTTTTATTGCTGGCACTGAGCGCGTGCAGCAACACCGCCACCACGACGCAACAGCCACCGTTGCTGGTGGACAGCGAATTGGGACGCCCGTTGGCCGATACCAACCGTACCGGCGATGCATTGGCGGATCGGCAAAAAAACCAGGCGCAGTTGAAGCAGCCGCCGGGAGTGCAACACAAAATCAGCAGCCCCGGCCGCAGCAATGCACTGCCCGCCGGTAGCGCACCGGCGAGCAATCCGCTGGGTAACCAACCGGTGACGCTGAACTTTGTCGACGTCGATATCCCGGCGGTGGTGCGTGCATTGTCGCGGTCCACCGGTCGCCAGTTTCTGGTCGATCCACGGGTCAAAGGCAACCTGACGCTGGTCTCCGAAGGGCAAGTGCCGGCGCATCAGGCCTACGACATGCTGCTCGCGACGCTGCGCATGCAGGGTTTCAGCGTGGTCGATGTCGGCGGGGTTTCCCAAGTGGTGCCGGAGGCCGATGCCAAGTTGCTCGGCGGGCCGATTTACAGCGCCGACAAACCCGCTGGCAATGGCATGCTGACCCGTACCTTCCGCCTGCAATACGAAAACGCGGTGAACCTGATTCCGGTGCTGCGCCCGATCGTGTCGCCGAACAACCCGATCAACGCCTACCCCGGCAACAACACCATCGTCGTCACCGATTACGCCGAGAACCTGTCGCGGGTGGCGCAGATCATTCAGGGCATCGACAGCCCAAGCGCCATCGACACCGACGTGGTGCAGGTGCAGAACGGTATCGCAGCGGACATCGCCGGCATGGTCTCGGACCTACTGGAGGCGCCGGGCAACGACCCGACGCAGAAGATTTCGGTGATTGGCGATCCGCGTTCCAACTCGATCATCATCCGTGCCGGCAGCCCGGAACGCACCGAGCTGGCACGCAACCTGATCTACAAACTCGACAACGCCCAGAGCAACCCGAGCAACCTGCACGTGGTGTACCTGCGCAACGCCCAAGCCGCCAAACTGGCCCAGGCCCTGCGCGGTTTGCTGACCGGGGAAAGCGACAGCGGCAGCAGCGACGGCGCGCGTTCGGTGCTCAGCGCGATGGGCAGCAGCACCAGCGGTGGCCAGAACGGGCAGAGCGGCAGCCAGAGCAGCAGCGGCACGCAAACCTCTACGTCGGGCAGCAGCACCACGGGCGGCAACGGTTACGGGCAGGGCACCAGCGGTTCAAGTGGCCAGACAGGCAGCGGTCAGCAGAGTGAACAGAACGTCGCCTTCAGTGCGGGCGGCGTGACCATCCAGGCCGACGGCACCACCAACACCTTGCTGATTTCCGCGCCGGAACCGGTGTACCGCAACCTGCGTGAAGTGATCGACATGCTCGATCAGCGCCGCGCGCAAGTGGTGATCGAAAGCCTGATCGTCGAAGTCGGCGAAGACGATGCCAGTGAATTCGGCGTGCAATGGCAGACCGGTAATCTGGGCGGCAATGGCGTGATCGGTGGCGCCAACCTCGGTGGCTCGGGGATCAATACCAACGGCAAGACCAGCATTGACGTGTTGCCCCAAGGCCTCAACCTCGGCTACGTCAACGGCACGGTGGACATTCCCGGCATCGGCAAGATCCTCGACCTGAAAGTGCTCGCTCGCGCCTTGAAGAGCAAGGGCGGTACCAACGTGCTGTCGACGCCGAACCTGCTGACCCTCGACAACGAAGCCGCGAGTATTTTTGTCGGCCAGACCATTCCTTTTGTCAGCGGCAGCTACGTCACCGGCGGTGGCGGCACCAGCAACAACCCGTTCCAGACCGTGACCCGTGAAGAAGTCGGTTTGAAGCTCAACGTGCGACCACAGATTTCCGAGGGCGGCACGGTCAAGCTCGACATCTATCAGGAAGTCAGCAGCATCGACGAACGCGCGTCCAACAGCGCTTCCGCCGCCGGGATCGTCACCAACAAACGCGCGATCGACACCAGCATCCTGCTCGATGACGGGCAGATCATGGTGCTCGGTGGCTTGCTGCAGGACGGCTACAGCCAAAGCAACGACGCGGTGCCATGGCTGTCGACCCTTCCCGGGATCGGCGCGCTGTTTCGCAATGAGCGCCGGGCGATCACCAAGACCAACCTGATGGTGTTCCTGCGCCCATACATCATTCGCGACAGCGGCGCCGGGCGCGCGATTACCCTCAACCGCTACGACTTCATGCGCCGCGCCCAGGGCGGAATGCAACCGGAGCGCAGCTGGGCCATGCCGGACATGCAGGCACCGCAACTGCCGACGGCGGCTCAGGGTGTGCCGGTATCGAATGCGCAGCCGCGAGCGACCATTCGCGCGGTGCCGATTCAATGAACACAATCGCAGCACTTTTTGTGGCGAGGGGGCTTGCCCCCGTTCGGCCGCGAAGCGGTCGTAAATCCGGAGAATGCGGTGTGTCTGGAAAATTGAGTGCTCAGGTATGGGGGCCGCTTCGCAGCCCAACGGGGGCAAGCCCCCTCGCCACAACAAGCCCGCTCGCCAGAGGGACCGAGGGGCGTTCAGTATGAGCGCGTTGCCCTACGCCTGGGCCAAGGCCCAACGAATCCTGCTGCGCACCGGCGAGGAGGGCGCGGTGTTGACGGTGTGTCCGTCGACGCCGGGCTGGTCGATCAGTGAAGTGCGGCGTCAGTTCGGCCCGGCACGGCTGGAGCGGGTGCGCGACGAAGAACTCGACGGCTTGCTCGCCAGTGCCTATGCCGACACCGGCAGTGCGGCGGCGGTGGTCGGCGCGGCGGAAAACGAAGTCGATCTCGACCGGCTGATGCAGGACATCCCGGAAATCACCGACCTGCTGGATACCCAGGACGGCGCGCCGGTGATCCGCATGATCAACGCCTTGCTCACGCAAGCGGCGCGGGACGAGGCCAGCGACATTCACATCGAACCCTATGAAAGCCATTCGGTGGTGCGCTATCGGGTCGACGGCACGCTGCGGGATGTGGTGTCGCCGCGCAAGGCGCTGCACGGCGCATTGGTGTCGCGGATCAAGATCATGGCGCAACTCGACATCGCTGAAAAACGCCTGCCCCAGGACGGCCGCATCGCCTTGCGCGTGGCCGGGCGGCCGATCGACATTCGCGTCTCCACGGTGCCCACCGGCCATGGCGAACGGGTGGTGATGCGCCTGCTGGACAAACAGGCCGGGCGCCTGCAACTGGAAACCCTGGGCATGGACCCGCAAGTGCTGGCCAAACTCGACAACCTGATCCGCCAACCCCACGGCATCGTGCTGGTCACCGGCCCCACCGGCAGCGGCAAAACCACCAGCCTGTATGCCGCGCTGGCACGGCTGGACGCCAGCACCAGCAACATCCTCACCGTTGAAGACCCGGTGGAATACGACTTGCCGGGCATCAGCCAGATTCAGGTCAACGCCAAGATCGACATGACCTTCGCCCTGGCGCTGCGGGCGATTTTGCGGCAAGACCCGGACATCATCATGATCGGCGAGATCCGCGATCTCGAAACCGCACAAATCGCCGTGCAGGCCTCGCTCACCGGTCACTTGGTGTTGGCGACGCTGCACACCAACGACGCGGTGTCGGCGGTCAACCGGCTGATCGACATGGGCGTCGAACCGTTTCTGCTGGCGTCATCGATGCTCGGGGTGCTCGCGCAACGCTTGGTGCGGCGGCTGTGTCAGCACTGCAAACAGGAAGACCCGGCCACCCCCGGCACCTGGCGACCGCTCGGTTGTGCCGCATGCAACCACACCGGCTACAGCGGTCGTACCGGCATTCACGAATTGTTCTGCATCGACGATGACATCCGCACACTGATCCATCAGGGCGCCGGCGAGCAGGCCTTGAGAGCCGCCGCCCGCGAGGCCGGGATGTTCAGCATGCGTGAAGACGGCGAGCGCTGGGTTCGCAGCGGTGCCACCGCGCCGGAAGAAATCCTTCGTGTGACACGGGACGCCTGATGAACCGCTACCGTTTTGAAGCCGCCGACGCCAACGGCAAGATCGAGGCCGGCCACCTGGAAGCCGACAGCCAGAGCGCGGCGTTCGGCGTATTGCGCAGTCGTGGCTTGACGGCGTTGTTGGTGCAAGTCGAGAGCAACACGCCGGCGGGCGGTGGCGGTGGATTATTCAGCGCCAAGCTCTCGGACAACGACCTGGCCTGGGCCACCCGGCAACTGGCGAGCCTGCTGGGTGCGAGCCTGCCGCTGGAAGCCGCGTTGAGCGCCACCGTAGAGCAAGCCGAAAAAAAACACATTGCCCAGACCCTCAGCGCGGTGCGCGCCGATGTTCGTGGCGGCATGCGCCTGGCCGAAGCACTGGCGGCACGACCCCGGGACTTCCCAGAGATCTATCGGGCGTTGATTGCGGCGGGCGAGGAGTCCGGCGACCTCGCCCAGGTGATGGAGCGGCTGGCCGATTACATCGAAGAGCGCAACAACCTGCGGGGCAAGATTCTCACCGCGTTTATCTATCCAGGCGTAGTGGGGCTGGTGTCGATTGCTATCGTGATTTTCCTGCTCAGCTACGTGGTGCCGCAGGTGGTCAGCGCGTTTTCCCAGGCGCGGCAAGACCTGCCGGGGCTGACCCTGGCGATGCTCAACGCCAGTGACTTCATTCGTGGCTGGGGCTGGTTGTGTTTCAGTCTGATGGCGGGCGGCTTCTGGGGTTGGCGCCTGTACTTGCGCAACCCGGCGGCACGCTTGAGCTGGCACAGTCGAATCCTGCGTTTGCCTTTGATCGGGCGGTTCGTGCTGGGGCTGAACACCGCGCGTTTTGCCTCGACCCTGGCGATTCTCGGCGGCGCCGGAGTGCCGTTGTTGCGTGCGCTGGAGGCGGCGCGCCAGACCTTGTCCAACGACCGCCTGAGCCTTAGCGTCAGCGACGCCACGGCCAAGGTTCGCGAGGGCGTTAACCTGGCCGCTGCGCTGCGGGTCGAGAAAGTTTTCCCGCCGGTGCTGATTCACTTGATCGCCAGCGGCGAGAAAACCGGCTCGTTGCCGCCGATGCTCGAACGCGCCGCGCAAACCCTGTCTCGCGACATCGAACGCCGGGCCATGGGCATGACCGCGTTGCTGGAACCGTTGATGATCGTGGTCATGGGCGCGGTGGTGCTGGTGATCGTCATGGCGGTGCTGTTGCCGATCATCGAGATCAATCAGTTGGTGCAATAAAGGCGGAAAAGCTTCGCGAGCAGGCTCGCTCCCACATTGGGTCTGTGTCACACCGAAGATCATATGTGGGAGCGAGCCTGCTCGCGAAGACTGACTCCCTGACAACAATTACTTGAATTATTTTCCACTGATCCAAGCCTCACCCGAGCCCCAATCCCGGCATCCTCGGGTTCGTCGTTCTGTCATCTGCAACGACCCATCAAGCCCTCCAGCCGACCTTCGGCCAAACCGACCAAAGCCTCGCGCCAAACACCGCGAAAAGCCCCCGCGAACACCCGAGAATCCGCCGAAAAATCAACGCCCGGCTCCCGAGGTTTTTTCCTTTATCTGTCACTGGAAGCTGCGAACTTCTGACCCATGGCCTCACCCCATACGCCGTTCAACCCTCGCGGTTCCGGGCACAGGACTTGAGCGCCATGGCGTCATGCACGAGCAACTCACCCAACGTACGAACACGATGAAAGGAGATTCTTCATGTTTAAGCGCAACGTTCTCGCGGTATCCCTGACCCTCGCTGCCCTGTGCTCGGCACAGGCTGCAATGGCTGACATCAATGGTGGTGGCGCGACCCTGCCACAACCGCTGTACCAGACCACTGGCGTACTGACCACTGGCTTCGCCGCCTACATCGGCGTTGGCAGCGGCAACGGCAAGGCTGCCTTCCTGAACAACGACTACACCAAGTTCGTGGCCGGCACCACCGGCAAGAACGTGCATTGGGCCGGTAGCGATTCCAAACTCAGCGCTACCGAATTGAGCAACTATGTATCGGCTCACGGCGCTGCCTGGGGTCCATTGATCCAGGTGCCTTCGGTGGCCACTTCGGTTGCCATTCCGTTCAACAAAACCGGCACTGCCAACGTTGATCTGAGCGTCAACCAACTGTGCGGCGTGTTCTCCGGCCGTCTGACCGACTGGAGCCAGATCACCGGTTCCGGCCGTACCGGCGCGATCAACGTGGTTTACCGCAACGAAAGCAGCGGCACCACCGAGCTGTTCACCCGCTTCCTGAACGCCAAGTGCGCTGAAACCGGCACCTTTGCGATCACCACCAACTTCGCTTCCAGCTACTCGGGTGGCTTGCCGGCCGGTGCCGTTCCAGCGGTCACCAGCCAAGGCGTGATGGATGCACTGAACGCCGCTCAAGGTCGCATCACTTACATGAGCCCGGACTACGCCGCGCCAACCCTGGCCGGTCTGGACGACGCCACCAAAGTCGCCAAGGTTGCCGGTGTTTCGCCAGCGCCTGCCAACGTGTCGACTGCTATCGCTGCCGTCGCCGTGCCTGCCGCTGCCAACCGTGCCAACCCTAACGCCTGGGTCCCAGTGTTCGCCGCCACCACCAGCCCGACCGATCCAAGTGTCGTGGCTTACCCAACCACCGGTTACCCGATCCTGGGCTTCACCAACCTGATCTTCAGCCAGTGCTATGCCGACGGCACTCAGAGCACTCAGGTTCGTGACTTCTTTACCCGTCACTACGGTTCCAACGCCGCCACCAACAACGACGCCGCCATCACCGCCAACCGTTTCGTACCGCTGCCACTGGCCTGGAAGACTGCGATCCGCAACACCTTCCTGACCGCGACCAGCGCTCAAAACATCGGCAACACCAACGTCTGCAACGCCATCGGTCGTCCGCTGTAACCCTCGCTTCAACGACCCGCAATACCCGGTCAGCAACGGCGCAAGCCGTTGCTGATTTTTTTGCGTATGACCTGCGCAAAACGGCCAGATGAATATTGCATGACAGAAGTTCGGTCGCGTCTTCGCGAAACCGCCTATCCCCTATAAGCAACGCTGGCCGCTTGATGGCATGGCGTTGCAGACCTTCTGCAAATCGAAAGGATGAGTAGTGATGCTGCGCTGCAAACCTCTGGCAAAACCGAATGCCCCGCGTCGTGATGGCGAGCTGTCGATACTGCGGCTCAAGCCGTTGGCCCAGGCCATTGCGTTGTTGATGGTTGCCGGCAATGCCCACGCGGCGACCGCATTCAGTTCCAGCTGGTTCGCCGCCAAGGGCGCGGCGCAGTCTGCCGGTGCTGCGCGGCCAGGGGCGGCAGTGCCGGGCATGCCACCACCGTTGGCGCAGCAGCAAAAGGCCAATCAGCAGTTGCAGCGTTCACTGACCAACCTCAACAACACCGTGGCTGCGATTGCCGCGCAGCAAGCCGCGCAAGCGGCGGGGCGTCAGGCAGCGTTCGGTCGGGTGCAGGCGGTGCCTGACGGGCTGGGCGAGGGCGGTTTGAAAGTCGACAACAGCCTGACCCAGGGCTGGGCCAATGCCCAGGCGCCGGAGCAAAGCCAGGCCGATGGCAAGACCACGGTGAAGATCCAGCAGACCGCCGACAAGGCGATTCTCAACTGGGAAACCTTCAACGTCGGGCGCAACACCACCGTGGATTTCAAGCAGCAATCGAACTGGGCGGTGCTTAACCGCATCAACGATCCGAGTGCGCGCCCGAGTCAGATCCAGGGGCAGATCAAGGGCGATGGCACGGTGATGCTGATCAACCGCAACGGCATCGTGTTCAGCGGCAGCAGCCAGGTCAACGTGCGCAACCTGGTAGCCGCCGCGGCAACGATCACCGACGAACAGTTCAGCCAGCGCGGCTTGTATGTCGATGCCACCGGCAGTCAGCCGACCTTCGCTGATGCCGCCGGCAAAGTGTTGGTGGAGCGCGGTGCCTTGATCGAAACCCACAAGGCGGCATCGTCCACCGACGCCGGCGGTTACACCTTGCTGCTTGGCACCGAGGTGGAGAACGCCGGCTCCATTGTCACTGCCAAAGGGCAGACTACGTTGGCCGCCGGCGACAGCTTTTACATCCGTCATGGTGTCGGCACCAGCGGCAACCAACGCTCTACCACCCGCGGCAACGAAGTGGCCACGGCGCTCAAAACTGGCAGCAGCGCCGGTACGGTGATCAACAACGGGCTTATTCAGGCGTCCACCGGCGACATCACCCTGACCGGGCATCAGGTGCAGCAAAACGCCGTGGCCGTGGCCAGCACCTCGGTCGATATTCGTGGCACCGTGCACCTGCTCAACTCGGCCACCGACAGCACCGGCAGCGTGACGCTCGGCCAGGGCAGCACCACGGCGATCCTGCTCGACGCCGCCAGCGGCTCGGCCCTGGACAGCCAGCGCAATGCGGCGCTGGCGGGCCTCGACGGTTTATCGAACACGCTGAATACCGGGCGCTTCAACAACCTCAGCGCTGTTGCCGACCGCACCGACCAGTCGCGGGTCGAGATCGTCAGTGGCGGCAGTGTCGATTTCCAGAACGGCTCGATCACCCTGGCCACCGGCGGCCAGGTCGCGGTCAGTGCCGGCCGTCGCAGCCTGGTGCAAGAGGGCGCGGTGATCGACGTGTCCGGCGCCATCGGCGTCAAGGTGGCGATGGAATCCAACAGCATCAAGGTCAACGTCCAGGGCAACGAGCAGCGCGACGCGTCGGTCAACCGCGATGGCGGCAAACTGAGCAACAGTGATGTGTGGGTCGATTTACGTGAGCTGGTGCAGGTAGCCGCCGGCACCAACGGCTACGCCACTGATCGTTGGTACACCGCCGGTGGTTTGCTGGAAGTGGGTGGTTACCTCGGCACGCAAAATCACAGCGTCGGCGAATGGATGGCCCTGGGCGGCACGTTGACCTTCACCGGCAATGACGTGGTGACGCAGCAGAACGCGCAGCTCAACTTGTCGGGTGGCACGCTGGATGTGCAGAGCGGTTACGTCCAGCAATCCTGGCTCAAGGGGCCGAATGGCCGTTTGTATGAATTGTCGCGCGCACCGGGGGACATTCTCTATTCCGGGCTTTACAAAGGCTACGAAGATCACAGCGAGCGCTGGGGCCAGACCGACTATTACTACAGCCCGCTGATCGCGCCCAAGCAACGGTACGAGCAGGGTTACACCGTGGGCCGCGACGCCGGCAAACTGGTGATCGCCACCACCAGCGCGGTGCTCGAGGGGCAGATCGTCGGTGAAGTGTTCAAGGGCGAGCGCCAGACGCAAGCACCGATTTCCGGTCTCGACGGATACCGGCAATCGCAAACCGCTGTGGCTCGACGGGCACAGTTGTTGGTCGGCAACTACACACCGATTTACGACACCACCACGGGTTCGCTCAACAGTGGCTTGAGCCCGACCCTGAATCAGGTGCTCATTGGCGATGTCGAGCAGAAGATCGCCGCCGGCCTTGACTTGACCTCGGTGGTGGCCAGTGACCGGCAAGGCAAACTGCAACTGGACGGCGATCAGCTCAATGGTTTCCAGCTCGGCACGGTGAAAGTCGCGGCCCGGCAACAGGTTCAGGTCGACGCCGCGCTGACCGTGGCTGACGGTGGTGAAATCACCCTGTATGCCCCGCAAGTCAGCGCCAACGCTGACCTCACCGCTCGCGGTGGCAGCATTCGTCTGGGCAACGTGCTCAAACAGGTCAATGTCGACAGTAACTTCGTGGTGGGCGATGTGATCCTGGCACCCACCAGTGATTTCAAGGCCCAGGTAACGGTGGCCGATGGCGTGCGGCTGAACACCGCCGGTCTGTGGAGCAACCTGCTGCTTGATGCCAGCGACAGCACGCGTTTGCCGTACCTCAATGGCGGCACGGTGTCGTTGCGCAGCAGCGGCGATATCGACTTGCAGGCGGGCAGCCTGATCGATGTGTCCTCTGGCGGCGCGGTCATGGCCGACGGCAAGACCCGCGGCGGCAAGGGCGGTGATCTGACCCTGGCGGCGGGTGACGGCAGCCCGTCAGGATCGGCTTCCTTGACGTTGGGGGCAGGGTTGCGCGGTGAAGGCGTGACCGGTGGCGGCACCTTGAAAATCCAGTCCCATAAGGTGCAGATCGGGGAGGCAGACGCTGTCCCCGCGAGCGACACGCTGCAGTTGGCCGCAGACTTTTTCAACAAAGGCTTTTCTGCCTACGACATCACCGGCAATGAAGGTTTGATCGTCGCGGATGGCGCTCAGGTCGAGGTGATCGCGCCGGCCTATCGCTTTGGCGAAGATGCCGCGCGCACGGAAACCGGCGCGGAACCGGCGACGGCGCTGGAGCGTTGGCTGCCGACCCTGTATCAGGAAAATCCGCTCAAAGGCGTGCTGACCCAGCGTCGCGGCGCCAGCCTGAACCTGAACGCTGGCACGCAGCAATCGAGCGCGGCGGCCATGGCCAGCACCGCATTGACCCTGGGCCAGGGCTCAGTGATCAGCGTTGACCCTGGCCAGTCAATCAACCTGCGCAGCATCGGCCAACTGACCGCCAACGGCACGCTGAATGCCTGGGGCGGGCAGGTTACGCTGGGCGCGCTGAATGTCACCGGGCAGGCGGCCGACGCGGTAAACGCCATCGGTCATGGCCGTTCCATCTGGCTCGGTGAACAGGCATTGATCGATGTCGCGGCCCGCGCAGCGACGGCGGTTGATGCCCGTGGCAGGACCTATGGACAGGTGCGCAATGGCGGCCAGATTGTGTTCGGTGGCCAGATCGACGGTAAAACAGGGATAGCCACGGCGTCCGATCTGTTCGTGGTACTGCGCGAAGGTTCGCGCCTGGAAGCCTCGGGCACTCAGGCGTTGCTGGACATCCCCGGCCAGGGCAAGACCTGGGTGGCAAGTAATGGCGGCAGTATTTCCCTGGGCTCCAATAATGGCTTGTACCTGGACGGCAGCTTTAACGCCAAAGCGGGCGGCGCGGGGGCGGCGGGAGGCAGTTTGTCGGTCGCGCTGCAGACGCCTTATTACCTGAAAACCACCGTCACTGATCGGGTGCTGCAGGTTCGTGAGCTGATCCTCAGCCAGACCCATGTGCCCGGCACGGTGCAAGGTTCGCCTGAGGAAGCCGCCGGTTCGCTGGTTTACGGTCGCGGCCAACTGGGTGTCGATCAGATCCAGGCCGGCGGTTTCGACAATGTGGCGCTGCTCAGTAATGGCTTGTTGAGCGTGGCCGGCGATGTGGCGCTGACCACCGGCCAGAGCCTGAGCCTGTATTCCCGGGGCATTGGCCTGGCCAAAGACGCGGCGGTCAATAGCCGGGTTGAGCTGAACGCGCCCCATGTGCTGTTGGCGGGGATACTTGCCCCGGATGATCCAAACAAGACTGTTTACGTCCGACCGCTGCTCGACGCTACTGTGTCCACGGCGAACAACCAGGCGCTGTTCGCGGTCAATGCCGATCTGCTGGATGTTCAAGGCAGCGTCAGTTTTAGCAGCAAAGGTACGTTCAGGCGTGCCGACGAGTCTGCCGTCACCGTCGAGCGCGAGGGCTTCGACCAGATCGAGCTGAACAGCCGCGGCGACCTGCGCTTTCTCGCTGGCATTGAGGGGCTGGGAATGCCGACCGGTATTAGCACGCAATTGATCACCCCCGGCGATATGACCTTGCGCGCTGCCCAGTTGTACCCGGCCACCGGGGTCGGCGCGCGGGTGCTGGCGGGTTATGGCTGGAACGCGGGGGCGGGGACGTCAGTGACGCTCTATGACCCGACGCGAACCTTGGTCATCGGTCGCACAGGCAGCGTGACACCCGATGTACCGTATTCGGTTTTCGGTCGATTGCAATTGGGTGCAGGGAGAATCGAGCAAGGTGGTGTCGTTCGGGCGCCATTGGGGCTTCTCGAGATCGGAACCGTGACCGACATGCCAGGTAAAACGACGAAAGTCGAGCTGCTCCCCGGCAGCTTGACCTCCGTCAGCGGCAAGGGATTGACATTGCCCTATGGCGGCACCGTCGATGGTCAGGCCTACAGCTATGGGGGCAAAAATGTGGCACTGGTCGGCCAAGGATCCGTGCTCAACGAGAACGGTGATCTGACGGTCGGGGTGATTTTGGGCGGGCAGTCGATCACGGCCCAGGAAGGGGCCGTTCTGGACCTGTCCGGTGGCGGTGATTTGTTGGGGGCCGGGTTTATCTCCGGGCGTGGCGGTTCGACCGACGCCCGTTACAACCCGTTGGTGCAAATCGGCGCCAATGGTGGCTTTACCTTGCCGGGCCTTGCCACTAACCCGGTGTATGCCATCGTGCCGGGCAATCAGAGTGCCTATGCACCAGTGGCCGTCGAAGGTGGTGCAGTCGACCCGGTGATCGGGCGACAAGTCACCATTGGTGCAGGAGTGCCAGGGCTGGCAGCGGGCACCTACACGTTGATGCCTTCCACCTATGCCTTGTTGCCGGGGGCATTGCGGGTCGAGGTCAACGGCCTGGCGGGATTGGGCAGCGTAGCTGGCGCGCAACGGATGCGTAATGGTTCGTGGACCACCGCCGGTACGCTCTCGGTGGCCAATACCGGGCTGCGTGACAGCATTGCCAGTCAGTTGATCCTCACCTCGGGTGACGTGTTGCGCCGTTACTCGCAATACAACGAAACCAGTTACGCCCAGTTCGCGGTGGCCGATGCCGCGCGGTTGGGCGTTCCGCGAGCGATGCTGCCGATGGACGCGAAAACGCTCAAGCTGGCGCTGCTCAAGGGTGCCAAAGAAGAGGCGTTTTCGTTCAACGGCACCGGCAAATTCGACGCCGCACCGGGTGGGTATGGCGGCACTGTCGTGGCCTTGTCGGCCATCTCCAATGTTGACCTGGAAATCGTCGGCGCGGGTCAACCGGCTACCCCGGTCTTCTCCGGCATCACTCTGGATGCCGACAGCCTGAATGCCTTGCAGGCGACGCGGTTGATGGTCGGCCGACTGCCTTACGCGGTGTATGGCCAGGGCGGTAACTACATCAATTTCACCGGCGTCGGCGCCAGTTCCAACATCACCCTGCGTCAGGGTGCGACACTCTCTGCCCCGGAAGTCTTCCTGGTGACCGGCAACGGTAATCTGGTGGTAGAGCAGGGGGCGATGATCAACACCATTGGCCGTGGCGCGGCGTCGTTTGATGCCCGGGACGGCTTCATTTACCAGGCGACCAACCTGCTCGCGGCCTCCAATGGCTTGCTCAACGTGCAGTTAGCGCCCAATACCCTCAGTGGATCGATCAGCGTGGGCGGTTGCGACAGCCTCTGCGCCGGGCAGACACGGCTTTATTCCGAAGGCAGCCTCGTCGCGGCGACGGGCACGACCCTGGAACTGGGCGATCAGGTGCGCTACGGCACCCGCCACCTGACTCTGGCCGTGGGCAACATCAACGTCGGCAGCAGCCAGGCATTGACCGATGCCGCGACGCGCAATGTATTGCCCACCGGTTTGAGTTTGGGCCAGCCAGTGCTTGAACGCTTATTACGGGGCGACACCGAGTACGGCGCTCCGGCATTGGAAACGCTGGAACTGTCGGCCCGCGAAGCGCTGAATTTCTACGGCAGCGCCAGCCTCGACACCTACGATGCCCAGACCGGTCGCTCGCGACTGAACAACCTGATGCTCACCACTCCCGCGATGTATGGCGCTGGCGGCGCGAATGATGTGGCGACGATTCGCACGTCCAATCTGATCTGGAACGGCGCCAAGGGCGTACCCGGCACAGTGATCGCCGGCGGTGCCGGCACCGGCAGCGGGCGCTTGGACATTCAGGCCGAGCGCATCGAGTTCGGTTATGGCGATTTCGCCCAGCCCAATTCTGTCGATAGCCTTGATCGTCTGGCGCTGGGCTTTGCCAACGTCAACCTGAGCGCCAGCGAGCGCGTCACCGCCAATCATAAAGGCAGCTTCGCGGTGTACCAGACCCAGGGCGCCTTCGACGCGCAAAAGGGTTTCAGTTACAGCGGCGGCAACCTGAACATCCTCACGCCGTTGATGACCGGTGAAGCCGGCTCGGTCAATCGCATCACTGCCGGCGGTGTCATTGACGTCAGCGGCACGGCCAACCCGGCAGCCAGCGCTGTCGGCCTCGGGGCTGAATTGTCATTGAGCGCCAGCCGCATCAATCTGGCGAGTGCGGTGGTGTTGCCCAGCGGCAAGCTGACCCTCAACGCTACCAACGACTTGACGCTGACGGATGGCGCGCTGATCGATGTGGCCGGACGCGCCATTGTCTTCAATGATCTGACGAAATACAGCGGCGGCGGTGAAGTCATTCTGCAGAGCCGCAACGGCAACATACGCCAGGCCGCCGGTTCGCGGATTGATCTGTCGGCCCGCAACAACCGCGCCGGCCAACTCAGTGCCGTGGCGCTGGACCCGACGGCCGGAGTGGTCGACCTGCAAGGCAGCGTTCTGGGGAGCAGCAGCGGTTATTACGACGCCGGTAGCACCTACATGCCGTATCAGGCCGGCGGGATCGAAATCCAGGCGCAACGCCTGGGCGATAGCGGCAACCTGAGTGAACAATTCGCCGCGCTCAACCAGCGTTTGAATCAGGGCGAAGTGTTTGGCTCACGCAGTTTCCAGCTCAAGCAAGGTGATCTGGTCATTGGCAACGACCTTAAGGCGTCGAACATCACCGTGTCGCTGGATAACGGCAGCCTCTGGGTTAATGGCACGGTGGACGCCAGTGGCGAGCGGGTCGGCAACATTAGCCTGTCGGCAAAAAAAAATCTGACCCTGGGCAGCGGCGCCTTGCTTGATGCCCATGGTCGTCGTCTGCGGGTGGATAGCTACGGCAAGATCATCGACTCGCCGAACCGCGCCATGATCGACCTGACCTCCCGCGAGGGCGTATTGACCCTGGCCAGCGGAGCGCGCATCGATCTGCGTCACGGCACCGACGTGGCGGTCGGCAGTCTGCCGGGGCAGAACGACGGTCGCGCCCGTGGCACCCTCGAACTCAATGCCCGGCGCATGGGCCTCAGTGCTGCCGATCCGGTCTACGGGGACATCGCCATTGATGCCAGCGGCAATCTGGATATCGAAGGTGCACGCTCCATCGCCGTGAACGCCACGTGGCAATACGACGATGCACCGCTGGGCACTGACCCGGCGGCCAGTGGCCGACCGTATCAAGTGATCGATCAGGCTTATCTGGACGGCAAGCATCAACAGAGCATCCAGTTCATCAACGCCGCGCTGGCCAACAACGACTTGATGCAGCGCAAACTGGCGGGGGTGAATAATGCCCGTTATGCCGACGTCTTCCATCTGCGACCCGTTATCGAGATTGTCAGTGCCACCGCTGACGGCGATCTGGTGGTGCAGGGTGATCTGGACCTGTCGGGTTACCGTTACGCCAGCGTCAACCCGCATACGCAAAAAACAAGCATCTACGGCTCCGGCGAGTCCGGCAACCTGACGTTGCGTGCCGGTGGTGACCTGAGCATCTACGGCAGCATCAACGACGGCTTCGCGCCGCCGCCGGACACCCAGGACGACAAGGGCTGGGTGCTGTTGCCCGGCATCGATTTCACCGGTGGCGACATCGTCGTGCCGGGCGCGGGCGTCACCCTGGCCGACGGCACCACGTTCCCGGCCGGGACGACTTTGAACTACGACGTACCGCTCAAAGGCATGACGGTGGTTGCAGGCACTCGTTTACCGGTGGCCGTGACACTCGCTCAGTCGCTGGTACTGCCGGCGGGCACGGTTCTGGCGGCCGAGGTGCGCGATAACGTGGGCAACCTGTTGTTCGCCGCCGGCACCTTGTTGCAGCAAAGCGTGACCCTGGCCATCGATTCTCAACTGGGCGCCGGGAGCCTGTTGACCAGCACTGCGTCCTTGCAAAACTTTGTCTGGCCCAAGGGGGTGCCGTTGCCGAGTGTCGCGGGAGCAATGAATGCTCAGACCAATGTGTTGAGTCTCGTCGGCAATCTGGCGCTGGCCCGTGGTGCGCTGATTCCGTCCGGCACCGATGTGAAACTGCTCACCGGGGTGGATTCGGTGCAGTTGCGGCCGGAAGTCGCGGGGCGACAGGGGCGCAACTGGGCGATCGCACCGATGCTGGCCGAAGGCTCGCAATCCTGGTCGCTACGCCTGGTGGCCGGGGCCGATACCGACGCAGCGGACAGCCGTATCGTGCAGCCGCTGTCGGCCAGAGGTGACCTGCATCTGGCCGACAGTCACTACGGCGTGTTTGGCAAGGCAGGTGGCCAGGTGTGGACCGAAGCGGGGGCGAATGAGATTTTGGGTGATCCCAGTATGGTGGGCCAGCCGATTGACTTCGACGCCATCGGCTGGCCGGAGCTATGCACTGACTATCCGACAGCCTGCCAGGCCAGCGGTCAGCCTGAGTACCAGCCCGGCAGTCAGCGCTGGAGCGTGATTCGCACCGGCGCGGCGGACCTTGAGCTGCTGTCGGCAGGCGATCTGAAAATGGATTCGCTGTACGGTGTCTATACCGCTGGTACCTCGGCGAGCGCCACCTACGCCAATGATCCCTATAACCAGCCTAGGGCGCGGGGGACCGATGACAAGGTGCTCACGGACGCGTTCGGTGAAAACGAAAAATGGGTGGATGGCGGCACCAGCAGCCTCTATCGCGCCTGGTACCCGGACTTTGGCGGCAATCTGACATTGAAGGTCGGCGGCAACCTGACTGGCAACAGTATGGATGCTGCTACCAGTCGCGCTGGACGCCCCAACCCTGGTGATTGGGGTTATGACACGGTCAATGTCGGCAACTGGTTATGGCGCCAGGGCAATGGTGGAGTTGCGACCGGTGGTACGGCGCAGCCGACTGCCTGGTGGATCAACTTCGGCAGTTACACCGCCGGCGCAGAGACTGGCAAGGCCGATCTGATGGTTGGGTTCACCGGCTTCGGTACCTTGGGTGGTGGTGACCTGAACGTACAGGTTGGGGGCGATGCCGGGGTGTTGAATACCCTGGCTGGAAACTCCTTTCAAAGTATCAACCCTCGGAGCCAAGGGCTGGTACTGGCAGTGGGCAGCACCGGGCGTGTGGGCGCCGATGGCAACGTGCAACTGACCGGCGGTGGCGACCTTGACCTGCGCGTCAGTGGCGCAATCAATCCGGCCAGCACCATCCTCACCGGGCATCTCAACGGAGCAGTGATCGACCTGCGCGGCCATGCTCAACTCGACAGCGCGTCGATGGGCAGCCTCAACCTTCATTACGGCAGTGTGTTGAACGACCAGTCTCCTGGTGAAACCCGTGCCTATGACGTATTCCGTGCGACCCGCGGTCTCGCGGCGGGCGGGCTGACATTGATGCCCGGCGATGCCACGTTTGCGCTGTCGACGTTGGGATATCTGGTGGTACAGGATGTCGTGGATCCGGGGCGTTCGCCGTTGATGAGCGGTTCGGCGTTTACCTCTGGCGCTGGCGTCCAGGGGCTGGGGCTCAGTTGGTTCACGTTGTGGACAGAGCGCACCGCCATCGATTTGTTCTCGGCGGGCGGTAATCTCACGCCTTACACCCAAGGTTTGGAGACGGACCTGGCGGTGGTTTACCCGTCCATTCTTCGTGCCGTTGCGGCCAGCGGCAGTCTTTACTATGGCGAAGCCAGCAAGCTGGGGACCGGTGGTGGTGTGAGCAATCGCCGCCCTGCCTTGGTACTCGCACCGTCGGCGAGCGGGGAGTTGCAGTTGCTGGCCGGTGATTCCATCTACGGCGGTGATCTGACCGTCACTCAATCGAGTGCCTCCGGCAGTGCGATGGCGACACCTCAACGACCTGCATTTTTGGCAACGGTCTCTACAAGTACAGTCGGAAGTAATCTGTCCGAAACCGGCAATCGTTACGTGGCGGGCTCTAACATCTTCCCACTGTTCGCCTTTGGTGCAGACAGCGCGGCCGGCGAAGGGGACGCTAATGCCAACCCGGCGCGTTTTTACGCCGTGAACGGCGATTTGCTGGCGGTCAGCAGCGGTAGGGCGATTACCTTCACCACAACCACTGATTCTCGCTTTGGACAAACCTGGTACGAGGGCGGCGGGCCGGTCTGGATGATGGCCGGGCGAGACATCGTCAGCAGCGGTACGGGGCTCAGTGGTGGTGTGGGTGGTGATACAACCTTGGCGTATACCCACACAGGCAACCTGTTCATCCACAACAACCCGAATGACATATCCATAGCCTCCGCCGGGCGCGACATTCTCTACAGCAACTTCAACGTCGCCGGTCCCGGCACGCTGGAGCTCAGCGCCGGGCGCAATCTGCTGATGGAAGACAAGGTCAGCGTCACCAGCATCGGTGCCGTGGTGCCGGGGGATTCCAGAGCCGGGGCGAGCATTGTGATGCAGGCCGGGGTTGGTGCCGGCGGACCTGACTACGATCGCTTCATCACTCCTTATCTGTCATCTGCGAACCTGGCTGAGGCCGGTCTTGGGCTGGCCAGTCAGGACGGCAAAGTCGCCAAGACCTACGAAACCGAACTGGTCAGCTGGCTGGCCGCTCGTTATGGCTTCATGGGCACCCCGCAGCAGGCGCGCAGCTTCTATGTCGCCTTGCCGGCCGAGCAGCGCCGGGTGTTCGCCCGTGAGGTGTACTTCGCCGAACTCAAGGCCGGTGGCCGCGAGTACAACGAAGAGGGCGGCCTGCGTCAGGGCAGCTACGTGCGCGGTCGCGAGGCGATTGCGGCGTTGTTTCCCGAGAAGGACGTGGCCGGGAATCCGATCACCTACAAGGGCGATATCACGATGTATGGCGGTGCCGGTGTGCACACCGATTTTGGCGGCGGCATCCAGATGCTGACGCCGGGCGGTGGCCAGGTCTTCGGCATCGAAGGCACTGCACCGCCGTCCACCGCTGGTGTGATCACTCAAGGCGAGGGCGACATTCAGCTGTACGCCAAAGGCAGCATCTTGCTTGGCCAAAGCCGGATCATGACCACCTTCGGTGGTTCGATCATGGGCTGGTCCGCCGAAGGCGACATCAACGCCGGTCGCGGATCGAAAACCACCGTGGTCTACACGCCGCCCAAACGTCTGTACGACACCTGGGGCAACGTGACCCTGTCGCCCTCGGTGCCGAGCACCGGGGCGGGGATCGCGACGTTGAACCCGATTCCCGAGGTGGCACCGGGTGACATCGACCTGATCGCGCCACTGGGCACCATCGATGCTGGCGAGGCGGGGATTCGGGTGTCGGGTAACGTCAACATCGCCGCGTTGACGGTGGTGAACGCGGCGAACATTCAGACCCAGGGCAAGTCGACCGGTGTGCCGATGACCGCTTCGGTGAACACCGGGGCGATCACCTCGGCCAGTTCCGCGGCGTCGTCGGCCACCCAAGCGGCAGAGGACGTGGCGCGTCAGCAGCAGGCAGCATCGAGGCAGAATCAGGCGTCGGTATTTACCGTGCAGGTGTTGAGTTTCGGCTCCGAACAACTGGCACCGACCCGCGATGGCGCGAGCCGAGCGCCGGAGGCTGGGTACAACCCGAACAGCCCGGTGCAGGTGTTGGGGGCCGGGGCTCTGGATGAGTCAGCGCGGCAGCGGTTGACGGAGGAGGAGCGGGGCAGCCTTACCTTATAGGACTCTCGTTGTAATTTTGGGCGACCTTTGGGTCGCCTTTTTTTCTGGTGTGTGGGTGAAGCGCGGCATAGCCGGATTCCCCGTTGACTACACGACCGCCATCGCGGGCAAGCCCGCTCCCACATTTGATCTGCGGCGTTCGTAAAAGTGAGTACACAGAAGATCCCCTGTGGGAGCGAGCCTGCTCGCGATGGGGCCGGCCCATTCAACAGGGAAGTGACTGACAGACCGCTTTCGCGAGCAGGTTCGCTCCCACATTTGATCTGCGGCGTTCGCAAAAAGTGAATACACAGAAGATCCCCTGTGGGAGCGAGCCTGCTCGCGATGGGGCCGGTACAGCCACCACAAGGCTCAGCGTCAGACCGCTAAACAAGCACTGTTTAAA
>NZ_AKJK01000066.1 GCF_000282375.1 Pseudomonas sp. GM50
CCAAGATCTTCCTAATCCATCGAATGGCGCTTAATCCAGGAGAAAAATCATGGCGAAGGTACTGGTTCTCTATTACTCAATGTACGGTCACCTCGAAACGATGGCTGGCGCAGTGGCCGAAGGCGCACGCTCCGTACCCGGCACCGACGTGACGCTCAAGCGTGTCGCTGAAACCATCCCGGCCGAACAGGCAGCAGCCATCGGCGTCAAACTTGACCAGAAGGCACCGGTGGCGACACCTGACGAGCTGGGTAATTACGATGCCATTATCTTTGGCACACCGACGCGCTTTGGCAATATGGCGGGACAGATGCGCACGTTTCTAGACCAGACCGGCGGACTTTGGATGAGCGGCGCGCTGGTCGGGAAAATCGGCAGCGTCTTTGCGTCGACCGGCACCCAGCACGGCGGCCAGGAAACCACCATCACGTCGTTCCACAGCACACTCCTGCATCAGGGGATGGTCATCGTGGGTGTGCCTTACACCTGCGCAGGGCTGACCAACATGAGCGAGATCACCGGCGGTACGCCCTATGGCGCGACCACCCTGGCAGGCGCCGACGGTAAACGGCAACCGTCACAAAATGAACTGGATATTGCACGTTTCCAGGGTAAACACGTCGCAGAGCTTGCAATAAAGATCGCGGGTTAACGCAAGCACGTAAATGGGCCCTTGCTGCAGGACAGGTGTCGAGCTTCGCTGGCCCTGGGTTTTGAGCCCCGTCAGCCAGAAACAAGGTTAGAGTGTTCATCCATGTCTGTTCATAAGGCCCCTCCACTCGATTCGCGTAGTCGCGCCAAGCGGCTCCAGCGAACGAACAGGGCAACAAAAACCGTATATCAATCGTTATGTGAAGAATGAATCGTCCGCTGTTTGTTTCTCTAGATGGGCCCAAGGGAGCCGGCAAAACCACACTGTTGGAGGCCGTTACGAAAGTACTGAGGGCAGACAACAAAAAGGTGATCCGACTTTGCGAGAGTAAAAGCGATCCCTATAGGGGTGAAACAATGGCCCTCGTTAACAAACTCGTCAGAAATCCCTCCCGGGATTTGGAGTTGGAGGTTTGTGAGCGCTTTGCTGATAGCCGCACCTGGATTTCACAGCACGTGCTGGCTAAACAGCCACCAGGCAGCATCATCTTGATCGATCGCTGGTACCCGTCTGATGCCGCGTTTCGCCGGATCGTCCCGTTTGCAGAGATTCTGCAGTTGAATATTGATCGAAACGTGCGAGTGCCAGACCTGCATGTCGGGGTTGTCACCGCCCCTGAAATTTCATGGGCGAGGGCCGCGGCACGACGGCGTGGGCTGAGCAGTACCGTGATCCATAAGCTGGAAGAACATGTCGCTTGTACCAAGGCATTCGAGCGAGCGATTGCAGATCACGGCTGGGTTTTATGCCGTAATGAAGGAACGATCGAAGACGCGACGATGCAGGTGATTTCTGAGATATATAGAGTCCAGGCGAAGTTCGCTGCGCCGGTCTTGATGCGGTTGAGATAGCCGTAGATATAGATCGTCGGCAAGCCGCGAGGTCACCGTTAGCCGGTAATAATTCCATTTGTGGGACCTGCAAATGGGAAAAACATGCCTTTTAAGCAATTTGAGGCAAAAAGCACGATCCGTTTCTGGGACGATGTGGGTAGTTTATAAATGCACTAAAAATACTCCATGCGGGAATGTTATGCTGCCACTTAATTATTTATGTTGGTTGCCGAGTCGTATTTCATTAGAGCCCTTGGGCACGCTTGAGCAATCCCATGACTTAAAGCCGGGTGCTTGCAAGGTATTACAGCGCTATTACTCTTTACAGTCCGTTGGGATGTCTTCCAGAACACACGCAGAGATGCTTGTGGATACGCTGTGCGCGCTGATCATTGCAAACCCTCATGTGAAAGAAGTCAAAGGGTGCCTGGTGTATGCCAAGACCCAAACGCATAACACATTCTTTGATAATCATTGGCTGGAGGATGTTGCCGAGGCGTGCGGGATAGGGCACTGGGAAGTACTCAGCGTCAGCTTGAACCATTGCTCGTCTGCCTTATCGGCGATTCACTTATTTAAAAACAGATTGATTAAGCGCGGCGAGCCAATGCTCCTTCTTACGGGAGAGAAGGCTTTTCATAGTGCTGTTAATCGACTGGATAATAGCGTATTGGCCGAAATACCGGCGGCGATGCTGCTGAATGCGGGGCCTGGTCAATGGAATTTGAAGCATACCGCCGTAAGGCACGTGTCCTCTTTTTATGACAATCACCGGCAGGAGTCTGCTGTCCGCCGGCGTGAGTTATATGCGTCGCTGGAGCAGGAGTATCATGATTTTTATCTGTACGCGCTGGATAAATTCAATGTTCCAGCTGAAAGCATCGACGCCATCGTTCCATGCAATCTGGATCTGCCGATGCTTAAAAGAGTCGCCGATAAATTAAATTTCAAAGGCATCATGTTTACCGAGCATATTGCCGAATATGGGCACGCTTATTGTTCGGACGTTTTATTTAACTTGTCTGCCCTGTTGAAAAATTTTACAGGCAAAAGAATCCTCTGCCTCACCATGGGCATGGGCGTTACGCTTTCATGCGTTTTAATTGAAAAAAATAGCGAGGTTGTACATGTCAAGTCTTCTGTCGGCGGTGAATGAAGCGCTCAACGATATTATGTCTTCGGCCGTGTCGGTCAATCTGGAAACGGATTTCAACGAAGACCTGGATTTGGATTCGGTGTTGTTTGTGCAGTTTTTATTGACACTCGAAGAAAAAATCCCTGGGTTAATGTTTGAGCCTGATCAAATCGATCAGGATGCATTTACCACGGTCGGCAAGTTGATCAGTTGGATTGAGCAGCACCTGCAGTTGGAGAACTCATATGCCTGATGGTCCGTTTAACAGAATTTATCAGCTGTTTGCGGGCAATGAGCCCGCAGAAGCCGTACGGCTATTGCGTCTTGAATCGCCCGATCAGACCAGGCGGGTGCTCAGCCAAGGCTATCAACTCGTGCCGGACGAGCGAGAGGTCACGGCCGGTCAACCACCGCAGGCGGATCGGGTGCTTGCCTCTCTTGGCCTGGATCTTCAATACCTGGGAGGGGAGCAGGCGATAGCCGCCGATGACACCCCACTCATTGTCTCCGTCGCCGCCCGTTTGGGGCTGTTGATGCGCATGTTGGGCATGAGTTGGACGCATTTGTCCGCACGCCGGAGTTTTGGGGTGAAAACCACCCGGCATCAGCTGATTAAAACCGAGTTTGCGGATGTGAGCAGTCAGTGCAGCCAGCTGGTGTTGCAATGGGAAATGCGCATCGCGGCGCAGGATTTTCAGGACGCTGAAGAAGACCATTGGCAGATCACCCTGCTGACCAACAGAGCGGAAAAATTGATGGGAGGCCATGGCTATCTGCTTGGCGCGACGCACACGCTGTCTTATCTCTCGATGATGATTTATAGCCTGTATGGCAAAACGACGAGGCATTACGCCATGCGGCGCGATGCCGTGGGGGAGGGGGCGTGAACACATCACCGGGCTTGGTTCTGTCGCAACGCCAGGGGGCAGGCCGGGATATTGCGGATCTACTGAAGCTTGCCTGGCCAATGATTGTCGTTGCCGTCGCGGTGTCTTTTTCACAAAACACCCAGACCGCTATTCTGGGACATGGCGCTGAGACAACGTCGATTTACTGGTTGTCGATGATCCAGCCGTTCAGCTTTTTGTTCCTGGCGATTCTCGAATGCCTGGCTATCAGTAACCAGGTATTCAGCGCCAGGTCTTTGAACCTTTGGTCAAAACAGAAAGTGCTGACGGCAACGTCCATTTTATCCGTGCTGGGCGTGATGGTTGTGGCCTTGCTCAGTGGGACGATCGCACTCTCTTCGCCTTGGCTCGAGAAGCTGCTTCCCGTGTCGGGTGGGAGCTTTTATCAAGAGGCACTTCCGCTCTACTTCCTTTCGATGTTGCCGTTCATTCACCTGGAAATGTGTAACAGCGCCCTGCGAGGGCAGGGCAAGAGCGCGTTGAGCATGTTTCTTGTGATTGCCTATATCGTCCTGAACGCCGGTATTTGCTACACCAGCTACCACGTGTACGGTTTGGGCTTCTACTCCATTATCGTGGCAAATGCCTTGGCGTCCGGCCTGCTGATCCCGGTTGCAACATGGCTGGTATGGCGTGTCGGTCGCCAGCAGCAGGACGATCGTCCGCAAGCGTTCATTGCCCGATTAAAAGGCTTGCTCCAGCAGGTTGGCTTGCCGATCTTCGCGTCTTTTATCGTGGTGTTTTTCAGTTCGCTGCTGGTGTTTCCCTTGATTGGAACACTGGGTGAACAATATGTCGCCGCGTTCCTGATCATTACCAAGATCAGGATGTTTATTGTTATTCCCGCCGTGGCGTGCGGCTCTGCACTGGCGATATTGATAAACCAACGTTTGACGATCAGTAGCGGTGAGGAATTGAAACGGCTCCTGCATCGTGGGCTGATGTTTATTGGGGGGCTTTATCTTGTGCTCACCGTCGGGGTCTACTTTAGTGAAGAAGCGTTGATCGGCATTCTTACAGGTGACGGGACGACCAGGGCAGCCAGTGGACAGATGATGCTGATTTTATTACCGACGTTCTTCCTCACGGCGTTTGTAGCGTCTCTGCAAGCGTTACTTGAGCAACTTGATCAGGCGCGTCGTGTATTGATTTTGACGGTGATCATCGAGTTGCTCATGGTGATCGTTTTGTTGGCCGGCTGGGATCGTTTCTCTAATTTGAACGCGATCATGAGCATCATCATTATGTTCAGTACTATTAACTTTTTGGCATTTGCCAACGAGTACTGGCGGCTCGCGAATAAAATTGGGAATGAGCATGTTCTTTAGTGTCATCTATCCTCTGTTGCTGATCGTTTCGCTGATCCACCAAAATTACTTTCGCGTGCTGGTGGTGATGCGGCTTCGGCCTTCATTGTTAATGAAGGCCCGAATCAGGCCAACGACTCACTATGTCCGCGTGTGCCGTTTGATAAGGATGTTCGACCTCTATTCGTTGGACATGATGTCTTCTTATCTTTCAGCGCTGTATGCATTGCACCTGTTTGAAAAAACCCGACCGTTGCCCTATAAGCCCGCAGAGATGATGCTGCTCAGCCAGTGTCGGCAGGAAAATTTCACCTGGCGGCACACCTTCGTGAAAATGTTTATTTACCCTCAATCAGCGCAGCAAACAGAGAAAGTATTGCTGCTGCATGGCTGGGATGGGCGAAGCATCATGCTCAGGCACCTTGCCCAGCGTTTACAGGCAAAGGGTTACACCGTCTTTGCACCTGACCTGCCGGCACATGGCGTGTCCCCGGGTAAGGGCGTGTCTTTTTACGATCTCTCCAGGGCAGTCATCGATATCGAGCGACAATACGGTCCTTTCTCAGTGGTTATCGGGCATTCGTCCGGCGGATTGGTAGGCTGCATGGCCGCATTACAAGGACTGTTTTTCAAAAGAATGATCTTGATCAGCAGTCCTTGCAGCTTCGGCGAAGTGCTGGATAACTATGTTCTCAGTAATAAACTACCTCGGCATATTGCAACGTCGATGAAAAAGCTCTATCAGCTACGTTATGGCGTGCACCCTGATAAAATCGGGCCCGAATTGATCGCAAAAATTAAACAGCCTGTACTGATATTGCATGACAAGGGAGATGTGAGCATCGATTTGGAAGAAGCCATGGTACTTAACCATGTTCTGGACAAAAGCAAACTGATTGTAACCGAAGGCAAGGGGCACAATGGTGCCTTGCGCGATGCCACGGTGTTTAGCCGTATTTCTAAATTCCTGGACAATACAGCGCAGGAAGATTGTTTTGCGATGGTTGATCCCGTACTGCGCTTGCGCACCACCATTAAGATAGGTATCAAGCGTTCAAAGCGTAAGCCTTATGTTCGTTGATCGCGAGTGGCAACCAGGATAACTGAGTGTCACCTCTGCATTTTCCTGCCTTCCCCTCAAGCACTCGCCACTCTTATTCAGCCGAGTTTGACTATCGCCTCAACTGTCGCTTCTGCTTTTTTCCGGCAATAGGGAGCTGCAGCTGCACAGTGATGCTGATTCTTTCATGCCTTATCGATTGTACGAGCGACCTGAGGTTCGTGCGTATTCAGCGGGCGTTTATTGATTATAATGAGTTGATGTTGTTGAGCAGCATGTTGCGTGAGAAACCATTCCTTTGCATGCCAAAGATAAAGTCATACTCAGAAGATTCTTTCTTTGCTTTCTGCCGGGTCGACTTCATTACGTATTGTTTGAATTTTAGCGGTGTTTCATTATAGGTTTTACTGAAGCTTCGAGAGAAATGCGGCAGGGAGGAAAAACCGCAGGCGTAGCTGATATCAGTCAATGACCATTCCGGCGCCAGATGAATAAACTCCTTTGCCAGTGCCAATCGGACTCTCCACATCCACTTTATCGGCGTTACGTCGTAAAACAGGTTGAACATTCGACAAATATCAAACCGGGTTTTACCACAGATTTTCTCCAGGTCATCCAAGGTGATCTCCTCTGAAATATTCTCTACGATGTAGTTTATCACTGTGACAATGCACAGCGCTTTTTCTGTATGTGCATGTTTGCTATAGATCTCAAAGTGACGTTTATACAGGTCGTCCATTATTTTTTGTGTAAAGAGGGTCTTTTCAGCATTCGAGATTTTAAGATCCCACATACAGACTCCGTTCTGCAGCGCTTAATGGCGAAGATTTTTATTTTTGGGATAGGCTTTTGACTCACTCATGAATAGGCAATTGCTATGCCAGTTTTTTAGCGGCTTCAAGTACTTGTTTGTTAAGTATTTTTTAGGACTTTCTCGATTTAGGGAAAGTGGAATCCCATTTTCGAAAAGTTTTTTCACAGGCTGTTATCTTGCGTCCCATTATTGGGATTTCTGATTCTCGTGCGGTTTGTCCATAGAAATCAGCTAATAAGAAGTGCACGTTTTACTGTCGTTCCGAAAATGAGACGCCCCACCACTGACATCAAGCCGCTCACGTGCTGTCTTTATAATTTATACTTAAATATCAAATGGTTAGATGCATTTTTTATTTTGGCACGGAATGTGCTTTGTGTTACTCAGGTTGTTAACATTGGTATTACTATGGATATCTCGATCCCGCAGCCGGGAAATAAACGCGTACTGAAAAAGCACAGCAAGGCCATTGCGAGTGGCGTCTTTTTGCTGGTGCTGTTGCTGATTATCTATAACTACCGGTTCTCGCCTTACCAGGTTGCTCGTAGCAGCGTCACGGTTGCCGAGGTCAAGTACGGTGATTTCGCCGTTGAGGTACGGGGCAATGGAGTACTTTTACCTTGGGACATCAACTGGGTCGCGGCGAACGTTGACGCTCGGGTGGAGGAAGTCATTTATAAGGCCGGGATGAAAGTCAGCAAGGGAGAGTTACTGGTTGTCATGAGTAATCCGACGCTGGAACAGCGACTTCAGGAGAACCAGCTGGAACTTAACGCACGCCGGGCGGAAACCGAGGCCAAAAATGCAGAACTGCAAAATAAGATTCTCAATCAAGAGGCGTTAATGATGGACGCGAAGAGTCGATTACTTGGATCTGCACTGCGTCTTGCTGCCCAGAAAAAATACATTTTGGCCGTGCCAAGGCTGGAATATGAAACCACGCGCATTCTGACTGAACAGTATACTCAGCAGGTCAGCTTTGAAGAGCGTCGGTTAAAGACACTTAAACTCAGCGTCCAAGCGGATATAAAGGCCAACTTTATGCGCCTTAACAAAATCGAGTCACAGGTTGCACTCAGTCAGCAGGAGGTAGATTCGCTCAAGGTTAAATCGCCGATAGATGGTATTTTGCAGGATGTGAAAGTCCAGGTCGGACAGCGGGTAACGGTAGGCAGTGATATTGCCCGCCTTGCCAAAGAAAAAGAGCTGTATGCCGAACTCAAAGTGCCCGAATTGCAGTCGCGCGATCTCGCGGTCGGGCAGGCCGTCACGATCAACACAGGGCGCAGCCGGTTTACCGGTGTGTTATCCAGGGTCGATCCCGCGGTGACCAACGGTACGGTCAAGGTGGATGTGACGTTCAATCAGCCGCTGCCACAAGAGGCACGTCCTGATCTGAGTGTCGACGGATTGATCGCGGTGACGAAAATCAATAATTCGTTGTATGTCGAGCGCCCGCCATTCGCGCAGAATAACTTGCCCTCTATGCTCTACCGGCTGGATGAAAAAGATCGTTCAGCGACCAAAATGAAAGTGGATTTTGGGCAGGGTTCTGCTGACTACATTCAGATCACCAGCGGGCTTAAAGCTGGCGACAAAATAATTCTCACTGACAGCACCGCCTGGCAGGGTGCCGATCAGATTGAAATTGCCAACTGATGCAGCTCGCGCCGGCTACCGGAACAATGCCCTGGAGACAGTAATGATGGAACCTTTGGTAGAACTGACTGACGTAAACAAAATTTTCCTGACCGATGAAATCGAAACCCATGCGCTCAGCAAAATCACGCTCACCATTTCCAAGGGCGAGTACGTGGCCATATCGGGGCCCTCGGGCTGTGGGAAATCGACTCTGCTCTCAGTCCTGGGGTTGCTGGATACGGCTTCGAGCGGCACTTATCAGTTGGCCGGTCACAATGTCGACAATATTTCCAAGAAGCAGCGTGCGCAGGTGCGCAATCGGGACATCGGCTTCATCTTTCAGTCGTTCAACCTCATCAGTGATCTAACGATCGAAGAAAATGTCGCGCTGCCACTGACCTACCGCAGTGATATTTCCAAATCCGAACGCCAACAGCGGGTCGCCGAGGCCTTGGACAAGGTCAATATGTCCCACCGTAGCCGTCACTATCCTTCACAACTCTCCGGCGGTCAGCAGCAGCGCGTCGCGGTAGCTCGGGCCATCGTGGGTAATCCGTCCATCCTTCTGGCGGACGAACCCACCGGTAACCTGGATTCGCACAACGCAGAAGCGGTATTGAATATCCTCGATAAGTTGCATCAGGAAGGTGCCACGATCTGCATCGTGACCCACGATCCTCGTTCGGCTGAGCGTGCACAGCGCAGTATTGTCCTGTCTGACGGAAAGGTCGTCGGCGATGGGGAACAGGCGCGACAACTGACTCTGGTGAAGGAAGCATAAGATGCTTTTTGATATTCGCTATGCCTTGCGTTTACTCCTGAAAAGCCCCGGCTTCACTTTTGTTACCGTGCTGATCATGTCCTGTGGATTGGCACTGACCCTGTATATGTTTTCGGTGATCAATACCATCATGTTCACTCCGCTTCCTTATCCGGACGGAAAAAGCATGGTGCTGGTCAATCCGACCGTGAATGGTGTCAGCCTGAGTGATTCCGGGCTGAACTTCATGGACTACAGCGATATCAAGGCGCGCTCTACCCAGTTTGAGGATATGGGCTATTTCTACGCCGAGCGCGCGGATATCAGTGATGGCAGCAAGGCTGTTTCCTATATGGCCATCAGAAACACCTCGGAACTGTTCTCGTATGCAGCTGTTCAGCCATTTCGAGGGCGTGTGCTGAATCAAGAGGACGTTCAGTCGGGGGCTGAGCCTGTCGCGGTGATCAGCTATGCAATGTGGCAAAACTACTTCGCTTCCGATGCGCAACTCATTGGCCGCGATATCAGAATCAACGGCGTACATACCCGCATCGTCGGCATCATGCCGCAAAATTTTGCCTTCCCCTTCTTCCATGACCTGTGGCTGCCTTCTCAGCTTGAACCCTTGCAGTACCTGGAGCGTAAAGGCGCTCCGGAAGTGTCGGTGTATGCGCGTTTGAAGCCCGGTGTGACCCTGGCGGATGCCAATCGCGACCTCAATAGAGTGATGCAGTCACTGGCGCTGGAGTACCCGGAAAGTAATAAAGGGCTTTCCGCTCAGGTATTGACGTTCCAGGAAAACTTTATGGGTGAGGAGACCACGCCAATCTTTATCGTCATGCTGTTTGCCGTCTGTTTTGTGCTGCTACTGGCTTGCTGCAATGTCGGAAATTTATTGCTGGCAAGAACGACTGAGCGCTCCAAAGAGATCGCGATCCGGGTCGCGCTGGGGTCTCCCGCAGGCCGCCTGGTAATGCAAATGATGCTGGAAAGCTTATTTATCTGTTTTCTGTCCGGTGTCGTGGCGATCTTGCTGGCTGCATGGGGGCTGGAGATAACCAATACGATACTGCCTGGTTTCGTACCCAATAAAATTCCTTTCTGGTGGCAGCTGTCACTCGATAATGTGTTGGTCCTCAACGCCCTTGTCCTGGTGATCATCACGGCGGTGCTCACCAGTGCATTGCCGGCCTGGAAAATCGTCCATGGCAATTTCAATGATGTGCTGCGTGATGGCACCCGTGGTGCGCAGAGCCGTGGTGCAGGTCGGGTTTCGCGGATCCTGGTTATCTTTGAAGTGGGGCTCTCCTGCTCAATTCTGTGTATCAGTGCGCTGTTCGCATTATTGGTCTACCAGGCGACCCGCGCTGATTACGGTGTCGACACCAGTAATTACCTGACCGCGCAAATCCACCTTAACGCTAACAATTACCCTGATGATGCAAGCCGTATCCTGTTTTACCAACGCCTGCAGGACGCTGCCGCTGCGATTCCCGGGGTTGAAAACGCAGCATTGACCACCAGTGCCGTGGGGCAGTTCACCGTGCCGCGCCAGGTGGATGTAGACTCGTCGACCAACAACAGGAACGAGCGCTGGTCTTACCCGATGGTCAATGATGTGCAGGTCATGCCGGGCAGCCTGTCGGCGATGGGTATTACCCCCATGGCGGGCAGGGAGTTCGCCCACGGCGATACTCAGGACTCACAACAGGTGGTCGTTGTCAGCCAGTCCTTTGCCGAACAGTTCTGGCCGGGAGAGCGTGATGTGATTGGCAAGCGCCTGCGTTTTCGCGATACCGATGACCAACGCTGGTACAACGTAGTAGGCGTGGTGCCCAGCGTTATTCATGGACGGCCTTTCAGCGCATTCCGCCACCGCGCCACGGTGTACCGCTCTCTGGAGCAGCAACCCGCGCCCTCATTGATGCTGGTGCTGCGAGCCCCGCGTCCTGAAACGGTCGGGCCCGCCCTGATCAACGCGGTCCGTCAGGTGGACAGCAATCTTTCCGTCAATCAGATCCAGACGTTGAATGAACGCCTGGCCCGTAATACGGCTGGCTTGCATTTTATTGCCAATCTTTTCATGTTGTTCGGCCTGGTGGCGATGATACTGGCTGCAACGGGTATTTATGCGGTGATGTGCAACTTGATTAATCAGCGTACCCAGGAAATTGGCTTACGGATGGCCATGGGAGCCACTGAAAGTAATTTGTTACGTATGCTTATGATCCAGGGCGGCAAGCAGTTATTGATCGGCCTTATCATCGGCTTGCCTCTGGCATTCTTTGTAGCTCCCAAACTGACGCACGTTCTGGGTAACGGAAACACTCCTTTTGTGCTCCTGTTCTGGATGGTGGCGCTGATGATTACGCTGGTTGTGGCGCTGGCGGTCTGGCTTCCTTCCCGACGGGCAACCAATATGTCGCCCGCCGACGCGATTCGTTATGAATAAACGACCGCCGTGCTCCCCGGGCACGGCGCTCTAAGCAGGATGCTTAAATGAACGATAAAAAACATATCCTTGTGATAGACGATGACGCGGGAATCCTGACCAGCCTCGATATCTTATTGCGCATGCAAGGGTACGACGTGACCGTGGAAACCCAGGCCGATCGCCTGCTTGCACATTTGTCCGCCAGGCCTGTCGATCTGGTATTGATGGACATGAACTTTCAGAAAGACACCACGTCAGGCCTGGAAGGGTTGCAGTTGCTGGCCGAGATGAAGAAGTTCGATGATTGCTTGCCGGCTGTCGCGATGACGGGGTGGGGAAGTGTCGACATCATTGTCAACGCCATGCGGGGAGGGGCGGCCGATTTCATTCAAAAGCCTTGGGATAACGAGCGTTTGCTGAGCATCGTTCAGCAGCAGATTGCCATGAGTCAGGCGCGTCGTTCAGGCAATTGCCTGCGCGAAGAAAACAAGCTGCTCAAACTGGCGCTCGAAGATGATATGGACAGCGAATGGGTTGTCCGCTCACCGGCGATGAAACGCCTGATCAGCCTGGTTGAAAAGGTGGCGGTGACCGATACAAGCGTTCTGATCCTGGGAGAAAATGGCACCGGTAAAAGCCTGCTCGCACGTTATATCCACCAGATTTCCTCGCGCTCCGAACACAGTATCGTCGAAGTGAATATGGGGTGTATTAACGAGCAGTTATTTGAAAGCGAGATGTTTGGCCACGTAAAAGGCGCCTTTACCGACGCTCGGGAGAACCGTATCGGCCGCTTTGAATTGGCGGACAAGGGGACGCTGTTTCTCGATGAAATCGGTAACTTGCCCCTGACACAGCAAATGAAACTGTTACGGGTGCTGGAAGAGCGGCAGTTTGAGCGCGTCGGATCTTCGCGCACCCAGACCACTCAATGCAGGATCATCGCCGCCACCAATTCCGACCTGGACAGGGCTGTGGCAGAGGGGCGGTTCCGTCAGGACCTGCTGTACCGCATGAACCTGATTCAAATCCAGCTGCCACCGCTTCGCGAACGGCTGGAAGATATCGAGCCGCTGACTGAGCGCTTCCTGAAACGTTTTGCGCGTAAATACAACAAACCCCGGCCGGTGTTATTGCCGCAGGCACGCCAGGGGCTGCTGGATTATTCATGGCCTGGGAATATCCGGGAGCTTAGTCACCTGTTGGAGCGCGCCGTGTTGCTGTGTCGCGCCAATGTGATTGATCCGGAAGACCTCTGCCTGCCGTTTTCGGTGTCATCCCAGAGCGAAGTGCGTCCGGTCAACGAATCGTCTTTAGGATTGACGGACGCCTGCACCCTGGCCGAAGCCGAAGAAACCTTACTGTTACAGCGCCTGCGTCAGTATGACGGCAATGCGGTCAAGGCCGCGGAATCGCTGGGGCTGAGCCGCAGCGCTTTTTATCGCCGGCTCGAAAAACTAAAAATCTGCCATGAGTAAATTTTTTCATTCTTTTGAAATACGTCACCTGCTGCTGTGCAGTCTGGCGCCGATAGGCGCCATTATTGCCTACCTGCTGCTTTGGGTTTTTCCGCACCAGTCCATTTACCTCAAGTTTTTCACCCTGTTTGTTCTGTGTGTAACGATGGTTTATTTCTGCTATCACTTTTTTCAGCAGTTGATTTACAAAATCAACGTCATATCCAATTTGCTGGAAGCGGTAGAGCAGGAAGATTTCAGCCTGCGTGGGGTGACCAGCGGGGCGGGGGCTTTCGAGGGCGTCATTGAGCAAATCAATGACATTTCCAGCCAATTGTCGCGCCACCGCCAACAGCAGCGGGAGATGGATTTCCTGCTGCAAAAAGTGATCTCCAATATCACGGTTGCCATCTATGCCCTGGACGGCAGTCATCGGCTGATCTGGTGCAATAGCGCAGCCTCGCGCATGTTGGGCACATCATTGGATAAGTTGATTGGCGATACAGCCAGCGCCTGGCAACTGGATAATCTTTTGCACAATGCCAACACGGAGCACCCTGTCGTGTCCGATCATGAAGGGCGACCGGGCCGGTACAAAGTAACCAGTGACACCTACATGGTGGATGGTGTCCAGAATGTGCTGTTGTTCGTCAGTGATGTTGACGACATGTTGCGTCAGGAAGAGCAGAAAGCCTGGCAAGATTTGTTGCGTGTGATAAGCCACGAAATCAACAACTCCCTCAGCCCCATCGCCTCCATCAGTCAAATGCTGCAACAACACTACCGGCATCATTCTGACAACCTGCCCCCCGGTTTTACCGAGGGCATCGATCTGATTAACCGGCGGGCACGCGAGCTGATCGCGTTTATCAGCAGCTACCGGCAGTTGAGCAAACTGGCGCCGGCACTGAAGGAACGCGTGGATTTGACTGCCCTGGTGGCTGAGCTGCCGCTGCTGTTCTCTCACCGTGTGATTACCCTGAACGGGCCGCGTCCGTTGATGGCCAGCCTCGACCGGGTACAGATCCATCAGTTGTTGATCAACTTGATCAAGAATGCCGATGAGTCGATGGGCAGCAGCGCTGACAGTATCGATATCGAGTGGGCTGAGGAAAAGGGGCGCTTACTGATCACCATCCTTGATCGGGGAGTGGGGCTGACTAATCCGAAGAATCTGTTCGTGCCTTTCTATACCACCAAACCCAATGGCACCGGCATCGGCCTGATCCTGTGCCGGCAAATTGCTGAAAGCCACGGCGGTTACTTGTCTCTGGAGAATCGCCATGAGCAGACCGGTTGCAAAGTCACCATCAATTTACCGCTGCAATCCCCTGCCTGAGTTGATCGAAGGCAGGGGTGTCTGCCTGCTGCAGCACTTTAATGATGCGCTGCCGGATATGACGGTTCGCCAACGCGCGCAACGTTGGTTGCATCAGGTGCTGGCGGCCTACTTGGCGATCCCGGTTGATCAAGTGCGTATCGCCAGAACCTCTACCGGTAAACCTTGGCTGCCGGAGTACACCTGGCTGCGCTTTAACTTGAGCCACAGCGCTCATTCGGCCGCCATCGCCCTGTGCCGGGAGTATGAGGTCGGGGTCGATCTGGAACAAATCAGCGGAAAGGTTTCGGTAAAAAAAGCCATCGCCCAACGCTTTTTCCACGCGGATGAGCAACGCTGGCTGGCGCTTGACGAAGCCAACTACCTCACTCGCTTTACGCAGCTTTGGAGTATGAAGGAAGCCTGGCTGAAAGCCCGGGGTACGGGGCTGACTCAACCGCTTCGCAGTTTTTGCGTCATCCCACAGGCGGGCGCGAGCGGGGTGGCGCAGGTCATGGTCGTCCCCCCCGTCAGTATTGGGCAGATTCATTATTGCCAGGTGCAAGGGGAGGGGCGTTTTTGTCTGGCTTATGGTGCGATCCCTGGCTCGCAGCAACCGTCAGTTCAATGGCAGCTAGGTTGCCATCAAACTGAGAGTCGCCTGTTCACCACTGCCGTTTACGAACAATCAGAGGTTGAAATTTCGCTGGCGAAAGAACCCGTGGCGCCGGTATCGACCTGAGCCGATGGGCTGACAGACATCCGTGCGCCGGCAGACAGGCTGCCGTTGATCCGGGGTATGTGGCACAGGGATGACTCCGCTCCCATGCTCATGCGCACATTCGCCACATCCGCAGTGAAGGGCAGTGGTTTTTTGTTGAAGGTGCCGCCCATTGCCAGGTCAAGCACCAGCTCACCCGTCTTGCCCTCGATCTGGATGTCTGTGCCCATGCTGCCGGCAACCGCCAGTCTGGATTGATCGACGGCACACGCAGGTGCCACGATTTTCACCCCTGCTTTTCCTGTCAGCCCCGTCAGTGGCGCGCTGGTATATAGCGTGATATCCAGCGTACGGGAGACGATGCGGTCATTTTCCGCTGCGTCATTCACGAGCAATAATGCCTTATTGTCTGTCGTCACCTGGAGCTTGTTCAGCGTATCGGCAGAGCCTGAGACCACCATCGATGACGTTGCAGCGCATTTGATCGACAGGTTGATGCCCTGTCGGACTTCAACGCTGCTGAAGGCGCTCAGCGGAAAGGTTTTTTCTGCGGCCAGTGCAGCGTAACTGGTCGTGCTGGCCAGCAGCGCAAGCATCAGCTTCATCGTGTTCATGTTGTTCATGTTGTTCATGTTGTTCATGTTGTTCATGTTGTTCATGTTGTTCATGCAACCTCCTTTTTTCACAGTAATGTCGCGAGTGTACGTAGCGTTGTTTCAACACTGTCCTGAGGCATGCCAAAATCCACCAGCCCCGCCACTTCGTCGATGCCCTCTCGCTTGAGCTCTTTCAGTTGCTCCAGGCACTCTGCGGCGGAGCCAAACAAACCGTAGTGGTTGAGGTACTTTTCCACTCCCCATTTGAGCGCGTAGGCCTGCTTTTTGTCAGTGCTCTGCTGATCAAGCGCAGAAGGTTCATTGAGGTTGTCAGAGAGCTGCATAAACGCGCGCAAGTAGCCCGTCAGGGCCGGTCGCAGACGTGGCAGCAGCGCTTCCCGATCCTCTCCGGCCTGGGTATGCATCATCAGCGTGACCTTGCCGGCCGCCGGATCCAGCCCGGCCTCGTGGCGTGCAAGGCGATAGCTGGCGCAGTTTTCCCGCAGCTGTTCACGGGTTTGTGCAATGAGGTGCGTCAGCACATTCAGGCCGCGTTTTCCGGCCTCGCTGAATAACAAGGGATTGCTCCCCGTCGTGACCCAAACGGGAATGGCGGCTTGATAGGCGGGCGGCCAGGTTTGCAACGTGACCGGTTCCGGACGTCCCGGCAGGGACAGTTCGTGACGCGTCACGGACTCGCCGCGCCACAGCGACTGAATCTGCTCCAAAGAGGAGAAGAGGACCTCATGACGCTGACGGTAATTTTGCGCCTTGAGCACAAAATCATTACGTTGCCAGCCTGCAGAAAACGCTACGCCGACCCGGCCGCGAGAGAGGTTATCCACCAGCGCCCACTCTTCAGCAACGCGTAGCGGATCATGCAAGGGGAGCACCACGCTGCCTGCACGGATCGCGATACGCTGTGTACTGGCGGCCAGCGCGGCGCTGACGACGGAGGGATTGGGAAACATCCCACCGAAAGTGTGGAAGTGTCGTTCAGGCGTCCAGATAGCATGAAAGTTGAGCTCATCCACCAGCCTGGCGGTGCTCAGCAACTGTTCATACTTTTCTGCAAAGCTGTCCCGGGCCACGTCCGAAAAACAAAACACGCTGAGTTGCGGGATGGCATCTCCCGCCAAGTTAGGCGATGCATTCATGCTGAGTGACCCTGTCCACGGATTCGATGGTGAAACAGATAGCGCCTCTGGGCATCACATTCAGCCCATAAAGCGGCGTGAGCGCGGCGGGCGGGGTCGAAGGTGCCAGGGCGAAGTGGCAATGGCTGCACAGTGTTTCAATGGCCGTGGTGAGTTGGTCCAGTGCGAGCGCCATGCCTACGCAGTTGCGTTTACCCACGCTGAAGGGCACAAAGTGCTCGCGTGCAATTTTCCGGCCTTCAAGAAAACGTTCTGGCCTGAAACTCAGGGGCTCGGACCAATAAGCCGCATTGCGATGGACCAGCCAGGGTGAAAACAGCACTTTGGTTCCGGCCGGCACGCTGACGCCGTCGATCTCCACCGGGGCCAGGGTGCCGCGCTCGAAAAACGCCGTAACCGGGGTCATGCGCAGCGATTCCTTGACGATGGCGCTGGCCATGTCGCGCGTCCCGTGGCGGGCCTCTTCACGCACCTGGTTCTGGTAATGCGGGTGTTGTGACAGGTGGGTCAGGCACCACAGCAGCGCGATACCGGTGTTATCCACGCTGGCGACCAAATTGCCCAGCAACATGCTGATCGCCCGTTCCCGTTCCTGCGGATTGGCCTTGATATCGAGCGCCTGGCAAAAGCGTTGCAGCATGTCGACGTTCCCGCCGCCGTCGCCAGTAATCAACGGCCCGATCATTGCCTCAAGTTCCTCGCGGAACGCGGCCAGGGCCGGGTGTTGGCATAACGCTGCATAATCCTCGGTCGGCTCATCGACAATCAGTTGCAGGTAGATCCTGCGAAAGTGATTGATCAGGCTATTCAGCTGCAGAGGACTGAGCGTGGAGCCGACGAATCCTTGCGCGACGCACATCAGCGCCCATTGCAGGCAGATCTCCTGCATGGAATCTTTCTCCGGGTCCTGGAGAGTGTCCACCAGCCACTGAGCGGAGTGTTGGGTGCCTTGTTTGAGCAACGCTGATTTGGGATTGACCAGCGGTGCGGTCAGTTTTCTGGCCAGGTGCCATTCTTCACCTTCCCTTGCCGTGATCAGCGACTGGCCCAGCAGTACCCGCCTGGCTGAATGGCCATTGTCGAGCTCCTTGTGAAAGCTGCTTTCGTTCTCTAGGAAAAAACGGATATGTCGAGCGCCCGCCAGCAGCAACACTTCATCCTTTTCCTCACCGATCCAGACCTTGTCCCCGTGCTGGCGAACGGCACTTTCAGCAATTTTCAGAAAGCCCAGCTGCGCAAACTTGGCCGCGGACGGCTTGACGATAGCAATAGCATTGGAGTTATTGAGCACGGACTGCCTCCGGTAAGGCGTCTGAGGTAATGGCGGCACAACCTACCCAGCCGCCCAGGCCCACCGACAGCAGCAGGGCGGGGCGCCCAGTATCCTGAGGGGCGTAGCGGTCGAGCAGTAACAGAGGGTCCGCGGTATAACAGTGCCCGCATTGGCTGAGCAGGTCGGTGGCGACCGAACGGTCGCGGTTTTCTGGATGGCGCAGCCAGGTTTGCCAGCTGAGGCGATTGATATTGTGCGGCAGCAGCCAGGCACGCTTGCGCACGTCTTCGGGGTAGGACGACAGGGCATGCTCGACGAGATGGTTGTGGGACTGATAGAAGCGTTTGGTGTCCTCGCGAGTACCGTCCAAGCCTTGCCAGAATCCGGGGTGATAAAAGCACTGGATGCCCGACACCCTGCGTTGACCTCCACCTGGTTTGAGCAGGGCGGCCACGAAGCCGTCGGCAATCATTGTGCAGCCCGGGATATAGCGCTCAGCCAGGTCAAAGTCGGCGAGCGTGTCGCCCGCCAGCAGTGCCACGCAGCGGTGCTTGCCGCTTGCCAGCAACCGTTCGGCCAGCCGCAACCCCCAGAACAAGGTGGCGCAGTTTTGCTGGTTGAGGGTCAGCAGCGGTGCATCCGCGGCGATAAAGTTTGACCGCTGCCGCAGGCCTGGCAGGTTGACGCTTTGGCGCAAGGAAGGAGAGGGCAAGCCCTGGATCAAGATGACCGCATCAATCTTCTCCCCTTCATCCAGGCTTTCACCCAGTTGCTGCAGCAAGGCATGAAAACAGCCTTCGGCGCTTTCTTCATTCGCCAGGGTTGATGCCTCCCGCATGCCGAACAGTTGGCCGAATGTTCGGGCTTCTGACGGATTGCCGCCGCGATGCGCGACGACCTCGTCGAGGGACACGCGGGCAGATGGAATGTAAGTGGCCAGGGAAGCAATGTTCATCGTGAACCCTCTTCGGCTGCGAGCCCGCACAGGCTGATCCCGTTATCATTTTCGCTGATCAGCAGATAGTCACGTTGCGGCTCCCAGAAGGTGCGCAGCGCAACGAAAGGGGCCGCGCACAGCAACTTCGGGTTGACGGCAAACGAGCGAGCGCCGGCATGCGCGGCCTCCAGTAGCCGGGCAGGGCCGATCAGGGTCAGGCGTTCCTTGGTCAACCCCAACTGCTCAACGGCGTGCGAAAGGTACTCGCTGGACCATTGCGCAAGGCGCGCGCGCCTGAACCCCCGGTAGCGCAAGCCGCGTTGCTGCTTGTTGAACAGGCAAACGCAGGCATTGTTTTCCGGTTGCAGGGCCTCCATCAGCGGCGAGAAATACATCAGGCTTTTCTGCTCGGCAATCAGCAAAAGTCCGTCCTCGTCTTTGCCGGCCAGGCAGTCATTGAGGCCGTCCAGCGCATACAGACCCGCGTCCGGTCCGCGATCGCTGATCGCCAATGCCAGGCAGGCGGAAAGTCCCAATTGATGGATGGCGGCATTCACCACCGAACTGCCCATGTGCAGGTCTGGCGTCCAATGCGCCATCAGCACCGTTTTCACCCGCGCAGGCTGGATGGTGGCCAGCCGGGGCAGCAGCACCGCGATCATATCGCTGAAGGAGGCGCGCTCCGTGCTGGTGACCCACGCCAGCGCCCGATCATCCTGCGGGCTGAGCGTCTCACCGTTGGCCCGAAAGAAATGCTGCGTATAAGAACGCCAGTGCGGGATATGGGGGTCCGACTCGGGCATGGCCGGATCAGTATGGTGAAACGACTGGAACACGATATCGGCAGGATCGAGGCAGAGTGTCACAGGCTGGTCCCTTGGGTTGCGGGCGGACGGAAGCTATTGAGCAGGTGGATGTTGCTGGTGCCCTCCATGTACTCGAACGCAAAGCTGTCGCGATAGCGCTTGCGCAGCAAGCGATCTTCCAGCCAGTCGTCGTGGTTGAGCCAATGGGGCAGGTGGCACGCGGCTTCCTCGACCAGGCGGGTGGCATTACGCTTGAGCTGGCTGGTGAGGGCATGCTGGTGCTGGCCGTTGCTGTAGCCTTCTGCCACGGCCAGCATTTGTTGGTAGATCGCATGATATTTTCGCCACAGCCGCGCGACCGAGCGCCGTGCCATGGTCGGCACGGGGCGGGTGTCGAGGGCGGTAAGCAGGCCAAATGCGGTGCCCAGCGCCATGGCTGCCACCATTGGCCGATGACGCTCGAAAACCAGGCTCAAGGAATTGAGCCCCTGCAAGAGTTCGCGGCGCTCGTGCCCCAGGATGTCGTCTTCCTGGACGCGATAATCCTTGAACGTCAAGCGCGTTAAACCGGCACCCACCAAACCGACGGTGCCCAGTGGCTCACGCAACAAGGCAGGCTCGGCTTCATCAGGGAACACCATGACCAATCGCTGGCTTTGTTGATAGCGCGCAAACACAAGGCCGGCGCTTGCCAGCATGGCGCCCCCGATCAGCTTTTTGGTGCCGTTGAGCCGCCAGCCCTGTTCACTGTGCGTGAGCTCAGTGGAGATAGCCCCGGCATCTGAACCTATTTCGGGTTCCGTGACGGCAAAGAATGTCCAGGCCGGGCGTTCGGCAAAGCAGGCAAAAAAACGCGTCTGCTGCTGTTCATTGCCCAGGGTCAGGATGGCCCGGGTACTGAGGGACGCACCCGGCAACAGCATCATGGCGCTGGCGTCCGTTCGGCTCAGGTACTCGATGATTTGCAAGTGCCGGGGATAGCTGACATTGGAAAATGCCGGCGTTTCCCAGGGATTGAACCGTGAAGGTATGCCGATACAGGCGAGGCTTCTGAGCTCCGGGTCATCCAGATAGGCGATCGCCAGTTGGAGGTTGTTTTCCTCGAGCTGTCCGGCGGCAAGAAGTCGCTCTGACAGCGCGTAAAGTTGTGGATAGCGGCGGGTGATATCGCTCATAGGTCGTTGCGTTCGCGTAGAGGAAGAACTAGGCGTTAACTTAATTCGGCCTCATATCCGGGTATTGCTTCAGGTTGCAAAAGACCGGGATTTCATTGCCCGCGGGTAACTCAAGCAATAGCGAGGAAAAAGTCGCCCCCATGCCGACGCTGACCAGCATCACCTTATCGCCGGGAGAAAGCTGTTGCCCACGGATGAGGGCGGCCAGGTTGAGGTAAGGGTCCGCACCGAAACAATGGCCATAGCGGGGAACATTCTGCAAAAAAAACTTTGTGCGGGGGATGGCGAGTGCGTCGGCGATTTTCTGCCAGGACGACAGGTTGACATTGTGCGGGGCTATCCAGTCCAGAGCGTCCAGTGCGCAGTCGAAATGCTGCGCTGCACGGCGCATGGCATTGCTGACGAACGCGAAATAGGCATCGGCGAATTCCGGGTTGGTTCTCGGTTCATTCCCCTTGTGTTGACTGAACTGGCCGGCCTGCTCGCTGTGCCGGGCAATGACCCTGGCACGGTCTCCCGACCGACCGAGCAGCACGGCACAGCCGGCCTCGCCCATGATGGTGGTGTCATCCAGCAGCTCTACCTTCGGGTGGAAGGCTTTTTCGCCGATCAGCAGCAGGGCGTATTCCCCATCCTTGAGGCGGCTGCACAGATACTCCACGCCCGACAAAGAGGTCGCACAGTGGCCCATCGTCAGGCTGCCGTACTCGGTGTCTTGGGCAAACCCGCATGCGTCGAGCACGGCCCTGCCGGTCTCGTGAAACGGGCGCAGGGTCGGCACGGTATGCGCATGCACCACATGCCGGACGCGCGTGATGACGTCAGGATGAGTGGCGACAAATTGCTCCAGGAGCTGGCGTATCAGGTCATCCACCGTGCCTGGATGACGCGGGAAGCTCTCCAGGCCGTAGAAGCGTGAAAACATCCTGACATCCAGCGCGGTCAACCCAAGAGTGAGGCCGACCTCGGCCAGTGACTTGCGCTGCTCGGGAATGTGAATGGTGATGGATTCAATATGCCCCAACATGGGTGTTCCTTTTTTCATGGTCGGCGTTTTTCGCGCCGAGAAACCCGGCCAGCGCCTGCTGGGTACGCTGATGCGAGAGAATCCCCAGGTGGCCTGTATTTTCGATGATATGCAGCTGGCTATCCGGCAATTGAGCATGGATTTGCCTGGCGTCGGCAGGGTTGATTCTTTGGTCTTGCGTGCCGTGCAAAATGAGTGCGCGCGCCCCGCGGAAGGTGTACGGGTGTGCAGTCTGCAAGTCGGCGGGCATGGGGTAGCGGCTTTGGTAATGGCTACCTAGCAGTGGCAGGTAATGTTCGTCTACCTTGAGCAACGCCAGGTAATGCTGCAACAGGCTCGACAGTGAAGCCGGGGCTGAAAGCAGCGCCACGCGGTTGAGGGTAAAACCCTGCCAGTGGGCCATCGCCGTGATGATCCCGCCGGCCGAATGGGCAACCACGGTATCGAACGGGCCGTATTTGGCCTGCATTGCCAACAGCAACGAGCACTGACCGGGCAAATCGCAATGGGCCGGCGCGTGGGGATCATGGCCCAGCAGGAAGGGGGTGTAGACCCTGTATCCCTGGGCCTGCAGCACTGCTTGCAGGTCAGACATCATCATCGGATGACCACCCCAGCCGTGCAGTAACAGCGCGCTTTTGGCCTGTGGGTCGTGGTTTCCCTCTATCAGCACCCGGCTGCGGTATTCGCCGCAGGTGACCACCTCGGTCTTCATGGTCGCCAGCTGTCGCGACTCAGCCGGACGCATCGGCAGCAGGGTGGGTTTGGCCAGGCGCTCGATCAGTGAAGCAAACTGGGTATCCATTGCTTCCCCTATGCTTGTGCAGAAAAGATCAGATAGTGCAGCGTTGCCAGCTGGGGCGCGGAATCACCACTCAGGCGCTGCAGCGGGTCATACAGATACAGCAGGCGTTGCCCGGGTTGAAGCAGGGTGCTTGCCAGCGAACCGGCGTATTGCGGATCAAATTGCCCACTGCATACGCCCCAGATTTCGATGAAGCCCGGGCATTGGGAAATCAGGCTTTGCAGCAGGGGAGTCGCACCGCGCGCCGCCGGGTGAAGGCTGTCGTAAACCAACTGTGTCGGATACGGCTCACTGATGACGCTGCGGCACAGGTCCACAGCGGCCTTTGCGTGCAGGCGTTCGCCGCAATCGATGTGTGGCCAGTGTTGATACCAGCGCGCCCGGGTCGGTAGCTCCCGGGTGGCAATAAAGTGCCGGCTGTCCGGCGTGATGGCTTCACAGGTACTGACGATATTCAGTTGACCCTGCACGAGAGGGGCGATAGTCATCGGCACTCCTGGCTGGCTTGTCGGGGTGAAAAACTCTGGTTCAGTCGGTGGATCTGTCGTGTGCCTTCGGTGTACTCAAAGGCTTTTACATCACGAAATGCCTGCCACAGGGCTGCCGGTACAGGCTGAGTGTCTGCAGGGAAAGCATGGATCAGCAGGCTGACAATTTCATCGGCGAGAGTCACACAGGCGGTTTTCACCATGCCGGGGCTTTCCCCCGGGCTTTGCTGTTCATCTGCTTGCTGACAGACCATCGACGCCGCACGGTAAGCGGCATACCAGCGACGCTTCATTTGCGACAGCCGTTGTGACTGTGCCGGGGTCGGCGTGACGCAGGCTTGCCACTCGTGCAATGCGCGTCGCGCCACACCCAGCGCCAGGGCGCCGACACAGGGGCGCAGCGCATCGAATGTAGCCATCGCCGACTGCGCAAAACGCTGGGTCGGTTTCAAGTGCTGCCCGAGCAAATCCCCTGCCGGGACAAACAGGTTGTCGAACTGCATCAACGCCAGGTTTGCACCGTCAAGCCCGGTCAGCGCAAGGCGATGGCGGGTGATGGCCGGGTCTTGTGGCGAAAACAGAAAAGCATTGATCCCCAATTGCCCCGGTGCGGTACGCGCAAACAACACACCGGTTTGGGCGATGACTCCGTTACCGATAAACATCTTGCGCCCGGAGATAAGGTACCCGCCGTCAACCGGTGTCGCCGTGGTCTGCATGGCCCCGGCATCGCTTCCCTGTGTGGGTTCGGTCATCGCAAAGCAGGACCAGCACAATGCCTGTTGGAACTGGCCGAAAAAGGCATCCTGCTGCTGTTCGTTGCCCAGCCCGGCAACGACATAGGCCGCCATGCTCGGCCCGGGCGCGCTGAATATCAGCGCCGGGGAGACGAAGCCGATCTGTTCGTAGAGTTCATAGCGTGCGGCCAGGCTGATCACCTGACGGCTTGGCGGTACCTGGTACCGTTGCGGCAAGCCGAGATAGTTCAGCGTCGGGGCGAACGACCATTGCCCCATGATCTGCCGTGTGTCGCCGAAGTTGCGCAGTTGGTCAGCAATCTGCTGGGCGTCTGCGCCCAACGGGCAGGATTGCCCGGCGAACGTGTCATCGTAGAGTTGACTCATAGCGGGCCTGACATGATTTCAATAACCCCGGCATCAGGGTGATAGAGGTGGCTGGAGCGGTGGTTGCTGTCAAAGGCGTTGAACGGGCGCGTCAGTACGATCCAGCCGGCGCTCTTCATGACTTTGAATTGCTCGTCAAAGTCATCGACTTCAAAGCAGATATGGTAGGGCAGCGACGACTTGCCGGATTTGGCCAACAACTCGCGCAAGGGGAGATTGTTTTCCAGCGGTTCGACCAACTCTATCTGGCTGTGCCCTTCAACAGTTTCCAGCAGGGTGATGAACACTTTTTGTGCGGCAACATATTCTTTGTATCGGACGATAACCGGGAAAAACGGTTTAACCGCGACAGCCGTTGCGTCGCTGTCGCTAACCACATAACCGATATGACTAAAACGCATCGCGACGCCCTTATCCTTGGGGAAAACGATTTACGCCGGCGCCTGTCCGGCGCCGGGGCATGGAGTGATGTGAATTTTCGCCGTGGTGGCGGGAAGTTTTTTATATGTGCTTGCAGGTGGCCATCAGCTTACGGCCAGCGGCTCTTTGTGCTGATCCACCAGTTGTTGGCGGTCGATCTTTCCATGCAGTGTCACGGGGAAGGTCTGACAAAAAAACATGGATTTGGGGATCATGTAAGCCGGTAACTGTTCTGCCAGGAACTGGCGCAGTGCGGCGCGGTGGGTTGCACTGTCCTCGCGCAATTGAATAAAAAGTTGCAGGTCGATGACCTTGCCTTCTTCCTTGATCGGCACCGCGCAACACTGGGTGACCCCCACATAGCGGCACACACTGCTTTCAATTTCGGCGAGCTCGATACGGTTGCCGTTCAGTTTCAGTTGGCCGTCATCCCGGCCGTGGATAAACAGGGATTGTTCTTCATCCACAAACCCCCGGTCACCGCTGGCGTAGTAACGTCCGAACTCGTCATGGCTGAATGCACTGTTACGCGGGTCGTCCTCAGGCAGGTAGCCCAGCGCGACTTGCGGGCCGTACAAAAGCACCTCGCCTATTTCGCCTGGCGGCAGACTTTGACCATCGGCATCCACGATCCTGACCCCGGTCAACCCGCAGGCTTTACCAAGGGACAGCAGGCCCGAGATGTGCTCGGGAGGATGGCCAAGCTCGAAGGTATGGGTCATGCCGGTGGTCTCGGTCGGGCCATAACCGTGCATCACCTCCAGGCCCGGGAAGCGCGCCTGCAACTGGGTCACCAACCCCAGCGAGGCGCGCTCGCCGGCCATAAAGAACCGCTTCAGATCCGCAAACTGCTCCCCGCTGAACAAGGGGTCCTTCAACATCAAATCGACAAAGCTCGGCGTGGAAAACCAACTGGTGACCGGGCTTTGCGGATAGCGCGACATCAGGCGGATATTTTGCCGCGGCAGCATGTTGTGGCGGTGATCCAGCATCAGCAAGGCTCTGCCTTCGCACAGCACCGGGAAAAGATCCAGCAAGCCCATGTCGAAGGAGAAGCAGGCATGGCTCACGTGGCATCCGTGTGCGATACCGTCGCGGATCATCGGGCTGTACCAGGTCGAGAATGCGGCGAAGTTCTCATAGCTGACGACGACGCCCTTCGGTTCACCGGTACTGCCCGAAGTGGGGAGAATATAAAAGGCTGGCTGGGTCAATTCAGGTTCGAGTGGCAGTGATGCCGGGTCGCCATTTTCCAGGGTCGATGTCACCCATTGTGGCCAGCGGTCCAGACCCTCCAGCTTCTGTGGCGTCGCCGTGAGGATCAGCTCGGCTCGGGTCAGCTTGGCAATCTTTTCAATCCGCGGGACGGGGTTGGACTGGTCGGCAAAGCTAAAGCAGCAACCCTGGCTGATACACGCCAGCATGGCTGCCACGGCATCCAGTTGCTTATGGCCGTGAACCAGCACGTTACGGCCTGCCCACGGCGCGAGCACCTGGGCAATCGCGGCGGTGCGCACGCCAAGTTCGGCAAAGCTGTAGGTGCCCTGCTCGTTGATCAAGGCGGTCGCAGTGCTCTGATATTTCAGCCGCTCAAACAGCGGTTTGATTTGCGATGAAAACATATTTTTCTCCGTTGTCCAAAGCCAGTTGGCGGGCAGCTGAACGATCCAGTTTGCCGTTGTGATTGAGTACGGTGCGGGGGGTGCTGTACCAGTAACGCGGGATTGCCCACGGGGGGAAATGGGCTTGCATGGCGTGGCCAAGTTGTGACAGTTCGCAGGTTGCATTGAGGATCACGCAGGCCTGGATCGCCTCGGCGTTGCCCTTGCGCCAATACGGCTCTACCACCACATCGGCGACCAGGTTGCGGTCGCGCAGGAAGCGTTCGATTTCATGCAGGTCAATACGGTGTCCCTGTATTTTGACCTCGCCATCTTCACGCCCCAGGAAGTAATACCAGGTGCCATCAAACAGGCCGATATCACCGGTGGCGTAAGTGGCTTGCCCATCCTGCCGGCTGAAACTGGCCTGACGCGCAGGTGCAGCATTGAGATAGCCAGGGCCGACACATTCGCCACTGATCAACAGTTGCCCCCGGCCCGAAGCGTCCACGGGTTGGGAGAGGTGCAGTGCCGCGCCCGGTCTGGCGCGGCCGATCGGCAGGGGCAATGACGAAGCCACCATGTCCGAGGTAATCAACACTTGTGAAGCCGCCACGGTACATTCGGTGGGGCCGTACGTATTGATCACCTCACAGCCTGGAAAACGCGCCCACAACTGGGTGACGATCTCTTTGGGCAACGTCTCGCCGCAGAAAATAAACCGGCGTAACTGCGCCAGTGTTTGCATATTGAAGGTCGGGTCCAGCAAGTACAGACGCGTCATCGATGGCGTCGATACCCAGCAGGTCAGCGCCATGTGTGCATGCTGGGCAATCATCTTGCGGGTGTTGATCAAGTCTCGATGGTCGAGCACGGACAGTGGTTGCAGAAACTGCCAGGCGAGCCAGATTTCAAACAGGGAGACATCGAAGCAATACCGCACATTTCCCGTGATAGCCCCATCAAGTGGAAAGTCGCTGCGTATCCAGGCCACGAAATCGACCAGATTGGACAGACTGATCTGAATGCCCTTGGGTTCCCCGGTAGTCCCGGAGGAAAACATGATGTAGGCCAGCGGGGTGTCGGTCGCGTTGTCGAACCGCCTGCGGGTGCCGTCCAGTAAATGCCGCAGCGCAGCAGGGTCATGGTGCTGCCAGGGCAAGGCGGCGAGGGCAATCACCTTGCCATTGGCGGCGCACAGGGGGAGGGCGTCGGTGTTCAGGATCAAGCTTGCCCCGACCGTACGGGCAATCCGTTCCAGCCGCTCGGGAGCGTTGTCTGACTCCACCGGCACAATCGGACAACCACACAGCAGGCAGGCCCACCAGGCCGCCAGAAAATCGAAGGACTTGTGGCCATAAACCAATACCGGCGCCAGAGGCGTCTCGCTTCGAGGCTGCTGGCGGACTATTTCAATGGCGATATCCTGCGCGCGCTGAGCAAGCGCCGCATAGCTGTACGTCAGTGAGTGGTGGCACCAGGCAGTATGCGATTGATCCTCAAAGCGCATAAACACCGTTATGAGCTCAGACCAGGCGTCCATTTATGCCGCCCGGCTGGCGAGTTGGAGTTCAATGAAGTTCGACAGGCTGCCCACGGTTTCGAAGTGCTGGAATTCCAGCGTGGCAGGGTCGAGGACCAGGTCCTCGATGCGCTCCTCAAGGTACATGATGAGTTCGATATACAAACCGCTTTCAAATCCCAAGTCGCGCTCCAGGTGAGTCCGGGCACTCAGTTCCGAGAGGTTTGACGTTTCCAGAACCAGCCCGATGGCTTCAATGATGGTTGGCGTATACATGTTGGCTCCCTGTTTGTTGTGTGCACCCGACGTTCAGGTTGTTTTCCCGGCGCGGCAGAAGGCCGGATAGCTGGCCGCGGTCAACTTTCCCGTTGTTGTTTTTGGGCAAAGCTTCACTGAAGTAATAGCGGTGGGGCCGTTTATAGGCTTCGAGATGGGTCTGGCAAAAGGCTTTGAGCAGCGCGGTGTCCAGCGGAGCAACGCATTCGATACAGGCCACGATTTCATCGCCGTAAACAGGGTGGGCGACACCGATCACCGCGACCTGCAGCACCCCCGGCATGCGCTTGAGTACGCCCTCGACTTCCCTGGGGGCGACTTTTTCGCCATTGGTTTTCAGAATGTCATCGTTGCGCGACAGGAAATAAAGCAAGCCCTGCTCATCCAGCCGGCACACGTCGCCGGTATAAAGGACCGATTCGCCGGGCAAGGGGCCTGGCCGCAGCTTCTTCGCGGTCTGCTCAGGGTTGCGCCAGTAGCCGCGCATCACGGTTGCGCCACGGATCACCAGCTCACCGGTCGCATTGCTGCGGTGCTCCACGCCGTCATCGTCCACTACCCATAGTTCGGTATTCGGGATGGCGTAGCCCACGCTGTCTTTATGCTGGGCCAGCAACGCGGGGGGCAGCCAGGTACAGCGATGGCACTCGGTCAGCCCGTACATGGAAAAAATCTCGGCTTGCGGGAAGAGCGAGGTCAGCAGATCGATATCGCTGGGGTGCAGGGCCGCCGCGGTGTTGGTGATTTTGCGCAGGGAGGAGAAGTCATAGCGTTTGGCCAATGGTGCAATGATCGCCAGCAGCGTGGGAACAATCGGCAGGACGGTGGCTTTGTGCTTGACCAGCTGTTTAAGGGCAAAGAGCGGACGGCTGAAATCCTTTTCGATAATCAGCGTTGCGCCCACCTTGGCGGCCATAATCGCTTGATACAGCCCGTAGTCGAAGCTCATGGGGATCGTGCAGAATATCCGGTCGCTGGCCGCCAATTGCAAATAGGTAGCGACAGAGTCCGCCGCGCTCAGCATATTGCGCTGGGTCAACATCACCCCTTTGGGATCACCCGTAGAACCCGAGGTGTAGATCAGGCAGGCCAGGTCAATATCCAGCGCATCTCGAACAGGCAACGGTATGGTCGGTGCAAGTGCCGCTATTTGTTGCAGGGACAGCAGTGGCGAATCGCTCTCTTGCGCGCCGGGCGCTTGATCAAACAGCACCTGCAGGTCAGGGTTGCCGGGTGCCGCTGCCAGCGCAGCGGCCTGCCCGGCCTGGGCGATCAATAGGTGTGACGCTGCGTTGTCGAGTAACCAGCCGACCCGTGCCAGCGGTGTATCCGGATTCACCGGGACAAACACGGCCTGCAAATATTGCACAGCCCAGAAGCAGACGACGAAATCCACTCCATTGGGCAGCCATACCAATACCCTGTCGCCGCGTTCAACCTGCTGCTGACGCAAGTAGGCGGCGGTATTGATCACGCGTTGATGGAGTGCGGCCCAGGTCACTGCATGCTCACCCTCGATCAACGCCGTTTTCTCAGGGAACTGGTGTGCAGCCAGCACCAGCCATTGGGTCAAATGGGTTGTGCTCATGTCTCATCCTCATTATTCAATTCAAGAACCATGGCTGCAAAAGTGCCCGCGATGCCGGACGCCACGGCCAGAATGGGGTGAACGGCGATAGCGTTATCGCGGTGCGCCAGCAGGCTTTTCAGGTTGAGGAACGCATCACTGCAAAAGCAATGTCCCAGTTGGTAGAGATGACGACGGTAGATGATGTCCCGGGAAAAACCTGCGCCGTCGGCAATCCTGTCGAAGGTGGGCGGGCTGATGTGGTACGGGATCAGCGTACGCAGCTCTTGAGGGCGCCGTTCTGCGTGCTGCAGCGCGGTGTGCACGGTCTCAAGCATGGTGGGGATAAAGGCGTGATCGTAGGCGTTTTCACTTTCGCGATCCGTGGCACGCGTACGTGTGCCGTAGGCAGCCAATTGCTGGACGTGCACGGCGCTCACGCGCAAGGCGCCGGGCGAGGGATTTACGCTGAGCAAGGTTGCGCAAAATGCTTCGCCGAAATAGCCATTTTGATCGACGTATTGCACGGTTTCGTGGAAGCATTTTTCCCCGGTGATCAATAAGCCACAGACGTTATCCTGCCTGGCATGAGCCGCAGTGAGTTTAGCGTTGAGAAATTTCAGCCCGACCAGCGCCGATGCACACGACGCCTGGGAAACAGAGAAAAACTCAATCTCCGGGCGACCCAGGAATGTACGCAAGTCGCTGGCCAGGACGGGGACCAGGTCAAAAGGACTGGGGCAATTCAGAGAGTGCGCCCAGGCCACATAGCCAATGCGCCCAAACAGTACCGGGTCACACTCGGCCTTGAGCTGTTGCAACAGCCGCATGATCAGGCCAGGCAACGCCTCCCGTTCAAACAGGCTGGCCGACTCCATCCGATGAAAGCGGCCAAAGATCTTGGTGTTGCGCTGACCCCAGGCATATTTTTCCGCCAGGGCGGGCAGGGCGGTGAGGTTAGCGGCGACCAGGCTGGTAATCGTATGGATATACATCTCAAGCCCCCGCCACAAAGCCCGCGCAGCTCAGGGAGTTACCCTCCGGCAGCATCAGCAGGATACGGTGGTTGTTCGGCGCGAGTTGTTCCAGTCGGGCCCAGGGGGCGCAGGAGAGTAACGCCTCATCCCAGCTCTCGATGCGATGGGTTGCCAGCGGCCCATGCTCGCGCAACTGTCTGGCAAAACCCGGCGTGGTCAGGATCAGCAGGGGCAGTCGTTCTTCCTCGGACGTGAACATATCCAACGTAACGAGGAGGGCATCCAGTGCCTGGTGCGTGGCCGGGAAAGGGACTTTTCGATAGTGTTTAAACGCGATGTTTCCGGGTTGGCCGCCGGTCTGTTCGACTGGCAGGCTGTGCAACATCACGACGCAGGCGCTGGCCGCGGGATTGAAACGGGCCAGGCTGGGGCTGTCATACATGATGGCATCCTGGTCGGCGATCAGCAGCAGGGCCGTTTTCCCACGGCCGCCACGGTCCCTGTCGTCGAGGTAATCCTCAATGACTTGCAACGCCAGAAACGCACTGCTCAGGCCATGATCGCTGATGGCAATACCAAAGGCGTCGTGGCAACCCGCCTCATGAATAATGGCGTTGGTCACCGAGCATCCGACCTCCACGTCCGGCGTCCAGTGGGCGAGTACCAGCAGATCCAGGTCCTTGAGCGGGGCCTGGTTTGCCAGCTCCCCGACCAACTGTGTCAGCATTGTCCTGAACGTCTGGTTTTGTGCGGCATACCAGCGGTAGGCATGAAGGTCCTGAGCCTGCCCCGTATGGCCATGAGAATGAAAAAAGCCGTTGACGAAGTCCTTCACTATTTTCAATTGCCCGTCGTCCACGGCAGGCACATCGTTTTGCCTTTCAAACTGGCGCCACAGGATATGAGAAGTCGCAAACTTCAGAGACATGGCGATTCCTTCAGGCGTTGGCCAAAGACAAGCGCTGGCACACCTGGGGGGCCAGCAGGGTGTCTACGCTATCTGCCGTGCGGATCAGATAAGCCTGGTCATTTTCCACCAGCACTTCTGCCGGGTGACCGAAGCTTAAAAAGCCCACTGGCGATGCACTGGCACCATAGGCACCGGAATGCCCGATACCGATCAGATCCCCCGAACGAAGCTCGGCGAGCATGATGTTTTCGCCCAGCAAGTCAGTGGGCGTACACAGGGGGCCGGTCACTTGATAGCGATGTTGATCGCTGTGCCGGGATGGGCCAAGACGCGCCATCGGGAAATTTCGACGGATCAAGGAGTTGATGCCAGCGGCACTGCCGTGGCAGTTGGCACCGCCGTCACACACGGCAAACCACTCATCCCGGGACGGTTTGAGGTAGTTGACCCGCGTGACAAATATGCCAGCCCGCGCAATCAGGAAACGGCCCAGCTCAATAACGATCTTGCAGCGTGGAAAACACCGACGATAGTCGTTTACCACGGGCATCAGTGCCTGTCCCAAGGCGGCCAGGTCGAGTGCTTTTTCCTTGTCGAAATAGCGCACGCCAAAGCCACCGCCGACATCCACAAAGTCGAAGTCCATGTCATAGGTCTGCTGGAGCGTGGCGGCCAGTGTCAGGATGTTTTGCGTATTGTTGGCCAGGGCCTGCCAGTCAAGAATTCGGGTGCCAAGATAAACATGGATGCCTGCCAGGCGCAGTTGCGCAAGTTGCCCGAGCGTGGCGAATGCCTGTGGCAGCAATTGTTCATCAATACCAAATTGCCGGGGCTTGCCGCTCATCACTAACTTGGCTTTTTCGCCGGTGAAGTCAGGGTTGATGCGCAGGGCAATGCTCTGGGTTATTCCCAGGCCAGCGGCAATATCATTGAGTAGAACCATTTCTTCGATGGATTCGACCACCACGGCTTTAATGCCGGCAAGGCAACACTGCGTCAGCTCATTAATATGCTTGCCGGGCCCGACGAAAATAATATCGCCCGGCGCCACGCCTTGGCGTAAAGCAATTTCCAACTCCACCAGGGAACAGACTTCGCAGCCCGTTCCTGCCTGATGTAATAGCGCGACCAGCGTTTTATTCGGGTTGGCCTTGAGGGAGTAGAAATAATCTATGTCCTGGGGAAGCGTGCGCTTAAGTTCTGCAAAGTCTGTTTTTATCTGTGTGGCACTGTACGCATAAAAAGGCGTGGGCACTTTGTCGGCCAACAACTGATAGGGGATGTCTTCAATTTTGTCGGTATGGATGTATTGACTATCAGGCGCAAAAGCTGACATGGCTGAATTTTCCGTTTAATAACGATTCGATTTGTTTGATATCTTTAAAGTTGTCGAACAGATCGTTATCGAGAATATCGAAGAAACTCTCGGTATTACCTGCGGTGTCGTCGACCCGGTCACCAATTGCTGTGATAAGGCCGACTAGATGTATGGAGTCCAACAGCCCCTGCGGGCCGTAGATTTCGGCACCGTGGTCGATGGCCTGTAACTTGTCCTGGGTAACGCCCAAGTTTTCCAGCGAGGAGAGAATAAATGTCCGTGCCGTTTTTGGCGAAAAGCTCATGAATGTGACACCCCTTTAAACGTCGTAAGAGTGATCATATCCGTGGCGGACACTGAGATTTGCTTGAGATTGCAACGAAAATCACCCCTGAATTCATAGAACAATCTATGGTCATCCCCATTTTTTCAAGACTGATTAACGGGCGATGTGATTGACTTGCTCAAATCTATTAGGCGTCTATTTGGGGCATGCCCAAGCGCCACAATGAGAGTCGCGCCAGGTAATCCTTAAAAGTGCATCGGCTTCGAAAGCCAATATTCTATACAGGCTCTTTACCAGGCCAGGTCGCTTTTCAATCCTTGAAGGATCGAAGTCCGATGGCTTCACAAAAATAGGCGTCAACATGAGAGGTGGGTATTTGGTTACCTTGGGTTCGCTCGTTTTCCATAGGCAACTCGGGCAAACCGAGAAATACGCGATAGCGTTTCAGATGCTGGTCGACGTACTCGTCTCGAACCTCGATTTATTATCAAATATCCACTGCGAAACAATCGATGCCAGATTATTGCAAACTGGCTGGAGCTTAGAGATACGGGCATAAATCTGCGTGTGAAAAAGCCAGGGTTTTGGATTTTGTCTTGAATTTTGTCGCTTTAAAGGAAAAGGCATCCAGGGGCGGTGGTGTCCGAAAATCGCGACGGTGACATTTTTCGAATCAGTGCCTTATGAGGCTCATGAACATCTATGACATGATCTGTCGTTTAACATAATATACATTACACGTAACAATATGTTTCGAGATTAGCCCGGTTGCACGCAGATTTTGAAGCCCAGGATTCACCTAAGCCCCTCATCCTTGCGTCAGCTTTCCAAGCAGCTCCGAATGCTCGGGAAACTGCGCTCTGAGCTTCTGCCGATTACCCATCTCCATATCTGCAAAATCAAACCCTGGTGAAACCGCTTCACTGATCAAACCGTATTCTGCTAAACCATTCATAAGCTGCGAAGCTTTCCAGACGCCACCAGGTACATGCAGCTGCAAACATTGCCCGGCGATAACGTCGCTGCCCATCACCACAGTTTTCAACGTGCCGTCTGGAAAAATCAGGCTGTACTGAATCGGGTTTCCCAAATGGTAGTAATGAACGATGTCCGATTGATTCAGGTGAAAATGACCTATCGGCGAATCCTTGGTCAGCAAGTAGTAAATTGAAGTCATCAAGTGACGTTGACCACCATTGATCTCGACCATGGCGTGGTGATCCGATTGAAAGGTTCTTCGGTAGAAACCGCCTTCGATGTGTGGCTCCAGCGCCAATGCGGCGATCACTGCTTCAGCGTTGGGGATTTGAATGTTGAGCTCACTGTTGGTCATGTGGATTGCTCTCTTAAAAACACTTAATCTATTGTTACTGTCTTATCGATAGATTATAACTATGCTAAATGGTTGTTTAGTCGTTTTATCTCGATAGCGTTTAAAAGCGTGAGTAAACGCAATTCGTCGGTTTGACTCTATAGCTACCCCTGCCCTCGCAACACCGCAATATCCCGCTTGGGAGGTACGCCAAACAGACCATGTCGGCCATTTCTTTTTGCTGTTCAGAACCCCAAAAGCCCATTTTCGATGAGACTAACTGGCGATAAAACTGTTCGATGGGCACTTTCCGGACCTTGAGCATGACAATCGGGGCTATGGTCAATGTGTTGAGCAGATCAAGGGGTTTCCGATGGCCGACTCAAGCAAGAAAATGAGCCTCATGGGGCTCACCACACTGGTGACGGTGAATATGATGGGATCGGGTATCATCATGTTGCCAACGAGTATGGCCCAACTCGGGGCCGTTTCGTTGCTGTCATGGATCGTCACTGCCGTCGGTTCCATGGCCATCGCGTACTGCTTTTCCCAGTGCGGCATCTTCTGCCTGCGCTCAGGCGGGTTGTCTGCCTACACTGAAGAGGCGCACGCCAAATCAGGCTTCTTCCTCTGTTCGTATCTGTACTTTCTCTCGTTGGGCATCGCCAATGTGGCCGTGGCCATCTCCGCTGTGGGCTACATGACATCGTTCGTGCCCTGGCTGGGCAGTGGCGCCATTCCTTTGTTCATCGGTACGGTTGGTCTGCTCTGGTTGACCACCGCGGCCAACTTCGGTGGCCCGGGCATCACCGGCAAGATCGGTGCGATTACCGTGTGGGGTGTGATCATCCCGGTGGCCGGCTTGAGCATCATTGGTTGGTTCTGGTTCAAGCCCGATGTGCTGATTGCCGCCTGGAATCCGAACAACCTGCCGATCTCCGACGCCATCAGTAAGGCGATTCCCCTGACCTTGTGGGCATTCCTCGGCATGGAATCGGCGGCACAGGCCTCCGATGCTGTGGAAGATCCCAAGCGCACCGTACCGTTGGCCTGCCTGTTCGGCACGCTGGGTGCGGCAGTGGTCTATGTGCTGTCGACTACGGTCATCCAGGGCATCATACCCAATGCCGAACTGGCCAACTCTTCGGCCCCCTTCGCGCTCGTCTATGCACATATGTTTAACCCCGCGGTCGGCAACATCGTCATGGCGCTGGCAGTGATGGCCTGTGTTGGTTCGCTGCTGGGCTGGCAGTTCACCCTGGCGCAAACGGCCAAGATGACTGCTGACCAAGGTATGTTCCCGAAATTGTTCAGCAAGGTCAGCGCACAGGATGCGCCCATTGTCGGCATGCTCGTCTGCGGCGTCTTGCAGACCTTGATGGCGCTGTCGACCATCTCGCCCAATGCCAGCGCCCAGTTCGGAAAGCTCGTCAGCCTGGCGGCAGTAACCAATCTGATCCCATACGTGACAGCCGCCACCGGCCTGCTGGTCATGATGTACAAGGCCAAAGTCAGCGCAGGGGTCTACACCCGCAACACGATGCTATTACTGATCGCCGTGGCCTATTCGTTGTACGCCCTTTATGCCTGCGGCAAGGATGCCGTATTCGGTGGCCTCATTGTCCTTACATTTGGCTACCTGCTCTATGGCTTCCTCTCCAAGCGTTTTGTCGATGCGTCTCCAACCGCTCAGACCAGGGCCGGCAATCCTTAGCTGTAATCTTCAGGACAGCACAGACATCCGAATGCGGGGCGCCAGGATATGAACGTACAACTGACCAAAGCCACTAACTTGCTGTTCGTCTGCCTGCTCACAATGGCGCCGGTACTGGCCGGTGCCAATACCCTTGAACGCGTGCGGGCGAGCAATACCTTCACCCTCGGTTACCTGCCGGACTTCGCACCTTTTAGCGTCCAGGACGGCGACAAAGCCAGCGGTTATGCGATCGAGCTTTGTCTGAAGGTCGCCGACAAAATCAAGACCGAGCTGGGTTTGCCCGCGTTGCAGGTACGTTACCGCCCCGTCTCCATCAACGACCAGATGAGTGCCGTGAGCTCGGGCGAGATCGACATCCTCTGTACGCCGACGCCACCCACATTGGCGCGACGCAAGCATGTGAGTTTCTCGGTTCCGATCTACACGGCCGGCCTTTCGGCAGTGGTGCGCCAGGAAGCACCCGAGGCGTTGCTCAATGTACTAAACGGCAAAGTAGCCCATACCGGACCGACCTGGCGTGCGACCATCAATCATGGGCTGGCCAACCAAACCTATGCCGCCACCGCAGGTGGCGTCACCGAGGCATGGATCCGTCAACAGATGCGATTACTCGGTGTGGTGGCCACCCTGGTCACAGTCGAGAACACTGAAGCTGGCCTCAAACTGGTCGCCGAAGGCAAAGCCGATGCCTTATTCGCCGAGCGCATGATGCTGAAAAACCTCCTCGCCAATAACCATTCCGCAAGAAATCTGGTCCTGCTGGATCGAGTTTTTGAGTACTCACCGACTGCAATGGCGGTGGATCGAGACGATGAAGATTTCCGCTTGCTGGTCGACACCGCGCTGAGTGAGATGTATCGATCGGGCGCGATCGAGCAGGCATACGACACCCACCTGCAAGGCCTTACCGACACGGACAAAAAGCTGTTCAAGGTCTATGCGATACCGTAGAGACAAGCCTGAAAAACAAAAAAGCCCGGCCTGCCAACGGTAGCGTCTCGAAGATCGCTATCGCCGGCAGGCCGGGCTCCTAAAGCAAAATGCCGCTTAGACGTTTCGCATCAACAGCACTTCGGTCCCGCCTTGCTGCCGTAACGAGCCTCCTGACGTTCGCGAAAGAACACCTCGTAACTCATCACCGGTTTGTCCGGATGTTTGGTTTGCATATGCTCAACGTAAGTGTCGTAGTCAGGCATGCCAACCATCAAGCGTGCAGCCTGACCCAAGTATTTACCGAGGCGACTCAGGTCATTGAACATGGGCACCCTCCTCCATCAAGCATCCGGCAGCGCCTGGAATGGTGCTTCTTTATCCGTACGTTCTTTGCTGCCCCAGGCGGCGATACCGACCTTGAGTGCAAAGAACAGGATGCTGAACACCACGAGCAAAAACAGCACGGTCAGCGTTGCATTGGTGTAGGCGTTGTAGATCACGTGCTGCATCTGCTCGATGCTCTTGGCCGGCGCGAGTACTTGACCGTTGGCCAGGGCATCGCTGTATTTCTTCGCCAGTGCGAGGAAGCCGATCGCCGGGTTGGCGTCGAACAGTTTGATGAAGCCTGCTGTGGTGGTGCAGATCAGCAGCCAAACGGCGGGCAGCATGGTCACCCACACATAGCGTTGACGTTTCATTTTGATCAGCACAACGGTTGCCAGCATCAACGCGATTCCGGCCAGCATCTGGTTGGAGATACCGAACAATGGCCACAAGGTGTTGATCCCGCCCAATGGGTCGATCACGCCTTGGTACAGCAGATAACCCCACATTGCCACGCAACCGGCGGTGGCAATCAGGTTGGCGGTCCAGGATTCGGTGCGCTTGAGCGCTGGCACGAAGGAGCCGAGCAAGTCCTGCAGCATGAAGCGTCCCGCACGGGTACCGGCGTCGACCGCCGTCAGGATGAACAGCGCTTCGAACAGGATTGCGAAGTGGTACCAGAACGCCATGGTGTTTTCACCCGGCAGCACGTGGTGCAGGATCTGCGCGATACCGACCGCCAGGGTCGGCGCACCGCCGGCGCGGGCCAGGATGGTGGTTTCACCAATGTCCTTGGCCACCGCTTGCAGCGCTTCCGGGGTTATTGCAAAACCCCAGCTGCTGACGGTCTGAGCCACCGAAACAGCATCAGAGCCTACAAGGGCTGCGGGGCTGTTCATGGCGAAGTACACGCCTGGCTCGATCACCGAAGCGGCAACCATGGCCATGATCGCCACGAAGGATTCCATCAACATGCCGCCATAACCGATGTAACGGGCATGGCCTTCACTGGCGAGCAACTTCGGCGTGGTGCCGGAAGCAATCAGTGCGTGGAAACCGGACACCGCGCCACAGGCAATGGTGATGAACAGGAACGGGAACAACCCACCCTTCCACACTGGCCCGGTGCCGTCGATGAACTGGGTCAATGCCGGCATTTTCAGGTCGGGCATGGTGATCAGAATGCCGATCGCCAGCGCGACGATAGTGCCGATCTTCAGGAAGGTGGACAGGTAGTCACGCGGTGCCAGAATCAGCCACACCGGCAGTACCGCCGCGACGAAACCGTAGCCGATCAGCATCCAGGTGATCTGCAGTCCGGTGAAGGTAAAGGCTTTGGCCCAGACCGGGTCAGCGGCAATCTGTCCGCCCAGCCAGATCGAACCCAGCAGCAACGCCACGCCGATCACCGAGATTTCACCGATGCGACCCGGGCGGATGTAGCGCATGTAAATGCCCATGAACATCGCGATCGGGATGGTCGCCATCACCGTGAAAATACCCCACGGGCTTTCGGCCAAGGCCTTGACCACAATCAGCGCCAGCACCGCGAGGATGATGATCATGATCAGGAAGCAGCCAAACAGCGCGATGGTCCCGGGGATGCGGCCCATTTCTTCACGGACCATGTCGCCCAAAGAGCGACCGTTGCGGCGGGTGGACATGAACAGGACCATGAAGTCCTGAACTGCACCGGCCAGCACCACGCCGGCAATCAGCCACAGCGTACCGGGCAGGTAGCCCATCTGCGCCGCCAATACCGGACCGACCAGCGGCCCTGCGCCAGCGATGGCTGCAAAGTGGTGACCGAATAGGATGTGTTTGTTGGTCGGCACATAGTCCAGACCGTCATTGTTGAGCACGGCAGGTGTAGCCCGACGCGGATCGAGTTGCATCACATTGTTAGCGATGAACAGGCTGTAGTAGCGGTACGCGACCAGATAAATGGCCACCGCGGCGACCACAATCCACAAGGCGTTGATCGCCTCGCCTCGGCGCAATGCCACTACGCCCAGGGCGCACGCTCCCAGGATTGCCAGCAGCAGCCAGGGTAGGTGGCGTAGCAGGCTATTATTATTTTTCATTTTATGATTCCAGCCAGAGTGGACAAGAAAGACAGCCATCCGGAGTTTAGCGCTACTGACGGCAAAGGCCATACCCCGCAATGATCCAGGGTCTGTCTTTGCTGGCAGGCTTTAACAATGCGGGTCTATAGTCAGCGGACATTCAGAGGATTGCGCCATGAGTGACCACCCTGCTGATCGCCGCCGCTTCAAACGTTTTGCGTTCGATGCCCGAACCGAGCTGAGCCAAGGGGAATTCATCTGGCCGGTGAAGTTGATCGACCTGTCGCTCAAGGGGTTATTGATCGAGAAACCCGAGCCTTGGCTGGGGAATCGGGACTGGCATTTCCTGGTCGATATTCATCTCAACGAAGATGTCGCCATCAAGATGGATGTGCTGCTGACCCACGATGACCATGGTCAGCTTGGCTTCGTCTGCAAACACATCAGCCTGGAATCCATCGAGCGCCTGCGGCGGTTGATTGAGTTCAACCTGGGCGACCCCGAGGAACTGGAGCGCGAATTGGGCGCCCTGATCGAAATCTGAAGGCCAATCCCATTCCCATGTGGGAACGAGCCTGCTCGCGAATGCGGTCTGACATTCAACATTTAAGTCGACTGACACACCGCTATCGCGAGCAGGCTCGCTCCCACAGGTTTTGTATCGATCTGAAAGTTATTCGAACAACGCGTCGAGGGCCTGCTCCAGGCGCGTCACGGCAATAATCTGCAATCCCGGCGGCGCCTCTTTCGGCGCGTTGCCCTTGGGCACGATGGCGCGTTTGAAGCCGTGCTTGGCCGCCTCTTTCAAGCGCTCCTGGCCGCTCGGCACCGGGCGCACTTCACCCGACAAGCCGACTTCGCCGAACACCAGCAGATCATGGGGCAGCGGTCGGTTGCGCAAACTGGACATGACCGCTGCCATCAGGGCCAGGTCAGATGCTGTTTCCAGCACCTTCACCCCACCGACTACGTTGAGGAACACGTCCTGATCATGGGTCGGGATGCCGCCATGGCGGTGCAAAACCGCCAACAACATCGCCAAGCGATTCTGATCCAGACCGAGCGTCACCCGGCGGGGGTTGGCCAGATGGCTGTCGTCCACCAACGCCTGGACTTCCACCAGCATCGGCCGGGTGCCTTCCCACGTTGCCATGACCACGCTGCCCGGGACCTCTTCCTGGGCGCGGGTCAGAAAAATCGCCGAGGGGTTGGAGACTTCTTTCAGGCCCTTGTCGGTCATGCCGAACACACCCAATTCATTCACCGCGCCGAAACGGTTTTTCACCGCCCGCAACAAACGCAGACGCCCATCGGATTCGCCTTCGAAATACAGAACGGTGTCGACCATATGTTCCAGTACTCGAGGGCCGGCCAGCGCGCCTTCTTTGGTGACATGGCCCACAAGGAAAATCGCCGTGCCGCTTTGTTTGGCGTAACGCACCAGCAATGCCGCACTTTCGCGCACCTGCGAAACGCCCCCCGGTGCCGATTGCAGTTGCTCGGTGAAAATCGTCTGAATCGAGTCGATCACCATTACCTTGGGCTTTTCCTGCCGCGCGGTGGCGATGATGGTTTCGATGCAGGTTTCGGTCATCACCCGCAGCTGATCCTGAGGCAAGCCCAAGCGCCGGGCGCGCATGGCCACTTGTTGCTGGGACTCTTCACCGGTGACATACAGCGCTGGCATGCTCTTGGCGAGGTTGCACAAGGTTTGCAACAAAATGGTCGACTTGCCGATGCCGGGATCACCACCGATCAGCACTACCGAGCCATCCACCAGGCCGCCGCCCAGAACGCGATCCAGCTCGCTGGACGCCGTGGAGAAACGCGGAATCTCTTCGACACTGACTTCGGCCAGGGTTTTGATCTGCGCCTGCTGGCCGGTCCAACCGGTGCGCCCGCTGGGGGCTGCGGCGCCGCCGCTCTCCACCATGGTTTCGGTCAGCGTGTTCCAGGCCCCGCATTCGCCGCACTGGCCGGCCCACTTCGGGAAGGTTGAGCCACACTCGGTGCAGCCGTACATGCGCTTGGCCTTGGCCATCTGAACTCCCGGCAAAAACCGCGATGATAGCTCAGCTCGCGCGGATCAGCGCGGCGCCGCCGTACGGATTTCACCGCTGGCCAGACGCGCGGCACTATTGCCCAGCGGATCTTCGGCGTTCATGTCCGCTCCTTGAGCCTTGAGGGCGTCCAGCAACTCGACACGCTTGAACAAGCCGGCGTACATCGCGGCAGTCTGTCCCGCGCCGTTGCGTTGGTCGGGGCTGCAATGGGCGGCCAGCAAGGTCCTGGCGATCTGCACTTCGCCTTTGAAAATCGCGCCCATCAGCGCCGTATTGCCACGTTGATCCTGGGCGCAGGCATCCGCCCCGGCAGCGAGCAAACGCTCCACTGCGGCACTCTGGCCGTGATAGGCGGCCAGAATCAGCGCGGTGTAACCCTTGCTGTCGCGGGTATCGAGGGAATAGCCGGCCTCGATGAAGGTTTCGAGCATGGGCACATCACCGCGTCGGGCGGCATCGAAGTAGTAATCCTGCAATTGGGCTTTCAGTGCCTGGGGGTCCTTCGAGACTGGCGCTTCAGGCCCGGCGAACACACCGAGCGACCAGCAGGCCAGAAACACCGGCAGATAAAAACGCATGGCACAACTCCTTGATCAGACGGGACCTCACATGAGGTCCCGCTTCAGGCAGATGGATCAGTCGACCAGTTTGGCCGCCTGCGCCTTGACCCGAGCCAGATCACCCTTGGCTACTTTGGTCACCCCGGTCCCGTACTCCGGGTCGGCCTTGTAAAGAAAGGACAGGATGATGTGCTTGCTCTCGTCATCGGTGGTGGCCAGGGAGCCGCCGAAGCTGTCGATCAGGTCCTGACGTTCCTTTTGGTTGAACGAGCGATACAGATCGCCGGCCTGCTTGAAGTTCTGCTCACGCTGAATCTTCGCCTGCTGCGTGCTGCCCGACAGGGCCGACTGGCTGTAACGCGCGGTTTGCGGCTCTTCACGGGGCAGCAAGCGACTTGGCTGGTAATTCACGCCCGTGCTGCTGGCGCCGAGGTTCATTGCGCCATCCTGGTTACCGTTGTTCACGGCGATTTTGGGTGCGTTGATCGGCAACTGCAGAGCGTTTGCCCCCAGACGATACAGTTGGGTATCGGCATATGAGAACACTCGCCCTTGCAGTAAGCGATCTTCCGAAGGTTCGATACCCGGAACTAAATTGGCCGGGGCCATGGCCACTTGTTCGGTTTCCTGGAAAACATTCGCTGGATTACGGTTCAACACCATTTGTCCAACTTTTCGTTCAGGAACACCGGGCCAGATCTTGGTCGCATCCAATGGATCGAAATCAAACTTGGACAAGTCTTGCGGATTTAGAACCTGGACGTACAAGTCCCACTTCGGAAAGTCACCCTTATTAATATGAGCGACCAAGTCGTTAGTCATATGACTGTAGTCTTGACCTTGAACATTAGTGACTTCTTTAGGGTCGAGATTTTTTATTCCCTGCAAACTTTTCCAGTGAAATTTTACATAGTGAACATCACCTTTGGCGTTAACCAACTTATAGGCGTGCACACCATTTCCGTCCATTTCCCGATAACTGGCAGGCGTGCCGGAGTTGGAATACAACTCGGTCAAGGTGCGAGTGGCTTCCGGAACATGGGAGAAAAAGTCGAAACGACGGGAATCGTCGTCAAGGTTGGTGCGAGGATCCGGCTTGAAGGCGTGGACCATGTCTGGAAACTTGATCGCGTCACGGATGAAGAAGGTCGGAAAATTGTTGCCGACCAGGTCCCAGTTGCCGTCTGCAGTGTAGAACTTGGTGGCGAACCCCCTCGGGTCACGCAAGGTTTCCGGCGAATGGTTGCCATGGACCACAGCGGAGAAACGCACAAATACCGGTGTGTTCTGGCCGCCGGCGAAAACCTTGGCCTTGGTCAGGTCACTGAGGTCGTCGGTCACGGTGAACGTGCCATGGGCGCCAGTGCCACGGGCATGCACCACGCGTTCGGGAATACGTTCACGGTCAAAACGCTGGAGTTTCTGGATCAGTTGTATGTCTTGCAACAGCACCGGCCCGGTCGCGCCAGCGGTTTGCGAGTTCTGGTTGTCGCCGACGGCGGCGCCGTTATCACGGGTCAACGTCGCCGCGCTAACGGAGAAGGACAGCAGGCTGGCGGTCAGCACGCCAAACGTACGACGCAGGGGCAAAGCCCCGAGGCCGAGGGGAGTCATCATGGAAGTTTCCTCTGATTTTATAAGGCGCATCCAGGTGCGCCCCACAGAGGCTAGTGACCCAAAGGCCAAAACATAAATAGAAATCCCGCACCGAGCCGATAGCGAAAAGGTTCTGGAAAGCCCGGTCTAGAGCGCGTAATCGCGCGCGAATGGTGGCACTTTGTAAACTAATTGCCGGAAGATGTGTCGATAAGAGCTCGCATTGTGAGGCGGTGTTTCGAGCAGGAGCCGTTTTGCTGAATTACACTGCGTTCACCAACCTCATCTGTAACAAGGAAATAACCTATGGGCGTGATAAGTGAGTTCAAGGCCTTCGCGGTCAAAGGTAATGTGGTCGACATGGCCGTGGGTATCATCATCGGCGCCGCCTTCGGCAAAATCGTTTCATCGTTTGTCGGCGACGTGGTGATGCCACCCATCGGCTTGCTGATCGGTGGGGTCGACTTCAGTGACCTGGCCATTACGCTCAAGGCTGCCAACGGTGATGTCCCGGCGGTGATGCTGGCCTACGGTAAGTTCATCCAGAGCTTGATCGATTTCATCATCGTCGCCTTCGCGATCTTCATGGGCGTCAAGGCCATCAACCGTCTGAAACGCGAAGAGGCCGTGGCGCCAACCCTGCCGCCGGTTCCGACCAAGGAAGAAGAGCTGCTGGAAGAGATTCGCGATCTGCTCAAGGCCCAGAACAACCGGCCCTGATAACTGATTGCCCCAAGAAACGGCGCCTTCCGGGCGCCGTTTGTTTACCAGTAGTTTTCCACTGCCACCTGGCCGGGTCGTCGACTGAGACTCAGGTGCATGTCCCGTTGTTTGAGCAACTTGCGCGTGTCATCGATCATCTGTGGATTACCGCAGAGCATCACCCGTGAATGCTCGGCTGTCAGCGCCACACCGGCCGCTCGCTCCAGCTCGCCACTTTCCATGAGTGTCGTGATCCGCCCATTCAAGGCACCCGGATGCTGCTCGCGGGTGACGGTAGCGATGAACTGCAGCTTGTGCGCGTACTCAGCCAGATAATCGCGCTGGGCCAGCCCTGCAATCAACTCCAGGTACGCCAACTCCCGCGCTTCGCGCACGCTGTAGACTAGGATGATTCGCTCGAATTTTTCCCAAACCTCGAAGTCCTGCAGGATCGACAGAAACGGCGCCAGCCCGGTGCCTGTGGATAATAGCCAGAGGTCATGGCCATCGACGAAGCGATCCAGCGTCAGATAGCCAAAGGCCTGCCGGTCGACCAGCAGCGTATCGCCGACTACCAGCCGGCTCAATTCACTGGTGAACTCCCCTCCCGGCACGACAATGGAGAAGAATTCGAGGAACTCGTCGTAGGGTGACGAGACCATGGAGTAAGCCCGCCACACCGTACTGCCATCCGCCTTGGTCACGCCCAGTCGGGCGAATTGCCCCCCGCGAAAACGAAAGCCAGGATCCCTGGTGGTCCGCAGGGTGAACAGGTTTGGCGTCAACGTCTGGACGTCAAGCAGCGTCTGGCGAGTGAATTTTTCTGCACTGGCAGTCATGGGTCGCTCCATTCAACAGATGAGGCTAGTGTCCCGCAAAGCAGGCAGCGTAAACACTGGTGATTTGTAATGTCTTTTCAGGCCTGTAACTAAACAGTACAAAATAATAAAAACGATAAAAACGACAGCTAGCATTAAGTCTGTTTATCCGTTGTAACAGAACCTAAGAACCGGTTATGCAGCTGCCAGCTTTTTCAAGAGCAAAATAATCCAGCATATATGTAGGAATACTCCTACACTCGTGGCGTGCCGGATCTTGGATCCAATCTGCACTACTCAGGAAAGTCCGCATGGAGTTATCAAATGAAAGTGTGGAAGGAATCACAATTAACGCAGCTATCCTACGCACAGAAAATGGAGACCGCGTACGAGATTTCTCTCAATCTCGTTAAAAACCTGGGCTTTAATTTCTGTGCATTTTCAATAACATCCCAAAGGAGTGAAATACATCGCCATCAAATCAATCTGAATAATTACCCCACCGAATGGAACACGAAATATGAACAAGAACATTTCAGTGAAGTCGATCCGATACTAGCCCATTGCAATCATTCCGAATTACCGATTCTTTGGCAGGAGGAGGTCTTCTCCAAGACACCGACATTGTGGCAAGCACAAAAGCAGCAAGGTTTGCGCTATGGCTGGTCCCAAGCCGTACATGATCAGAATGGGCTTTGCAGCATGCTGAGCCTGGCTAGAAGCCACTGCCCGATTACTACGCATGACCTGTACAAAAATCTGGGCTACGCGATGTTCATTAGCCGCCACCTGCACGGGCTTGTCGCGAAAGATCTGCCCTCCTCCCACCCAAAGCCGAACCCGGTGCATTTATCAACCCGAGAAGTCGAGGTGTTGAAATATTCAGCCATCGGCAAGACGGCAGGCGAGATCGCGAGAATCCTCAGCCTCAGTGAAAGCACGGTGCAGTTTCATATACGCGGTGCCATCCGCAAACTTGGGGTCAACAACAAGATTGCTGCGGTGATCAAAGCAGCGAGAATGTGCGTTATCTGAATCTGTTCGAATCAGGCAATCCCTGCGAGTAATCCAGACGAAAAAAACGTACCATCTGCGATCCATCCTGAGTGATGCCGTGTGACATTCCACGACGCAGTCTGCTCGGATGGTTCAGCCCGCTACGACGCCCCTGAGCGACGGGCCATTCGATGATTATCCTCCGTTGACTACCCAGAGCCCCCCTGCCTCATGCCTCTGCTCGAAACCCCCTTCGCTCAACTCGATCTGATCCGCCAGCCCGAACAGCAGAACGAACCGTTGCAAGCGTTTGATGCCGCAGACGAATACCTGCTGACTCATCTGGCCGAGCAACAACCGGCAGCCGATACCCGCGTGCTGGTGCTCAACGACAGCTTCGGTGCTCTGGCCGCCAGCCTGGTGGGCAAGGTTCGGGTGACCAGCAGCGGCGATTCGTTTCTGGCGTTTCAGGGACTGGAAAAGAACCTGATACGCAACGGCCAGGCGTTTGATGCGGTGCCGAAGGTGCCTGCCAGCCAAGCGTTCATCGGGCCGTTCGACCGGGTATTGATCCGGGTACCGAAAACCCTGGCCCTGCTGGAAGAGCAACTGATCAGGCTACAAGGGCAATTGGCTCCCGGCGCTCAAGTGATTGCGGCCGCGATGGTGAAGCATTTGCCACGCGCTGCGGGCGATCTGCTGGATCGTTACATCGGCCCGGTGCAAGCCTCGCTTGCCGTGAAGAAGGCTCGGCTGCTGATCGCCACAGCAGAAGCCAAAGCCCCTGCTGTCTCCCCCTACCCGACCCGCTATCGACTCGACGCTCCTGCGATCGACCTGCTCAATCACGCCAATGTGTTCTGCCGTGAAGGGCTGGATATCGGCACGCGGGCCTTTTTGCCGCACTTGCCGAAGAACCTCGGCGCAGCACGGGTTGCCGATCTGGGGTGTGGCAATGGCGTGCTGGCGATTGCCAGTGCTCTGCAAAACCCTGAGGCCCACTACACGCTGGTGGACGAATCGTTCATGGCGGTGCAATCGGCCGCTGAGAACTGGCACGCGGCGCTGGGCGATCGTGACGTGATCGTGCGGGCCGGCGATGGTCTGGCAGAGCAGGAACCTCAATCCCTGGATGTAGTGCTGTGCAATCCGCCGTTTCACCAACAGCAAGTGGTCGGCGATTTCCTGGCCTGGCGGATGTTCCAGCAGGCGCGTGAATCGCTGGTGGTGGGCGGTGCGCTGTACATCGTCGGCAATCGTCACCTGGGTTATCACAGCAAGCTGGCGCGGTTGTTCCGCGGCGTCGAACAAGTCGCGGCCACCCCCAAGTTCGTCATTCTCAAAGCACGTAAATAAATACGGGTTAAAAAAAACCCTCCATCGCAGGAGGGTTATAAATCCGTGCCGCAAGGCAACGGGATGGGAATTTCAGTGGGTGCTCAAACCGGCGGCATTCATGAACATGCGCATCAGCGAGGCCACAATGAACAGTGCCACGACGCTGCCGGTCCAGATCATCGCCAGCCAGCCGAGTCGCTGCCAGAGCGGCTTTTTCTCGGCAGCTTCGATTTCCTGCAAATCAGGTTTTCCAGCCATCATCGCTTTCTCCTCTACAACGGCGCAGGTATCAATTCTGCGCCGTAGTCGCTAGTGGTAACCATCTTCGTGGGTGACCTTGCCGCGGAATACGTAGTAGCTCCAGAAGGTGTAACCCAGGATGAACGGAATGATGAACAGCGTGCCCACCAGCATGAAGCCCTGGCTTTGCGGCGGTGCGGCGGCGTCCCAGATCGAGATCGACGGCGGCACGATGTTCGGCCACAGGCTGATACCCAGACCGCTGTAACCGAGGAAGATCAGCACCAGGGTCAGCAGGAATGGCGTGTAATGCGCATTGCGGGCCACCGCGCGAATCAGACCGTACAGGGTCACCAGCACCAGAATCGGCACCGGCAAGAACCAGAACAGGTTCGGCAGGGTGAACCAGCGTGCGGCGATCTCGGCATGGGCCAACGGCGTCCAGATGCTGACGATGCCAATCACCGCGAGCAACACGAAGGCCAATGGCCGCGCCAGATCATGCATCTGCTCCTGCAGCTTGCCTTCGGTCTTCATGATCAACCACGTGCAACCAAGCAGCGCATAAGCCACCACCAGCGCCGCGCCGCAGAACATCGTGAACGGTGTCAGCCAGTCGAGTGAACCGCCGGCGAACTGACGGTTGACCACCGGCAGCCCATCGATGAACGCACCCAATGCCACGCCCTGGAAGAAGGTGGCGGCGATCGAGCCACCGATGAAGGCCTTGTCCCACAGGTGGCGTTTGTCATCCTTGGCCTTGAAGCGGAACTCGAAGGCCACACCGCGGAAAATCAACCCGATCAGCATAAAAATCAGCGGCAGGTACAACGCCGAGAGCACCACCGAATAGGCCAGCGGGAAAGCGCCGAACAATGCCGCGCCTCCCAGCACCAGCCAGGTTTCGTTGCCGTCCCAGACCGGGGCGACGGTGTTCATCATGACGTCACGATCGCTCTTGCCCTTGATGAACGGGAAGAGAATGCCGATTCCCAGGTCGAAGCCGTCCATGACCACGTACATCATGATGCCGAAGATGATGATCACGGCCCAGATCAGCGGAAGATCAATACCCATGATTCAAATCTCCTTGGTCAGGCTGGGGCTGTTATCAGCTTCGGTGCCATCGTCATCGGCTGCAGACAGCGGACGGGCCGGTGTGCGTTTCTGGCCAGGACCACCTTCGTTGGTTTCCTTGCCTTCGTCGATCTTCGGCCCTTTGCGCACCAGACGCATCATGTAACCAAGACCGGCACCGAACAGCGCGAAATACACCACAACGAACATGATCAACGTGATGCTCATCTGCACGAAGCTGTGCCCGGAGGACGCATCCGCCGTGCGCATCAACCCATAAACCACCCACGGCTGACGGCCGATTTCAGTAGTGAACCAGCCGGCCAGGATCGCGATCAGGCCAGACGGCCCCATCCACAGCGCCAGGTACAAGAACGGCCGCGAGGTATACAGCTTGTCGCGTTTGCGCAGCCACAGGCTCCACAAACCGGTGAAGATCATCAGCATGCCCAGACCGACCATGATCCGGAACGACCAGAACACGATGGTCGAATTCGGCCGGTCTTCAGGCGGGAACTCCTTGAGCGCAGGGACCTGTTTGTCCAGGGAGTGAGTCAGGATCAGGCTGCCGAGGTACGGAATTTCTACCGCGAACCTGGTCTTCTCAGCTTTCATGTCCGGCCAGCCGAACAGAATCAGCGGCGTCGGTTCGTCGCCGTGGTTTTCCCAGTGGCCTTCGATCGCAGCGATTTTCGCCGGCTGATGCTTGAGGGTATTGAGGCCGTGGAAGTCACCGATAACGGCCTGAATCGGGGCAACGATCAGCGCCATCCACATCGCCATCGAGAGCATGGTGCGAATCGCCGGGTTGTCCTTGCCGCGTAGCAAGTGCCAGGCCGCCGACGAACCGACGAAGAAGGCGGTCGCAACGAATGCCGCCGTGGCCATGTGCATCAGGCGGTAGGGGAACGACGGGTTGAAGATAATCGCCAGCCAGTCCACCGGAATGACCTGGCCGTTGACGATCTCGTAGCCTTGCGGGGTCTGCATCCAGCTGTTGGAGGCCAAAATCCAGAAGGTAGAAATAAGGGTGCCGATGGCCACCATGACGGTAGCGAAGAAGTGCAGCTTGCGCCCCACCTTGTTCCAGCCGAACAGCATGACGCCGAGGAAACCGGCTTCGAGGAAGAAGGCGGTGAGCACTTCATAGGTCAGCAACGGCCCGGTCACCGAACCGGCGAAGTCCGAAAAACGGCTCCAGTTGGTGCCGAACTGATAGGCCATGACCAAGCCGGAAACCACGCCCATGCCGAAGTTGACGGCAAATATCTTCGACCAGAAATGGTACAGATCGCGGTAAGTGTCGTTGTGCGTTTTCAGCCACAAGCCTTCGAGCACCGCCAGGTAACTCGCCAGGCCAATGGTGATGGCCGGGAACAGGATGTGAAACGAAATGGTGAATGCGAACTGAATCCGGGCGAGATCAAGTGCCTCCAAACCGAACATAAGTCTTCCTCTGTCAGGTAATACCGGCTGAAGGCTTGTGGCCTACACCCACTGCCCCCACGGATATGGAATGCGGCGAATTCGAATTCGTTCTTTTTTTACCATCATCACAACGTAGGGAGTCTGGCCATCTGGCCGCCGGATCATTTCCACGAAGGGTCTTGATCTGGATCAAGCAACGTTGAAAGAGTAGTCGCATTTTTGCCGATGGACGGTGTGGTCTTTTGCCGCGTGACAGGTTGCCTCATGGGTTTGGTCATGCATTGCAATACATTTTTAGATGGGTGAACTAACTGTGGCGAGGGGGCTTGTCCCCGTTCGGCTGCGCAGCAGTCGTAAAGGTCTGGGGTCGCTTCGCGGCCCAACGGGGGCAAGCCCCCTCGCCACAGGGATTTCGTATGCTGTGTAGATCGGTGTCTAGCTAACTAAATTTCTCAGCCCTGCAACTTCTGGTTACAGCTTGGTGATAATCTCGCCCTTCCCCTCTCCCAGACCTGCCTTCAGATGCCCAACCAAGCGCCCCTGCTGTTACGTCATCACCGCCCGTTTATCGCGTTCTGGCTGGCTCGGGTGTTTACCGCCAGCGGTTTTCAGATGCTCACGGTGGCAATCGGCTGGAATCTGTATCAACTGACGGGCAATGTGCTCGATCTGGGCCTGGTGGGGCTGGTGGAATTTGCCCCTCGAGTGTTGTTCATGCTGCACACCGGGCATGTCGCGGACCGCTATGACCGGCGCAAGGTCGCGGCGATTTGTCAGTTCCTGCAAGCGCTGATCGCCCTGTCGCTGGCCATCGGCAGCGCGACCGACCATGTCACCCGGGAGATGATCTTCATCCTCGCGTTCCTGCTCGGCGCCGCCCGGTCCTTCGAAATGCCGACGACTCAGGCCTTGCTGCCGAGCATCGTGCCCAGCGCGTTGTTCCCCCGTGCCGTTGCCGCCGCGCAATCTGCACAACAATCGGCAACTATCGTCGCCCCGGCGTTGGGCGGTTTGCTCTACGCCTTTGGCAGCGTCTGGGTGTATGGCCCGACGGTGATTCTTTACCTCATCGCTTGTGCGCTGATGCTCAACCTTCCGGCCCGACAGACACCGCTGAACAAGGGCAAGGCCACCCTGGATTCGCTGCTGGCGGGCATCCGCTTCATTCGCAGTCGCCCGGACATTCTCGGGGCAATTTCCCTGGATCTGTTTGCCGTCCTGCTGGGCGGCGCGACCGCGTTGCTGCCGGTGTTCGCCAAAGACATTCTGCTGACCGGCCCGTGGGGTCTGGGCCTGCTGCGTTCGGCCCCGGCAGTCGGTGCGCTGCTGATGTCGCTGTTTCTGGCGCGATTTGCCGTAGAGCGAAACGTCGGGCGGGTGATGTTCACGGCCGTGGGTGTATTCGGCGTGGCGACCATCGCTTTCGGCCTGTCGACTTCGTTCTGGTTCTCTCTCGCCGTGCTGGTGGTATTGGGCGCAGCGGACATGATCAGCATGGTGATCCGCGCCTCATTCGTGCAACTGGAAACTCCCGACGAAATGCGCGGCCGGGTGAGCGCGGTGAATGGCTTGTTCATCGGCGCTTCGAATCAGCTCGGCGAGTTCGAATCAGGCCTGACGGCCCACTGGTTCGGCACCGTGCCGGCAGTGGTCATGGGCGGCATCGGCACGCTGATGGTGACCGGGACCTGGATTAAACTGTTCCCGACCCTGGCCAACCGCGACCGCATGCATGTGCCGGTGGAAGAGGTCAGGGTCTGACGTAGTTGTCCAGGGCACTCTTAAACCACCAACTCCCCCGCCACCGTCGACCGCGTGGCTTTGCCGCAGAGTTGCTCCACCAGCGCCAGGGCAAACTCCAACGCGGCGCCCGAACCCTGAGCGGTGATGCAGTTGCCATCGACCACCACCGGTTGATCGATGAAGTTGCAACCCGACAGTTGATTGCTGACCGTGGGCAGGCAAGTCATGCGCCGCTGACGCAAAACGCCAAAGGTTTGCAGCGCCAGTGCCGGAGATTCGGCAATACCGGCGAACAGGCGCCCGGCGGCGGCCTGGTCCTTGATCAATTGTTGCAAGGGTTGGTGGGCCGCCAAATGCTGCGCCCCTACGGCACCGCCAGGCAGAACGATCAGGTCGAAGGGTTGGGCCAGTAAATCCACCAACATCGCATCGGCGGTCAAGCGGGTGCCGCGAGCGCAGGTGAGCATGCGCCGTGCCTCGATGCTGGCCACCACCACTTCAACCTTGGCGCGGCGCAGCACATCGATCAAGGTCACGGTTTGCAGATCGTCGATGCCCTCGGCGAGGGTAATCAGGGCTCTAAAGGTCATGGGCGCGGTCCACAGGATGATCTTTAAAGCGTAGTCAGCTTTCCTGACACTTGTTCGAGGCCAGCCGTTACTTGATGTAAAGCTGCGTCGACAGCGTGTTGCCGGGGGCGTTGATCGAGGTATTGCTGAACGTGAAGGTGCCGTCCTGCTTGCCCGCCAGGTCGAAGATGTACAGATAGCCGACGGTTTTTTTCCCGGCGGAGCACTCGGTCAGGTTGCCGGTATCAAAAGCACAGACAGGGGTTCGGGTGCCGTTCACCTCGAAACCGTCCAGTGCGACATGGGCTGCACGGCCGTAGCCGACCTCCAGCACATACACCTTGATGTTTGGCCCTTTGTGGTCGCAACGGGTTTGCGCCTGGCCGTCCGCGATATTTTCAAAGCCACAGCCTGGTGATTCGACCTTGAGCACCTTCACCTGGCTCAACGGTTGGGCCATGGCCGCGAAGGCTGTTTGCGCTCCGATGAAACAGCTGAGCAGCAATCCCGATAACGCAATCGCACGCTTTTTAATGCAATACATATCTACCCCCTCCCTCCCCCAAAAAAACAGCGCGCAGTATGGCGCAGTTCCCTTTTATGCAAAACATCGACGACGATCGCAGCCATAAGCAGCCATAGCCCCACGCTGCTGGTATGATGCGCGGCTTTTTCCGACCCCACAGAAAATTCCCAGGCGCCTGCTGCGGCCTGTGCTTTGCTGTTGAGGTCGATACATTCACGGCGCCGGGCGCGCCACGGGGAGCAGACATGCTGGAAAGGCTGTTTCAACTCAAGGCACACAACACCAACGTGCGGACCGAGATTCTGGCGGGCGTCACGACCTTTTTGGCCATGGCCTACATTCTGTTCGTCAACCCGAGCATCCTCGGCGAGACCGGCATGGACAAGGGTGCGGTGTTTGTCGCCACCTGTCTGGCAGCTGCCATCGGCTCGGCGACCATGGGCCTGATCGCCAACTACCCGATCGCCCTCGCGCCGGGCATGGGCCTGAACGCCTTCTTTACCTACACCGTGGTCCTGCACATGGGCCACACCTGGCAAGTGGCGTTGGGCGCGGTGTTCATCTCGGCGGTGATGTTTTTCCTGCTGTCGATCTTCCGCATCCGTGAATGGATCATCAACAGCATCCCGCTGGCGCTACGCTCGGCGATTGCCGCCGGTATCGGCCTGTTCCTGGCGCTGATCGCCCTGCACAACGCCGGCATCGTCGTCAGCAATCCGGCGACCATGGTCGGCCTCGGCGACTTGAAGCAACCGGCGCCGATTCTCGCGACCCTCGGCTTTGCCCTGATCGTCGCCCTGGAGGCCCTGAAAGTCCGTGGAGCGGTGCTGATCGGCATTCTGTCGGTGACCATCGTATCCATTCTGTTGGGCTTCACCCCGTTCGGTGGCGTGATGTCGATGCCGCCGTCGCTGGCACCGACCTTCCTGCAACTGGACATCAAAGGCGCACTGGACATCGGTCTGGTCAGCGTGATCTTCGCCTTCCTGTTCGTCGACCTGTTCGACAACTCCGGCACCCTGATCGGCGTCGCCAAGCGCGCCGGCCTGATGGGCAAGGACGGCCACATGCCGAAAATGGGCCGCGCCCTGATCGCCGACAGCACCGCGGCCATGGCCGGTTCCTTGCTGGGTACGTCGACCACCACCAGCTACATCGAATCCGCAGCCGGCGTGAGTGCCGGTGGCCGCACCGGCCTGACCGCCATCGTGGTCGCGATTCTGTTCCTGCTGGCGCTGTTTTTCTCGCCATTGGCGGCCAGCGTTCCAGCCTTCGCCACCGCGCCGGCGTTGCTGTTCGTCGCCGTACTGATGACATCCGGCCTGGCGGAAATAGACTGGGACGACATCACCGTCGCCGCACCGGTCGTGGTCACCGCCCTGGCCATGCCATTCACATATTCCATCGCCAACGGCATCGCCTTCGGTTTCATCTCCTGGACAGCCATCAAGTTGCTGTCCGGTCGCGGCCGTGAGTTGAATTCGGCGCTGGTGATTCTGTCGATTCTGTTCGTGATCAAGTTGGGTTGGTTCAACGCATGACTTTTGATTCCCAGGCCTACGCCGTTCAGCTCGAAGAAAAGGTCACGCGCCTGCGTGACCTGCTGGCCCCGTTCGACGCACCCGAACCTGCGGTGTTCGATTCGCCGCTGAAAAACTTTCGCCTGCGTGCCGAATTCCGGCTGTGGCGTGAAGCCGGCGAGCGCCACTACGCAATGTTTTCCCAGGAAGACAAACGCACGCCGATCCTGATCGAAGAATTCCCGATCGCAAGCCTGCGCATCAACCAGTTGATGCCGCAACTCAAGGCGGCGTGGCAAGCGAGTGCGGCCCTGAGCCACAAGCTGTTTCAGGTGGAGTTCCTCACCACCCTGGCCGGCGATGCGATGATCACCCTGTGCTATCACCGCCCGCTGGAGGAGCACTGGCACGCGGCCGCGTCGAAACTGGCCGCCGACCTGAACGTCAGCATCATCGGTCGTTCGAAGGGCAAACGCGAAGTGATCGGTCACGATTACGTGGTCGAAAAACTCGAAGTTGGCGGTCGCACCTTCAGCTATCGCCAGCCGGAAGGCGCGTTCACCCAACCCAACGGCACCGTGAACCAGAAGATGCTCAACTGGGCGTATGACGCCCTCGGCGATCGCTCCGACGATTTGCTGGAGCTGTATTGCGGCAACGGTAACTTCACCCTGCCGCTCGCGACCCGTGTGCGCAAAGTGCTGGCCACCGAAATCAGCAAGACGTCGGTCAATGCAGCGCTCAGCAACCTGAGTGAAAACGCGGTGGGTAATGTCACGCTGGTGCGTTTGTCTGCCGAAGAACTGACCGAAGCCCTGAACGAAGTTCGCCCGTTCCGTCGCCTGCACGGCATCGACCTCAAGAGCTACGAATTCGGTAGCGTGTTCGTCGACCCGCCCCGCGCCGGCATGGACCCGGACACTTGCGAGCTGACCCGGCGCTTCGACAACATCCTCTACATTTCCTGCAACCCGGAAACCCTCGCGGCCAACATCGCCCAGTTGCACGACACCCACCGCATCACTCAGTGCGCGATGTTCGACCAGTTTCCATGGACCCATCACATGGAATCCGGGGTGTTGTTGACCCGTCGTTGATCGCAGCCTCCACCTACAAATCAGCCGTCCACAGGACGGCTTTTTTGTGGGTGATCAAAGCGCCACATCGGTCTTGCGCGGGCGACCACCCTTCTTGCCATTGGCCCGCGCAGCCTCGGCCTTGGCCGCGCTGCTCTGACGACCATTGCGCGATGCGATCACCGAGGCGGCCATATCCATCAGCGGTTTGCTCGCCGAGATCAAGCCGGCGATGGACACCTGCAATTCCTTGTCTTCATGACAAAGTGCGGCTCCGGCGAAACCGACTTTCAGCCCGGCGAAATCCTCAGTCTCGAAACCATCGAACTCTGGATAGTTTTTCACTGGCAACAACACACCGCTGCCATCCTCAAAACCGACGGCGAGACACGGATCAAGAAAGATCACCGTGGTCGCATTCAATCCAGCGCGACGGCGCGCCTCACCACTCTCGATCGCTTCGTCCAGAGCGCCTTCGGTCACTGGGTGATCGACCTGCATTTTTGCGTTTATCGTTTTCATAATTCGATCTCCACGCCCTCGGGTGCTCTTAGGGCTGTTTGCTTTTTCTGTAGCGATTACATTTATGCTAACCCATCAGTTAGGTTACAAACTCAAAGATTCGCCACTCCTTGAAGAATCCGACAGCTGGCGCGCTGATCGCTCGATCAATTGGCCGGTTCGGAACTCGGCACTGGCAGGTTGAAACACCCTGTATTTGTGCGCTCTTATTTGATAAATACACACTCTGACACTTCATTTGATTCCCGGTGTAATCAATCATGCAGCGACATTTCGACGATCTTCAGTTGGGCAGCATCGAACTGTTTTGCCTGGCCGCAGAGGCCGGCAGCTTTACCGCAGCAGCCCAGGTGGCGGGCGTGACCCCGGCCGCCGTCAGCCGCTCGGTGTCGCGCATGGAAGAACGTTTGGGTGTGAGGCTGTTTGCGCGTACCACCCGCAGCGTCAAGCTGACCGACAGTGGCCGGCGTTATTTCGAAGAGTGTCGCGAGGCTCTCGCACAACTGGTCGAGGCCCAGCGCGAGGTGATGGGGCAGCAGCAAGAACCTTCCGGCACTTTGCGCATCAGCATTCCCACGACCTATGCCCATCATCGAATCCTGCCCTTGCTGCCTGCGTTTCGGGCGCGCTTTCCCGCCGTGAAAGTCGAGGCGCACATCAGCAATCGCAACATCGATTTCGTCGGCGAAGGCTATGACATGGCAATCCGTGTGCGAGCCATTCCCGACTCAGGGCTGATTGCCCGGCCGTTGGAGGATGCCGCGCTGGTGATGATTGCCGGCCCTGATTACCTGAAGCGCGCCGGCACCCCGCAGACCCTGGATGACTTGGCTCAGCACGAATGCATTCAGTACGAACTGCCCAGCAGCGGTCGGCGGATTGCCTGGCTGTTTAATGACAACGGTGTGCCGCTGGAGATTTTGGCCGAGGGCAATTACTGCTGTTCCGATGATGTATTAGGCGGTGTGACGTTGGCAAAACACGGTGCAGGGTTGTTTCAAACGTATCGCTTCATCGTCGAAAACGAGCTGGCGGATGGCTCGTTGGTGGAAGTGCTCAAGCCCTATGGTGGCCGCTCCCGCCCCTTCACCCTGCTTTATCCGCAAAGCCGCCATGTGCCGTTGCGGCTAAGAGCGTTTATCGATTTTCTGGTTGAGCATCTACCGCGCATCAATGCATGACCGTCCGATCACCGCACAAATAATCCAGGCCTGACGCCCTCTTCAATTGACCTTATTAACCAGTTAGTACAATTTCTCCCCACAGGCTGAAACCCTCGGCCAATGCCAAAAATAATATGTGGAGAGACTCGATGTCCCCTATCGTTCTGGTGCTCAACGGCCCGAACCTGAACCTGCTGGGTACCCGTGAACCGGCGACTTATGGCCACGAAACCCTGGCGGACATTTCAGCGCTGTGCGGCCGTGCAGCCGAAGAGTTCGGCCTGGCAGTGGAATTTCGCCAGACCAACCATGAGGGCGAACTGCTCGACTGGATTCACGCCGCCCGTGGCCGCTGCGCCGGGATCGTCATCAATCCGGCCGCCTGGACTCACACCTCGGTCGCCATTCGCGATGCCTTGGTCGCCAGCGAACTGCCGGTGATCGAAGTACACCTGTCCAACGTCCATGCCCGCGAACCCTTCCGGCATCACTCCTTTGTCTCGTCTATCGCCACGGCGGTCATGTGCGGTTTTGGCAGCCACGGCTATCGTCTGGCACTAGCGCATTTCAGCCAACGTTTGAAAGGTTAAGCGTCATGACACAGAACACCGTGGTATTGGCCGGGCTGATCGGTGCCGGCATTCAGGCTTCCCGCACCCCCGCGCTGCACGAGCATGAAGGCGATGCGCAGGGTTTGCGTTACCTGTATCGGTTGATCGATCTGGATCAATTGAAACTCGACAGCAGCGCCCTGCCCGACCTGCTGATGGCCGCCGAACGGATGAACTTCACCGGGCTGAATATCACCTTCCCGTGCAAGCAGACGATTATCCCGTTGCTTGACGAACTGTCGCCGGAAGCCCGCGGTATTGGCGCGGTGAACACGGTGGTGCTGAAGGACGGTAAACGCATCGGCCACAACACCGACTGCCTGGGTTTTGCCGAAGGTTTTCGTCGCGGTTTGCAGGACGTTACCCGTGAGCGTGTGGTGCAAATGGGCGCCGGTGGCGCAGGCGCGGCAGTGGCCCACGCGCTATTGAGCGAAGGCGTACGGCTGCTGAGCATTTTCGATGTGGATAACAGCCGTGCCCAGGCGTTGGCGAACAACCTCAACCAGCATTTTGGCTTCGGCCGGGCCGTTGCCGGCCATGACTTGGCGAGTACCATGGCCGAGGCCGACGGACTGGTGAATACCACGCCGATGGGCATGAAAAAGCTGCCGGGCATGCCCGTGCCGGTGGAGCTGCTTCGGACGCAATTGTGGGTTGCGGAGATCGTTTACTTCCCACTGGAAACCGAACTGCTGCGCAACGCTCGCGCGCTGGGTTGCCGCACCCTGGATGGCGGCACCATGGCGGTGTTTCAGGCAGTGAAGGCGTTTGAACTGTTCAGCGGGGTGGTGCCGGATGCTCAGCGGATGCTGGCGCATTTTCAGAGCATGAATGGTTGAAAAGCTTCGCGGGCAAGC